>DATCYR010000022.1:0-21470 GCA_036526315.1 Gaiellaceae bacterium | reverse complement strand
GGGTTGTCGAGCCAGGGGTCGACGTAGACGCGCTTGCCGCCGGGCGTGTCGAGGCGGAACGAGGCGTGTCCGAGCCAGGTCAGCGTTCCTTCGGCCATTGCTCTCCCTTCGGGTCTCGCCCCGGGGTCTGGGCCCGCAGGGCCTGACCCCAGCCTTCGATTTTGACTGGGCCGGGAAAACGTAAAGGAACGTCCGAGGGCAAGGCGAAGCTTGTCGGGGATGGCCCGCCGAGCGCTCCCGGCCCTGCTCGCGCTGATCGCCTTCGTCGCCGACCTCGCGGGTGCTCACGGCGTTGCCTTCGCGTTCGTGCTGACCGCGATCCCGGCCGCGTTCGTGCTCGCGCTCGAGTGCTACGGCGACGCGCTGGAGGCGCGGTGCGGCGGTGTCCGGCCGCTCCTCGCCGCGGGCGGCATGGTGCTGCTCGTCCTCAGCGCGGCGCTTCGCAGCCCGGCTGTCGTCGGCGGCGTCCCGCGACTCGCCGTTTCGGCCGTCGTCCTCTGTTTGCTGCTCTATGCAGCGGCTTTGCTCGGCGCCGTGCTGCCGGCACGCGCGGTGGTGCGGCTAACCGCACCGAAGGACGCCGGGGAACCGGTCACCTAGCCACCCTAGGTCCCGGCAAACTCGGTCTGTGCTCGAGCGTCTCGCCCACGCAGTTCACCGTCGGCGCGGCATCGTCGTCGCGCTCTGGGTCGTCCTGACCATCTTCGGTGCGTACTCCGCCGCGAAGGTGTCCAACCGCTGGTACGAGTCGTTCTCGATCCCCGGCTACTCGGCGTACGAGACGAACCAGAAGGTGCTCAAGACCTTCGGGACGGGCGAGCGCCCGCCGTTCGTCGCAGTCTTCCACGCGAACGGCGACATCACGAAGGAGAATCTGCAGCCGGCAATCGATCGTGCCGCGGCCGTGAACGCGGGCTCGCGCGTCGCCTCCTATTGGAACACGCACAACGCGATGTACCTCTCGAAGGACCGGCAGACCGCGTTCGCCACGATCTACCCGGCCGGCCAGAACAACTTCACGGAGGACGTCCACATCGACGAGGTGCGCGGCGCGCTCGCGGCGAACGCCCCGCCGGGCGTGACGACGCACCTGACCGGGCTCTTCCCGCTGCAGGACGCTTCGAGCGGGGGCGGCAGCGGGCCGAGCGTCCTGACCGAGGCGCTGGTTGGCGGCGCCGGCGCGCTCGTGATCCTCCTCTTCGTCTTCGGCACGGCGCCCGCGGTGGCGATGCCGCTGGCCATCGCGCTGGCAGCGATCCTGAACACGTTCACGCTCGTCTGGGGCCTCACGTACATCACCAACGTCTCGATCGTCGTCCAGTTCCTGATCGCGCTCGTCGGCCTCGGCGTCGCGATCGACTACGCCCTGTTGATGATCTTCCGCTTCCGCGAGGAGCTGGCCGCGGGCGAGGACACCGAGACGGCGCTCGTCGAGACGATGACGCACGCCGGCCGCTCGGTGATCGTCTCCGGATCGACGGTCGCGGTCGGCCTGCTCAGCATGGTCATCCTGCCGCTGCCGTTCATCCGCTCGATCGGGATCGGCGGCATGCTCATTCCGGCAGTGTCGGTGATCGTGTCGATCACGCTGCTGCCGGCGCTGCTGTCCGTGCTCGGGCCGCGGATCAACCGGCTGCGTGTGATGCCGAAGCGTCTCGTCGCCGTGAGCGATCCCGAGACGAGCTGGTGGGGCCGCTGGGGGAGCTTCGTCGTGCGCCGCCCGTGGCCGGTGGCCCTCGTCGGCATGGCCATCGTCGGCGTGCTGCTCTTCTACGGCATCCAGCTCAACCCGAGCGAGGCGCAGGCCAAGGACTTTCCCGGCAAGGGCGACGCGATCGCGGGCCGGCAGGCTCTGGCCGCCGCCGGCATCTCGCCGGGCGCGCACAAGCCCTTCGTGATCCTGACGCCGACGAGCCAGGCGGAGCAGGTCGTCAAAACCGTGCAGGACGTCCCCGGCGTCGTCGGCGCGGCTGCGCCGTCCGGCGCCGGCTGGACGAAGGACGGCCTCTCGCTCGTCGAGGCGATCCCGACCGACGACGGCTCGAGCAAGGCGGTTCGCGGGACGATCACCCGCGTGAAGGACGCGCTGCCCGCGGGCGCGAGCCTGGGCGGCGTGGCGCCGGAGGATCGCGACTTCGTGCACGCCGTCTACGGCAACTTCCCGTACGTGCTCCTGTTCGTCGTCCTGCTGACCTACGTGCTGCTCGCCCGCGCGTTCCGCTCGCTGCTGCTGCCGCTGAAAGCGGTGATCCTCAACCTCGTGTCGCTCGGCGCCGCCTACGGGATCATCGTGTTCATCTTCCAGCAGGGCCACGGCTCGCAGGCGATCTGGGGCGTGCCGGCGACGCAATCGATCATTCCGTGGATACCGCTGATGATCTTCGCGTTCCTGTACGGCCTCTCGATGGACTACGAGGTCTTCATGCTCACGCGCATGCGCGAGGCCTACGACGAGACGGGCGAGACGAAGGTGGCGATCCAGCTCGGGCTCGCGCGCACGGGCAAGCTCGTGACGAGCGCCGCGCTCGTGCTGATGTTCGCCTTCCTCGTCCTCTCGTCGAGCCCGGGGACGGACATCAAGCAGTTCGGCATCGGCCTCGCCGCCGGGATCATCTTCGACGCGACCGTGATTCGCGCGCTCCTCGTCCCGGCGCTCGTGACGCTGATGGGCCGCTGGAACTGGTGGCTCCCGGGGTGGGCCGCACGGGCGCTCCGCACGAGCGCGAGTGAGCCGGCGCCCGAGGTCGCGGCGATTCCGGAATCTGCCTAGAAGGGCAGCGAGTCGACGGCGTGCCGGCAGAGGTCGATCAGCGGCTGCACGGCGAAGAACGAGCCGACCGTCACGACGAGGCATGTGACAGTCACGGTCTGCAGCAGCGCCTCGCGCGGCGGTGAGCCGCCGATCGGCGCCAGCTGCAGGTCCTCGGTCCGGCGCATGAACATCGCGCGCACGAGACCGAGGTAGTAGTAGAGGCTGACGAGCGTCGCGAGGACGCCGACGATCACGAGCCACGTCCACCCGTGCCGGTACGCGGCCGAGAAGACGTAGAACTTCCCGACGAAACCGCCGGTCAGCGGGAACCCGGCGAAGCCGAGCATGAACGCCCACATCGCGACGCCGAACAGGGGGCGCTCCCAGCCGAACCCGGCCATGTTCTCGAACGTGACCGGCACGCCGAGCTCGCGCTCGCGCGCTGCGACGACGGCGAACGCGCCGATCGACATCGCCGTGTACGGGATCAGGTAGTAGAGGAGCGCCTGCCCTCCGAGCGAGGAGTTCGCGGCGATCCCGATCAGCATGAACCCGGCCTGCGACACCGACGAGTAGGCAAGCATTCGCTTCACCCCGCGCTGCACGAGCGCCGCGAAGTTCCCGATCACGAGCGAGCACACGGAGATGACGGCGACGGCGACCGTCCAGAGGTGCGCGTTCGCGGGGAAGGCGGTGACGAGCACGCGCAGCATCACGACGAGCGCGGCCGTCTTGGTGGCGGCGGCCATGAAGCCCGTGACCGGCGTCGGCGCGCCTTCGTAGACGTCCGGCGTCCACTGGTGGAACGGCGCGGCGGACGCCTTGAAGCTCAGCCCCGCGATCAGCATCGCGAGCCCGAACAGGAGCAGGACGTCGTGCTGCGCGCCGGCGGCCGCGATTCCGGCGAAGTCGAGCTTCCCGGTCGCGCCGTAGACGAGCGCCGACCCGAAGAGCAGCACCGCCGAGCCGAAGCTGCCGATGACGAGGTACTTCAGCGCAGCCTCGAGCCCGCCGATCCGGTCGCGGTCGATCGCGCAGAGGATGTAGAGGGAGATCGAGAACCACTCGAGCGCGAGGAACAGCGTCATCAGGTTGTTCGCGCCGACGAAAAAGCACATGCCGGCCCCGGCCGCGGCCAGCAGGGCGTAGTACTCGGCCGTGTGGTCCTCGCGGGCGCGCTCGCGATACGCCACGGCAACGGTCAGGAAGCCGGTCGCGGCCACGATCATCGTCGCCAGCGCCGTCAGGCGGTCGCGGTCGAAGGCGTTCGCGACCACGCCCTCGGGATGCGGTGACTTGACGTAGAGCGCAATCGCGAAGCCGAAGGCTGCCGCGTAGCCGAGCGCGCACGCGAGGCCGGCGGCTCCCTTCCGCCCTCGGCGCGGGACGAGCACCGCGCAGAGGAGCGCGATGCCGGTCGCGACGAGCAGCGAGTTGACCGGCGCCAGCGCGAACCAGTCGACGTGCGGCCTCGGGATCACTTGAACTGCTCCGCCACGTCGAACGCTCCGTGATCGCCGCGGAACGAGTGCTGGGTGATCGCGGCCGGCCACACCGAGAGCGCGAGCAGGCACACGAGCAGCGGCACGGTCACGCCGAGCTCGGCCGGACGGAGGTCGAGCGCCGACTCGGACACAGCGGGGCCGACGTCACGGTGCAGCACTGCCGAGATCAGCCGTAACACGTACATCGCGGCCAGCACGATCGCGACCGCGCCGGCGACGGCCCAGCCCCAGCCGCGCTGGAAGATGCCGGCGAGGATCAGGAACTCGCCTGCGAACGCCGACGAGAGCGGCACCGCCAGCGCGATCACGCCGGCGGTCAGCAGCACGGTCGCGAGCGCGGGCCGGCCCCGCGCCATGCCGCCCAGCCGTCCGAGCTCGCCGGTGAGCGTGCGGCGCTCGATCATCCCGACGATCAGGAACAGGGTCGCGGAGACGAGGCCGTGGTTCACCATCTGCAGCACGGAGCCGTCGAGGCCGAGGTCGTTGACCGCGAACACGCCCATGGTGATCAGCCCCATCTGTGCGAGGGAGGAGTACGCGACGACGCCGCGCATGTCCGGCGCACGGAAGGCGAGCAGTGAGCCGTAGATCAGGCTGACCGTCGCAAGCGCGAGGATCGGCACCCTGAAGTCGTGCGCCGGCCCGGGGAACTTCGTGATCGCGATGCGGAGGAAGCCGTAGGCGGCCGCCTTCGAGACGACGCCCGACAGGACGGCCGCGACCTCCGGCGACGACTCGCGGTACGCGTCGGGAAGCCATCCGTGGAGCGGGAAGAGCGGCGCCTTGATCGCGAAGGCGGCGACGAAGCCGAGGAAGAGCCAGTCGCTCGACACCGGGTTGATCGCGACGAGATCGAAGGTTCCCTGGGAGAGCCCGTACGCGATGATCGCGGCGAGCATCAGCAGCGACCCGGCCATCGTGTACAGCACGAACTTCAGCGTCGCGCCGAGCCTCCCGGGCCCGCCCCATACGCCGACGAGGATGTACAGCGGAATCAGCATCGCCTCGAAGAACGCGTAGAAGAGGAGCAGATCCTGTGCGGTGAACACGCCCACGATCGCTCCGGTCAGGAAGAGCATGAGACCCATGTACGCGCGCGTGCGCTCGCGGCCGGCCCAGAAGGCGTAGGCGATCGCGGCCGCGAGCACGACGACCGTCAGACCGATCAGCCACACGGAGAAGCCGTACACGCCGACGTGGTAGGAGACGCCGAGGTCTTTGATCCAGGTGTGCTGCTCCGAGAACTGGAGCCCGCCCTTCGAGAAGTCGTAGCGGACGACCAGCTGGATCCAGACGCCGACCTCGGCCAGCGCCGCCAGCAGCGACAGCGAGCCGGCCGAGACGGGGTTCAGCGGCAGCACCCAGACGATCAGGGCGGCGGCGAGCGGGAGACAGATCAGGAGGGTCGTCATTTGACGATCACGAAGACGATGGCGAGGACGGCGACGCCGGTCGCGATTGCGAGCGCGTACGTGCGCACGAGACCCGTCTGCGCGCGGGCGACGATGCCGCCGAGATCGCGCGTGTCGTCGCCGAGGTCGCGGCCGCTGTCGGCGATCAGCGGCTGCTCGACGCCACGGCGCAGGAAGTTCGCGAGGAAGACCGCCGGCGCGTAGAACAGCGCGTCGTACGCCTCGTCGAAGTAGAACTTGTGCTCGAGCGTCCGCTGCGCCCAGGCGATGCGTGGAACGGCGACACGGTGAGCGCCGTAGATCGCCCATGCGACGCCGATGCCGGTCAGCCCGAGCAGGAGCGACAACGCGATCGAGGTCCACTCCTGCCACGACGCGGGCGAGACGATCGGCTCGGCGACGGTCTGCAGCCACGTCTCGACGGGATGCCACCACGGCGAGAACTGGATCCAGCCGCCGACGACCGACAGGACGCCGAGGATGCCGACGGGGATCGCCAGCGAGAAGGCGACGACGTCGCGGCCGAGCGGATGGAAGTGCTCGCGCACGAACGCGCTCGGCTCGCCCCAGAAGACGACGAACAGCAGCCGGAACGTGTAGAGGCCCGTCAGGAACGTGCCGGCCAGTCCGGCCGCCCAGAGGATGTAGCCGAACGCGCCGCCCTTCGCCATCGCCGCGGCGAGGATCGAGTCCTTCGAGAAGAAACCCGCGAAGGGGAAGATCCCGACGAGCGCGAGCGACCCGACGAGGAACGCCCAGTACGTCTTCGGCGCGAGTTGCCGCAGCCCGCCCATCTTGCGGATGTCCTGCTCGTCCGTCAGCGCGTGGATGACGATCCCGGCGGTCATGAAGAGCAGCGCCTTGAAGAAGGCGTGCGTCATCAGATGGAACATCGCGTTCGGGTACGAGCCGATGCCGGCGCCGACGAACATGTAGCCGATCTGCGACATCGTCGAGTACGCGATCACGCGCTTGATGTCGACCTGAACGAGGGCGATCAGCCCGGCTACCAGCAGCGTCGCCGCGCCGAGGCCGGCCGCGACGTCGGCGACCTTCGGCGCCTGCTCGAAGATCGCGTGCGTGCGGACGATCAGGTAGACGCCGGCCGTCACCATCGTCGCGGCATGGATCAGCGCGCTGACCGGCGTGGGGCCTTCCATCGCGTCCGGGAGCCACGTGTGGAGCGGGATCTGCGCCGACTTCGCGACGGCGCCGCCGAGCAGACCGAGCGCGACGAGGTTGGCGACGGTCGAGCTGAAGTCGCCGCCGAGGACGCCGAACTCGAGCGAGTTCCCCTGCTGGATCAGCAGGAACAGCGCAAGTGCCATCGTCGCGTCGCCGATGGCGTTCATCACGAACGCCTTCTTCGCCGCCGCGACCGCGGTCGGACGCTGGTGCCAGTAGCCGATGAGCAGGTACGACGAGAGCCCGACCATGCCCCAGCCGGCGAGCAGCAGGATCAGGTTGCCGCTCTGGACGAGCAGGAGCATCGAGAACACGAAGAGGGCCATGTACGCGAAGTAGCGGCGCTCTTCGTCGTCGCCGTCCATGTAGCCGATCGAGTACCAGACGATCAGCCCGCCGACGCCGGCGACGATCAGCATCATGAACACCGAGAGCGGGTCGACGATCACGCTCAGGCCCGACTGGTACCTGCCGCCGCTGATCCAGGTCCACGCCGTCGAGATGAACTGGCGGTCCGAGGCGGTGTGCGTCAGCAGCCCGACGAACGACGCGACGGCGCCGGCAAAGGCGACGACGCACGACGACGTCGCGAGCCAGCCGGCCGCACGACGCGACAGATGCGTCCCGCCGACGGTGATCGCGCACGCGGCCACGAGCGGCGACAGCAGGCAGATCCAGGCGCCCCAGACCATCAGCCGCGCAGTGTGTTGAGCCGGTCGACGTCGAGGGTGATGCGCTTGCGGTTGAGCGCGACGACGAGGCCGAGGCCGACGACGACCTCCGAGGCCGCGACGGCCATCACCGCGAGCGCGAAGATCTGGCCGCCGCCGTCGCCGAGGTTGCGCGAGAACCCGATCAGGGCGAGGTTCGCGCCGTTGAGCATGATCTCGAGCGAGAGCAGGACGATCAGCGGGTTACGGCGCAGCAGCACGCCGAAGGCGCCCGTCGCGAAGAGGAAGGCGGCAACGCCGAGATACCACGCGATCTCCGGCCCGAGCAGCGCGATCACAGGGACGGAACCTCCTCGGCGCTCCGGCGTGAATGGGCACCGAGGACGACGCCGCCGACGGCGGCCACGAGCAGGACGATCGAGGTGATCTCGAACGCGAGCAGGTGGTCGGTCAGGAACAGCCGGCCGATGTAGGCCGGCGTCCCGAACGTCCCGTCGACGTGCTCGGAATGCGACAGCTGGCCGCTCGCCTTCAGCCCGATCACGACGACGATCTCGATGAACACCGCGCCCGACGCGAGGACCGCACCGACGGCCTGCCAGCTCGGTCCGCCGGCCCAGGGCGACTCGCTCCTCGGCCCGATGTAGGCGATGACGAACAGGAACATCACCATCACCGCGCCGGCGTAGACGAGCACCTGCGCGGCGGCGACGAACTCGGCGCTCAACAGCAGGTACAGCACGGCGAGCGAGCCGAGGTTGCCGATCAGCCCGAGCGCCGAGTAGAACGGGCTCGAGAACGAGACGACGGCGACGCCGGAGCCGAGGCACGCGAACGCGGCCACGATCCACACCATCCAGACGAGGACGTTGCCTGCAGACGCGATGAGCACTAGCTGTGTTCCTTGTAGTACGGGATCGGCGTGTCGTAGATGGCCGGATCCTGAATCGGCACTCGTTTGATCGGCTCGGCCAGCAGCATGTCTTTCGTGTAGACGAGGTCGTCACGCGAATACTCCGACAGCTCGAACTCGTTCCCGAGCGTGATCGCGTCGAACGGGCAGGCGAGCTCGCAGTAGCCGCAGAAGATGCAGCGGCTCATGTTGATCTCGTAGATGCGCGCGTAGCGCTCGCCGGCGGAGACACGGTTGTCAGGCGTGTTCTCGGCCGCGACGACGCGGATGCAGTCCGCAGGACAGGCGGCGGCGCAGAGCGAGCAGCCGACGCACTTCTCCAGGCCGTTCTCGTGGCGATGCAGCCGATGGCGGCCACGGAAGCGCGGGTAGAGCGGGCGCTTGTACTCCGGGTACTGCTGCGTGATCGGCTTCTTGAAGAGCTGCCGGAAGGTGACGGCGAAGCCCTTGACGGTGTCGAGTGGCTGCGGGCTCATCGGGCCACTAGATCCAGACCACCAACAGTGCGGTGATGACGGCGTTGATCGTCGCGACCGGCAGCAGCACCTTCCAGCCGAAGCGCATCAGCTGGTCGTAGCGCAGGCGCGGGACCGAGGCGCGGATCCAGATGAAGAAGGACACGAGGATGAACACCTTGAGGAGGAACCACAGCGGGCCGAGCGGCGCATACGGTCCGTGCCAGCCGGCGAAGAACAGCGTCACGGCGAGCGCGGACAGCGTGATCATGTTGATGTACTCCGCCGTCTGGAAGAGGCCCCAGCGCATGCCGCCGTACTCGGTGTGGTAGCCGGCGACGAGCTCGGTGTCGGCCTCGGGCAGGTCGAACGGCGGCCGCGCCGTCTCGGCGATGACCGCGAAGAAGAACACCAGCATGCCCGCGAGCTGCGGGATGAAGAACCAGATCGTCGCGCCCTGCTTGTGGACGATCGCCGGCAGGTTCAGCGACTGCCCCATCATCACGACGCCGAGGACGGATAGCGCGAGCGACACCTCGTACGACACGAGCTGCGCGCAGGTGCGCATCGACCCGAGCAGGGAGTACTTCGACTCCGACGCCCAGCCGCCGACGATCGCGCCGTACACGCCCACCGAGCCGAGCGCGAAGATCAGGATCAGCCCGATCGAGACGTTCGCCATCTCGCCGTTGACGTGGTAGTGCGAGATCTGCCAGCCGGCGCCGAACGGGATCACGGCGAAGGCTGCGAGCGCCGTGAACAGCGAGATCACGGGCGCGAGGATGTAGATCCCGTCACGCGCCGCGACGGGGAAGAAGCTCTCCTTGCGGATCAGCTTGATCAGGTCTGCGATCGGCTGCAGCAGGCCGAACGGCCCTGCGCGGTTGGGCCCGTAGCGGTTCTGCATGCGGCCGAGGAGCTTGCGCTCGAGCCACGTCGTGTACGCGAACGCCAGCATCACGAGGTTGACGAGGATCGCGGCCTTGATCAGCGAGATCCACCACGGCTCGCCGTAGTTCACGTGCTCAGCTCCACGTCGGGTTGGAGGTCGCGGGCGTGCTCCTCCGCGATCCGGACGACGCCGGCGCGGAGATCGCGGTTGAGGCGCGCACGCAGTGTCACGGACGTCCCGTTCGAACGGACGGTGACCTCGTCACCAGGCCGGATGTTCCGCGCGTTCGCGTCCTCCGCGGACAGCTCGACCTCCGCGAGCGGCCGCTGGAACTGCAGCTCGGGCGTCCGCTCGACCGCGGGGCCCGAGAAGAGCGCCCGGTAGCGGATCAGGTGCAGACCGTCGAACTGCTGGGCTCTGACCCCCGCGGGGCCAGATCCCTGATCTACGCGTTGCGTCGCAGGCGGCAACTCGGCGTGGTCCCCCACCGCGCCGAACGGAATGCCGCCGAACGCGATCGCCGAGACCTCCTCGAAGACGGCGGTCGGGTAGGGCGAGACGTCGACGCCGAAGCGGCCGGCCAGCTGCGAGATCCACGCCAGCTCGTCCGGCGCGGGCGGAATCACGGCGCGGCGGAGGCGCTGCACCCGTCCCTCGAGGTTGACGTAGGTGCCGTCGCGCTCGAGGTAGCTCGTCCCCGGCAGGACGAGGTCGGCCCAGCCGGCGGCGAGCCCGTGGAACATCGAGATCACGAGCACCCGCTCGGCCTGCTCCGCGAGCGCGCGGACGTCGGCGTTGGCCGCGGCCTCGTCGCCCGACACGATCAGCAGGCCGATCGGGTCCGGGTTCGTCGCCTCCGTGTCGGCGGCGGCGGCCCACGCATCCGAGACGCCGCGCGCGTTGGCCGTCTCCGGCAGGTAGAACGCACCGCTCGCCCCGACCTGCTGCGCGAGCTGGGCGACGCGGGCGCCGCCGTCGCCGCCGGGCCCGCACCAGATCAGGATGTCGGCGCCGTCGGGCTCGTTCACGACGCGCGCGCCGTTTCGCCGGGCACGCCTGATCCAGAGGTCGACGATCGGCGCACGCTCGACGACAGGGGCGTCGCCGAGCACCGCGATCGTCTTCGCGTCGCCGATCGCCGAGAGCGGCACCCGGAAGCCGTCGAGGGCGTCGGAAACCTCCTCGGGCAGCATCGCAGCGTGCGAGCCGAGGCCGCCGCGCAGGAGCTTCGCGAGCGCGTAGGCCTGCTCGATCGTCTCCGAGCCGGAGAGCGCAGTGACGATGCGGCCCTCGGCCTCGCGCAGGAGGCGCTCCGCCTCGTCGAGCGCGCGCTCCCACGAGACCTCCTCGAACCCGCGTCGCCGCACGCGCAGCAGCGGGTCGCGCAGCCGGTCCTCGGCGCGGACGTGCTGGTACGCGAAGCGGCCCTTGTCGCAGAGCCAGCCGCCGTCGACGTCGGGATGGTTCCGCGAGAGGATCCGCTTCACCTTGCCCTCCCGCGTCGTCGCGTAGACGTTGCAGCCGACGGGGCAGAGCCCGCACACCGTCGGGACGTCCTGAATCTCCCACGGGCGCGCCTCGAAGCGGTAGGTCGTCGAGGTGAGCGCGCCGACGGGGCAGAGCTCGATCACGTTCCCGGTGAACGGGGCCCGGTACGGGTCGTCCTCGAACGTCGCGATCTGCGTCTCGGAGCCGCGGTTGACGGCGACGAGCTGGCCGTCCTCGGCGATCTGCTCGCTGAAGCGCGTGCAGCGGTAGCAGAGGATGCAGCGCTCGCGGTCGAGCGCGATCAGCGGCGAGATCGGGATCGGCTTGTCGAACGTTCGCTTCGGGAACGTCATCCGCGTGTTGCCCGGCCCGTAGCGGAACGTCAGGTCCTGCAGCGGGCACTCGCCGCCTTTGTCGCAGACGGGGCAGTCGAGCGGGTGGTTCACGAGGATGAACTCGAGCGTCGCGTTCTGCGCCTCGGCGGCCATCGGCGACGTGAGCGCCGTCTTCACGACCATGCCGTCGGCGGCCTGGAGCGTGCAGGCGGCCTGCGGCTTCGGCGGCCCCGGCGTGATCTCGCAGAGGCACATGCGGCAAGCGCCGACCGGGGGGCCGAGCCGCGGCTCGTAGCAGAACACGGGGATCTCGATGCCGGCCGCGAGCGCGGCCTCGACGAGACCGGTCCCCTTCGGGACCTCGACCTCGACGCCGTCGATCGTCAGCTTGACCGTCGGCGGCGTGCTCACGCGGGAACCACCGCGGCCGGAGAGTGCGTGCGCATCGCGACGGGCGCCAGCACGTTGTGGAGGGGCGACGAGTCGCCGAACGGGCAGCCGCCTTCGTCGACGTGCTGCTGGAACTCGCCGCGGAACTTGTCGACGTAGCTCGCGACGGCGATCGCCGCCGTGTCCCCGAGCGGGCACAGGCACTTGCCGTTGATCCGGTCGCAGACGGAGAGCAGCAGGTCGAGCTCCCCCTGGTCCGCGTCGCCGGCCTCGAGCCGGCGCAGGATCTGCGTCATCCAGCGCGTCCCCTCGCGGCAGGGCGTGCACTTCCCGCACGACTCGTGCTCGTAGAACTCCGAGATGCGGATGCCGAGCTGCACCATGCAGCACCGGTCGTCGAGCACGACGACGCCTGCCGATCCCATCGCCGTCTTCAGCGCGAGCAGCGAGTTGAAGTCGTAGCCGACGTCGATCTCGTCGTAGCGGAGGATCACGGTCGACGAGCCGCCGGGGATGACCGCCTTCAGCGCGCGCCCGCCGGGGATGCCGCCGCCGAGGTCGTAGATCAGCGACCGCATGCTCGTCCCGTTCTCGATCTCGTAGTTGCCCGGCCGCTCGACGTGACCCGAGATCGAGACGACACGCGTGCCGCGCGAGTCGGGAACGCCGAGCTTCGCGTACTCCGCGCCGCCGAGGTCGATGATCGGCGCGATCGTTGCCATCGTCTCGACGTTGTTGACGACGGTCGGCGAGCGGTAGAGGCCTTCGATCGCGGGAAACGGAGGCTTCGTCCGCGGCTGGCCGCGCTTCCCCTCGAGCGACTCGAGCAGCGCCGTCTCCTCGCCGCAGATGTACGCGCCCGCGCCGCGGTGCAGGACGATCGTCACGCCGCCGAGGATGTCGTCGCGCGACTGCAGCTCCTCCAGCGCGCCGACGAGGACCTCGTACGGCCCCGTGTACTCGCCGCGGATGTAGACGAAGACGCGAGTCGCCTCGACCGCGTGCGCGGTGATCAGACAGCCCTCGATAAACCGGTGCGGGACCGTCGCCATGATCTCGTTGTCCTTGAAGCTCCCCGGCTCCGACTCGTCCGCGTTGACGACGAGGTAGTGCGGGTTCGGGTTCTGGTCGGGCTTCGGGATGAACGCCCACTTGCGGCCGGTCGGGAAGAAGGCGCCGCCGCGGCCGCGGAGCTCGGACGCCTGCACCTCGTCGATCACGGCCTGCGGCGTCATCTCGCGCGCTTTCGCGAGCGCCTGGTACCCGCCGACCGCCTCGTACTCGGCCAACTTCGTCAGGTCGCGCTCGCGCGCGTGCGCGAGGACGAGCTCAGGCGCCATCGCGCAGCTCCTGCACGATCTCTGGCACGTCCTCGGGCTTCACATGCGTGCGGTAGTGATGGTCGATCGAGACGATCGTCGCCCAGCCGCAGCCGCCGAGGCACTCGATCGGCCGCAGTGTCGCGAACCCGTCCGCCGACGTCTCGCCGGCCTGGACGCCGAGCTCCTGCTCGAACGCCTCGAGCACCTGCTGCGCGCCGACGAGGGCGCACGCGACGTTCGTGCACACCTCGACCATGTGCTCCCCGACGGGCGCCAGATGGAACATGTCGTAGAAAGACGCCACCGCCTCGCACACGGCCGGGGTCGTGCCGAGTGCGTCCGCGCACTCGCGCAGCGCATCCGGCGAGAGGTACCCGTGCTTGTGCTGCGCCTCGCGCAGCGCCGGCAGCATCGCCGAGTGCCAGTCGGGGTAGGTCTCCTTGAGCCTCTGGACGTCCGAGTAGAGCTCGCTCACCGGTCCACTTCCCCCATCACGGTGTCGAGCGAGCCCACGATCGCGATCAGGTCGGCGACGAGGGCATCGCTCATGCAGGTCGCGGTCGCCTGCAGCGCCACGAACGAGGGGGCCCGGAACTTCACGCGCCACGGCTTCGGCCCGCCGTCGGAGACGACGTAGCAGCCGAGCTCGCCGCGCGGCGACTCGACGGTCACGTACACCTCCCCCTCGGGGACGCGGTAGCCCTCGGTGACGATCTTGAAATGGTGGATCAGCGACTCCATCGAGGTGTGCAGCTCCGCGCGTGGCGGCAGCACGACCTTGCGGTCGTCCGCGATGACCGGTCCGTCCGGCATCCGCCGCAGCGCCTGGTCGACGATCCGCACCGACTCCCGCATCTCCTCCATCCGGACGCGGTAGCGCGCATAGACATCGCCCTGGGGATAGACCGGCACGCGGAAGTCGACGCGGTCGTATACGAGGTACGGCTGGTCGCGGCGCAGATCCCAGTCGACGCCGGAGCCGCGGAGCACCGGGCCCGACTGGCCGAGCGCGATCGCGTCGTCTGCCGAGAGCAGTCCGAGGCCTTCCGTCCGCTCGAGCCAGATCTGGCTGCGGTCGACGAGCGCCTCGTAGTCGTCGATCGCCTTCGGCATGTCGCGGACGAACTTCGCGCACTCGTCGAAGAAGCCGGGCGGGATGTCCTCCGCCAGGCCGCCCGCCTGGAAGTAACGCGTGTGCATGCGCACTCCGGTGACCAGCTCGAACAGGTCGAGGATCCGGTCGCGCTCGCGGAAGCAGTACCAGAACATCGAGATCGCTCCGAGCTCGAGCGCGGCTGTGCCGAGCCAGACGAGGTGCGAGTGGATGCGGGTGAGCTCGCAGAGCAGCATGCGCATCCACGTCGCACGCTCCGGCACCTCGATCCCGAGCAGCTTCTCGATCGCGAGGACGAAGACGAGCTCGTTGTACTGGAAGGAGACGTAGTCGATCCGCTCCGGGTACGTGATCGCCTTCCACCACGTCTTCTGCTCCATGTTCTTCTCGAAGCCGGTGTGCAGGTAGCCGATCACGGCCGCCAGACCGACGACGCTTTCGCCGTCCAGGTCGACGACGAGCCGCAGCACGCCGTGCGTCGACGGATGGTTCGGCCCGAAGTTGACGGTCATGATGTCGTCCGTTCCGCGCAGCTCGTCGGGGACGAGCAGCACGGTCGGGATCGGCGACGGGATCCGTGAGCCTTCGTAGACGAGCCGACGTTCGGCGATCGCCACCTATTCCTCCCCGCTGAAGCGGACGGGCTCGCCGCCGATCGGGTAGTCCTTGCGGAGAGGGAACCCTTCCCAGTCCTCGGGCATGAGGATGCGGGCCTGATTCGGGTGACCGCTGAACCGGATCCCGAACATGTCCCACGCCTCGCGCTCGTGCCAGTCGGCGGTCGGCCACACCGGCACGACCGTCGGGACCTCCTCGCCGTCGTCGACCCAGACCTGCAGCCGAATGCGGGCGCCGCTCGGGCCGAGCGCGAGCAGGTGGTAGCTGACCGAGAAGCGCTTGGGCTTCGGCGCCGGGAGTCGCTGGTAGCCCTGCGTCATCGGCTTGTTGAGATCGCGACCGCTCGGAGTGCCGATGTAGCCGGACACGCTGCGCTGTCCCCACGAGAGGTAATCGGCGCCGGACACGTCGGAGAGGAAGTTGAAGCCGAGCTCGTCGCGGACGTAGCGCGCCGCCTCCGGCAGCCGCGCCGTGTCGACGACGAGCGTCGTCTCGTCGTGCGCCTCACGTACCTCGATCAGGCCGGGAACGCGGTTGAAGTTCAGGAGGCGACTCCGCGCAGCTCGTAGGCCGGGGGCACGCCCGCAAGGATTTTCTCGTGCAGCCGGACGATGCCCTCCATCAACGCCTCCGGCCGGGGCGGGCACCCAGGGACGTGGACGTCGACCGCGACGATCTTGTCGACGCCCTGCAGCGTCGTGTAGTTGTTGAACATCCCGCCGGAGCTCGCGCAGGCGCCCATCGCGATCACCCACTTCGGTTCCAGCATCTGGTCGTACACCTGGCGGAGCGGCGCCGCCATCTTGTGCACGACACGCCCGGAAACGATCAGGAGATCAGCCTGCCGCGGCGACGAGCGGAACGCTTCCATCCCGAAGCGCGCGATGTCGTAGCGCGACGAGACGATCGACATCATCTCGATTGCGCAGCACGCGAGCCCGAAGGTGTCGGGCCACATCGACTTCGTCTGCGCCCAGGCGACCGCCTTCTCGACGGTCGTGAGGCCGACTGCGCGCTCCATCGCCTCGACCTCGCGCTCGAAGACGCCCGGCCCCTTGTCCGGCCAGAGCACACGTTCCGACTGGAGGCCGTAGTCGGCGAGGCGGCCTTTCTCTATTGCCACTCGAGCGCCCCTTTCCGCCAGATGTAGACGTAGGCGACGGCCAGGATCACGACGAAGAAGAGGAGCTCGAGAAAGCCGAACCAGGCCAGCTGATGAAGGATGACGGCCAGCGGATACAGGAACACGATCTCGATGTCGAAGACGATGAAGAGCATCGCCGTCAGGTAGAAGCTGATCGTGAAGCGCTGCTCCTTGGGCGCGCCGGCCGAGACGCCCGACTCGAACGGAACCTCGCGCGCGCGCATGCGCCTGTGCGGGCGCGTCGCGAGCACGAAGGAGAACCACATCATCGATGCGGGAATGACCAACGCGAAGATCGCGTAGATCAGGAACGGCAGCCAGTTGTCGAGCACGCGTTCCTCCCCGTCGGCGGACGGGAACCTAACAGGTCCCCCAACTGCGCCACTAAGCATGGCGAAAAGCGCCTAGCTATGCGTGAGTCGAGTGTCACAAAGTCGAGCGCAGCCGGGGGATTCGCAAGAGCCGGGACCGTTGCTACGATCGGAGTGGAGATGGCGATCCAGGAACGCGTCACGCCGCTGATGACGGTGACCGAGTCGGCGGCCACGAAGATCAAGCAGCTCATGGCCGACGAGCAGGACGTCAGTGTCCTTCGCGTCGCGATCCAGGGCGGCGGCTGCTCGGGGTTCCAGTACGGGCTCGGCTTCGACCGCGGCCCGGTGGAGGGCGACATCGAGTTCGAGGCCCACGGCGTCCAGGTCGTCGTCGATCCCTTCAGCGCGCCCTATCTCCAGGGCGCCGAGATCGACTACGTCGACTCGATCCAGGCAGCCGGGTTCGCGATCAACAATCCGAACGCCGTCTCGTCGTGCGGATGCGGTCACTCCTTCCAGGTGGAAGAGGGCGACACCGACGCGACCGTCGGCGGCTGCGGCTCCGGCTGCGGCGCGTAGCGAAAGCTGCGCTTTCGCTACGGGGATAGCTACGGCGCTTCGCGCTGAACGCGGTCGGGCGAACCCCGCCCGCTCTTTTGCCCGTTGGCGGAATCGCGGTGGTCCGCCGGCGGTGGGGAGGCTCCCCGCCGGCGTGGGTTCGGCCTGCGGTTAGAGGCGGTTGCGCCGAGCTCTAACCTCCGGCCTTCTGGTGGGGGCTGCGTACGATCGGTTTATGTCTACGAATTGTCTGCGTGTCGCTGTGGTTGGCTCCGGGCCGGCCGGCTTCTACGCGGCCGGCGCGCTGCTCGACGCCGAGCGCGGGATCGAGGTGGACATGCTCGAGCGGCTGCCGACGCCGTGGGGGCTCGTGCGGCTCGGGGTCGCGCCCGACCATCCGAAGCTGAAGAGCGTCTCGCGCGCGTTCGAGCGGATCGCCGAGAAGCCGGGCTTCCGCTTCTTCGGGAACGTGGAGGTCGGGCGCGACGTTTCGCACGCCGACCTGGTCAGCCGCTACGACGCCGTCCTCTACGCGTTCGGCGCGCAGACCGACCGGCGCCTGGGCATCCCCGGCGAGGAGCTCCCGGGCTCGTGGTCTGCGACCGAGTTCGTCGCCTGGTACAACGGCCATCCCGACTACCAGGAGCTGCCGTTCGACCTCGACGTCGACCGTGCGGTCGTCATCGGCAACGGCAATGTCGCGCTCGACGTCGCGCGCATGCTCGCGCTGACTCCCGAGGAGCTGGCGCCCACCGACACGACCGACCCGGCGATCGCCGCGATCGGCGCCTCGACCCTCCGCGAGATCGTCGTCGTCGGCCGTCGCGGCCCGGCGCAGGCGTCCTGGACGACGCAGGAGCTGAAGGAGATGGGCGAGCTCGCCGGGGCCGACGTCAGTGTCGACGAGGCCGACCTGGAAGGCGCGGAGAGCGACGACACGCAGACCCGGCGGAACCTGGACGTCCTGCGCGAGTTCGCGGGTCGTGAGCCGACCGGCAAGCCGCTCGTCGTCCGGTTCCTCTTCTTCCGCTCACCGGTCGCGATCCACGGCGAGTCGAAGGTCGAGTCGATCGACCTGGTGCGCAACCGGCTCGAGGAGCGCGACGGTCGGCTCGTCGCCGTTGCGAGCGACGAGCACGAGACCCTCGAGTGCGGGCTCGTCTTCAGAAGCGTCGGCTATCGCGGCGTCGGCCTCCCCGATGTTCCGTTCGACGACGAGCGCGGCACGATTCGAAACGACGGCGGGCGGGTCGCCGGCGCCGACTGCACCTACTGCGCGGGGTGGATCAAGCGCGGCCCCACCGGGATCATCGGCACGAACAAGAAGGACGCCGCCGAAACCGTGGCGTGCCTGCTCGAGGACGTCGACGCCGGCAAGATCGTGCACAAGCCGCGGGCTACGCCCGACGCGCTCGAGGAGCTGCTCGCCGAGCGAGGCGTGCGCGCGATCGTCTACTCCGGCTGGGCCTCGATCGACGAGCTCGAGCGCGCCGCCGGCGAGAAGGCCGGGCGGCCGAGGGTGAAGCTGCGCACCTGGGACGAGCTGCTCGCCGCCGCCGAGCAGGTCGCGGAGACGGCCTGACGGAGCTACCCTCCGGCCGGTCCTGGTCCGATAGGGGAGGGTTTCACGTGAAGCTGAAGATCTTCATCGCCGTCGTTGCGGCGGTCGTGCTCGCGGTCGGCGTCTCCGCCGCGCAGGCCGCAAGCGTGCAGAACATCGCGAACATCACGCGCGACGACAATGGCGACAACGAGCTCGACATCGCCGTCAATCCGACGAATCCGGACAACATGATCGCCGGCTGGAACGACTATGGCGTCGGCAACTCCTGCGGCGTCGGCTGGACGACCGACGGCGGCAAGACGTGGCACACCGACTGGCTGCGCGGGATGACTCCGGCCGGCGGCAATCCCACCTACGACTACGGCGCAGGCGACCCGTCGGTCGGCTTCCTCGACGACGGCACCGCGGTCTTCACCTGCAACGCCTGGAGCGTCAAGAAGCCCACCGCGATCTTCGTCACGACCTCCAAGGACGGCGGGGCGACGTGGACGCCGGTGCAGCAGGTCGCCTCGGCCGACACGAAGGCGGGCAACCTCGACCACCCGATGATGACGATCGACCACTTCGGCAACCGGGCGCTGATTGCCTACACGACCTGGAGCGGGCATCAAGCGAACTCGTGGGCCCTCGTCTCCGACGGCACCGCGACGCACTGGTCGGGGCCGTACCGCATCGCCGCCGACTACAAGTCGAACGCACCGGACGTCTTCGACGTCTCGCTCGCCGGCGCACCCGACGGGACGATCTACGCGACGTCGGGCATCTGGCAGCACGTCAACGAGTGGAGCGAGCAGGCCGTCGTCGTCAGCCAGCTGCGCCCGGGTGAGGCCGCGTTCACACGCAGCGTCAAGGTGCGCGATCTCGTCCCCGCTCCGATGACGTTGCCCGGCGAGAGCTGGCGGACGTCGATGCAGGCTTCGATCGGCGTCGACTCGAACGGCACGGTGTACGAGCTCACCGGTGACGACGTCACCGGGCATCTGCACATGTACCTCGCGAAGTCGACCGATCACGGCGCGTCGTTCCCGACGCAGCTCCAGCTGACGAGCGGGAGCCACGACGAGGTGATGCCGTGGATGTCGGTCACACCCGGGGGCCGCGTCGACACGATCTACTACGACTACGACGAGTCGACCGGGCTCATGAACGTCGACTACGGCCAGGTCGCGCCCGGCGGCTCGACGCTGAGCACGACGGTCGTGCAGAGCGGGATCGACGGCGACTCGCAGCCGCCGCGCGGCGCCGGCGGGACGCCGTTCATGGGCGACTACATCGGCATCGACTCGACCGCCGGCCTCGTCGCGCTCGCGTGGACCGGCAACGGTCCGCTCTCGCAGGACGCGTGGGCCGCGACGCTGAAGCCCTGACTGTCACTCGGCCGGGGGGCGACCGCGCCCCCCGGCCGAGAGCATTTCCCGGAGCAGCTCGCCGTCCAACGCGTGGACGGTGTGGCCGTCGCGTCCCGTCATCGTCTTCGCCGCGAGCATTGCATTGACGATCGCCTCTTCCGTCGCGTCGATGACGGCGGCGTAGTACGGCGTGATCTCGCCGTCCGACAGCATCCGCAGCGGCACCTCGCCGGCGGCGGCGTCGAGGCCGCGGTTGCCGGTGGCGAACGCGAAGAAGAGGTCGCCGCTGGTGTGAGCCGCCGTTCCGCCCACGCGCCCGACGCCGAGGCCGATCCGTTGCGCGAGGCGTGCGCACTGATGCGGAAGCAGCGGCGCGTCGGTGGCGGCGATGCCGATGATCGAGCCCCACTCGTCACGCGGCTCGGGAACCGGGACGCGGTCGCCCAGGAGATCGCCGACGGGAATGCCGTTCACACGGAAGCGCTTTCGCACCCCGTAGTTCGCCTGGACGAGCACGCCGACGACGTGGCCGCCGACGATCCGTGAGGCCGTTCCGATGCCGCCTTTGAGCTCGTGGCAGATCATCCCCGTCCCGCCTCCGACATTGCCCTCGTCGACGTCCGCCGACGCGGCGTCGAACGCGGCGTCGACGTGTGCGGCCGTTACGCGCTGAGCGCGGATGTCGTTGAGGAAGCCGTCGAACGTCTCGCCGACGACGGGCAGCGACCACGCAGCCTCGTCCGACGACCGTGCAGCGATCGCGTCGCGGACGACGCCGACGCTGAACGTGTTCGTGATCCCGATCGGCGTCGTGAGCAGTCCCGACTCGCGCACCCACTCGAGCCCTGTCAGCTCGCCGTTGCCGTTCAGCCGATGGCAGCCGGCGAAGAGCGGTGTCTCCGGCGGGACGACGACGGTCACGCCCGTCCGGACGTCGTCTCCCTCGATCAGCGTCGAGTGCCCGACGACGACGCCGTCAACATCGCTGATGGCGTTCCGCGTGCCGGTCTCGCCCTCGCCGATCGCGATACCGAGGTCACGTGCACGCACGAGTGGAGCCTATTAGGGTTTCGCCGACCCCTGGGCGAGGGGCTCAGGGAGAGAGCAAGGGGGAGTGCATGCACGTGCGATTCAGGGTGCTTCTGCTCGCCATGATCGCGGCCGCGGTGTTCGTCACCGGCGGAACCGCGGCTACGAGCAGCAGCGCAGGTGCTGCGGCGAACTACGTCGTCCTCTACAAGGGCACCGCCGTTCCGAAAGATGCCGCGTCGACGATCGCGGCGGCGGGGGGCAGTCTCGTCTACACCTACGACCAGATCGGTGTCGCGATCGCGCGGTCTGACAACGCGTCGTTCAGGGACAACCTGCTGAAGGACAGCCGCGTGGAGAACGCCTCCGCGACGGCCGGGTTCGCAACGCAGTTGCCGAACGCGCAGGTCGACGCCGGCGGTGCGGCCAACACGCCGTTGCCCGGCAACGCGCCGGTCGG
>DATCYR010000021.1:0-36397 GCA_036526315.1 Gaiellaceae bacterium | reverse complement strand
GCCATCGCAAACAACCTGACCGAGAACGGCTTCGTGCTCCGTTACCGGACGAACGAGACCGACGACGGACTCTCGGGCAAGGAGGGGACGTTTCTCATCTGCTCCTTCTGGCTCGTGTCGGCGCTCGCGATCGTCGGCGAGCTGCAGACGGCGCGCGACCTGATGGAGAAGCTGTTGCGCATCGCCTCGCCGCTCGGGCTCTACGCGGAGGAGTTCGACGTCGACACGGGACGGCACCTCGGGAACTTCCCGCAGGCGTTCTCGCATCTGGCACTGCTGGAGGCAGCCGCGCGAATCATGCTGCCGGAACTGCTCGAAGACGCCGGCGCGTGAGCGCCGAGGAGGTCACATGGACTCGTATGACGTGATCATCATCGGGACCGGCGCGGGAGGCGGCACGCTTGCGCGTCACCTCGCGCCGTCCGGCAAGCGCATCCTGCTGCTCGAGCGAGGCGACTGGCTCCCACGGGAACCGGCGAACTGGCTTGCGCAGGATGTGTTCGTCGACAACCGGTACGTATCGCCCGACACGTGGTACGACGGCGCGGGAAAGCCGTTCCAGCCACAGGTGCACTACTTCGTCGGCGGAGCGACGAAGCTCTACGGAGCGGCGCTCTACCGCCTGCGCAAGGAAGACTTCGGCGAGCTGAAGCATCACGACGGGATCTCGCCGGCGTGGCCGATCTCCTACGACGAGCTCGAGCCCTACTACACGAAAGCCGAGGAGCTGTACGAGGTGCACGGCGCGCGCGGGGAGGACCCGACCGAGCCACCGGCGAGCGGCCCGTACCCGTTCCCACCGATCTCGCACGAGCCGCGCATCCAGCAGCTCGCCGACGACCTCGCGGCCGAGGGCTTCCGGCCGTTCCACTCGCCGAACGGGATCAGGCTCAGCGAGGGGAACATGCCCTACAGCATCTGCGTGCGCTGCATGAACTGCGACGGCTTTCCGTGCGCCGTGCACGGGAAGTCGGATGCCGAGGTGCAGGGCGTTCGCCCGGCGCTCGAGCACCACAACGTCACGCTGCTCACCAACGCGGAGGCGGTGAAGCTCGAGACGAACCCCGCCGGGACAGCGGTGACGGAGGTCGTCGTCGGGCACAACGGCGACAGCGAGCGCTACAGCGCCGACGTCGTCGTCGTCGCCTGCGGCGCTGCCAACACGGCGAAGCTCCTGCTGAGCTCGGCGAACGACAAGCACCCGAACGGTCTGGCGAACAGCTCGGACCAGGTCGGGCGCAACTACATGTTCCATGCGAGCCAGGCCGTGCTCGCGCTCTCGCGCGAGGAGAACCCGACCGTCTTCCAGAAGACGCTCGGGCTGAACGACTTCTACTTCGGCAGCGACGACCACGACTACCCGCTCGGGAACATCCAGATGGTCGGGAAGTCCCAGGCGCCGATGTTCCGCGGCGAGAAGCCGACGGAGACGAAGCTCGCGCCGCAATGGTCGCTCGAGCGGATCGCGAGGCACGCGATCGACTTCTGGCTGTCGACGGAGGACCTGCCGCGGCCGGACAATCGCGTCAGCGTCGATCGCGACGGCCGGCTCACGCTCACGTACACGCCGACGAACGACGTTCCGAAGCAGGAGCTGTACAAGAAGCTGAGGTCGATCGTCGGGAAGCTCAAGATGGAGCCGGATCACCTGTTCGGCCGCTTCGCGTACATGAAGAACGACATTCCCGTCGCGGGCTGCGCCCATCAGGCGGGGACGTGCCGATTCGGGAACGACCCGGCGACGTCGGCGCTGAACGCGGACTGCCGCGCGCACGAGGTCGACAACCTCTACGTCGTCGACACGAGCATCTTCCCGTCGATCGGCGCAGTGAACCCGGCGCTCACGGCGATGGCGAACTCGCTCAGGGTCGGCGACCACCTGCTGTCTCGGATGGCGTGATGGGCGAGGGCGATCTGACGGTAGCCCGGCTGTTCTTCGACGCGCTCGAGTCGGCCGCGCGGACGGGCGAGCGCGAGCGTCTGTATCCGCTCCTCGCGAGCGACGTCGAATGGCGTACGCCCATGCGGAGCGTGCACGGGCTCGGCGAGCTGCAGAACGATCCGGGCTGGCCGTGGGCAATGCCTCGCCCCACGTTCGACGTCGAGCTCCAGGAGGGACGCACGGTCGACCGCGGCGACGGACGAGTCGTCACGCACTTTCGCGAGATCTACCGGCTGAAGGACAGTGGCGACTTCGCGTATGCGCGCGAGCGCCAGATCGAGCTGACGATTCGCGACGAGAAGGTGGCGCGCTACGAGCTGAGGTTCACCGGCGCATGAGCGGCGGACGCGAGCGGGTCCTCATCCTCGGCGGCGGCTTCGCCGGGGTCGGCGCGGCACAGAAGCTGAAGAAGGCGAACGCCGACGTCGTCCTCGTCGACCGCCACAACTACCACACCTTCCAGCCGCTGCTCTACCAGCTCGCCACGGGGCTGCTCGAGCAGACGGCCGTCGGCCATTCGCTGCGCGACCTGGTCGGAGACCACGAGAACACGACGGTCAGGCAGGCGTCGGTCACCGCCGTCGACCTCGACGCGCGCGAAGTGAGCTTCGACGAGCTCGCGCCGATCGCATACGACTACCTCGTCTTCGCGCTCGGTGCCGAGGTGAACTTCTTCGGCACGGAAGGCGCCGCCGACCATGCATACCCGATGTACACGCTGCCGCATGCCATGCGCCTGAAGGATCACCTGCTCGAGCGCTGGGAAGCCGCGGACCGGGATCCGCGGCTGATCGACGACGGAGCGCTGAACGTCGTCGTCGTCGGCGGCGGTCCGACCGGCGTCGAGACGGCCGGTGCGATCGCGGAGCTCTACCGCGGCGTGTTCACGAAGGACTACCCGAGCGTCAGGGAGGAGCAGGCGCGTGTGATCCTCGTCGAGGCGGGCCCGGAGCTGTTCGCGATGTTCAAGCCGAAGCTTCAGAGCTACGCGACGAAGGCGCTGACCGACCGCACCGTCGAGGTGAAGACGGGAGCGCTGGTCGAGTCCGTGTCGCCGACGCGTGTGAGGCTCAAGTCCGGTGAGGAGCTCGCCGCGCACACGCTCGTCTGGGGCGCCGGCCTGCAGGGGAGCCCGCTCGTGCAGGCGCTCGGGGTCGACCTCGAGCGCGGGAACCGCGTGGGGGTCGGGCCGGAGCTCACGCTCGCCGACCATCCCGAGGTCTACGTCGTCGGCGACTCGGCCGCGATCGTCGACGCGAAGACGGAGCAGGTGCTTCCGCAGCTCGGCTCCGTCGCGCTGCAGTCGGGCGAGCATGCCGGCGAGACGATCGCGCGCCGCATCGCCGACAAAGAGACCAAGCCGTTCAAGTATCACGACAAGGGGACGATGGCCACGATCGGCCGCGGTGCAGCGGTCGTGCAGATGCTCGGCGGCCGGACGATGACGGGTCTCAAGGCACAGGCCGCTTGGGGCGCCGTGCACCTCGCTCTGCTGCCGACGAACGAGGACCGCGCCAAGGCTGTCGTCGACTGGGCAGGCGCCGGGCTGACGCACCAGCGCGTCGGCAGGATCACGGTGGGGGCGGACTAGGGCCGTGGTCGTCGCTTCCACCGCCGTCAATCTCGCCCGCGCGCAGTTCGCGACGACCTCGCTCTACCACTTCGTGTTCGTGCCGCTGACGCTCGGCCTCGGGCCGATCGTCGCTGTCTTCCAGACCCTTTGGTATCGGACGGGGAACCAGCAGTGGCTTCGCCTGACGAAGTTCTTCGGGACGCTGTTCCTGATCAACTTCGCGATCGGCGTGGCCACCGGGCTGGTGCAGGAGTTCCAGTTCGGCATGAACTGGTCGGTGTACTCGCGGTTCGTCGGGAACGTGTTCGGCGCGCCGCTGGCGATCGAGGGCCTCGCCGCGTTCTTCCTCGAGTCGACGTTCCTGGGCGTCTGGATCTTCGGCTGGAACCGGCTCTCGCCGAAGCTTCACCTCGCGGCGCTGTATCTCGCCGTGCTGGGCACGTGGATGTCGGCGTACTTCATCCTCGTCGCGAACTCCTGGATGCAGGACCCCGTCGGCTACAAGCTCGTCGACGGCCAGGCGCACCTCACGAGCGTGTGGAAGCTGCTCTCGAGCGACTGGGCGCTGTGGGCGTTCGGCCACACGATCTTCGCCGGGCTGACGACCGGCGCCGCGCTCGTGTTCGGCGTCTGCTGCTGGCAGCTCGCACGCGGGAGGAACGTGGAGACGTTCCTGCCGGCGGTCAAGGTCGCCCTGATCGTGCTCGTGCCGATCGCGTCGTTCAACCTCTGGTTCGGCAGCCACTTCGGCATCCTCGTGACGCAGCTGCAGCCCATGAAGATCTCGGCGGCCGAGGCACTCTGGAACACGCAGCAGCCGGCGTCGTTCTCGCTCTTCCAGATCGGCGGGTTCACGCAGAGCGACGAGACGCCGACCTTCAGCATCACGGTTCCCGACCTGCTCTCGTACCTCTCGACCGGGTCGCTCCACGGCAAGGTCGTCGGGCTGAACCAGCTCAACCAGCAGTACGAGCGGATGTACGGCAAGGGCAACTACGTCCCGCCCGTCCGCGCGGTCTACTGGAGCATGCGTGGGATGGCCTACGCC
This sequence comes from Gaiellaceae bacterium, assembly GCA_036526315.1. GTDB lineage: Bacteria > Actinomycetota > Thermoleophilia > Gaiellales > Gaiellaceae > 3-1-20CM-4-69-9. The sequence goes on along the minus strand of DATCYR010000021.1, from coordinate 31,834 downwards.
GGCTCGCTCGTCGCGCTCGTCGCCATCGTCGGCGCGTATCTGTACTGGCGCCGCCGGCTCGTGCGGCTGCGATGGTTCCTGTGGATCGCGGTCGGCACGATGTTCCTCCCGTTCGTCGCGTGCTGGTTCGGCTGGGCGCTGACGGAGGTCGGCCGCCAGCCCTGGATCGTGCAGGGGCTGCTGAAGACGTCGCAGGCGAACTCTCCGACGGTGGGAACGACATGGCTCACGATCAGCCTGGCGGTGTTCGTCGCGCTCTACCTCGCGCTGTTCGTCGCCGACTTCTGGTTGATGCGGCGGTACGCGAACGTGGACCCGACGGGTGAGCCGGAGGAGCGCGCAGAGTCGGCACCCGAGGCCGCGCCGGTGGTGACGTTCTGATGGACCTCCAGATCCTCTGGTTCGTGCTGGTCGCCTTCTTCTGGAGTGGGTACTTCGTCCTCGAAGGCTTCGATTTCGGCGTCGGCATGCTGCTTCCGTTCCTGCCGCGCGACGAGCGCGAACGCGGAGCCATGTTCGAGTCGATCGGCCCGGTGTGGGACGCGAACGAGGTGTGGCTCGTCGTCGCGGGCGCTGCGATCTTCGCCGCGTTTCCGGCCTGGTATGCGGCCGCGTTCTCCAGCCTGTATCTCGCGCTCCTGCTGGTGCTGTTCTTTCTCATCATCCGCGTCGTCTCGTTCGAATGGCGGGGCAAGGGCGGAACGCTGCGCTGGCGCCGGTTCTGGACCGGCGCGAACGCCGTCGGCAGCTACGGCGCCTCGCTGATCTGGGGCATCGGCCTCGCCAACCTGCTGCAGGGCCTGCCCCTCAACTCCAGCGGCGACTTCACCGGCACGTTCTGGGACCTGTTCAGCCCGTACACGGTGCTCGCGGGCCTCGCCGTCGTCGCGCTCTTCGCGTTCCACGGCGCGACGTTCCTCATGATCCGCACCGTCGGCGATCTGCACGCGCGCGCCGAGCGGGCCGCGGCTCGCCTCTCGATCGTCGCCATCGTGCTCGGCGCCGGCTTCCTTGCAGCGACGATCGCGGTCGCGATCGACAAGAACGACAAGAGCGTCTTTCCGCCGATCCTGCCGGCCCTGATCGCGGCCGTCGCTCTGCTTGCAGCCGCCTTCCTCGTGCGCGCGCGGAGCGGCTGGGCCTTCGTGCTCACCGCGCTCGGCACCGTCGCCGCCGTCGCGACGTTGTTCACGAGCCTGTATCCGCGCGTGATGGTCTCCGACCCGAACTTCGGCAACAGCCTGACGGTCAGCGGCGCCGCTTCTGCGCACTACACCCTCGCCGTGATGAGCATCGTCGCGCTGATCGCGATGCCCGGCGTGCTGCTGTATCAGGGGTGGACGTACCACGTCTTCAGGCGCCGCGTCGGAGCGGAGGAGGCGCAGGCCGAGCGCGCGCTTCGCGCCGTCCCCGAGGGATAGCTTGCGGGCGCTCGACCCTCGGCTCGTCCGCCGTGCGCGGCCGGTCCGGCTTCTGCTCGGCGTCGACGTCGGCCTCGGGATCGGCACCGCGGTCCTCGTCCTCCTCCAGGCGACGCTGCTTGCCCGGGTGGTCGCGCGCTCGTTCGACGGCGCGTCGCTGAGCGCGGTCACACCCGAGCTTGCGCTGCTCGCGTTCGTCTTCGGCGTGCGCGGCGCCGTGGCGTGGGGCTTCGAGCTCGCCGGCGCCCGCGCGGCGTCGAGCGTCCTCTCGGGGCTGCGAGGAGAGCTCGTGGCGCGGCGGCTGCGCCTGCAGCCGGCCGCGCTCGACGGCGTCGAGGCGGGCGAGGTGTCCGCCGTCGCCGTCCAGGGCGTCGATGCCCTCGCCGCGTACTTCGGCCGCTACCTGCCGCAGGTCGTGCTGGCCTGCGTCGTCCCCGCCGCGGTGCTCGCGTGGGTCGGCGCCGTCGACCTGACGTCGGCGCTGATCATGCTCGTCACGCTCCCGCTCGTCCCCGTCTTCATGTGGCTGATCGGGCGCTACACCGAGGAGCGCACGCGCGAACGGTGGACGGCGCTGCGCCTGCTCTCGACCCACTTCCTCGACGTCGTTCAGGGGTTGCCGACGCTGCGCCTCCTCAACAGGAGCCGCCCCCAGGCGGAGCACGTCCGTGACGTCGGCGAGCGCTACCGGCGCGCGACGACGGGGACGCTGCGGGTCGCGTTTCTCTCGGCCTCGGTCCTCGAGCTGGCGGCGACACTCGGCGTCGCGCTGGTCGCGGTGACGATCGGCGTGCGCCTCGTCGACGGCGGGATCGGGCTCGAGGCCGGACTGACCGTACTGGTGCTCGCGCCGGAGCTCTACGCGCCGCTGCGACAGCTGGGCGCGCAGTTCCACGCGAGCGCAGACGGGATCGCCGTCGCCGAGCGCCTGCTCGCGCTCGTCGACGCGCCGGCGGAAGCGCCGCACGGCGGAACCCTCGTTCCCGAGTCTCCGGCTGCGGCGACCGTCCGGTTCGAAGCGGTGTCGTTCGCGTACCCGTCGCGGGCGGGTCTCGTACTCGACGGGCTCGACCTGGAGCTGCGCCCGCGCGAGACCGTCGCGCTCGTCGGCGCGAGCGGGTCCGGCAAGAGCACCCTCGCGGCCCTGCTGCTTCGACTCGCGGCTCCGACGGCGGGACGCATCACGATCGCCGGCGTCGACCTCGCGGACTGCGACACCGACGCATGGCGCCGGCGGGTCGCCTGGGTGCCGCAGCACCCGACGCTCTTCCGCGGGACGGTCGCAGACAACATCCGCCTCGGGCGCCGTGACGCGAGCGACGCGGACATGCGCGCCGCAGCACGGCTCGCGTGTGCAGACGAATTCGTCTGCGCGCTGCCCGGCGGTTACGACACCGTCGTCGGTGACGGCGGCCGTCCGCTGTCCGCCGGAGAGCGGCGCCGGATCGCTCTCGCGCGCGCGTTTCTCCGCGACGCGCCGCTCGTCGTGCTGGACGAGCCGACTGCAGACCTCGACCCGGCGACGGCCTCGCTCGTGCGCAGCGCCGTCGACCGGCTTCGCGACAGGCGCACCGTGCTCCTGATCGCGCACCGGCCCGAGCTCGTGCAGACCGCGGACCGCGTCGTCGTCCTCGAGGAGGGCAAGGCGACCCTCTCCGTCGAACGGGCTGCTGCATGACACGCAGGCGGCGTCGGTTGCTCGCCCTCGTATCCGCACCGCGTGGGCGCGTCGCGCTTTCGGTCGCGCTCGGCGCGGCGACGGTCCTCTGCGGCGTCGGGCTGATGGCGACCGCGGGCTATTTGATCTCACGTGCCGCCGAGAGGCCCGCGGTCCTTTCGCTCACGGTCGCGATCGTGTGCGTCCGCTTCTTCGGCCTCGCGCGGCCGGTCGCCCGCTACCTCGAGCGGCTCACGTCGCACGATCTTGCGCTTCGGGCGCTCACCAACGCGCGGGTGCGGGCGTACGAGCGCATCGAGCCGCTCGCTCCCGCCGGTCTCGACGCGTACCGCCGCGGCGACCTGCTGTCGCGGCTGGTCGCCGACATCGACGCGCTGCAGAACCTTCATCTCCGCGGGACGCTCCCGCCGCTCGTCGCGCTGACGAGCGGCGCCGTCTCGGTCGCGGTCGCGGCGGCGATCCTCCCCGGCGCGGCCGTCGTGCTCGCAGCGGGTCTCGTCGCCGGCGGCGTTGCGGTTCCGTTCGCCGTCGGCGCGCTGCGACGGCGAGCCGGCGCGCGTGAGGCTGAGGCGCGGGCGGAGCTGACGTCGGAGCTGGTGCAGAGCCTGGGCGGCGCGGCCGAGCTCGCGGTCTACGGCGGCACCGACGAAAGCCTCGGCGTGGTTGCGAAGGCCGACCGGGCACTCGTCCACGTCGCGCGCCGCGCGGCGCTCGCCGACGGGGCGGCGAACGGGCTCGGTCTGCTCGTCACAGGCGCAACGGTTGTCGGCGTCCTTGCCGTCGCCGTGTCGGCCCACGCCGCGGGTGATCTGAGCCGTGTCCTGGTCGCGCTGCTGGCGCTGCTGGCGCTCGCGTCGTTCGAAGCCGTCCAGCCGCTTGCACAGTCGGCTCGCGAGCTCGCCGAGACGATCGCCGCCGGAGAACGTGTTCTCGAGCTCACCGAGCGGAAGCCGGCGGTCGAGGATCCGGTCGCGCCGGCGCCTTTCCCTGCCGTCCCGTTTGCCATCGCGCTCGAAGACGTCGTCGCCCGCTATCCAGCGGGCGACTCACCCGTGCTGGAGCGCGTCAACCTCCGCCTGGAGCCGGGCCGCCGCGTCGCGCTCGTCGGCCCGAGCGGTGCAGGCAAGACGACGATCGTGAACCTGCTCGTCCGCTTTCTCGACCCCGAAGCCGGGCGTGTGACGCTGGGCGGTCGCGATCTGCGCGGCTATCGGCAGGAAGACGTGCGACGCGCGATCGCGGTCGCCGGTCAGGACTCGCACGTCTTCTCGACGACGATCCGCGCGAACGTTCGTCTCGCGCGGCCCGATGCGACAGACGACGAGGTCGAGGAGGCGCTCGCGCGCGCACGCATCCTCGGCTGGGCGCGCACGCTGCCCGACGGTCTGGAGACGCTCGTGGGCGATGCCGGCCGCGAGCTTTCCGGCGGACAGCGCCAGCGCCTCGTCGTGGCGCGCGCGCTGCTCGCCAACTCGCCGGTGCTCGTGCTCGACGAGCCGACGGCGCACCTCGACGTCGCGACTGCCGAGCGTCTGCTCGACGACGTGCTCGCTGCCGCCGCCGGTCGGACTGTGCTCCTGATCACGCATCGTCCCGACGGCCTCGACCGCATGGACGAGATCGTGCGTCTTCCCGGCTGACGATGTTCTTCTCGCTGCCAACCTGGGCCGTCGGGCTCATCGTCTTCGCGATCATCGGCGCCGCCACGACCGCGGGCTACGTCACGGGTCGCTACCTGCGCGAGCACGAGGCCTCGCTGCGCGAGCCGTACGGAGTGCTGCAGGGCGCGCTGCTCGGCGTCGTCGGCCTGCTGCTGGCGTTCGGGCTGTCGTTGGCGCTCGGGCGCTACGAGGACCGGCGCGCAGCGTTGGTGAACGAGGCCAACGCGATCGGCACGAGCTACCTTCGCAGCCAGCTGCTGGCAGAGCCGGTGCGCACGAGGTCGCTCCAGCTGTGGCCGCGCTACGCCGACCTTGCGATCCGCGTGACGAAGGAAGTGCCGAGCAGCGGGGCGATGCATCGCACGACGGCCGGCGAGGAGGTGCTGCAACGGCGGCTTTGGCGGCTCGGCGGCGAGGCCGTCGGTGCCGCGCCCCTCGCAACGGCGCCGCGGCTCTACCAGGAGAGTCTCAACGCGACCTTCGACGCGCAGGCGGCGCGGCTCTCGGCGCTGAACAACCGCGTCCCGGGCGCCGTGCTCGCCCTCGAGGTCTTCGGCGCCGCCGTCGCGCTCGGGCTGCTCGCGCTGCACATCTCTCTCCACGGGCGCGGGCTGATCGCGATGGTCGGTGCGACGATCCTCGTCACCCTGCTCTTGCTCGTCATCTTCGACCTCGACCGGCCGGCCCGGGGGTTGATCAAGGTCCCCGCGACGCCGCTCACGTCGGTGCGAGCCTCGATGATCCCGCCGCCGGCGGCGCAGGGACCTTGATCAGGTGAATGCGTTGACGGCCCGTGCGACGATGAGGCCGAAGAGCGCGAGCGCGACCGTCGACTGCACGAGCATCGAGTACTTCGCGCGCAGCGTCAGCGGCATCACGTCGGTCGGGCTGAATGCGGTCGCGTTCGTGAAGCCCAGGTGCAGGTAGTCGAGGAAGACCGGCCGCCATTCTTCTGGAGCGAGCTCGGGGCTCAGCTGCTGCGTGAACGCGAAGTCGACGGGCGTCGGATTGCGCATTCGTGCGATCGGCCCGCCGCTGTCCATCAGCCAGTACAGGAGCCCGAACGCCAGGTTGTTGCCGAGCCACACCAGTCCGCCTGACGCGAGCAGCTGGCTCGGCGAGCTCGTCACGCCGCTCCCCTTGATCAGGTCGTAGATGAGCAAGCTCGTCGCCCACAGTGCGCCGGCGACGAGCAGCGCGACGATGGCGATCGCGAGCGCGCGCACACGGTGGCGCCGTTTGCCGCCCTGCGCCGGGTTGCCGAACACGAGCAGCACCAGGAGCGCAGCCTCGACCGCGGGCACGAGCCACGGCACGCGAACGGCGGAGGCACCGGGAAGCCACACTCGGGCCGCGATGTTCAACGCCATGTAGAGGACCAGCGCTGCGGCCGGCGGCCAGCGAGACTCCCCGATTCCCGAGGCGGGCGCCGCTGCCGCCTCGACACCGGCGGCCGTCACGGGCAACTCAGGCGTTCGCCAGGGCCCGCTCGATGTCGATGCGCCCGCGGCCGAACGCGTCGACGCGGCCCCAGCGGCCCGGGATGTCGAGCAACGCCACCATGCCGATGCCGTTCGGCAGAGCCGGGTCGACGACGAGGTGCTCGCCGAGCGGGTCGAGGCCGAGCATCGTGCGCAGGAGCAGCAGCGGCGCACCGGTCGACCACGCCTGCGGGCTGCACGCCGTGGGGTACTGCACCGGATATCGCGTGACCGAGCGCTCGTAACCGCCGAACGCCTCGGGCAGCCGGCCGTCGAAGAACTCCGCCGCGTCGAGGATGCCCGCGGCGAGCCGCGCTGCCTCCTCCTTGAAGCCGTAGCGGCGGAGCCCCCACGCGATGAACGAGCAGTCGAAAGGCCACACGGTGCCGACGTGATAGCCGATCGGGTTGTAGCGGCCTTCTCCCTCGGCGAGCGTGCGCACGCCCCAGCCGGAGAAGAGGCGTGGGCCCATCAGGTGCCGCACGACCGCCTTCGCCTTCGACTTGTCGACGATGCCGCTCCAGAGGAGATGCCCGTTGTTCGACGTCAACGAGTCCACCTGCTCGCCGTTCTCGTCGAGCGCAAGCGCGAAGTACTCGTCGTCCTCGACCCAGAAGTCGCGGTTGAACCGCCGCTTCAAATCTGCGGCCTCCTTCTCGAGGCGCCGTGCGAGCTCTTCGTCCTTCCAGACGAGGCGCGCCAGGCGAGCGCCGCGCATCTTCGCGTCGTACGCGTACCCCTGCAGCTCGCACGTCGCCCGCGGGAACCCGGGGAGCCGTCCGTCGCTGAACGAGATCGAGTCCCACGAGTCCTTCCAACACTGGTTCTCGAGCCCGGTTTTCTGGTTGCGCCGCTTGTAGGAGATGTAGCCGTTGCCCTGCAGGTCGGCGTACTCGTCGATCCAGTTGAGCGCCGCGCGCGCCTCGTACTCGAGCTCGCGGACGAGCTTGCGGTCGCCGCTCCAGCGCTCGTACTCGTCGAGCAGCACGACGAAGAGCGGCGTCGCATCGGCGTTGCCGTAGTACGGCGTGTGCGGCCGCTCCTCGAACGCAGCCAGCTCGCCGTAGCGCATCTCGTGGAGGATGCGGCCCGGGTCCTCGTCGCGGAAATCGTCGAGACGGGTGCCCTGCCACTCGCCGAGCGCGCGCAGCGTCGTCGCGGCCAGCTCCGGCGTGAACGGAAGTGCCTGCAGGCTCGTGAAGATGCTGTCGCGGCCGAACATCGTCATGAACCACGGCAAGCCGGCTGCCGGCAGGCTTCGGTTCCCGGCGATCGGCGGCGAGAAGCGGAGGGCGGCGAGGTCGACGAGGCTGCGCCGGTAGGTCGACTTCAGCGAGTCGGAGTCGGACTCGATCCGCGGCGCCTCGCGAAGCCAGCGCTCGAGGTCTGCGGCCTTGCTTCTGCGACCCGGCATGCGCACGCGGCCGTTCCTCTCGGCGACCCTGCTCTTGGTGATCGCCGAGGCGGCCACCTCGAGCTGCGTCTGCCACTCGCCGTGCGGCCCGATCCGCAGCTTGAACGTCAGGCCGTTCTTGTCGACCCGCGCCGGCGAGGAGGAGGAGATCACCGTTGCCCGGCCGAACGCCTCGCGACGGTATTCGAGGACGAGCTTGCCGTCGCGGACGGCCGTCTTGTACGTCCCCTTCTTCTCGAGCGCGTCCTTGACCTCGAACAGGTCGGCGAAGTCGGACCCGGCTTCGATCCGAACGGTCAGGTCGACGGGCTTCTCGTCGTGGTTCAGGATCGTGATGCTCTCGTTGAAGCCCTCGCGGACCGACCGCTGGCGGATGACGGACAGCTTCGAGTCCACGTACACCGTGCCCGTCCCGGGCACGAGGAAGAACCGGGTCTCGAAGTACTGCAGGTCGTCCGTCGAGAGCGCGTTCAGGCGCTGGCCGTTGATCGTCAGGACCCAGCGCGACAGGAAGCGCGTGTCGAATGCGAAGAGTCCCGTGGGGTCCGTGAGCGACGCTTCGATGTCGCCGCGGTCGTCGCTGACGACGAACGTGTTGCCGTCGAGGATCTGAACGAGGCCGTTGCTCATCGCTTCCTCCGCTTCGGCGGGCTCGGGAACAGGCGCTGCATCCGGACGAGGAGCTTCGAGTCGCCTGCGACGATGATGTCGCCTCGCAGGGCGGCGGCGAACGCGTTCTCCTCGCCGCTCGCGATGCGGTCGAAGAGATCCGCCGGGGCCGTGACCGTGCAGTCCGTCGCGTCCCGGCGGTGCGAGACGTCGATGTTGCCCTTGTCGATCGCAACGTGCCAGCGCTCGACCTTGCCGTTCTTGGCGAGGTCGACCCGGATCGTCCCGGTCGTCGTCTCCAGCAGCGGCTCGTGCCCGCGCGAGCTCAGTCCCTCGAAGAACTTAGTGGTCGCGGCGCCCATCGCTCATGCCTCCTCGGTCCGTGATCCGTCCAGCCTCGCAAGCGTTCCGCATTCTTAGGTGACGCGTGTTCAAGCGGCGGCTGAATCACCTAGGTGATTGGGTCGCCAGTACAGCAGCGCCGCGCGTGACCGAAGTTCACCCGAGACGGGTGAGGATCGGCCGAACCGGCGACCGCGACGCTTGCTCCGTGGTCGATCTCCGCGAGGAGCCTGCTCCGCGCTCGGCTGCGGACGGCGGGACACCGCCTCCTACCTCGGAGCCCGCGAAGACGAAGTTCAAGTTCCCGACCGCGTTCACCGTTCTTGCGGGCGTCCTTCTGCTCGTCTGGATCGCATCGTTCTTCGTCCCGCCCGGGGCGTACAAGAAGGACGCAGCGGGCTCGCCGAAGCCCGGGACGTACGCGAAGCTCCCGGATTGTTCGGCGCCGGCCGCCACCGCGCCGAGTGTGAATGCTGATTCGCCGACCGAGAGCGGCCAGGCTCCTGCCGACACCGTTGCCGCGCCCGGCGCGACCATTTCCGATCTCGGGATCCCGTGCGCCGACAAGTCGTTCACGTTCCGTTTCAAGCAGCTCTGGACAGCACCCCCGAACGGGTTGTACGGCGTCGAGAACGCTCACGGGTTCGTCGGCGCCTCCGAGGAAGGCTTCCTCTACGGGTCCGCAGGCATCTTCTTCTTCGTCCTCGCCGTCGGCGCGTTCATCACGGTCACGATGAAGACGGAGGCGATCCAGACGGGGATCGGCCGCCTGGCGCTTCGCTTTCGGCACAGCGGCTCCGTGCTCGTCGCGCTGCTGATGGCGGTGTTCGCGCTGGGCGGCACGTCGTACGGCATGTGGGAGGAGACGCTCGGCTTCTTCGTCCTGCTCGTCCCGCTCGCGCTCGCGCTCGGGTACGACCGGATGGTCGCCGCATCGATCATCTTCCTCGGCGCGGGCTGCGGTGTCATCGCGTCGACGGTCAACCCGTTCGCGACAGGCGTTGCATCCGATGCGGCGAACATCAGCATCGGCGACGGCATCGGCCTGCGGATCGCGATGTGGGTCGTGCTCGTCGCGTCCGCAATCGGCTATGTCCTCTGGTATGCCCGGCGCGTGCAGCGCGATCCGGAGCGGTCGGTAGTCGGCGTGTCGCCGCAGGACGCCGCCGAGGCTTCGAGTCTCGTGGGCGACGTGCCCTCGCTCACCGGCCGGCAGAAGCTCGTGCTCGTCCTGTTCGCCGGGACGTTCCTCCTGATGATCTACGGGTTCATTCCCTGGAACGACCTCTGGCAAGAGGGCTTCGGCAGCGACTTTCCGCTGCCGACGTTCCATGACTTCTACTTCCCCGAGGCGGCGACGTTGTTCCTCGTCATGTCGGTCGTAATCGGGTTGATCGCCCGGCTCGGGGAGGAGGGCACGGTCACGACGATCACGGCGGGCGCGGCCGACTTCCTGACAGCCGGGCTGATCGTGGTGCTCGCCCGCGGAATCACCGTCGTGATGAAGAACGCGCACATGACCGACACGATCCTCCACTGGATGGAGAGCGCGGTGTCAGGCACCTCCAGCGGCGCGTTCGGGATCCTCGCCTTCCTCGTCAACATCCCGATCGCGTTCCTGGTGCCGTCGTCGTCGGGTCACGCGGCGCTCGTGATGCCGATCCTCGCGCCGCTCGCGGACTTCGCCGGCGTTTCGCGCGACATCGTCGTCACTGCGTACCAATCCGCGTCGGGCCTCGTGAACCTCGTCACGCCGACGTCCGCCGTGATCATGGGCGGGCTCGCGCTCTCGAAGGTCGGCTACGACCGCTACCTGAAGTTCGTCTGGCCGTTCTTGATCGTCGTGTTCGTCGTCGTCTGCGCATTCGTCGGCATCGCTGCCGCCACGAGCTGAGTCACGAAAGGAGACTGGATGGGGACCGTCACCGAGGCCAAAGTGGGAGTCAGCTCGGAGGTCGGCACGCTCAGAACGGTGATCGTCCACCGGCCCGACCTCGCGCACGAGCGCCTGTCGCCGACGAACTGCCATGAGCTGCTCTTCGACGACGTGATCTGGGTGCGTCGTGCGCGCCAGGAGCACGACGCCTTCGTCGACCTGATGCGCGAGCGCGGCGTCGAGGTGCTGCTCTTCCACGAGCTGCTGGCCGAGACGCTCGAGGCCGCAGACGCACGCGAATGGGTGCTGACGCGCCGCCTCCGGCCGGAAGAGACGACCGTCATGTTCGCGCAGGACTTGACGGACTGGATGATGGGGATGTCCGGCGACGAGCTCGCGACGCGACTTGTCGGCGGCGTCACGGCGCGCGAGCTGCCGGAGAGCGTCGCAACTGTCATCAAGAACGCGATGCGCCCGACCGACTTCGTGATCGCGCCGCTTCCGAACACGCTCTTCATGCGCGACACGAGTGCCTGGATCTTCGGCGGCGTCTCGATCAACCATATGTACTGGCCGGCGCGCCAGCACGAGACGCTGAACCTTGAAGCCGTCTACCGGTTCCACCCGCGCTTTCGCGATGCCGGCTTCCAGATCTGGTACGGCGGGTTCGATCACAACTGGGGGACGGCGTCGATCGAAGGCGGCGACATCATGCCGGTCGCCGACGGGATCGTCCTGATCGGACAGGGTGAGCGGACGAACGCCCGCGCTGTGAGCATCCTCGCGCAGAACCTCTTCGCGGCCGACGCCGCCCGGCTCGTGATCGGAGCGCTCATGCCGCGCGAACGCGCAGCGATGCACCTCGACACCGTCTTCACATTCTGCGACCGCAATGTCGCGACGCTGTACGGGCCGGTCGTCCGGCAGATCATGCCCGTGCTGTACCGGCCCGACGGGAACGGCGGCGTGCACGCGGAGCTCTCCGAGCGCTCGTTCCTGGACGAGGTGAAGGATGCGCTCGGGCTTGAAGAGCTCGAACTCGTTCCGACGGCCGGCGACGAGTTCGAAGCCGAGCGGACGCAGTGGGACGACGGCAACAACGTCGTCGCGCTGTCGCCAGGAGTGGTCATAGCCTACGAACGCAACGAAGCGACGAACGCCCGTCTCGCCAAGGCCGGAGTGGAGGTGCTGCCCATCGCCGGGCAGGAGCTCGGCCGCGGCCGGGGCGGCGGACACTGCATGACCTGTCCCGTCTTGCGTGACGCCTGAAAGGAGCACCGGAATGGCCACAGTCACCGACCTGCGCGGCAAGCACTTCCTCAAGCTCGCCGATTTCGCCCCGCAGGAGATCACGTACCTGCTCGACCTTGCAGCTGAGCTGAAAGAGGCGAAGAAGGAGGGGCGCGAGGAGCAGAGGCTGCGCGGCAAGAACGTTGCGCTGATCTTCGAGAAGGACTCGACGAGGACGCGCTGCGCATTCGAGGTCGCGGCCTACGACCAGGGCGCGCATGTCACGTACCTCGGCCCGTCCGGCTCTCACATGGGCCACAAGGAGAGTGTCAAGGACACCGCCCGCGTCCTCGGCCGGATGTACGACGCAATCGAGTACCGCGGCTTCGGCCAGGAGATCGCAGAAGAGCTCGCGAAGCACGCCGGGGTGCCCGTCTACAACGGGCTCACCGACGACTGGCACCCGACGCAGATGCTCGCCGACTACCTCACCTTCCGGGAGCACGTCGGCAAGCCGCTCTCCGAGGTCGCGTTTTGCTACCTCGGCGACGCCCGCTTCAACATGGCCAACTCCTATCTCGTCTCCGGCGGGAAGCTCGGCATGGACGTCCGCATCGCCGCGCCGAAGTCACTGTGGCCGAGCGACGACGTCGTCCGGCTCGCGCGGTCGGTCGCCGACGAGACCGGCGCGCAGATCACCATCACCGACGACGTGGCGGAGGCCGTCAAGGGCGCCGACGTGCTGCTCACGGACGTCTGGGTCTCGATGGGCGAGGCCGACGAGGTGTGGGCGGAGCGGATCGAGCTGCTGAAGCCCTACCAGGTCAACGCCGAGACGATGAAGCTCACGGGCAATCCGGACGTGAAGTTCATGCACTGCCTGCCCGCGTTCCACAACACCGAGACGCAGGTCGGCAAGGAGATCTTCGAGAAATTCGGGATGGAAGCCCTCGAGGTGACGGAGGACGTCTTCGAGTCGCCGGCGTCGCTCGTCTTCCACGAGGCGGAGAACCGCTTGCACACGATCAAGGCCGTGCTGGTCGCGACCCTCGGCGACTAGCGTGCGGGTCGTCGTCGCACTGGGCGGCAACGCGCTCCTCCGACGCGGCGAGCCGCTGACGGCGGAGAACCAGCGTGCGAATGCCCGGATCGCGTGCAAGGCGGTCGCACCGGTCGCGCTCGAGCACGAGCTCGTCATCTCGCACGGCAACGGCCCGCAGGTCGGGCTGCTCGCGCTGCAAGGCTCGGCGTACACGGAGGTGGAGCCGTATCCGCTCGACCTCCTCGGCGCACAGACGGAGGGGATGATCGGCTACCTGATCCAGCAGGAGCTCGGGAACGAGCTGCCGCTCGGCAAGCGGCTCGCGTCGTTGCTCACGCTGATCGAGGTCGACCCCGACGATCCCGCCTTCAACGATCCGACGAAGCCGATCGGGCCGATCTACGAGCAGGCCGAGTCGGAGCGGCTCGCGCAGGAGAAGGGCTGGGTCTTCAAACCGGACGGGGACAGCTTCCGGCGGGTGGTGCCGTCGCCGCTGCCGAAGCGGATCTTCGGGCTCGAGCCGGTGCAGTGGCTGCTCGAGCACGGCGCAGTCGTGATCTGCGCCGGCGGCGGCGGCATTCCTGTGATGTACACGGATGCACCGGTTCCTGCGGGACGCCGGCTCGTCGGGGTCGAGGCGGTGATCGACAAGGATCTCGCGAGCGCGCTGCTGGCCAAGGATCTCGGGGCGGACGCACTCGCGATCGTGACCGACGTCGACGCTGTGTACGACGGGTGGGGCACTCCGGAGCAGCGCGCGATTCGACGAGCCAGTCCTGCGGCGCTCGCCGAATCGGAGTTCGCTGCGGGATCGATGGGGCCGAAGGTGCGCGCCGCATGCTCGTTCGTCGACGACACCGGCGGCATCGCGGCGATCGGCTCGATCTCGGAGACGTCTGCATTGTTGAGCGGCGGAGCGGGGACAATCGTCACCCGCGACGTCGACGGCCTCGAGCTCGCGCAGGTGGCGTGAGCCGTCCAAGGAGGATGAGATGAGCGGCACGATGAGTGCGCCCGCAGCCGATGTTCCGGGCGTCGGGAGGGCGAATGGAGCCGAGGGCGCCGCCCCGCCCGCGGTCGCGTGGCACAAGCTCTCCTCCGACGAGGCTCTCGCGAAGTTCGCCGTCGACCCGCAGGCGGGGCTTGACGCCGCGGAGGTCGAGGAGCGTCGCGCCGAGGTCGGCCCGAACAAGCTCGCCGAGGCGAAGCCGGAGCCGGGCTGGCATGCGTTCCTCCGCCAGTACCGCGACCTGATGCAGCTCGTCCTGCTCGGTGCGGCGATCGTCAGCATGGCGGCGCTGCAGGAGTTCAGCACCGGTATCGCCATCATCGGCTTGACGGTCCTGAACGCGATCCTCGGCCTGAACCAGGAGGGCAAGGCAGCGGCGAGCGTCGCAGCGCTGCAGAAGATGCTCGTGATCAAGGCGCACGCGCGGCGCGACGGCGAGGTCGTCGACGTGCCGAGCGAGGAGCTCGTCCCGGGCGACGTCGTCCACTTCGAGGCCGGCGACAAGGTCCCCGCCGACGGCAGGCTGCTCGTCGCGGCGACGCTCGAGATCGAGGAGTCGGCCCTCACGGGCGAGAGCACGCCGGTGCTGAAGAGCGTCGACGCGGTGCCGGGCGACGACGTGCCGCTCGGCGACCGGCTCGACATGGCGTACATGAACTCGACCGTCACCCGCGGCCGCGGCGAGATGGTCGTCACGGGCACCGGCATGTCGACGGAGGTCGGCCACATCTCCGGGATGCTGAGCCAGGTTCAGCAGGAGAAGACGCCGCTCACGCGACAGCTCGACCAGCTGACGGTGCTGATCACGATCATGGCGGCGGCCGCACTGGTTTTCGTGATCGTCATCGGCCTGCTGCGGGGCGAGAGCTTCGACGACCTCTTCCTGATCGGGATCAGCCTCGCCGTCGCGGCGATTCCGACCGGTCTGCCCGCCGTCGTCACGACGATGCTGTCGCTGGGAACGCAAGCGCTCGCCGCGAAGGGCGCCATTGTCAAGCGCCTCCGCTCGGTCGAGACGCTGGGCTCGACGTCGGCCATCTGCTCGGACAAGACCGGAACGCTGACGCTGAACCAGATGACTGCGCGGCAGCTCGTGATCGCGGGGCGGCGCTACTCGATCGAGGGCGAGGGCTACTCGACCGAGGGCAAGGTCCTGCGCACCGGCGGCGAGACGGACACGCCGCTCGATCCGTTCCTGCTGCCGATGGCGCTTGCGAACGACGCGTCGGTGCGCGACGGCGAGATCGTGGGCGACCCCACCGAGGCTGCGCTCGTGGTGCTCGCGGCCAAGGGCGGGATCGACGTCGAGGAGACGCGACGAACGTACCCGCGCGTCGGCGAGGTGCCGTTCGACTCGGACTACAAGTTCATGGCGACGTTCCACGAGCTCGACGGCGCCGTCCGCTGCTTCGTCAAGGGCGCGCCGGACGTGCTCCTGGGACGATCCTCGAAGATTCTCGATGCCGACGGTGCCGAGCTCGACGTCGACGAGTATCGCGACCGCGTGATGGCGGAGAACGACCGCCTCGCCGGCGAAGGGCTGCGTGTGCTCGCCGTCGCGACACGGAAATTCGACCCGGCGAAATTCGACCCGAAGGCGAAGCTGCTCGACGACGTGCAGGAGCTGACGATGCTCGCGCTCGTCGCGATCGTCGACCCGCCGCGCAAGGAGGCCCGGGACGCGATCGCTCGCTGCAAGGAGGCCGGCATCCGCGCGCGCATGATCACGGGCGACCACGTCACGACGGCCGCGGCGATCGCCGGTCAGCTGGGGATCGAAGGCCGTGCGATGTCGGGCACGGACTTCGCCGCGCTGAGCGACGACGAGCTGGAGCAGCAGGTCGACGAGATCGGCGTCGTCGCGCGTGTCGCCCCGGAGGACAAGGTGCGGCTCGTCGACATGCTCAAGCGGAAGGGGAACGTCGTCGCGATGACGGGCGACGGCGTCAACGACGCCCCCGCGCTGAAGCGCGCGGACATCGGCGTCGCGATGGGGATCACCGGCACCGAGGTGACGAAGGAAGCCGGCGACATGATCCTGACGGACGACAACTTCGCCACGATCGTCAGCGCGGTCGAGGGCGGCCGCGGGATCTACGACAACCTGATGAAGTACGTCCGCGTCCAGCTGATCATGCTCGGCGCGTTCATCCTGCTGTTCGTCGGCGCGGGCATCTTCGACATCGCGAACGGCGCGCCGCTCACGCCGCTGCAGATCCTGTGGATCAACTTCTCGGTCGACGTGCTGCTGGCGATCGGGCTCGGCTTCGACTCGCCCGCGCCGGGACTGATGCGCCGGCGTCCGCGCAACGCCGACGCGCCGATCGTCGACCGTGGGCTCGGTTTCCGGCTCGCCGTCGCGAGCGTCGTCATGGCGGGGCTGGCCCTCGGCGTCGTCGCCTGGGGCGACCACCGCTACCCGCTCGCGGTCGCCACGACGATGGGCCTGACGACGCTCTCCCTGATGCACATCATCGGCGCGATGGAGGCTCGCGAGCCGAGCGGCAGCATCTTCACGCGCTACACGATCGCGAACCGGCGGTTCGTGCAGCTGATCGGCGCGGCGCTCGTGCTCACCTTCCTCGTGACGGCGCTCGGGCCGCTGCAGCGGATCTTCGACACCGTGACGCTCACGAGCTCGCAGTGGGGGATCTGCCTCCTCGGCCCGCTCGTCTTCCTCGGCTTCGCGGAGCTCGGCAAGCTCGTCGACCGGCGCCGAGGCGGCTAGGCAGACCTCGGGTCACCCGCGGCGGGTGAGGCGTCGCGACCCGGCTGGACGGGAGCCTCGCCGCATGCTCGTGGCGCTGCTGCTCCGCTGGCTCGCGCTCGCCCTCGCGTTCGCGCTGACGGCCTGGCTCCTCAACGGGATGGACGTGTCGGGCGGGTTCGGGACGTATCTCTGGCTCGCGCTGCTCTTCGGGCTGCTGAACGCCGTGATCGGAACGCTGCTTCGGCTGCTGACGCTCCCGCTGATGGTGGTGACGCTCGGCCTCTTCGCGATCGTGATCAACGCACTGCTGCTCGAGCTCCTCAACTGGATCAGCGACAGCTTCACGATCGACCACTTCTTCTGGACTGCGATCTGGGGCGCGATCATCCTCTCGGTCGTTTCGGTCGCGCTCGACGCTCTGCTCGGCGCGGCCTGGGGACGGCGGCGCGCGGCGGCTCACGCGTAACAGCCTTCACGTGCGGGTCGCGGGCGCTCTCGTGCTGGCCGGTGTCGCCGGCTTCCTCCTCGGAGCGTGCGGCGGCGGCGGTGGTGCGAGCAGCGCGTTGAGCACGCGAACCGGGCTCACCGCGACGCGGTCGCAGCCCACAGTGGCGCAGCCGACATCGCCCGTGACCGCCGAAGCAGCGCCGACGGTCGCCACGACGACCGTGGAGGTGACGACGACCGCGCCTCGCCCGACCACGCCGACGCCGACGCGTCCGCAGCTGACGGTCACGCTCACTTCGACGACGTCCACGGTGCCGGCGACGACGACCGCGCCGGCACCGGCCGTGACGCCGACGACGACCGCGAGCGAGCCGACGTCTTCGAGTGAGACGCCGTGGGGGTGGATCGCGCTCGTCCTGGCGCTGACAGGCTTGGCGGTTCTCGGCATCCTGCTCTGGGGGCGCCGCCGCTCGCGTCGCGCATCGCAGTCGGCGCACCTCGCCGACCTGCGCCGGCGCACGCTGATCACGCTGGACGACGTCGTCGCGCAGGGGTCGGTCGTCGCCGGGCAGGTCGAGGCACTGGCCGCGGAGGCGAGAGATCTGGAGCGCCATGCCCCCGGTGACGAGGCGACCGCGGCGGTCGCGCCCGTTCGTGCCGCGCTCGACGAGCTCGCCGGGGCGCTCGACGCCGACCGGACGCTCCGCCTTGCCACGCCGCCGCCGAGTGCCGACCAGCTCGCCTATTCCGACGCGCTGATCCGCCGCCAGGTAACGCAGCTGCAGGAAGCGCTGAGATCGCCGTAAGCGAGCACGGAGAGAAGTCCGCCCTGGCGTCGCTCGTGGGGACCGGCGGCGGCATCGCCAGCACCGTGTACGGAACCGTCGTCGTCATGGCCACGCTGACTGCGGCGTACGCAACCGAGAAGGATCCGTGGCGGCTCGCGGTGCTCGTCTGGACGACGGCGTTCGTGCTCTGGGTCGCGCACCTGTACTCGCATGGGCTGGCGGAGAGCATCAGCCGCCGTCAGCGCCTGTCGGGGGCGGAGCTGATGGACATCGCGCGGCGGGAGCTGGGCATCCTCCTTGCCGCTGCGGTACCGTCCGCGGCGTTGCTGCTCGGCGCGCTCGGAATCATCCGTGAGTCGGCATCCGTCTGGGTCGCGCTCGGGCTCGGGCTGGGAATCCTGGCTGCCGAGGGGTTGCGCTACGCGCACATCGAGACGCTCGGCCGGACTGCAACGCTGACGATCGTCGGAGCGAACCTCACGATCGGCCTCTTCGTCATCGCGCTGAAGGTCGCGATCGCGCACTGAGATGAGCGCCGAGGCGACAACCACCGTCGTGGACGCGAAGGGCGACAACCTGCTCGCGCTGCTGCTCGCGATGGCGATGTTCGTGCTCGTCGTCGACACGTCGTTCATGAACGTGTCGATCTCGGCCGTCGTCCACGACCTCGACACGACTGCGAGCGGCGTCCAGTCGGCGATCGCGCTCGAGGCGCTCGTGTCGGCGGCCTTCATCCTCATCGGCAGCAAGGTCGGCGACCTGATCGGGCGCAAGCGCGCCTACGTCATCGGCCTGCTCGCGTACGCCGCGGGGGCGCTCTCGATGACGCTCGCCCAGAGCCTCGTCCCGATCATCATCTTCTGGGCGATCATCGGCGGCCTCGGCGCGTCGATGCTGCTGCCGTCCATGCAGTCGCTGATTCACGGGAACTTCCAGGGCCCGGCACAACGGCGCGCGTACGCGCTCGTCGGCGCGGCGGCGGCGATCGCGGCCGCGGTCGGCCCGCTCGTCGGCGGCTTCATCACGACGTATCTGTCGTGGCGTGTCGCGTTCGCCGGCGAGGTGGTCGTCATCGCCGTCGTCCTCACCGGCATCGGCCGGGTTCGCGACGTCCCGTACATGGGCGACCGTCACGTCGACGTCGTCGGAGCCGCGCTCTCTGCGCTCGGGATGGGCGGCGTGGTGCTCGGGATCCTCGTGTGGCAGGAGGGCGGCGAGCTCGTCGGGCTCCTGATCGCAGTCGGCGTCGTCGCGCTCGGCTCGCTCGTCTGGTGGCTGCGGCGCCGCAAGCGTGAAGGGAAGGCGGCCCTGCTCGACGTCGGCCTGTTCGCGTCGAAGTACTTCCGTCTCGGGATCACGTCGCAGACCCTGCAGCAGATCGCGCTCGGCGGGCTGATGATCGCGCTGCCGATCTACCTGCAGATGGTGCTGGAGTACAACGCGCTCGAGGCGGGCCTGTCGCTCGCGCCGCTGTCCCTGAGCATGTTCGCGGTCGCGCTGTTCGCAGGCCGGAAGCTCGGCCACCGCAGCCCGAGCAAGATCATCCTCGCCGGCTTTGCGCTGCTCGTGTTCGGCGTCGCCGCGATCCTGCCGATCGTGCCGCGGGCGCACTCCGGCTGGGCACTCGTCGCGCCCTTGATCTTCGCCGGCTGCGGCCTCGGCCTGCTCGTCTCGCAGCTCAACAACTACACGCTGTCGCCGATCGAGGAGGAGCGTGTCAGCGAGGCCGCGGGCGTGAACTCGGCGGGCGGCAGCTTCGGCCTGTCGTTCGGGCTCGCGTTCGCCGGCGCGATCATGCTGTCGTCGCTCTCCCTGCTGTTCACGCACTACTCCGACCAGAGCAAGGTGCTCTCGCCCGCCGAGAAGGACCGCGTCGCCGGCGGGCTCGAGAAGAACGCCGAGGTGATGAGCAACACACACCTCGAGAGCCTGCTCGCCGGTCAGCCCGCCGACGTCCAGGCGGAGATCCTGCACATCAACACGGTGGCCCGGCCGAGGTCGCTGCAGATCGCGCTGCTGATCCCCTTGCTCGCGGCGGCGCTCGGCCTGTGGAACGGGTTCCGCATGACGCGCCTGCCCGACCTGGAGCCGTCCTCGGCTGCCGAGGGCGTGCTCGGCGGCTAGTCGCGCGGGCGCGTGGCGAAGCTCGTCGTCGACTCCGGCGTCGTCCTTCGTCTCATCGCTGAGCAGCGGGACGTCGCGGGCGAGCACAAGCTGCTCGCGCCCACGTTGCTTCGCTCGCAGGCGCTGTCGGCGCTGCACGAGGCGGTGCATGCGGGCAACCTGCGCCCGGAGACGGCGCGCGAGCGGCTCGCACGATTCAACCGCTTGCCGATCCGCCTGCTGGGGGACGCGGTGCTGCGCCGTCGCGCGTGGGAGATCGCCGACGAGCTCGGCTGGGCCGAGACGTACACGGCGGAGTACATCGCGCTGACGCAGCTGCAGGGAGACGCGTTCGTCACGCTGGATCGTGGACTTGCGCGAGCCGTGCAGCGCCTCGTCGCGACCGCGGGTCTCGACGCCCTGTTGCAGGCCTAGCTCGCCGGCCGGTAGCGCGAGAGCGTGTTGCCGTTGAAGTCGTCGACCCAGAGGGAGCCGAACGCGCTCCGGACGACGAACGTCAGGCCGCCTGGGCGCACGGTCTCCACGACAGCGTTCGCGGCCGGATCGATGAGCGTCACGGTGCCGTCCTGGTTCGGGATCCACTCGAGCCCGTCCGGGCCGCGGGTTCCGTCCGCCGGGGCCTTGCCTGCCCTGATGGTGCCGAGGACGCGGTTCGTGGCGGGGTCGACCTTGCTGACGCTCCCGTCGACTTCATTCGACACCCAGACACCGTCGTCGTGCGGGTCGACGCAGAGCGAGCCGCCTTTGCCGACGACGATCGGCGTGACCTCGTTCGTGCGCGGGTCGATCCGGTAGATCTCGTCCGTCCCTTGCGAGCCGACCCAGACCGAGCCGGCGCCGGTTCGGATGCACGCAGGAAAGCCGCCGGTTCGGATCCTCTTGATGATCCGGTGCGTCTTCGGGTCGATGCGGCTGACGCTGGCGTCGCGGTAGTTCGACGTCCAGACGCTGCCGAACCCGTACGTGACGTCCCACGGCGCTCCGAACACCTTGATGCGCGCCGTGACTCTGAAACGCTTCGGGCTCACGCGCACGACGGCGCTGCCCTGGTAGTCCTCGACCCAGAGCGCGCCGCCCCCGGCGGTCACACCGCAGGGGCCGGCTCCGACCCGGATCGTTCCAGTCGCCCTGTTGCTGCGCGGATCGATGCGCGTGAGCGTTCCGGCGCCGTAGTTCGCGACGTAGAGGTACTTCCCGTACGCGGCGCTGCCGCAGGGCTTCGCGCCGCGTGTGCTCACGCGTGCGATCAGCTGGGGCGCCGTCGGCGCCGCTCCGGATGCGTCGGCGAGCAACGCGCACGCGACGCAGGCGATGGCGATGCGCGTGACCGGCCGCACCCGTCCGACGCTAGCGGCGCCGTCTGTGCGTCCTCGCCTGAATCAGCAATAGCCATGGGCGCATCCCGCTCGCTGATCGGCCTGTTCGTGGCTGTGGCAGGATCGGGCGGTGAGTGAGGGCCGCCTCCCGCGCTTCGACGGCGCAGCCGGCTGGCTCAACTCGCCGCCACTCACGCCGGACGACCTTCGCGGCAAGGTCGTGCTCGTCGACTTCTGGACGTACACCTGCATCAACTGGCTGCGCACGCTCGGTTATGTCCGCGCATGGTGGGAGAAGTACGCCGGCCACGGGCTCGTGGTCGTCGGCGTGCACACGCCCGAGTTCCCGTTCGAGCACGACGTCGACAACGTGCGAGCGGCAGTCGAGGAGATGAACGTTCGCTACCCCGTCGCGCTCGACCCCGACTTCGAAGTCTGGGACGCGTTCGCGAACAGCTACTGGCCGGCGGTGTACATCGCCGACGCGAACGGAGACATCCGCTATCACCATTTCGGCGAGGGCGCGTATGAGGACTGCGAGCACGTGCTCCAGGAGCTGCTGCGCGAGGCGGGGCACGACGCCGCCACCGGCCTCGTGTCGCCGGCGCTCGAGGGGTTCGAGGTGCAGGCGGACTGGTCGAATCTCGAGTCGCCCGAGACGTATCTCGGTTCCGAGCAGGCTCGCAATTTCGCCCGCGGAGTGCCCGCGGACGCGTTGCGCCTGAACGAGTGGACGCTCTCCGGCGACTGGGCGGTCGAGCCGCGGGCGAGCGTCCTACGAGGGGGCGAGGGGCGCCTAGCCTTCCGCTTCCACGCGCGCGACGTCAACCTCGTGATGGGGCCGCCGGAGCGCGGCGCGTCCGTGCCGTTCCGCGTCTTCCTCGACGGCGAGCCGCCCGGCGGCGCCCACGGGTTCGACGTCGACGCCCACGGCCGCGGGACGCTGACGCAGCAGCGCCTCCATCAGCTCGTCCGCGAGCCGGGTGCGATCTCCGACCGTACGGTCGAGATCGCGTTTCTCGAGCCGGGCGGCGAGGCGTACTGCTTCACGTTCGGGTAGCCAAAGTACGGCTACCCGTACCTTCGCCCGCCGGTCGATACCACTGCGCCGCCGTCCGGCGCGCGGGACACTCCGGAACGTGTCGGTCGCCCTGAGCGAGGACCGTGCCCGCGCCTTCGACGAGTGGGTCGCGCGCCGGCTTGCGCTGTGGTCGTCGGCCGAGCTTCGCGCGTTCGACGAGTGGCTGCTCGCGGAGTCGCACTTCGAGTTCATCCCGGCCGTGCGGGCCGCGTTGCAGGAACGTGTCGCGCGCGAGCCGGATCAGGAGCCCGCGGCGTAGCCGACAGGCAGCGGCGCTGGGCGAGGCCGCCGCGGTAGCCGCACGGCCGGAAGCTGGCCCTCCGCGCGGAGCGCCGCGAGCGCCGCGCGCGGAAACCCGCCGACGCCGTCGTAGAGGAAGTAGCGCGGCTCCCACTGCGGGAAGAACTTCGCGTTGAACCGGTAGAGGCTCTCGATCTGGAAGTAGCGATCCGCGACGCAGAGCAGTCGTCCGGCGCATCGCTCCGCCGCGTTCTGCGGCTCTTCGATGATCCGCGCGAACGCCGCGAAGTTCAGCGAGATCTCGTCGACGCCGCTCTCGCGGAGCGCCTCGATCGACCGGACGACGAGGAACTCCATCAGCCCGTTCGGGGTGGCGCGCTCGCGCCGCATGAAGGCAAGTGACGCGGCGCGGCGGCCGAAGGCGGGAACGAACTGCAGGAAGCCCCGCGGCCGGCCCGTCTCGTCGAGGGCAACGGCGATCGTCGTGTCGCCGTGGTCGTCCCTCCGCAGCTCGTCGAGGGCCATCGAGAAGCCACGCTCGGCGGCGCCCGCGCGCCATTCGGCCGAAACGCGCTCGAGCTCCTGCAGCGTCGCCTCGTCGAGCTCGGAGAGCCGGCGGACGACGACGGTGTAGCCGCTTCGCTCGAGCCGCGAGATCGACTGCCGCACCTTGCGGATCGCGCGGCCCTCGAGCGAGAACTCGCGTGTGTGCACGACCGCTTCGTCGCCGATGTACAGCGACCTCAGGCCGAGCTGCGCGAACAGCGGCCGCAGGCCGGCGCTGACGCCGAGCGCGGCGACCGACAGCCCCCGGCGCTCTGCGAAGTCGCCGAGCTCGCGCAGCAGTGTCGGGATCGCGTCCGGCGGCCCGACGGGATCGCCGGAGACGAGCAGGACGCCGTTGACGATGCGGTAGCCGAGGAACGCCCGGCGATCGCGCGCGAACAGATAGTGCTTGTCGTGTCGCAGCTTGAAGTACGCGAGCGTGTCCGATCCGTGCGCCCGAACAAGGCGGGCCGCGGTGGCCCGCGCGATCGCGTCGGGGAGGGCGCGGGGACCGCCGAGCGGCCGGAACGCGAGCGACGCGCAGGCGAGGAGCGTTGCCGCGCTGAGGATGCCCAGAGCGAGCCCGAGCCGTGCGAACTCGTCGTGGAACACGAGCGGCGCGTGCTGCCAGAGCAGCAGGTCGGCTGTAGTCTGCGTCACGGCGCCGAACGTCGCGTGGGAGCCGGCTGCGATCCAGACGCTCACGCCTGCGATGGCCGCGGCGCCGACCATCAACGCCGCGATCCGCCGCAGCGCGCCGCGGGTCGAGAGCGGCTCGTGCTCGACGTAGAACGAGCTGCGGCCGAGCCAGAGGAGCGTCGCCGCGATGACGTCGGCCGCTGCCTCTTCGACGTCGAGGCCCTTCAGGACGTTGAGCACGGCGAGCGCGAGCAGCAACGCGACCGCCAGGTGCAGCGCGCGCCGGCGGCGGCGGGCGAGATACAGGCCGGTCACGAGGAGAGTCGAGGCTGCGGGGATCGCCAGCGCGTGCGACAACCGCATCGCGGCCATCGGCTCGAGCGCGAGGACGGCGTGGCCGCGCCACGCGACGTTGGGCGTCAGGGCGGACACGAGATTGACGACGGCGACGACGATCGCGCCCGCCGCGGCGAGCATCGGGAGCGGGTCGGCACGGCGCAGCTTGCGCAGCGGGTGGGGGCGGCGATGGAGCCCGAGCCTCCACGCCGTCGCGTCGCGTTGCGTGCCGAGCAGGTCGTGCCAGTCCTTGACGACGAGCCACGTCCCGGCGACCGCCGCGACCATGGTGGCGAACGTGAGCTGCGGATGGCCGAACGCGGCGTGGACCGCCAGGCAGCCGAGGATGCCTGCCCCGAGATGCCACTCGTGGACGCGCCGGCCGAGAACGTGGAGCCGCGCACCGAGTGGATGCCGCTCGATCCGGACGGGCCGCGCGTGCTTCATGCCGACCGCCCCTGCGAGGCGCGCTCCAACGCGAGCGCGAGCGTCGGGCACACGTCGACGGCCCTGCGGGCAAGAGTCTCCAGCCCCCGCGGGACGTCCTCGGCGGCGACGATCGGATAGCCCCAGTCGTCGAGGCGGACGAGCTCCGGCAGGAGCTCGGCGCAGAGACCGTGGCCGTCGCATGCGATCGGGTTCACCCGCAGCCTCATGCCCGTTCGCCATGCTGCGGCATCGGCAGGACGCCGCGGACTCTGGAGGGGCAGCGGCCGTAGCGGACGTGGGACGCGATCTCGCCCGCGAACACGTCGAGCGCGCTCGCGACGAACTGCGTCGCGCCGTCGGGGTGCCGGCAGGCGCCGCGTCCCGCGACCATGTCGGCCCAGCGGCGAATGCGGGGAGCTGCGTCTGCGCTTCCGGTGGCGAGCTGTTCCATCGCGCCGGCGATCGCATCGAGCCCGTGCACGCACGGCCCGCACTGGCCCGCGCTCGAGCCGGCGAGGTAGCGCGTGACGCGCGCGACCTCGCCGACGGCGCAGGTGTCGGCCGGGAGAACGACGATCGCCCGCGCGCCGAGCGGCATGTCCGCATCGAGCAGCCGAAGCTCGTCGAGCGCGCTCGGCGCCAGCCACGAGCCGAAGTAGCCGCCGACGAGGAGACCGGAGGCCGGCCCGGTGAGGCCGCCGGCTTCGGAGATCACGTGCGAGAGCGGCGTGCCGAGCTCGAACTCGTGAATGCCGCGGCGGCGCACGGCGCCCGAGATCGTCACGAGCACCGAGCCGGGCTCGCGCGTGGTTCCGAGCTCTCGAAACCACGCGCTGCCGAATCGCGCGATCAGTGCGAGGTGGCAGAGAGTCTCGACGTTCTGGACGAGCGTCGGCGCGCCGCCGACCCCGCGCTCGAACGGACGCGGCGGGATCGCGGTCGGCTTGGCCGCGCCGCCGTTCAAGAAGCTGACCAGGGCCGTCTCCTCGCCCGAGACGAAACCCCCTGACGGCACCTCGACCAGCCGGATCTTGATGCCGCCGTCGAACCGCTCCCGGGCGCGCTCCGCGAGCGCCGCCGCAATGACTTCGCGCTCGCGCACGCTCCGGCGGCCCACCGCCACGACGACTTCCCTCGCGCCGACAGCCTCGGCGGCGAGCACGGCCCCGTCGAGGACGAGATGCGGCAACGAGCGCAGGAGGCCGCGATCTTTACCGCTCGCAGGCTCGCTTTCCGCCCCGTTGACGAGGACGACCGGGCGACGCCTGCCGCCGGCGACCGCCCGCAGCTTCAGTGCCGTCGGAAAGGCTCCACCCCCGCGGCCGGTCAGGCCGCTCGCGTCGATCTCGTCGACGAGATCCGTCCCGCGCGCGGCCGCGGCCGTCGTGCCGTAACGAGCAAGCGTGCCGCGCAGCGACTCCGGCCGGCCGTCTTCGCGGACGCCGGCGAGCACTCGCGGCAGGCCTGTCGGGCCGGAGCGCTCGGCCGTCGGGCGCCTCGAGCTCATCACCTCGGCGCTCACGACGCCTGTCCGCTCACGTTGCCGGTGACATTGCCCGTCGCGCGGTCGAGGTGGAGCCCCACACTGAGGCTCAGCTGTCCGCTGGAGGCGTTTGCCAGTTGCGCGTCGAGGTGGTCGCCGGCGAGCGACACCACCTTGCCGACGTACGGCTCGCTCGTGCCCGTCGCGCCGAAGGCGACGTCACTCGAGGTGAGGGCCACGCCGCCGCCGTCGGAGGGCAGCCCCCAGAGGGTGATCCGCAGCACACCGCGAACGGTGCCGCTGACGTGCGCGTCGATCGTGATCGTGATCAGGCCGTCGGCGCGCGGCCCGTCTTCCTGCAGCCGTCCTGCAATTTTTGCGCTGAACGACTGCTGCGGGAGCGACGTGCGCGTCACGGCCGCGATCGACTGGGTCGTCTGCACGCGCCGGCGCAGGAGCGCCGTCGGCGTGCCCGAGCGTTTCGCCCAGCCCGGCTGCGACGGCCCGGCGAGGTACCAGCCGAAGAGCGCGAGCGGCAGCACGAACGTCGCGGCGAAGGCGGCCGTTCGCCGTGCCGGCGTGCCGGTCCCGCGCGCGATCCTGACGAGCACCGCGGCTGCGACGACCGCGCAGCTC
The DNA here is from genome assembly GCA_036526315.1 of Gaiellaceae bacterium. GTDB lineage: Bacteria > Actinomycetota > Thermoleophilia > Gaiellales > Gaiellaceae > 3-1-20CM-4-69-9. Next base: position 5,296 of record DATCYR010000021.1, on the reverse strand, counting down.
GTGAAGCCGAGGACGGCCATCCACCCGAACCGGGCGTCGCTGCCCGTGCCGAACGCGTGAACGAGCGCGACCGGCCACGCCGCGTAGGCGAGCCAGTGGACGAAGCGCCAGTTGCGGTAGCCGAGTCGCACGCGGACGAGGCTCGTGACGACGAGTGCGAGGACGAGGTCGAACGCGACTGTGCCCAGACCGAGCCAGAGCGGCCGGTAGGGCGAGAGGAACGGGATCAGGCCGTCGGTGAGCCTGATCGGCGCAAAGCGGTCGGCGACGGTCGTCACCACGTGGACGACGACGAACACGACGGCGAGGAGCGTCAGGTTGCGGTGCAGGCCGCCGACGACGAAGCGTGGTGTCCGGTTGCTCTTCCAGCGCGCCGAGCTGAGCGTTCCGAGGACGACCGACGCCGTCAGCAGGAGGAGCGCGACGACGCCCGTCCCGCGTGTCACGTACCAGAGCGTCTTCGCGTTCGCGGCCGCCGCGATCACGTGGGGCCTTCGAGGACGACCTGCGTGCCGAGCGCCTGCGTGATCTCAGCTCTCACGAGCCTCCGGAGACGGCGACAGGGGGGCTCACGGCGGCGGCCGGCGGAGAGGCGGGCGGCGCGGGAGAGGGGGAGGGACCCGAATCGTCGCCGCTCACCGACGGCGGCTGGGCCGGCGGGAGCGTCGGCGTCGTGACGGTGGCTCGCGTCGAGCGCACGCGCACCGCTCGCAGCGGCTTGCGCGGATGAGTCGAGCTCGCGGCGGCGCCCGCGAAGATCGCCGACAGGCCGACGGCCGCCGCAACGGCCGCTCCGGTCAGGCGCCGCAGGCGCGCGAGCCCGGTATCCCGGGCGAGGCGGGCGCGCTGGGGGGACACGTCAGGTTCCATTGAGCTCGCCGCCAGCTTGCCCGGCACGGATGAGACGAAGATGAGAGCCCGGTTGAGGCCGGGTTAACGCCGCGGAAGCGCGATCCAGGCGTCGGCGCCCCCCGCGGGGCGGTTGGCCACGCCCGCCGTCCCGCCGTGGGCCTCCGCGATCAGCGCGACGATGGCGAGGCCGAGGCCGCTCCCGCCCGTCGACCGCACGGCGTCAGCTCGGCTGAAGCGGTCGAACGCCCGCGGGATGAAGTCCTGCGCGAAGCCACGACCCTCGTCGGTCACGTGCAGCTCGATCGTCCCGTCCTCGACGGCGGCGCGAAGCCCGACGCCACCGGCGCCGTAGCGCAGCGCGTTCGCGACGAGATTGCCGAGCGCCTGCTCGAGGCGCATCCGGTCGGCGACGACCGATACCGACCGGCCCGAGGAAACGACGATCTGCCGCCCGTGCGCGGCGGCGGTCGGCCCGAAGCGCTCCGCGACTGTGTCGAGGACGTCACGGGTGTCCAGCTCCTGGGGACGGACCGGCAGGCGGCCCTGGTCCGACCGCGCGATCAGGAGCAGGTCGTCGGCGAGCTGGTTCAACCACTCCGCTTCCTCGGCGGCCGATCGCAATGCGGCCTCGAGCTCCGCCCGCGACCGCTTCTGGCGCAATGCGAGCTCGAGCTCCGTTCGCAGCATCGTCAGGGGGGTGCGCAGCTCGTGGCTCGCGTCGTCGACGAAGCGGCGCTCGTGCTCGAAGGCGGCTTCGAGTCGCGCGAGCATCTCGTTCAGCGTCGCGGCGAGACGCGACAGCTCGTCGCGAGCTTCGGGCACCGGCAGGCGCTGACCCGGTCTCGACGCGGTGATGTCGGCCGCGCGAGCGCGCATCGCGTCGACGGGTCGCAGCGCGGCGGCGGCGACGAGGTACCCGCCGAGCGTTGCGATCGCCACGGCGAGCGGCACGGCGAGCAGGAGCTCGCGGCTGAGGCGGTCGAGAGCCTCGTCTCGGGCCGCAAGCGACGTCGCGGCGACGAGCGCCGCACCGCCCTGGGGCGTCCGAACCGGCTCGGCCACGAGTCGCCAGACGTCGCGCAGCCCGGGGATGTGGGCGTTCCAATGCAGCGTGCTGCCGGAGAGAACCTCTCGGCGCCGCTGCGGCGAGAGCAGCGACGGCATGAGACCCGGGGTGGAGCGGGCGACGGTTCCGTCCGGCCGAATGAGCTGCCCCACCGTCGCGGCGCCGGCGCGGTCGCGGTCGGCGAACCCGCTGCCCTGCTCGACGTTCCCGCTCAGCTCGCCGATCTGCCCGCGCAGGCTCTGGTCGGCCGAGGCGAGGAGCGCATTGCCGACCCGGAGGTAGACGAAGATCGCCATCCCCGCGAGGACGAGTGCCATCGCCGCGGCGAATGGCAGCGCAACGCGCAGGCGGATCGGGAGCCGGCGGATCATCCGCCGTCTTCGCGCAGCCGGTAGCCGACGCCGCGGATGGTCTCGAGCGCGTGTCGCTCGAACGGCCGGTCGATCTTCGCGCGCAGGTAGCGGACGTAGACGTCGACGATGTTCGACCGGTGCTCGAACGCCATGTCCCATGCGCCTCTGACGAGGTCGTCGCGCGAGAGGGTCACGCCCGGCCGGCGCATGAAGAACTCGAGCAGCGCGAACTCCGTCGGCGAGAGCGAAAGCTCCGTCTCGTCTCGCCACGCGCGCTTGCCGGCCGGGTCGAGCCGAAGGTCACCGACCTGGAGGACGGCCGGGCGCTCGACCGGCGCGCGGCGAGCGAGCGCGCGCAAGCGCGCAACGAGCTCCGCGAAGGAGAACGGCTTCACGAGGTAGTCGTCTGCGCCGGTGTCGAGCCCGTGGACACGGTCCTCGACCGCATCGCGAGCCGTCAGGATCAGCACCGGTGTCCAGACCTCGCGGCGCCGCAGCTCGCGGCATGTCGCGAACCCGTCCATCCCTGGGAGCATCACGTCGAGGACGATCGCGTCGTAGGGCGTCGCGACCGCCATCCAGACGGCGTCCTCGCCGCTTGCGGCGACGTCCGCGACGTGTCCGTCCTCGGTCAGGCCGCGCTGGATTAGCGCCGCGAGCTTGGGTTCGTCCTCGACGACGAGTGCGCGCACACCGGAATTGTCGCTCGCGAGAGCCGCACCGGGTGCGAGCTTTAGCCGTTCGTCCAGCGCGGGGCGCCCGGAGCAGGACGACGCTCAGTTTGCCGTCGGCGAGCTCTTGCGGTCCTCGCCGGCGGCTCTCGCCGTTCGACGATGGGGTCGTCAGGCCGCCGACATGGGTTCGGCGCCCGATGGCGTGCGCAATGCCGGCCGGCCACTCTCGAGGCAAGCAACGAGAGGAGGATCCGTGAACGGTTCGATCATCTGCGGTGTCGACGATTCGGAGTCCGCCAAGGGTGCGGCGCGCGTCGCGCGCGCCCTCAGCAGGGAGCTCGGCTTGCGCGTCGTCTTCGTCCGCGCGGTCGACGACAGGGCCGACGAGAAGGAGGTCACGACGATTGCCGAGCGGCTCCAACGCCTCACCGCGAGGGCGAATTCGGCGGATTGCGGCGCGGCATGGTCGGTCGAGCTCGGTCACCCGGCGGACGCCCTCGTTTCGGCTGCGAAGCGAGCCGGCGCGGCGATGATCGTCGTCGGGTCGACCGGCCCGCGCTCGTCGCTCCTCGGCAGCGTCTCCGCCGACGTCTCGCGGCGGGCGCCCTGCCCGGTGGTGGTCGTCCCGCCCGAAGCCGCCGGCGGCGTCGCCGGCGGCCGCAGGAACGGCGACACGCCTGAGCTCGCGGGCGGTATCGCCCGCTTCGGGCTCGGTCTACCCGGCGCCGAGCGGTAGGACGCGCGTCATGTCGCTCGAGAGCCGTCCTCGGCGAGCCGTCGGCGTGCCCAGTCCGCAAGCACGCCTTTCACCTCCTCGCTCGCGTCCGAGCGCGCGAGCACGTACACGCGATCCCCCGGCTCGAGCGTCGTGTTCCCACGCGGCGGGATTGCCTGCTGCTCGCGGACGATCAGGATGACGAGCGCCGAGTCCGGCAGCCCGAGCTCGCCGATGGCGTCGCCGACGATCGCGTCCCGCTGCTCGACGTCGTATTCGAAGACGTCGCCCCCGAGCGCTTGGACGGCCCCCACCTCCACGGGCGGGTGGTACGAGGGCGCTGCTTCGGACGCGACGCCGAGTCTGCGAGCCGCTGTGTCGAGCGTGACGGTCTGCAGGAGCGCCGACACGAGCACGACGAAGAACACGGCGTTGAAGATCGTGTTGCTGCCGGCCACGCCTGCCGACAGCGCGAACGTGGCGAGCACGATCGGCACGGCTCCTCGCAGGCCGGCCCACGAGACGAACGCCTGCTCGCGCCACGAATAGCCGAACGGCGCGATCGAGACCGCCACTGCGAGCGGACGCGCAACGAGCACGAGGACGGCGGTCAAGCCGAGGGCCGACCACGCGACCGGGCCGAGCTCGCTCGGAAAGACGAGCAGCCCGAGGACGATGAAGAGGACCACCTGCGCGAGATACGCGAGCCCTTCGTGGAAGTTCACGATCGTCTGCCGCAGCGGTGTCGGCGTGTTGCCGAAGAACAGGCCGACGATGTACACGGAGAGAAAGCCGCTTGCGTGAAGGCTCGCGGGAACCCCGTACGCGACGGCGGCGATGCCGAGCGACGCGACGGGCGCGAGCGACGCGAGCTCGCTCGGGAGCCTCGGCAGGCGACGGACGACGAGACCCAGAGCGATCCCGATCGCAAGACCGAGCCCGAGCTCGCGCACGAGCAGCAACACGAGATTGTCGAGGCCGTAGCCCGCGGTCTCGATCCAGGCGATCAGGCCGAGCGTCAGGGCGACGGCCGCCGGATCGTTCTCGCCGGACTCCGCCGTCAGGACCGACGAGAGTCGCTGTCGCAGCCTCGTCCCGCGCAACGTCGAGAAGACGGCGGCCGCGTCGGTCGGCCCGACGACCGCCCCGAGCAGCAGCGCGTGCTTGAAGTGCAGGTCGAAGAGAAGGTACGCCGCCGTCCCGGCGACGGCGGCCGTGACGACGACGCCGACGGTGCTCAGCACGAGTGTCGGCGCGAGCACGGGGCGCATGTCGGTCCATTTCGTCGTGAGGCCGCCCTCGAAGAGGATCAGCACCAGGCCCGCGATGCCGATCCAGCGTGCAAGCTCGGCGTCGTCGAACGCGATCCCGCCGAGGCCCTCCGAGCCGAGCAGCATCCCGAGCCCGAGGAACGTGACGAGCAGCGGCAGGCGGAGCCGCTGGGTCGCCACTGCCGCCGCGACCGCGAGGAGCAGGACAGCGCCTGCCAGCAGGATCCGCTCGTTGCTCATGCGTCAGGCAGGTGCTGCCCCGCGTCGGCGAACCCGCAACAGCGGCCGTTACGGCTGGATCAGGCCGCGCCGGATCGCGTAGCGCGTGAGCTCGACACGATCGCGCATCCCCAGCTTGTCGAGGA
>DATCYR010000020.1:0-5436 GCA_036526315.1 Gaiellaceae bacterium | reverse complement strand
CGCGACTCGTGGGCCGCCATCGCCGCGGCCCGCGACGTGCTCGGCTACGAACCCCACGTCGATCTCGCGTCCGGGCTCGAGCTGACGGCCGAGGCGATCGTTGCCCGAGTCTGAGCCCCGGACGAAGATTCTGAGGGTGATTGCCCGCCTCAACATGGGCGGGCCGGCACTGCACGTCGCGTACCTGACGGCGGGTCTGCGCGACCGCGGCTACGACACGACGCTCGTCGCCGGCTCCCTCGCACGCGGCGAGGACTCGATGGCCTTCGTCGCCGACGCGCGCGGCGTCGACGTCGTGCGCATCGACGAGCTCGGACGCGAGATCTCGCCGCTGCGCGACCTCGTCGCGACCGTGCGCCTCGCGCTGCTCATCCGGCGCGAGCGTCCCGACATCCTGCACACGCACACCGCCAAGGCCGGGACCGTCGGCCGGGCGGCGGCGGTGCTCGCGGGCCGCCACGCACCGCCGATCGTCGTCCACACGTTCCACGGTCACGTGCTGCGGGGCTACTTCGGCCCGCTGCGCACGAGATTCTTCCGGCTGCTGGAGCGCTGGCTGGCGCGACGCACGACCGCGCTGATCGCGGTGAGCCCACAGGTGCGGGACGACCTCGTCGCGCTCGGCGTCGCGCCGGCGGACCGCTTCGTCGTCATCCGGCTGGGGATCGAGCTCGACGAACGTGTTGCCGGCGAGCAGAACGGGCGCGCGGAGAGCCGCCGCTACCTGGGCATCGAGCCCGAGCGCTTCGCCGTCGGGTGGATCGGCCGGATGACCGCGGTCAAGCGCACGGACGACATCCTCGTGGCGTTCAAGCGCCTGCGCGACGAGGGGGTCGACGCAGTCCTCTGTCTCGTCGGCGACGGGCCCGACCGACCGCACCTCGAGCGGCGCGCGCACGAGCTCGGCGTGATCCGCGACACGCTCTTCCTCGGCTACCAGGAGGACGTGGCGCCCTTCTACGCGGCATTCGACGCCCTGGTGCTGCCGTCGTCGAACGAGGGCACGCCCGTCAGTGCGATCGAGGCGCTCGCCGCCGGCCGGCCGGTGGTCGCGACCCGCGTCGGCGGCGTGCCCGACGTCGTGCAGGAGGGCGAGGACGGGTTCCTCGTCGAGCCCGGGGCCACGGACGAGCTCGCCGACCGGCTGGCCGAGCTCGCCGGGGACTCCGAGCTGCGCGAACGCATGGGACGCGCCGGCCGCGAGCGCGTCCTCCCCCGCTATGCGGTCGAACGGCTGGTGGACGACGTCGACCGGCTGTACCGATCGCTTCTGCGCGCCCGCTAACGCTCTCGCCGGCCACGAGCCGGTACGTTCAAGCGGGGCTCAGTGAGGTAGACGCGCGAAGGCGCTGAAGGCGGGCTTGCGCTTGCCCTTCGCCGTCAGCATTCCGGACTGCCAGCCGATGCCGAGGTTCGTGTCGTCGCGGAGCATGAACCACACCATCAGGTCGATCCGCGGGTTTGCGCGAGCGATCGCGAACGACTGCCGCACGTAGGCGGCCTGGCGCGCGAACGAGACGCCGAAGATGCGGTCGGGCGGCGTCTGCCAGGCGTACTCGGTGATCCAGATCCGCTTCTTCCCCCAGAGCTTGTTCACGGCGGCGATCAGCTTGTTGATGTTGCCGAGCTCGATGGCGTTGCCGCCGGGATTGGTCCGCGGCGTCTCGCTCGGCCGGCTGTAGTACGGATGGTGCGCGTAGGCGTCGAGGCTCCTGAGCCCCGCCTTCTTCGCCGCCGTCATGAATGCGATCGGGGACATCGACGGCCGCGACGAGCGCGCCTGGTTGTTGCCGCGAGGGCCGGTCGCGCCGCAGCCGACCTTCAGCCCGGCGAAGTTCGTGAAGTGGACGCCCTGGTAGATCGCGGTACAGATCCTGGCGTAGGACCTGGGGCTGACGAAGCGCCCGCCCGCGGTCTGCTGCAGCCAGTTCGGGTTGTTCGGCTCGTTCCAGGCGAGCCAGTACTTCACGGCCGGCAGGTACGTCTCGTCGGAGGCATCGGTGTTCGGGATGTAGTGACCGCTGTAGCGCTCCGCCGCGGCGTACGCGAAGTTGCGGAGGTCGTTGTAGTTCGAAGGCGGGACGTTCCTCGGCCTGCCGCCGTTGGCCCAGGACGGAACGAAGAGGATCGTCATCAGTAGCTGCATACCGTTCTGCCCGGCGTAGCGCGCAGCACGGTCGTAGACGCTCCAGTCGTAGGCCGGGTCCGCGGGATCCTGCGGATGCGCCGGGCGCCGCTTCGCGACCTGGTTCCAGTTGAGGTTGACGCGCACGACCTGCACGCGGAGCTGCTTCAGCGTGTTGAACGTGAACGTCGGGTTGCCGAAGAGCGTCATCGAGTCGTCCTGCATGCCGATGAGCATGTGGTTCTTCGCCTGCGCGGCAGGCACGGCGAGAGCGGCAGCGACGAGGAAGATCGCTGCGAAGACCCCGATGTTTTTACGCAAGGGCGGGCTCCCGTCCTGCGCTCGGCAGCATGCGCCGGAGACCCTCTTCGAGCTCGATCGTCGGCTCCCAGCCCAGCAGCTGCTTCGCGCGCGTGATGTCCGGCTGACGGACCTGCGGATCGTCGACCGGCAGCGCCTCGTAGACGACCTCGCTCTTGGAGCCGGTCACGCGGAGAACCGTCTCCGCCAGCTCGTTGAGGGTGAACTCGCTCGGGTTGCCGATGTTCACCGGGAGGTGCTCGTCCGATTCCGCGAGCGCGACGAGCCCCCGGATGAGGTCGTCGACGTAGCAGAAGCTGCGTGTCTGAGTGCCGTCCCCGAACACGGTGATGGGCTTGCCCTCCAACGCCTGCCTCACAAACGTCGGTACCGCACGCCCGTCGTTCGGCCGCATCCTCGGCCCGTAGGTGTTGAAGATGCGCACGATCGCGGTGTCGACACCCTGCTGGCCGTGGTACGCCATCGTCAGCGCCTCTGCGTAGCGCTTCGCCTCGTCGTACACGCCGCGCGGGCCGATCGGGTTGACGTTGCCCCAGTAGGTCTCGGGCTGCGGGTGCACCTGGGGGTCGCCGAAGACCTCGCTCGTCGAGAAGAGCAGGAACCGTGCGCGCTTCCACTTCGCAAGCCCGAGGGCGTGGTGCGTGCCGTACGAGCCGACTTTCAGCGAGTGCAGCGGCATGCGGAGGTAGTCGATCGGGCTGGCGAGCGCGGCGAGGTGGTAGACGAAGTCGACGTCGCCGTGGACGTCGATGTGCTCGGTCACGTCGTGGTTGACGAACTCGAAGTTCTCGCTGTGCAGGTGCTCGATGTTCTGCAGCGAGCCCGTGTCGAGGTTGTCGATGCAGACGACGCGGAAGTCGCGCTCGACCAGGTAGTCGCAGAGATGGGAGCCGAGGAAGCCGGCTCCGCCGGTCACGACCGCGGTGGACATCGGGCGGACTCTACCGGCGCCCTCAGCCGGTGGCCGCAGACTTTACGGCCCCTTTACAGGCGTTCACAGAGGCATAGGGTTTCCCCCTTGGAACGCCGTCCGCAGAAGCATCTCGTCCTCATCCTCGCCCGCGAGCTCGCGTCGAACCTGGCGACGCCGACGCTGATCGCGGACGCCGAGGGCACGCTCGTCTTCTACAACGAAGCGGCCGAGGAGGTCGTCGGGCGGCCGTTCGCGGAGGCCGGCGAGATGCCCGTCGACGAATGGACGACGTCGTTCGATCCCCGAACGCCCGCAGGCGAGCCGCTGCCGGCGGAGCGCCGGCCGGTGCGCATCGCGCTCGACGAGCAGCGCAGCGCGCACCAGGCGTTTCGCATCACGTCGACCGACGGAAGCGAGCGCGACGTCGCCGTCACGGCACTGCCGCTGTTCGCGCACTCGGAGGAGTTCGTCGGCATCGTCGCCATCTTCTGGCGGGAGTGACCCCGTGCGCGTGAAGGTCTGGGGGTGCCGCGGCTCCGTGCCGACGCCCGGCCCGGAGACGGTGACGTACGGCGGCAACACGGCGTGCGTCGAAGTCGTTCTCGACGAGGACGCCGCGCTCGTCCTCGACGCCGGCACCGGCATCCGAGCGCTCGGCTTCGACCTGCGGCAGCGAGGCGTGCGCCACATCCACCTCTGTCTGACCCATCTCCACCTCGACCACCTCGAGGGGCTTCGCTTCTTCGCGCCGCTGTGGGACGACGACGTCACGGTCGACGTCTGGGGGCCGCCTTCGCAGCTGCTCAGCCTCCGCCAGCGGATCGCGCGGTACTTCTCGCCGCCGCTGTTCCCGATCGAGCTTCGCGACGTGCCGGCGCGCCTGTCGTTCCACAACGTCGAGCAGCGCCCGTGGGCGATCGGCGGCGCGCAGATCCGGGCCGACCTCGTGCTCCATCCCGGCCCGACGGTCGGCTATCGCGTCGAGCTCGACGGGGCGGCGCTCGCGTACATCCCGGACCACGAGCCGGCCCTCGGCGGCGCTCTCGCCGAGCGCTCCCCCGACTGGATCTCCGGCTCGTCCCTCGCCGCGAACGTCGACCTCGTCGTGCACGACGCGCACTTCTCGGAGGACGAGTACCCCCGTCACGTCGGCTGGGGTCATTCGAGCGTCGCCGATGCCGTCGCGTTCGCAACCGCATCCGACGCGAGACAGCTTCTGCTCTTCCACCACGAGCCGCGCCACTCCGACCATGAGCTGGAGCGTCTCGAGGATCGAGCCCGCGAGCTCGCAGGTGACCGGCTGCAGCCGCCGGCGCTCGCCCGTGAGGGAATGGTCGTCGAGCTGCCCTAGGTGGCCCGGCTCAGCGCAGATCCTTGTTCGACTCCATGTCGAACCACATCGCGAAAAGGGTGAACTGCGAGCCTGAGATCAAGAGCAGCGCGATGAGCACGACCGTGCCGACGCTCACCGCGTAGCCCGCGATCCGGTAGCCGATCTCGACGAAGCCGAGCACGAGGCCGACGAGCGTCGCGAGAAAGCCGAACGCGTAGAAGAAGACGAGCGGATGGAAGTCGCGGATCACGTACTTCTCGCGCAGCCGCCAGAAAAAGCCCTTGACGAGCAGCCACGAGATCCGCGGCACGACCTTCCGGTAGCGGATGCCGGACCGCTCGCCGACCCCGTACACGGGCCGCGACGGGAAGTCGCGGACGCGCGCGTTCCAGACGTTGAGGTGCACGAGCAGGTCGTTGGGGAACCCGTAGCCCGTGTAGACGCGGTCGAGGTCGAGCTGCGCGAGCATCCCGTGCGAGATCGCCGTGTAGCCGGACTGCGAGTCGGCGACGTGCCAGTAGCCGGACGCGATCTTCGTCAGCAGCGACAGGACGGCGTTGCCGAGATAGCGCGTGCGCGGGATCAGGTCCCACGCCTGGCCCGTCGTCAGCCGGTTCGCCTTCGCGTAGTCGAGCTCGCCGCGCGCGACCGGCGTCACCAGCGTCTCGAGGTCGGCCGGATCCATCTGGTTGTCGGCCGCCATCACGCAGACGACGTCGTCGCCCGCCTCGAGCGCGCGCTTGT
>DATCYR010000019.1:0-15708 GCA_036526315.1 Gaiellaceae bacterium | reverse complement strand
CGACCGTCGAGCAGGTGCCCGAGGCTCGGCACCACCTGATCCGCACCGGCGCGTCTCAGCAGCTCCGCCTGTCGCTCCGCCGCAACGCCGATCACGGGAACACCGGCGGCCTGCGCAGCGGCGACGCCGCCGACGCTGTGCGTGATGCTGACCGTCGCGCTCGGGTCCACCTGAAGTCGCCGGCACGCAGCAACGAGCGTGTCAGGAGCGGGCCTCGACCGCAGCTCCTCGCGGCGCATGACCTCGGCGTCGATGTGCGTCTCGACCAACGCGCCGAGGTGCGCGAGCTCCACGATCGCGGCCGTGCGCTCGCTCGCGGAGATCACCCCGCGACGGACGTTGGCGCGACCCGCCGCCTGCAGGTACCGCCAGACCCCCGGGAGCGGTGCGACGCCCTTCCTCACGAGCACGTGCTCCAACGCCGCAACCTTGCGGGCCGCCAGTCCGTATGCGCTCCGCTGGTCTGGCCCGTCCGTGGCGCCGCCCTCCGCGAGCCGGATCCCGCGGCTCGCCAGGAACGCGTGAACGCCCTCGATGCGCGTGCGTCCGTCGACGTAGTTCCGATAGTCGCGGTCGCGATCGAACGGGATGAAGTGCCAGCCGGTGTCCTCGCTCGACGCGAGCAGAAAAGCGTCGAACGCGTCGCCCCATGCCTCCGCGTGAAGGACCCCGCTGTCGGTGAGCACGCCGTCGAGGTCGAACAGGCATGCGTCGATCCCGTCCGGCAACCCGAGCATGTGGTTCGTGACCGGCACCGGCGACAGCCACGGGGCCGGCTGCACTCGGGTCGTGACGCCGAGCCGGCCGAGCGCTGCGGCGTCCCGTTCCCGCTCGCGCAGCAGCGCTCGCCGCCGCCGCGTCAGCTCGGCCGCCGGCAGGGCATGTGCTGCGGCGGTGACAGCACGATCGGCGGCGTCGAGCGCGAGCTGCCAGCGCGAGCTCGCCGTCTCGAGCTCGAAGGTCGCCCGCGCGGCGTTGTCAGCCGGTCGGCGGACCGCGCCTCGCGCGCGTCGTCCCGCGGCCGGGCGACCGCTTCGTTGTGAAGCTCGAGGCACGCGTTCGATGATCATCCAAGGTGAGCATCACCGGGGACATCCACAGCAGCATCGGCGTTTCATGCACTGTCCGTGCGGCCGAGTACGGACGGCCGGGCTTGCTATCCTGGTTTCACCACATTTCGAGCGGTTCGCGAAATGGGCCTGCGGGCCCATTTTTTGTGAGGACGGAAGCGATGGCAGCGACACACGAGAAAGAGCGACAACTGACACGAGAGATCACGCCCAAGGTCGAAGGTGCCCTGCCGGGAACGGAGGTTCTGGCCGTGGAGCTCACGAGCCCTGAGCGGTTCATCGTCTACGTCGACCACGTCGGCGGCGTCGACCACGCGCTGTGCCAGCGCGTCACGAACGTGCTTCGCGATTACCTCCGCGACTACTCGGTGGACGTCTCCTCGCCCGGAATCGACCGGCCGCTCCGCACGCAGGCGCATTTCCGCAACGCGGTCGGCCGGCGCGTCACCGTCCGCACGGACGGACGAAGCCGCGTGCGTGGCGAGGTCGTCGCCGCGGGCGAGCGCTCCGTCACCGTGAAGACCGACGCCGAATCCGTTGACATCCCGTACGACTCGATCGTCCGGGGCAACCTGATCGAGGAAGTGGGGACGAGATGACGCAAGAGATCGTCGACGCAGTCAGGGACATCGAGCGTGAGAAGGGCATCGAGAGCGGCACGCTCGTCGCCGCCCTCGAGGATGCGCTCCTCGCTGCGTACAAGAAGACGCCGGGCGCTGCGCGGCACGCGACCGTCGAGATCGACGAGCAGGGTGACTTTCGCGTCTACTCGATCGAGCTGCCTTCCGACATCGAGGAGCGGCTCCTGGACGAGGCGCGGGAGCGTGCGCTCGAGGAGCTCGAGCGGATCGAGGCCGAGAACGGCGAGCGCTCCCACACGCTGCTCTCCGACGACGACCTCGACATCGACTGGTCCGACATCGACGAGGATCAGATCAAGCGTGCTGACGTCACACCCGAGAACTTCGGGCGCATCGCGGCGCAGACCGCGAAGCAGGTCATCCTCCAGCGAATCCGCGAAGCGGAGCGGATGATGATGTACGACGAGTACAAGGACCGCGAGAGCGAGGTCGTGACCGGCATCGTGCAGCAGGCCGGCGACCGCAACAACGTGCTCGTCGACCTCGGCAAGGTCGAGGCCCTGCTGCCCCGCTCGGAGCAGGTGGACGGCGAGCGCTACGAGCAGGGCTCCCGCATCAAGGCCGTGATCACCGAGGTTCGTTCCGGCACGAAGGGGCCTCAGGTCATCCTCTCGCGGCGCGATCCGGAGCTGATCAAGACGCTGTTCGAGCTCGAGGTGCCCGAGATCGCCGACGGCCTCGTCGAGATCCGCGGCGTGGCGCGCGAACCGGGCTACCGCTCGAAGATCGCCGTCGAGTCGCATACGCAGGGCGTCGATCCCGTCGGCGCGTGCGTCGGCCCGCGAGGGTCGCGCGTCCGCATGGTCGTCTCGGAGCTGCGCGGCGAGAAGATCGACATCATCCCCTGGAACCCGGAGCCTGCGCGGTTCGTCGCGAAGGCGCTGTCGCCCGCGCGGGTACGGGAGGTCTTCGTCGACGACGAGACGAAGGAGGCGACGGTCATCGTCCCCGACGACCAGCTCGCGCTCGCGATCGGCAAAGAAGGCCTCAACGCCCGGCTGGCAGCACGGCTGACGGGTTGGAAGGTCGACATCCAGTCCGACACCGAGTTCGCACAGGCCGAGGCCGAGGCGGCGTACGGCGGCGGCGAGGGCGAGGAGTTCACGGGGCGCTGCGCCGCGGTGCTGTCGAACGGGAAGCGCTGCCCGAACGAGGCCCTGCCGGGATCGCGCTACTGCGGGCTGCCTGCACACCAGGAGCTCGCCCGGCACGACACCGACGACGTCGAGCCGATCGAGGCCGAGCGCGAGCCGGAGCTCGAGGCCCGCTCGGACGCCGAGCCGCCCGACGCAGAGAGCATCGGGCCGGAGTCGCTGCCCGAGGAGTCGGTCGAGCCGATCGATTCCGAGGCTCCCGCGGACGTCGTCGCGACGCATGGCCCGGATGCCACGGAAATCGCGGCGGAGGAAGGCGAGGTCGACCTGGACGTCTCGCATCCGCAGATGGCACCACCGGACGAGGTCCCTGCCGGGATCCCCGTCGAGCACGAGGAAGGCGGCGACGGCGCGCCCGCTGCGTGACCGAGCCGATCAGGAGCTGCGTCGGGTGCGGCCGCAAGGCGCCGCAGGACGAGCTTCTGCGGTTCGTGGCGAGCGACGGCCTGCTCGTGGAGGGCAGGGGGCGGCCGGGCCGCGGCGCCTACACGTGCCGCAGGCTCGCGTGCTTCGAGCGGGCTGTCGAGCGCCGCGCCTTCAGCCGGACGCTCAGGCGGAACGTCAGGGTCGAACCGGAACTGGCATCTCTCTACACTTGAACCCGTAAATGGCGAACGACTCAGGATCGAACCGGCCGAACCGGCCCATGCGGCCCCGTCAGGGAGGGCCAGGCGCGCGCCGCAAGCGGCGCGTCGTCATCGACAACGCGGCCGCCCGGCCCCGCGACGCGCGGCAGCAGAGCCGCGAGCGCGAAGCCGCCCGTCCGAAGCAGCCCCGTGAGGTCGCGCCCGTCACCGGGCCGGTCTCCGTCGAATCCGGCCTGACCGTCCGCGATCTCTCGCAGGCGCTCGGCGTGCCGGCGCCCAAGATCATCATGTTCATGATGGGCCTCGGGAAGGCCGTCACCATCACGCAGTCGCTGGGTGACGACGAGGTCGAGCTGATCGCTGCCGAGCTCGCCCCCGAGCGCGAGCTCACGATCCGCCACGCAGCGGACGAGGACGAGGAGCCTGAGGTCTTCGAGGACGACGAGAAGGATCTCGCGCCCCGACCGCCGGTCGTCACGATCATGGGTCACGTCGACCACGGCAAGACGACGCTCCTCGACGCGATCCGCGAGACGTCGGTCGTCGAAACAGAGGCCGGCGGGATCACACAGCACATCGGCGCCTACCAGGCCGAACACGACGGCCGCAGGATCACCTTCCTCGACACCCCGGGCCACGAGGCGTTCACCGCCATGCGCGCGCGCGGCGCCAAGGTCACCGACATCGCCGTTTTGGTGGTCGCCGCCGACGACGGCGTCATGCCGCAGACGAAGGAGTCGATCTCCCACGCGCGTGCAGCCGAGGTGCCGATCGTCGTCGCGGTCAACAAGATCGACGTTGCCGACGCGGATCCGAACCGCGTCCGCACCGAGCTCTCGACGGAAGGCCTGCAGCCCGAGGAGTGGGGAGGCACAACACAGTTCTCCAACGTGTCGGCGAAGCAGGGCGAGAACCTCGACGACCTGCTCGAGAAGGTTCTCCTCGTCGCCGACGCGGAGCTCGAGCTGACGGCGAACCCGAAGGCCGAAGCGTCAGGCCCGATCATCGAGTCACGCCTCGACGTCGGCCGCGGGCCGGTGGCGACGATGCTCGTCCATCGCGGCACGCTGCACGTCGGCGACGCCATCGTCGCCGGCGATGCCTGGGGCAAGGTGCGCGCGCTCTACAACTTCCGCGGCGACAAGGTTCAGGACGCCGGCCCGGGCGATCCGGTCGAGATCCTGGGCTTCGACAAGCCGCCGCCCGCAGGTGAGCTCTGCCGCGTCGTCGAGAACGAGCGACGGGCACGCGATCTCGCCAACACGCGCGGCGAGCGGCTGCGCAGGGAGCAGCTGGCGCAGGCCTCCCGCGGCGTCTCGATCGAGCACCTCTTCGAGCAGATGCAGGCAGGCGCCGTGCGCGACCTCAACCTCGTGCTCAAGGGAGACGTCGTCGGCTCGGTCGAAGCCGCCGTCTCCGAGCTCGGCAAGATCCAGCACCCCGAGGTGCGCGTCAACGTCATCCATCAAGGCGTCGGCGGCATCACCGAGAACGACATCATGCTCGCCTCGGCCTCGGGCGCCACCGTCGTCGGCTTCAACGTGCGTCCGAACGCCGAGGCACGCGCGCTCGCAGAGCGCGAAGGCGTCGAGATTCGCACATACCGTGTCATCTACCAGCTGACCGAGGACATCGAGCAGGCGCTCGTCGGAATGCTGCGACCGGTCGAGACGGAGGAGACGCTCGGTGAAGCCGAGGTACGCGCGCTATTCAAGGTGTCGCGGCTGGGGACGATCGCCGGCTGCATGGTCACGAACGGCCTGATCCGCCGCGGCGGGCAGGTTCGAGTCGTCCGCGACGGGACAGTCATCCACGAGACGACGATCGCGCAGCTGAAGCGGTTCAAGGACGACGCGCGCGAGGTCACCGAGGGATTCGAGTGCGGCATCCTCCTCGACGGCTTCAACGACGTGAAGGAAGGCGACGTGCTCGAGTGCTTCGAGACGCGCGCCGTCGAGCGCACGACCCTGGACGAGCCGGCGCCGGCTGCGACGACCTAGCGCTGCGCGCTCGACGTTGGGCTCCGGTTACGTCGGGATCCTGACGGTCGAGCTCCACTTCCCCGAGGCCGGATCGCTGAAGGGAAAGCGGAAGCACGTGAAGTCGGCCAAGGCGCAGCTGCAGAACCGGTTCGGCGTGTCGGTCGCAGAGGTCGACCACCATGAGCTGTGGCAGCGTGCCCGACTCACGCTTTCGTGCGTCACCCGCGAGTACCGCGAGGCCGAGCAGCTGCTCGACGAGGCAGAGCGCTACCTGTCGGGCCAGGAGTTCGAGCTCGTGCGTGCCGACCGCGACGTCGTGACGCTCGACTAACCAGCGGAGCATCGGCGGTGCGCCGAGCCGCTTGAATACGGCCGATGACCGAGCGCATGCGGAGAGTGAACGCGTCCATCCGGCAAGTCCTCTCCGAGGGGGTCGGCGAGCTGAAGGACCCCCGGATCGGGTTCGTGACCGTCACGGGTGTCGAGACCTCGACGGATCTCCGGCACGCGCGCGTCTTCGTCTCGGTGCTCGGCGCCGAGCGCAAGCGGGAGCAGACGCTTGCAGGCCTGCAGGCCGCCCACGCCGTTCTCCAATCGCGCCTCGCACGAGAGCTGCGGATGAAACGGACTCCGCAATTGGCATTCGAATACGATCCGTCGGTAGAACGCGGGGTCCGCATGACGAAACTGATCGATGAACTCGCCCCAGACGACAGCGAGTGAGCTGACCGCGGTCGCGGACGCGATCCGCGGCCACGAGCAGTTCGTGGTGACGACCCACGAGAACCCTGACGGGGATGCGCTCGGGTCGCTCCTCGCGACGAAGCTCGCGCTCGAGCAGCTCGGCAAGGATGTGGTGATGGTGCTCCACGGCGACGCGCCGCTCCCGGGCGAGTACGCGTTCATGCCGCTCGCGGAGCTGCGCCGGCGCTGGCCGGACGACGTCTCCGAGCGCGTGCTGCTGGCCGTCGACTGCGCGAACGAGAGCCGCATCGCCGATCCGGAAGTGCTCGGGCGCGTGCCGCTCGCCGTCGACATCGACCACCATCACGACAACACGCGGTTCGGGCAAGTGAACCTCGTCGTCGCGGACGCGTCGTCGACCGGCGAAGTGCTGCGCGACGTCTTCGGCGAGCTCGACGTCGAGCTGACGCCAGATATCGCGGAGGCGTTGTACATCGCGCTCGTGACGGACACGGGCCGCTTCCAGTACACGAACACGACGCCGAAGGCGCTCCGGCTGGCGGCGGAGCTCGTCGAGGCGGGCGCCGACGTCCATCGCATCTTCCAGGGGGTCTACGAGTCGGTCCAGTTCGCGAAGCTAAAGCTGCTCGCGCGCGCTCTCGAGCGGGCGCAGGTCTACGAAGGCGGCCGCATCGTCGTCTCCTACCTCCTGCGGACGGACTTCGCAGAAGTCGGGGCGGCGGAGCCCTACTCCGAGGGGATCATCGACTACCTCCGCGCCGTCGAGGGCGCGGACATGGCAGTGCTCATCCGCGAGCCGCCGCGGCAGGACGGGCCGACGCGGCGCGTGAGCCTGCGCGCGAGCGTCGACGAGCTGGACGTGTCCGCAATCGCACGCAAGTCCGGCGGTGGTGGCCACCGTCAGGCGGCGGGCTTCTCGAGCGAGTCCTCGATCGAGGACATCACCGACTTCGTGCGGCGCGAGTTCCTTGCCTCCGCGCGCGCTTGACCCGACCGGGATCGTCCTCGTCGACAAGCCGGCGGGACCGTCCTCGTTCGCGCTCGTGGCCGAGCTGCGCCGCCGAACCGGTGCGCGAACGGGTCACGCGGGAACTCTTGACCCTTTCGCCACAGGGCTGTTGCTCTTGTTGTCCGGAAGGGCAACTAAGCTGGCCTCGTGCTTCGTTGGCCTCGACAAGCGCTACGTCACGGATGTCGACCTGACCGCGCGCACCTCGACGGGCGATCCCGAGGGGACCGTCGTCGAGCAGCACGAACCACCACCGCGCGACGAGCTCGAGGCCCGGCTCGCGGGCCTCCGCGGCGCCGTGGAGCTGCCGATCCCAGCCGCGTCGGCGGTGAAGATCGGCGGGGAGCGCGCATACAAGCTTGCACGGCGCGGCGTCCAGGTGGAGATGCCGACGCGCCGCTCCCAGATCAGCGCGCTCGACGTCATCGCGTATAGAGACGACGAGGTGAGGCTCGACCTCCGCGTCAGCTCAGGCACCTACATCCGGGCGGTCGCGGACGCCGTCGGCGGCCACTGCCGGACACTCAGGCGGCTCGAGATCGGCCCGTTCTCGATCGACGAAGCGGATCCCGAGCGCTTCATCCCGCCCGACGAGGCGCTCGCCCGACTGTGATCGTCGCCCGCGAAGTCGAGGAGCTGGTCGCGCGACCGCGGACGGTTGCAATCGGCAGCTTCGACGGCGTCCATCTCGGCCACCGACTTGTCCTCGACACGGCGCGTGCCGTGGGCCCTTCGCCGACGATCGTGACGTTCTGGCCGCACCCTCGGCTCGTGCTGGGCAACGAGGTCGAACTCCTGTCGACACTCGAGCGGCGGCTCGAGCTTCTGGAGGCGGTCGGAGTCGAGGAAGTGCTCGTGGTCGACTTCACGCCGGCCGTCGCCGAACTGCCGGCGGAGGAGTTCGCGGAGACGGTGCTGCGCCGTATCGGCGCGACGACCGTTGTGGCCGGCGAGAACTTCCGGTTCGGCCATGCGGCGGCGGGCGACGGACGAATGCTCGCCCGGCTCGGGTTCGATGTCAGGCTCGTCCCGCTCCTCGACGGCGTGTCGTCGACGCGGATCCGTGCCTTGCTTCGGGACGGCGACGTCGTCGGCGCCGCGCAACTCCTGGGACGTCCGGCAGAGCTCGACGGCACAGTCGTGCTGGGCGACCAGCGGGGGGGAACGCTCGGATACCCCACGGCGAACCTCGCGCCGCCTCCGCACCTGGCCGTGCCCGCGTACGGCATCTATGCGGGCAAGGCGCTCGGACACCGCGCGGCGATCTCGATCGGCGTCAACCCCCACTACGGGGTCGGCGAGCGCCGCATCGAGCCGCACCTGCTCGACTTCGACGGCGACCTCTACGGCCGGCGCCTGCTCGTCGAGTTGTGGTTACGGCTTCGCGATGAGCAGGCGTTCGCCTCGGAGGCCGAGCTCGTGGCCCAGATTGGACGCGACGTCGAGGCGACGCGCGCGGCCGAGCGACCGGTCTGAGAAGGCTGCCGAGCTCGTGGCGCCCGCAACGAGCGGGGCGCAAGTTTCCGCAAAGAGCGGAATCTTCCAAGCGTGGGCTCGAGAACATCCGGCCGCAGGCCGCGGCTGACGGTCGTCGAGAGCGTCCAGTGCCTCGAATGCGGCGCGGTCTACGCGAAGCCTCGTGCCGGCGGCACTGTGACGGAGAACCCCGGCTGCCCCGACTGCGGTTACGTCGGCTGGGCCGCGTCCTCGCTCTCGGTGGTCAGCGAAGGGTTGCAGCCGCGCCGTTTCGCCGCGGGTCGGCAGCCGCACCGCTTCGACTGACGACGCTCACGCCGCCGAAGTAGTGGTGGGGTGCGGGCCAGCGTCTGACGCGCCGGCCCTGCGACTCGAGCGCCGCGAGCGCCGCCTCGTCGACGCCGGGCTCGGCGTTCACGACGTCGGGGGCGGGGTGGAAGCGCGGGCGTGTGACCGCCTCTCCCGGCGCAAGCCCCTCGTCGAGGATGCCCGCGACGACACCGAGGAGCGCGGTGCGTAGCCTCGTGCCACCGGCCGCCCCCGCGGCAAGGGTCAGCCCGTCGCCGCCGAGCGCGAGCGTCGGGGCCATCATGCTCTGCATCCGCGTCCCCGGCTCTAGGCGGCCGCGAAGCAGGTCGGCCTCGCCGAGCATGCTGTTGAGGTGCAGGTCGAGCCCGGGCAGGAAGTCGCCCGAGCCGAGACCGAGGCTGCTCGTGAGGACGCAGGCGTTCCCCGCCGTGTCGACGACGCTGATGTTGGTGGTGTCTCCTCCGCCGCCGCTCGGAGCCTCGAGCACGTCGACGAGCGCCAGCACGCGCTCCGTTGGACTCAGGCCCGTCAGCGGCGGGAGCAGTGGCACCGTCTCGGGCACGGCTGACAGCCCGCCGCGCGTGAGCAGCCGCACGTCGAGGTAGCCGATCTCGACCGGCTCGCTCCAGACCGCCTCGTATGACATGAGATCCTTCTCCGTCACGAGCCCGCCGCGCTCGTCGCACAGCGCGAGGAGCGACGCTCCGATCGCGCCGCCGTAGACCGAGCGCGGATCCTCGGCAAGCGCGCTCAACGCGGCCGCGAGGCCCGGCTGCTCCAGTCGCTGGCCGCCGCGCAGGAGCTCGCCGCCGGGCGCGTAGATCGCCGCTCCCTCGTTCATCGTCATGACCGGCGCGAGCATCGCGAGGCATGCCGCGTGGGCCGGCGGGAAGTCGACGCCCTTCTCGGCGAGCCGCAGGGCCGGCTCGACCAGGCGGGGCCAGGGCAGCGCTCCGTGCTCCTCCCAGAGCGCGACGAGGCCGCCGGGCAGCCCGGGCACGCCGCAGGAGGCGGGGCCGATGGCGTAGTCGAGGAGCTCCTCGCCGAAGGGAACCTCGAGGTGTACGAGCTCCGCCTCGCGCGGCTCGCTGCCGAGCCCGGGCACGGCCACGAAGCAGTCGAGGTTCCGCGCGCGCCCGCTCGTCGCGTCGAAGTAGATCGCGTGACCGCCGCCGAGGAGGCCGGTCATCACCGTCTCGGCGACACACGACGCGAGCGATGCCGCAACCGCGGCGTCGGCGGCGGTGCCCCCGTCCTCGAGAATCTCGATTCCGGCCGCCGTCGTCGCCGGGTGTCCGGCGGCCACCGCTGCATCGATCACGGCGGGTAGTTTGCAGGTCATGAACGCAGCGACAGGGCTGCCGCTTGTGCATGCGCGTGGACTGGTGAAGCGCTTCGGCGATCTCGTCGCCGTGGACGGGATCGATTTCAACGTGCAGAAGGGCGAAGCGTTCGGGTTCCTGGGGCCGAACGGTGCGGGGAAGAGCTCGACGATGCGAATGATCGGGTGCGTCTCGCCGCTGAGCGAAGGAACGCTGACAGTTCTCGGCCTCGACCCGATCAAGAACGGCGCCGACATCCGTGCGCGGCTCGGCGTCGTGCCGCAGGAGGACTCTCTCGACCTCGAGCTGACCGTGCGCGAGAACATGCTGATCTACGGCCGCTACTTCGGGCTGCCGCGCAGACTCGTGCAGGAGCGGACGGAACGGCTGCTCGAGTTCGTCCAGCTCGAGGAACGCATCGACTCGAAGGTCGAGCCGCTCTCGGGCGGCATGAAGCGGCGCCTGACGATCGCGCGCTCGCTGGTCAACGAGCCGGACATCCTCCTGCTCGACGAGCCGACGACCGGCCTCGATCCGCAGGCGCGCCACGTCGTGTGGGACCGCCTGCACGAGCTCAAGCATCGTGGCGCGACGCTCCTGCTGACGACGCACTACATGGACGAGGCCGAGCAGCTGTGCGACCGCCTCGTCGTGATGGACAAGGCGAAGATCGTCGCGGAGGGGTCGCCGCAGGAACTGATCCGCAGGTATTCGACGCGGGAAGTCGTGGAGCTCCGGTTTGCGACCGAACGTCCGCCGACCGACGTCGCCGGGCGGATCGACGGCTTCGCGCGCCGCATCGAGACGCTGAGCGGCCGGCTGCTGCTCTACACCGACGACGGCGACGGCACCGCCGAGCGCGTCCACGAGCTCGGCGTCGAGCCCCAGAGCACGCTCGTCCGGCGCTCGACGCTCGAGGACGTCTTTCTCCACCTCACCGGCCGCACCCTCGTCGACGAATGAGCTACGCGCTCCGCTCGTACGAGTTCTGGCTGACGTTCTACCGCCGTACCTGGCGAGGAACCGTCGCCACGAGCATCGTCAACCCCGTCTTCTATCTCGGAGCGATCGGCGTCGGGTTGGGAACGCTCGTGAACAAGTCCGGCTCGACGCCCGGCGGCGTCAACTACCTCTCCTTCGTCGCTCCGGGCGTGCTCGCCGCGACAGCGATGCAGATCGCAGGGACCGAGGCGTCATGGCCGGTGCTCGGCTCGATCCGCTGGACGCGCGTGTACTACGCGATGCTGGCGACGCCGCTGCGGATCCGCGACATCGTCTTCGGCCACCAGGCGTGGATGGCGACTCGCGTCGTCTCCAGCTGCACCGTCTACCTCTTGGTCATCGTCGCTTTCGGCGGCGTTCACTCGTGGCTCGCGATCTTTGCGGTGCCGGCGTGCTTCCTGGTCGGCCTCGCCTTCTCCGCGCCCCTCGCGGCCTACGCGGCGACCTGCGAGACCGACAGCGCGTTCGTGGTCGTGAACCGGTTCGCGCTCGTGCCGATGTTCCTCTTCTCGGGCACCTTCTTCCCGGTATCCCAGCTGCCGAGGGCACTCGAGTGGGTCGCCTACGCGACGCCGTTGTGGCACGGGGTGGATCTCTGTCGCTCGCTGACGCTCGGCACCGCGGAGTGGGGGCTCAGCGTCGTCCACGTGGTGTATCTCGCCGCCTGGGGCGCGACGGGGCTCGCGTTCGCGCTGCACACCTACCGCCGGAGGTTGCTGAAGTGACAGCCGTCGCGCTCCCGTTGCCGCGGGGCGCCGCGCTCTTCGAGCGGAACGCGCGCGCGCACCGCCGGCACTTCCTGATCATCTTCTCGGGCTTCTTCGAGCCGCTCTTCTACCTGCTGTCGATCGGAGTGGGCCTCGGCCATTACGTCGGCAAGGTCCCCGGCCCGAACGGCGAGCTCGTGTCGTACGCGAGCTTCATCGCGCCGGCGTTGTTGGCGACTGCGGCGATGAACGGCGCGATGTACGACGCGTCGAGCACGTTCTGGAAGATGAAGTACATGAAGCTGTACGACTCCGTGCTCGCGACGCCGCTCGGCCCACTCGACGTGGCGGTCGGCGAGCTCTCCTGGGCGCTCTTCCGCGGAATGCTCTACGCGATCACGTTCCTGATCACCGTCTCGGTGCTCGGGGACGTCGAGTCGCCGTGGGCCGTGCTCGCGCTCCCGGCCGCACTCCTGGTCGGGTTCGGCTTCGCAGGCATGGGCATGGCGGGGGCGACGTACATGCGCAGCTGGCAGGACTTCGAGTTCCTGAACCTCGTGCAGTTGCCGCTGTTCCTCTTCTCCGCGACCTTCTACCCGCTCTCCGTGTATCCGCACTGGCTGCAGATCGTGGTGCGGTGCACGCCGCTGTACAACGCGATCTCGCTGATCCGCGGGCTGATGCTCGGCGCCCTCGGCGCGTATCAGCTCGTCAACGCCGCCTATCTCGTCTTCTTCGGTGCGATCGGCCTCGCGATCGCGCGGCGGCGGATCGGCAAGCTCCTCCTCAAGTAGCTACCCTGTCCGGGACGCAGCCGCGGCTTTTCTGCCTGCTTCCGGCGGATTGCTGGGACTGACGAGACAAAGGAGACAGATGAGCCTCACGAAGGAAGCCAAGCAGGAGATCGTCCAGAAGCATGGGTCGAGCCAGGCTGACACCGGCTCGACGAAGGTGCAGGTCGCGCTGCTGACGCAGCGGATCAATCAGCTGACCGAGCACCTGCGGACGCACCCCAAGGATCACTACTCGCGCCGCGGGCTGCTCAAGCTCGTCGGCCGGCGCCGCCGCTTTCTGAACTATCTCCAGAAGCACGACCTGGAGGGGTACCGGGCATTGATCAAGGAACTGGGGCTGCGCAGGTAGCTCCGTAGTAACGAGAGGGTGGAGATTCGAGCGAGCGCCGTTTGCGACGCTGACTCGAGTCCCCACTCTCGCTAAGCAGAGTGGAGGAACAACATATGGCGATTGCCACTGAGCGCCGGGCCGAGGTCAGCGTGACCGTCGGTGGGCGCGAGATCAGCTTCGAGACGGGCAAGCTCGCGAAGCAGGCCGACGGCGCGGTCGTCGTCCGGTCGGGCGACACGATGGTGCTCGCGACGGCGCAGGGACGCATGGAGCCCCGCGAGGGCGCGGACTTCTTCCCGCTGACCGTCGACGTCGAGGAGCGGATGTACGCCGCCGGCAAGATTCCGGGCGGCTTCTTCAAGCGCGAAGGGCGCCCGACGGAGCGCGCGATCCTGACTGCGCGCATGATCGACCGGCCGATTCGGCCGCTGTGGCCGAGGGGCTACAAGAACGAGACGCAGGTGATCTGCACGGTGCTGAGCGCCGACCTGATCACGGCGCACGACATCCTCTGCATCAACGGCGCCTCGGCGGCGCTGATGATCTCGCCGCTGCCCTTCCTCGGGCCCGTCGGCGCGGTGCGGGTCGGGATGATCGACGGCGAGCTCGTCGTCAATCCGACGCTGCCCGAGGTGGAGGAGCAGACGGAGCTCGACCTGATCGTCGTCGGCACACTCGACGGCCTGACGATGGTCGAGGCCGGCGCCAACGAGGTGCCGGAGGACAAGCTGCTCGAGGCACTCGACCTCGCGCACGACGAGATCAAGAAGCTCTGCGAGGCGCAGCTCGACCTGCAGCGCCAGGCGGGCAAGGCGAAGTGGCTCGACGACTCCGTCACCGAGGAGATCGAGGGCCAGTACGGCGACACGATCCGCCAGCGGATCGGGGCCGAAGGCCTGCGCGCGTCGGACGCCGTCGTCGAGGAGGTGCTGGGCGAGCTGAGCATGGAGTCGACCGAAGGCGACGTGCTCAACCAGCTGCAGCGCAAGATGAGCCTTGCGACCGTGCTCGAGCGGATCCGGCTCGAGTCGGTGCTGCGGCCGGTGCGCGAGCAGTTCGAAGGCGAGCTGCGGACGCTGACCGACGCCGAGCAGGACTCGAAGGAGCTCAAGTCCGCGAAGCGCCAGCTGCTGTTCGACCGCATCATCGAGACGGTCGAGCTTCCCTTCCCCGTCGGCCCGTCGGTCGGCGAGGGCGAGGCCGCAACCACGAAGGACTCGCTCACGAAGAGCTACGTCAAGAAGGCGTCCGAGGCGATCTACAAGGAGCTCGTCCGCCGCAAGATCGCAGTCGACAAGCATCGGCCGGACGGCCGCACGCCCGAAGAGATTCGCCCGATCACGTGTGAGGTCGGCGTCTCGCCGCGAACGCACGGCTCAGGGCTCTTCACGCGCGGTCAGACGCAGATCATGTCGCTGCTGACGCTCGGCACGGCCAAGGAGGGGCAGCGCATCGACGACCTCTCGCTCGAGACCGACCGGCGCTACATGCACCACTACAACTTCCCGCCCTACTCGGTGGGGGAGACGGGCATGATGCGCGGCCCGAAGCGCCGTGACATCGGCCACGGTGCGCTCGCGCAGCGCGCGCTCGAGGC
Source organism: Gaiellaceae bacterium (assembly GCA_036526315.1). GTDB lineage: Bacteria > Actinomycetota > Thermoleophilia > Gaiellales > Gaiellaceae > 3-1-20CM-4-69-9. The sequence continues at coordinate 1,022 of DATCYR010000019.1, read as the reverse complement.
TGTCATCCCGCCGGCCGACGAGTTCCCGTACACGATCCGGATCGTGTCGGAGACGCTGGAGTCGAACGGCTCGTCGTCGATGGGCTCGGTCTGCGGCTCGACGCTTGCGCTGATGGACGCGGGCGTGCCGATCAAGAAGCCGGTGTCCGGTATCGCGATGGGCCTCGTCAAGGAGGGCGACGACTACGTCATCCTCACCGACATCCAGGGCGCGGAGGATCACCTCGGCGACATGGACTTCAAGGTCGCCGGCACTGGCGAGGGCATCACCGCCTTGCAGATGGACATCAAGATCACGGGCGTCACGCGCGAGATCATGCAGGGCGCGCTCGAGCAGGCGAAGCAGGCGCGGGCGAGCATCCTCGAGAAGATGCTCGAGGCGATCCCGGAGGTTCGCGGCGAGCTGAACGTCAACGCGCCGCGCATCTCGACGGTCAAGATCGACCCCGAGAAGATCGGCATGGTGATCGGGAAGGGCGGCGAGACGATCCGCGCGCTCGAGGCCGACCACGAGGTGCAGATCGACATCGAGGAGGACGGCACGATCCTCATCTACGCCACCGACGGCACCAAGGCGAGCGCGGCGATCTCCGCGATCGAGTCGCTCACGAAGGAGCCGGAGGTCGGTGACGAGTTCCACAACGCCAAGGTCGTGAAGACGACGCAGTTCGGTGCGTTCGTGGAGCTGAAGAAGGGGACCGACGGCCTGCTGCACGTCTCGAACGTCGGCCCGGGCCGCGTCGGCCACATCGAGGACGTGATCCAGCGCGGCGACACTCTCGACGTCGTCGTCCAGGAGGTCGACAAGGCGCGCGGGCGGATCGGGCTCAAGCTGATCCAGAAGCACGAGAACGGTCACACCGTGTCTCCGGAAGAGCTGATCGAGCGGGCGAAGAACGCACCGCCGCGCGAGCGGACGGAAGAGCGTCCGCGCGGCGACCGCGAGCGGCGTGGCGGGCGCGGCGGCCGAGGCCGCGGCGGCGACCGCTAGCGCAGCTAGCCTCGCGGCGACAATCAGACTC
>DATCYR010000018.1:0-123597 GCA_036526315.1 Gaiellaceae bacterium | reverse complement strand
GTCAGCGTCTCTCTTTCGCGCGGCCCCGACTCCGGCAACTGGTACAACCATCCGGTCGACTTCAGCGCGCACGGCAGCGACAACCTGTCGGGCATCGCCTCGTGCACGTCAGGGACGATTCCCGGCAGTACCAGCGCGAGCTGCACGGACAGCGCCGGCAACACGGCCTCGGCAGGTGTCGGCGTTCAGTACGACGCGTCCGGGCCGTCGATCGACAGCATCACGTTCGACCGGCCACCGGACAGCGACGGCTGGTACAACCACCCGGTTCAGATCGTGTTCCACGGCTCCGACGGCGGTTCGGGGCTCGCGGGCTGCAGCGCGACGACGTACGCCGGCCCCGACACCTCGAGCACGACCGTCAACGGCAACTGCCGCGACAACGCCGGTAACACGACCGGCGGCACCTCGCCGGCGTTCAAGTACGACTCGACGCCGCCGACGCTGACGAACGTCGGCACAGACTGGGACGACGGGACGGCGACGCTGTCCTGGACGGCATCCTCCGACACGAAGCAGATCGAGGTCGACCGCGCTCCCGGGAAAGACGGCGCGCCGAGCACGATGGTCTACCAGGGGACGGCGTCGAACTTCCAGGACACCGGGCTCCAGAACAAGGTCAAGTACACGTACACGATCACCGGCTTCGACGACGCCGGCAACAAGGCCGTCGACACCGTCAGCATCGTTCCGGGAGCCAAGCTGTACTCGCCCGCACGCGGCTCGAATGTCGCCAGCCCGCCGCTGCTCGCTTGGCGGCCGTTCAGCGGCGCGACGTACTACAACGTCCAGCTGTACTACGGGGTTGGCAACGCCTTCCGCCGCGTCGCGTCCCTCGATGTCAGCGGCCGCAAGGTGCTGAGCGCGTGGCCGGTTCAGACGCACTACCGCCTGAAGAAGGCGTGGAAGTGGAACAAGAAGAAGCGCAGCCTCGCGCGCGGCCACTACCGCTGGTACGTGTACCCGGGCCTGGGTAAGCGGAGCGCGAACAAGTACGGGCCGCTGATCGGCTCGAGCGACTTCTACGTCGTCAAGCGCTAGAGCGCGACCGTCTGGATCTGCCAGGGCGTGAACGACAGCTCGCGCCCGCCGAAGGTCGCGTCGATGTCGAACGGGCTCTCGTTGACGAGCCGCGCTCGGCCAGGCTGCAGCGAGGTCAGCACGACGCCGTGTCCCTCGAGCTCGGGGCCGGCCCGTAGTGCCAGCTCCGCCCCGGGGCCGCCGCCAGGTGTCGCGACGAACGGGAGCCGGAACGCCTCGGCGTTCTCGAGCACGTCGTCCTTCCCGGGGAGGTAGGCGAACGAGAACGACCACGGCCCGCGCAGCTGCGCGGCGGGAATCGGCAGCGACGGCCCCGCGGGATCCTCGCGGTACCGGTTGTCGTTGCGGCTGATCAGCCCGGTGGAGCGGAGCACCGTCAGCGCCAGCTCGCCCTCGAGCAGCTCGTACTCGGTCGCGTGCTCGAGCAGGAGCACGATCCCGCCGGCGGCGACGAACGAGCTCGCCGGATACGTCGCGAGCGCGACCTCGCCGTAGCCGCCCTCCGGATGCCGCCCGCGCTCGACGATCGCGAACTGCCCCTCGGCGAGCGTCGTCTCCGCCGGCTGCAGCAGCGGAACGTGCACGCGCACGCGCTGGTCGTCACACGGGTTGTCGAACTCGATCCGGACGCGCAGGAACGCCTCGTGCGCGCGCTGCTCCAACCGCGTCGCCGTCGCCACCTCGTGCCCGTCCCAGAGATACGTCCGGTGGACGACGTCGACGCGGCGCACCGGCCCGTCTTCCAGCGTCTCGCGCCGCTCCGCGAGCGGCGTCTCGACGAGGTCGTCGTCCTCCGGCGGCGCGTAGTTGTACGAATCGCCGGCGTCCTTACCGCGCACGAGCCGTGGCACGGGCGGTTCAAGTAACACTGTGTTACTAACTGCCGTGGGAGCGCGTACCGGCCGGACACTCGTCCAGCCGAGCGGCGGCGCGGGGATTGCAGCGACTACGTTGCGCTTCGGGCGCGCGACCACACGGAGCTCCCACGTTCCCTCGGCCGTGGCGACCTTGACGTCCTCCAGCAGCTGCTCGACGTCGAGCCACTCCGGGTCCGGCTCGTCGCCGACGTCGAGAACGGCCCGGCCGGCTTCGATCCGGTAGCCGTTGACGTAGCGCCCGAAGAGCTCGCGGCCGTGCAGGCGGCGCGCGACCGCTTCCGGGACGGTGGCGCCGACGAGCTTCTGTTCCCAGAGGAGCGGATCCTGGCGCCGGAGCTCCTGCGTCGGCACCTGCGTGCCGTCCGGGAGCTCGAGCGCGACGGCCTCCCATTCCTCCGGCACCACGAGCTCCAGCTCGACGAGGTCGGTGCGGCCCCACGGCGACGGGTTCACGACGGCGTGCGCGCCGGGCGGAACGTGCGCCGCGATCCGCCGCAGCGTGCGCTGCGTCAGCTCCTCCGCGATTTGCTCGGCCTCGGCGTAGCGCACGAGCACCTGCGCCGAGACGGCGTCTGCCGAGCAGCCGCAGATCGAGTCGTGCGCGGCATTCTGGAACATGCGCGTCCACGCCTGGCGCAGAAACGGCTCGGGATCGCCGTCGCCGTAGAGCGTCTGCAGCGGCTCCGCATACCGCTCGAGCCTCCGCTCGGCGCGCGAGCACGCCGCCTTCAGGTCGATGCGCGCCGACACGACCCCGGGCAGCAGGTTCGCGCGCGCCGCCGAGCGCATCTCGCCGCGCCAGATCGTCAGGCCCTCCGCGGCAGCACCGCGCAGGTACTCCGCCAGCGTCCCGACGTGCGCGTTCGCGGGCAGGTCGCGCACGAGCGGCATGTGGTCGGTGCCGACCATGCCGAGGACGTCGTCCGAGCCGAACCACGGTCTGTACCGCTGGTCGAGCGCCTGCGCGTCCTGCACGTACGCAGCGTTGTCGTACCCGCCCGGAAGGTACTCGGCGACGACGGACGAGCCGTCGGGCGATTCCCAGACGAAGCGGTGGAACCCGACGGCTTCAGGCACGCCGCGCCAGACGACGGCCGTCTCGAGACCCGCCGCGCGGAGGATCTGCGGCATCTGCGCGACGTGGCCGAACATGTCCGGGAGGTAGCCGACGCGCATCGTGCCGCCGAGCTCCGCGGCGCGGGCAAGCCCGGCTTCGAGGTTGCGCACGATCGTCTCGCCGTCGACGAGGAACTCGTCGACGAGCGTCTGCCACGGGCCGATCGCGAGCCGGCCCGACTGGACGAGTCTGCGGATCCGTTCCTCCGCCCCCGGCCGGATCTCCAGGTAGTCGTCGACGGTCGCGAGCTGCCCGTCGAGCGTGAACCGCAGTCGCTCGTCCTGCTCGAGCTCGTCGAGCACCTCGTCGACCACGTCGACGAGCGACATGCGGAACGACTGGAACGGCCGGTACCACTCCCGGTCCCAGTGCGTATGCGGAACGAGGAAGACGCTCAGGACTTGACGGAGCCCGCGAGCAAGCCCTGCACGAAGTAGCGCTGCAGCGCGAAGAAGACGATCAGCGGCACGATCATCAGCAGGAACGCGGCGGCGGCGAGCAGGTTGTACTCCTGCCCGTACGTCGACAGCAGGTACGGGATGCGAACGGTCATCGGCTGCTTGTTCGGATCGGAGACGAAGATCAGCGCCATCAGCAGGTCGTTCCAGACCCAGAGGAACTGGAAGATGCCGAACGACGCGAGCGCCGGAACCGACAGCGGCACGACGATCCGGCGGAAGATCGACAGGTTCGACGCACCGTCCATCCGCGCGGCCTCGATCAGGTCTTTCGGCAGCGTGATGAAGAAGTTTCGCAGCAGGAAGACCGCCAGCGGCAGGCCGAAGGCCGTGTGCGCAAGCCAGATGCCCCAGTAGCCGTTGTTCAGGTGACCGTGCTCGGCGAAGAGCTTGAGCAGCGGCACGAGCGACGTCTGGATCGGGACGATCATCAGCGCGACGATGATCAGGAACAGCGTGTCGCGAAACGGGAACGGCACCCAGGCGAAGCCGAACGCGGCGAGTGCGCCGAGCGTCAAGGGCAGGATCGTCGCCGGGACGGTGATGATCAGGCTGTTCACCCATGCGTGGCCCATGCCGGTGGCGTGGATGACGGAGCCGTAGTTGTGCAGCGTCCAGTCCCATTGCGTGAACGCGTGCCACCAGCCGCTGTTCGAGATGTCCGTCGGCTTCCGGAACGACGTGACCGCGAGGCCGACCGTCGGCACCAGCCAGATCACCGCGATCGCGATCAAACCGATGTGGATCGGCGTCCGCGTCAGCCAGCGCACCATCCGCTCGCTGCGCGTGCCGGCGTGAAGCGGTACGGCCTGGTCGACGGTCGACATCTAGGCGACGACCCTTTCGCTTCGGAACCGCCGCACGTTGAGGATCATCACCGGCGCCAGCAGGACGAGCATGATCACGGCGACCGCGGCGCCGTAGCCGGGCCGGCCGTTCTGGAACGTCTCCTCGTACATCGTGAACGCGATCACGCGGCTGGACGTTCCGGGGCCGCCACCCGTCATGACGTAGATGATGTCGAACACCTTGATCACGTTGATGAAGAGCCAGATCGTCACGACCGAGATCGGCAGGCTCAGCATCGGGAACATGATCCGCCGGAAGATCTGCCACTCGTTCGCGCCGTCGACGCGGGCAGCCTCCATCACCTCGGCGGGCAAGCCCTTGATCGCCGCGGACAGCACGACCATCACGAACCCGACAGACGCCCAGATGTACGCGAAGATCAACGCGTAGTTGACGAGGGAGGGGTTCCCGAGCCATGACTGCGTGTGGAACCCCGTGCCGTGTAGCAGCCCGTTGAGAACGCCGATGTCCGGGCTCGGGCTGTAGACCAGCAGCCAGATGATCCCGACGGCGACCGCCGCGATCGCCATCGGCAGGAAGATCGCCGTCTTCACCCAGCGCTCGTAGCGCACGCGGACGGCCAGCACGGCGAGGCCGAGGCCGATCAGGAGCGAGAGCGAGATGTAGAAGATCAGCCAGCGCAGGTTGTTGATCAGCGCGCCGCCCGGCGGGAACTTGCTGAGGTCGAGGAAGTCCTTGTCGTTCGTCAGCAGGTTCTTGAAGTTGTCGATGCCGAGGTAGTGGAAGAACCCGAAGTGGAAGTCGCCCTCGTAGAAGGCAAGGCGCGTCGTGTAGTAGGCGGGATAGATCAGGAAGATCGCGAGGACGACGAGCGCCGGCAGCACGAACAGGAATCCCTGCAGGCTCCCGGCAAGTGACCGCGGCGAAAAGCGTCGGCCCTTCGCGCTCGGAGCCGGTGCTGCGGGAGCGGGTAGCGGCTGGGTGCTCATCTCCTCCGAAGAAACACGACGGCGGCGCCTACGCGAGGCGCCGCCGTCTGCTCAGGGCCTAGAACTGGCCTTTGATCTTGTTCTGGAAGTCCGACAGGATCGAAGGGATGTTGTTCGGGTGCTGGATGACGTCCTGGAGCGCGAAGCCCCAGGTGTCACCGAACGCCCCCGGCAACAAGTCCGAGCCGTCGAACAGGAACGTCTTCGCCGTGGCGAGCTGGTGCGCCTCCGCGCGAGCGAGCACGTTCGGATAGGCCTTGCCAGAAACGCGCTTGTTCGGCGAGTTGACCGCGCCGGTCGACACCCAGATCGTGCCTGCCGCCTTGGTCGAGATGTACTTGAGGAACTTCGTCACCTCGGGCGAGCTCTTGAACGCTGCCGCGAAGTCGGCCGCACCCACGACCGGGTGGTCGAGGCTCGGCTTGATCGTCGGCCACGGGAAAGAGGCGATCGTCTTGCCCGGCTGCAGCTTCGTGTTCACCTGCTGCAGCGCGATGCCGCCGACGAAGCCACCCTCGAAGTACATCTGGGCCTTCGGGCTCGTCCCGAACACGTCGGTGATGCCGCCGACGAAGCTCTGGCCGAGCACACCCTGCACGCCGTTGAGGACGTACTTGTTGTTGATGATCTGCGTCATGATCCGCGCGGCGTTCGCGACCGACGGATCGGTGAACGGCAGCTTCCCGGTGAAGAGGCGCTGGTACTTCGCCGGGCCGGCCGTCCTCGCGTAGATGTTCTCGAACCAGTCGGTCAGGGTCCACTGGCTCTGCGAGGGGCCTGCTCCCACCGACCACGGCACGAGCCCCTTCGCCTTGTACTTCTTCGTGATCGCCAGGAGCTGGTTCCAGGTCTTGGGGATCTTGAAGTGGTACTTCTTGAACGACGCGGGCTTGTACCACATGACGCTCTTCGAGTTCGCCTTCGCCGGGACGCCGTAGAGCTTCCCGCCGGAGCTGCCGAGCGCGAGCCAGCCGGGGCCGTAGTTGGACTTCATGTACGCGTTCGTCAGGCCGAGGCTGTTCAGCGGCTTGAGCACGCCCTGCTTCGCCAACGTCCCGATGTAGCCGGGCCGCGGCAGGATGCCGATGTCCGGCGGGTTGCCGGCGGCGAGACGCGTCCGGATGTCCGGGATGAAGTCGCGCGCCGACGTGTACTGCACGTTGATTCCCGTCGCCTTCGTGAAGGCAGCCGTCACCTTCAGGAACGCGTCCTTTTCACTGCCGCCCCACAGCGAAAGCACTTCGATCGAGTTCGCATTGCGCTTCGCCGGCTTCGCACTGATCGCGGTCGCGGTGATCGCAGCCACGACAAGTGCGAGCAGGACGGTCAACGCAATGAACGGTCTCCGTCGCTTCACACCTTCCTCCTCACTTGCGGCGGCCCGGAGGCTACCGCCGTTTCACGACCCAACAACCCCATTGCTGAGCCCCCGTGTCGCCCGGATCGTACCCTCAGGACGAGGGTCGTCTTCAAGCCCGCGAGGTGAGCGTCTGCTCCGTCTCGGGATCGAAGACGTGGAGCTTCTCCGAGGGGATCGCGAACGTCACCTCGTCGCCCGACTGCACCTTCTGGTCGGCCGGGACGAGCGCGACCACCTCGTGGCCCTCCGACTGGGCATGGATGAGCTCCTCGTGGCCGAGGTACTCGACGACGTCGATCTTCGCCGGGATCTTGACCGCGCCGGAGCTGGGATGGCCGTCGATCCGCAAGTCCTCCGGCCGGAAGCCGATCACGAGGTCGCGGCCACGGTTCTCCTGCGCGGCCTTCGCCGCTCGCCCGCTGAGCTCGAGCTTCGTGCCGCCGAGCTGCAACCCGTCCTCGTGCGCCTTCGCCGTGGCGAAGTTCATCGCGGGCGAGCCGATGAAGGCAGCGACGAACTTGTTCACCGGATTCTCGTAGAGCTCCGGGGGCGTCCCGATCTGCTGCAGGACGCCGAGGCTCATGACCGCGATGCGGTCGCCCATCGTCATCGCCTCGACCTGGTCGTGCGTGACGTAGATCGTCGTCGTCCCGAGGCGCTCCTGCAGCCGCAGGATCTCGGCGCGTGTCTGCACGCGCAGCTTGGCGTCGAGGTTCGAGAGCGGCTCGTCCATCAGGAACGCGGCCGGCTCGCGGACGATCGCGCGGCCGAGGGCGACGCGCTGGCGCTGTCCACCAGACAGCGCACGCGGCTTGCGGTCGAGCAGGAGCTCGAGGTTCAGGATCTTGGCCGCCTCCTCGACGCGGCGGCGGATCTCTGCCTTCGGCGTCTTCAGCAGTTTCAGGCCGAACGCCAGGTTGTCGTACACCGTCATGTGCGGATACAGCGCATACGACTGGAAGACCATCGCGATGTTGCGGTCCTTCGAGGGCACGCGGTTGACGACGCGCTCGTCGATCTTGATCTGCCCGGAGGTGATCTCCTCGAGGCCGGCGAGACATCGCAGCGCCGTCGTCTTGCCGCAACCGGACGGCCCGACCAGCACGAGGAACTCCCCGTCCTTGATCAGGAGGTTCAGGTCGTTGACCGCGACGGCGTCGTCGGCGTAGGCCTTCGTGACGTGGTCGAACGTGACGCTCGCCATGAGCGCCGGAACTCTACTCCGCCAGCGCCTCCATGCAAAGCCGCTGGAAATGCGCGACAAGCTGCTCGCTCTCGCTGAGAAGGCGTCCCTCAGGGAGCAGGCCACTCCGTACCCCCTGCTGGACGCCCTTGACGAGCTCCGTGTCCTCGTTCCCCACCTGCGTGTCGAAGGCGACCAGCTCGTCGATCCACGGCTGCTCGACGTCCGGCCCGAAGAAGTAGTCGAGGAAGCGTGCGGTGCGCTCCGGCGCGAGAGGCGAGATCGGGCCGCAGGAGAGGTTCGTCCGGCCCGGGAAGATGTTGATGCCGAAGTTCGGCCAGACGAAGTGGAACTGGCTGTGCGGGATCTCTCCCTCGGCCAGGAAAGAGCTGCCGCGTTTGCGCAGCGGCCCGAGCTGGCTCGATGTCAGCCCCGCCGACTCGAGCCGGTAGGCATCCGGCGAGATGTCGACCTCCGCCGAGAAGCCCGGGTGCGCGACGGCGCAGTGGTAGCACTCGAGGAAGTTCTCGCAGGCGATCTTCCAGTTCGCCTCCACCTGGTACTCGCTGCGGAAGCGGAACTCGAGGCTGCCCACGTCCACGATCGCCGCCACGCGCTCCGGAACGTCGCCGAGGCTGTCGGCGAGCGGCGGCGCGTCGGCATCCGGGTTGACGAAGACGAACGGGCCCCAGCTGTCGACGGCGATCTCGCGGAGGCCGAGCTCGCCGAAGTCGAAGCCGGGCTCGCGGTCTGCGCGTGGCGCCGCCCGCAGCGCGCCGTCGAGGCCGTACGTCCACGCGTGGTACGGGCACTGGAGCGTCTCGCGCATGCCGGCCCCGTTCACCAGGACGTGCCCGCGATGGCGGCAGACGTTGAGGAACGCGCGAATGCCTCCCTCGCGCGCGCGTGTAACAACTACGGGAATCTGCCCGGCTGCGGCGGCGAAGTAGCTGCCGCTGTCCGCGAGCTGTCCCAGGTGGCCGACGTACTGCCACGCGCGGGCGAAGATGCGGTCGTTCTCACGCCGCAGCACCTCCGGGTCGCTGTACCACGACCAAGGCAGCGTCCGCTCCACGCGCGAACTATGCCTGGACGGTTTCGACGAGCGCGTCGACGACGGCCGGATCGAAATCGCTGCCCGCGCAGCGCCGGAGCTCCGCGATCGCGGCCGTGACCGGCATGGCCTTCCGATACGACCGGTCGGTCGTCATGGCGCTGAATGCGTCGCAGCAGCGGACGATCCGTGCCACGAGCGCGATCTCCTCGCCGGCGAGGCCGTCCGGGTAGCCGGTTCCGTCCCAGTTCTCGTGGCACGAGCGGACGATGTGCCCGACGGTGCCGAGGAGGCCGCCGACCTGCGCGAGGAGGCGCTCACCTTCGACGGTGTGCGTTTTGATCAGCGCGAACTCGTCGTCGGTGAGCTTGCCGGGGTTGTTGATGATCTCCGACGGGATCTTGATCTTGCCGACGTCGTGCAGCAGCGCCGCGAACTCGGCGTCGCGCCGCGAGCGAGCGTCGACCCCCAGCCGGTCGCACACGTCGAGCACGAGCGAGACGACTTCGCGGCTGTGCAGACCGGTGTACGCGTCGTCCGCCTCGACGACGTCGCCCAGGAGCAGCGCCGTCCCGCGGTAGGCGTGGGAGAGCTCGAGCGTGTGGTCGATGCGCAGCTGCCGCTCGCGGGCGAACACGTACAGGAGCGCGACCAGCGGCATGACGAAGGTGATGGCAACCGGCTGGTCGACGGCGACGAGGGCAACGAGCAGGCCGACGGGTGCGAGCGCGGCCTCGACGAGGCACGTCCAGGACATGTAGCGGGCCATCAGCGAGAACGGAACGCCGTTGACGAAGCGCTGGTGCGGCGCCTGGATCCCGTAGTCGACGATGCACTGTGCCGCGAGCGCTGCAACGTAGATCGGCCAGTCGGACAGGGTCGGCGCGCGCTCGCCGGCCGCGGCGAGCACGAGCACGGGCCCGATCGAGTACCAGGAGTTGAGCGGGACGATCAGGATGCGCTCGAGCGGCAGTCCCCGCCGCAGGAGGTCGGTCGACGAGCCGAGCAGCAGCGCCGCGCAGATCGCCGCCGGCACAGCGCCGAGCGGAAGCACGAAGAGCATCGGGACGAAGATCAGGCTGGTCGGCAGGAACAGGCCGGTGCCGATCTCGAAGCGGGCCTGCGACGCTGCGGCATAGGCCGCGATGAGGGCGAGGACGGTCGCCGCGCTCGGTGTGCGTGAGGAGTCGATCGCGAACGGCAGTGCCGTTGCCACGACGAGAAACCCGAGAGCGAAGACGAGCGCCGACCAGAGGTTGCGGCCGTGCATGCCGCCCGTCTCCTCCTCGCGGACGGCGCCGATGTGCTGGTCGACCTCGGGGTCGTACGTGGCCGCCGCAGTTGTCATCCGACGAAGATCGGCTTCCGCTGAAGAGGCGATTCCCTGAACCGAGGGATCGCGATGCCCCAACGGGGTGATGCGCGCGGGAACGCACTGCGGCTCGGCATCGCAGCCGTTCTCGGCGTCGGCGGCAACGTCCAGGTCGACGACATCTATGTCGACCCGTGGGCGAGCCGGAACTAGCGCGTCCGCGTGATCTTCGTCAACCCCAGCGGGCTGTCGATGTCGACGCCGCGGAGCTTCGCCAGCTCGACCGCGACGATCTGACCGGGGACGACCGTCAGCAGCGGCGCGAGCCAGCCTGGCAGGTCGGGAACGAGCGGGAACGCCGTCTGCACGGTCGAGAGGAAGTCGGCGTCGTTGCTGATTCCGATCATCTCGGCGCCGCGCTCTCGGATCTTGTCGATAGCGGCGCGCATGCTGTCGAGCGTCCGGCCGCTACGCGTGATCACGATTGCCGGCCGCCCGGGCTTGACCGCGGCGATCGGCCCGTGCAGGAGATCTGCTGACGAGAACGCCTCGAACGGCGCGCCCGAGAGCTCCCGGATCTTCAGGGCGATCTCGTATGCCGTTCCGTAGTTGACGCCGCGTGTCACGACCGTGCCGCTCTCGACGTCGTTGTAGCGCGTCAGCTCGGGGGCGACCGGCAGCGCGAGGTCGATCTGCTTGGCGACGGCGGCGGGAGCCGAGTGCAGTGCGTGCAGCCGCTCCGAATTGCCGAGCGCGACGCTCGAGAGCAGGGCGACGGCTGCAATCGAGTTGAGGTACGTCTTCGTCGCCGCGACTGCCCGCTCCTCGCCGGCGTGCAGCGGCAGCACCCAGTCGGCGGCCTCTGCGAGCGGCGACCGCGGGTCGTTCGTGATCGCGAGGGTCGGCCTCCCCTGGCGATTCGCCTCGTCCAGCACCGTGACGACGTCCGGTGACGCACCGGACTGCGAGATGCCGATGACGGCGGCCGCGTCGAGATTCGGCGGCGCTTCGTACACCGTGTAGAGAGACGGCGTCGCGAAGGCGACGGTGAGCCGGTTGGCGGTGCCGAAGAGGTACTGCAGGTAGCGCGCGACGTTGCTCGAGCTTCCCCGGGAGACGATCAGCAGGTAGCGGGTGTCGTCACGGATGAGCCCGCGCGCGATCTCCGTCGCATGCGCGGTCTCAGCCGCGAGGAACCGTTCGAGCGCAGCGGGCTGCTCGCGGAGCTCCGTCTCAACCCACGACATCTGCGACCGCCTCTCGGATCACGCCGCGCGCGGCCGACAGGCGCGAGCGCGCCGTCGACGCGTCGACCCCGGCGAGCAGCGACACGATCGCGACCTTCGCGTTCCCGTCGGCTGCCGCCATCGCGGCGCTGACCTCCTCGTCCGGCGCCGCCGTGGCGAGCGCGACTGCCGTGCGCGCTCGTGCGCGGAGCTTGTCGTTCGACGGTGCGACGTCGACCATCAGGTCGCCGAACGTCTTGCCAAGCTTCACCATCGTGACCGTCGACACCGTGTTGAGCACGAGCTTCTGTGCCGTGCCGGCTTTCATCCTTGTGGAGCCGGAGATGAACTCCGGCCCGATGTCGACCTCTATCGGCAGGTCGGCCGCGTGCGCGAGCTTCGAGTCACGCGCGCACACGACCGCGATCGTCAGCGCGCCGGCGTCGCGCGCGCGGGCGAGCGCGCCGAGCGTGTAGGGAGTTCGCCCGCTCGCGCTGACGCCGAGAACGACATCGCGCGGCCCGACGTCGAGCTGCGCGAGCTCGGCGTCGTCTTCCTCGGCGTCGACCTCGGTGTGAACCGCCGAGATCAGATCGGTCGAGAACGTCGGGCCGCACTCCGCTGCGTCGGCCGCAGCGATGCGGCCTGACGTTCCGGCGCCGACGTAGACGAGCCGGCCACCGCTGTCGAGCCGCTCGACGATCGCGTCGATGGCCGCGGCGATCTGACTGCTCGCGCCCGCAACCGCATCCGGTACGCCGGCGTCGCCGACGCCGATCGAGCGGACGAGCGTCTCGGTCGGCCGAAGCTCGAGCGCCGCCGGCCGTGTCAGCACCCTCGTCACCGTTTCCCAGACGAGCGGCGCATCCGGCGTCGCGAGGTGGGTCATATGCCCGCACGCCTCGTACGCCCACGTCCAGATGTCCTCGATGCCAGCCGCCCTCGTCGACTCGATCGCGGCTTCCAGGTCGGGGATGTCGTCGCGCGTGAGGCCGAAGCTCGGCACCCAGAGCTGCGGCCGCACGCCGTGACGGGCTGCCGTCTCGGCGAGCAGCTTCGCGAAGCGTCCGACGAATGCGCCGGGCGCCTCGTCGAAGTTCTTCCAGTAGGGATCGGTCGCGAAGACGTCGAGGCCTGGCAGCGCCGCGACGGCGTCCCAGTCCTTGATCCCGTGCGAGCCCTCCGTCAGGGGCAGCAGGCAGATCGTGTTCTTGCCGCCGCGCGAGGCGACGTGCGCCGTCATCTCTCGCAGGAAGTCCACGAGCGAGGCCTCCCGGAACGCCTGCGCGACCTCGCCGCCGGCGAGCTCGCGGCAGACGTCGCACGTGCACGCCCAGCGCTGAGCGTCGTCGATGCCGACATGCTCCGGCACGGTCCAGTGCGGCTCGTCCCAGAAGACGTAGTCGGTGCCGCACTCGAGCGCGGCGTCGGCCCACTCCTTGCAGAAGGCGCGGTACGCCGGCTGGTTCAGGCAGCCCGTCGCGACGCGCCGCCCGTCGTCGAGCACCTGGCATGCCTCCGGGTGCATCGTCACCCACCTGCTCTCGGCCTCGCCGCCGAACGTCCGCCCGACGCCCCACGGGCACATCTGCACCTCGAGGCCGACGTCGTGCGACGCGCCGACGATGTCCGCCATCGTGCCGCGGTAGTACGCGAGATCGTTCTCGGAGAAGGTGTGCAGCACGGACGTGTAGCCGCGCGCGGCGATGTCGGCGAGATCGCGGCGAACGTGACGGAGGATGCGGGCGCCGAAGTACGAGACGCCCGCGCGCGTCATTCCGCGCCTACGAGCGCAGGTGGCGCCGATGCGGGCCGGTCGCGCCGCTGTGACAGCTCGGCGACGAGCCGGTAACGGTCGCCGCGATAGAGGGAGCGAACGAACTCGACCGTGTCGCCGTCTGCCGAGCGGCTCGTGCGCTCGAACAGGAATGCGGGGGAGTGCAGCGGCACCGTGAGCAGCTCCGACTCCTCCTCGTTCGTCACCGTGGGCTCGATCGACTGCGTGCCGTGCGAGATGACGACGCCGTAGTCGCGCTCGAGCAGGTCGTAGAACGACGAGTTCTCGAGTCGCTCGCGCGTGACGCCGGGGACGAGCGCTGCCGGCACGTGCAACGTCTCGAGCGCCATCGGCTCACCGTCCGCGAGGCGGAGGCGGCGGATCAGCATTACGCGCGCGTCCGGGGAGATGTTGAGCGCGCGGCCGACGGCAGCGCCGGCGTGGATCTCGCGGAGCTCGATCGTGCGGCTGCCGGCAGTCATCCCGCGGCGGCGCATGTCCTCGCTGAACGAGGTCAGCGTCAGCTGCTGCGCGATCTTCGGCTCGCTCACGAACGTGCCGGCGCCGTGGCGGCGCTCGAGGTAGCCGTCGCGGACGAGGTCGTCCAGCGCGGCGCGGACGGTCAGGCGCGAGATGCCGAGCTCGCTGCTGAGCCGCCGCTCGGAGGGGATCGCCTCGCCGACCTGGAGCTGATCGATCAGCTCGAGCACGCGTTGCCTGGTCAAGACCTGTTTCCGCATCGCTCCCCGGTAGAAAAGCACAGCCTTCGGCTCATGGTCAAGACCACTTCCCGCAAGAAGGCGGTTTTTCGCGGACTTGACAGGTCGATTGGTCTATGCCAATCTCACCGTCGGTGGTTGGTGGTCTAAACCAATCCGGGAGCCGTGACGGCTTCCGAGAGCTCCGGGAGGCGACATGAAGGTTCGTTACCTGGCGGCGGGATTGCTCGTCGCCATGCTCGCCGTCGCGGCTTCGACCGCGAGCGGCGGCACCTCGCGGAGTCATGCCACGAAGATCGTGGTCTGGCTCCAGAACGATGCGCAGAACGGTTGGCCGCAGGCAGTCGCAATGGCCAACAGCGCGTTCAAGGCGCAGCATCCGGGCGTCGATGTCGACGTCCAGTACCAGAGCTGGGGGACGCACCTGACGAAGTTCGATGCCGCGCTTGCCGGCGGCGACGCGCCCGACGTCATCGAGATGGGCAACACGGAGATGACGAAGTACATGGCGGCCGGCGCGTTCAAGACGCTGAGTCAGGGCGCGTTTCCGAACAACAAGACCTGGCTGCAGGGTCTCAAGGGCTCGTGCCAGTACAACGGCAAGCTCTACGGCGTGCCGTACTACGCCGGCGCACGTGCCGTGATCTACCGCACCGATCAGTACAAGGCGGCCGGTATCAAGGGCACGCCGAAGAGCCTGACGCAGTGGATCGCCGACAACAAGAAGCTGATGAAGAAGTACGGCAAGGACAGCAGCTACTCGGCGCTCTACTTCCCGGGCAAGTACTGGTACTTCGCGATGTCCGTCGTCTACGACTACGGCGGCCAGATCGCCGTCCGCACCGGCGGCAAGTGGAAGGGCACGCTCAACAGCCCGCGGGCGTTGACCGCGCTCAACAGGGTCAAGACCCTCTTCGGCCAGAGCCGCGCGAGCAAGACCGGCGACGAGGCGAACCCGCAGCAGGCGCTCGTGTTCGCCAAGGGCAAGGTCGGCTCGTTCGTCGGCAACGGCTGGGAATGGCCGTACGCGCTCGACACGAAGGTCGGCAACCCGGCTCTCGACGGGAAGATGAACGCGTACCCGATGCCGAGCCACACGAAGGGCAAGTACATGCCGACGTTCCTCGGCGGGTCCGACCTCGCCGTCCCCGTGACGACGAAGAACCAGGCCCTCGCAACCGACTGGATCAAGGCGTTCACCAGCACCGCTGCCGAGAGCGAGATCGCGAAGGCGGGCAACATCGCCAACACGACGAAGCTCCTGGCCTACAACGCCTCGAACCCGAAGCTCGCGCCGTTCGCGCGGGCAGCGAAGTACAGCTGGTTCGTCCCCACGAGCCCGAACTGGGCCAACGTGGAGAATGCGAACGTGCTGCAGAACATGCTCGTCAAGATCGCAACCGGTCGCGCGTCCGTGAAGGCCGCGGCCACGAGCGCCAGTAATCAGATCACGAGGATCCTGAACACCGGCGCGTGAGTCGCCTCGCGCCCGAAGGAGCTGCTGTGGCGTCCGTCGCCGAGAGCGGGTACATCCCCGCCTCTCGGCGGCGGCGCTTCAGCCGGCGCCGCGTCGGGCAGGCGACTGCTCCCTATCTGCTGCTGCTGCCGGCAGCTGCGGTCATCGGCCTCGTCTTGGCCTACCCGCTGTACCTCCTGGTCAAGATGTCGTTCCAGAAGTACGGCCTGTTCGAGCTGATCCGCCACAAGGGCGTCTGGATCGGCACCGCAAACTACGCGTCGATCCTCCACGACGGCGAGTTCTGGCACGTCGTGCTGCGGACGGTCGTCTTCACGGCCGTCTGCGTCTCGCTGACGATGATCTTCGGAACTGCGATCGCGCTCCTGCTGCTGCAGGTGAGCCGGTGGGTGCGGATCGCACTGACCGGCGGGCTCGTGCTCGTCTGGGCAGTCCCGGTGATCGTCGCCGTCAATATCTGGCGGTGGATGGTCGACTACCAGTTCGGCGTCGCGAACTGGGCGCTGACGAAGCTGCACATCGGCCACTTCGTTCGCTACGACTGGTTCGCGAACCCGTGGACCGGGTTCGGCGTGTTCACGGCGCTGATCGTCTGGGGCGCGATCCCGTTCGTGACGATCACCGTCTACGCCGGCCTCGCGCAGGTTCCGAAAGAGCTGCTGGAGGCGGCCGCGATCGACGGTGCGAGGCCGTGGGCGATCTTCCGGGAGGTGACGCTCCCGCTGCTCATGCCGATCTTCGTGATCCTGACCAGCCTGTCGATCATCTGGGACTTTCAGGTCTTCCAGCAGATCTGGGTCATGCTCGACGCGAGGCCGTCCAGCGACTACTACACGATGGCGATCTACGCCTTCCATCAGTCGTTCCAGATCAGCGAGTACGGCCTCGGCGCGGCGATTGCCGTCGTCATGGTCGCGTTCATGTTCCTCGCGACGCTGGTCTACCTCCGGCAGATGCTGAGGACGGGTGAGGTGTATTGAGCCGCGCCCGCCTCCGCAGAATCGGCTGGGACACGCTCGGGCTCGCCGTCCTCGTCGTGATGGTCTTCCCGGTGTACTGGATGGTGTCGACGGCGTTCAAGCCTGGGCAGCAGATCCTCAGCTACACGCCGCAGTGGTTCCCGACGCATCCGGTGCTGTCCAACTTCCGCGACGCGATCCACCAGCAGTTCTTCTGGAACGCGGTCAAGAACAGCCTGATCATCACGAGCGTCGTCGTCGTCCTCTCGCTCGTGCTCGCGTTCCTCGCCGCGCTCGCGCTCGCGAAGTTCAGGTTCTACGGCCGCAAGCCGTTCATCGTGATCATCCTCGGCGTCCAGATGGTGCCGCTCGCGGCGCTGATCATCCCGCTCTACATCACGATGGCCCGGCTCAACCAGGTCGACAAGCTCTCCGGCGTCATCGTCATGTACCTGACGTTCGCGCTGCCGTTCGCCGTCTGGACGCTGCGCGGATTCCTGCTGGGCGTCCCGAAGGAGCTCGAGGAGTCGGCGATGGTCGACGGTGCCACGCGCTTCGGCGCGTTCGTCCGCATCCTGCTGCCGCTGCTCGGCCCCGGGCTCGTCGCCACGTCCCTGTTCGCGTTCATCCTCGCCTGGAACGAGTTCATCATCGCGTACGTGTTCCTCCACACTCCGCAGAAGCAGACATTGATGGTGTGGCTTGCGTCGTTCACGACGCTCCGCGGCACCGACTGGGGCCCGCTGATGGCCGGCGCGACGCTGTGCGCGCTGCCGGTGATCATCTTCTTCCTGCTCGTCCAGCGGCGTATTGCGTTCGGGCTCACGGCCGGGGCGGTCAAAGGCTGATGCTCCTACCGGCGGCACTTGTCAGCCTCTGGCCCGCGATCACACGGCGCCAGAGCCCACCGTCGGCCTTGCCAAGGCATTCAGCCTTGGCCGCGCCCGAGTGCGGTCTCTGGCTTGGTGCTCACGACCCAGAGCCTCGACAGCACCACCGGCAGGAGCATCATGGCTGAGATCGAGTTCGTCCACGTCAGCAAGGTCTACGGCGGCGAGACGCCTGCCGTTCGCGACCTCAACCTGAACGTCGGCGAGGGCGAGTTCGTCGTGCTCGTCGGCCCGTCCGGCTGCGGGAAGACGACGGCGCTGCGGATGGTCGCCGGCCTCGAGGAGATCACCGAGGGCGAGATCCGGATCGGCGACCGCGTCGTCAACGACCTCGCGCCGCGTGACCGCGACATCGCAATGGTCTTCCAGAATTACGCGCTGTATCCGCACAAGACGGTCTACGAGAACCTCGCCTTCGGGCTGCGTATGCGCAAGGTGCCGAAGGACGAGCAGCGTCGCCGCGTCGAGGAGATCGCGCAGAAGCTCGGACTTGCCGACATGCTGAACCGCCGGCCCGGGCAGCTCTCCGGCGGGCAGCGCCAGCGCGTCGCGATGGGCCGCGCGATCGTGCGCGAACCGAAGGCGTTCCTGATGGACGAGCCGCTGTCGAACCTCGACGCGAAGCTGCGCGTGCAGATGCGGGCAGAGATCGCGCGAATCCAGAAGGCTTTGCAGGTGACGACGCTGTACGTGACGCACGACCAGGTCGAAGCGATGACGATGGGCGACCGCGTCGCAGTCATGCGCGACGGCGTGCTGCAGCAGGTCGACCGGCCGCAGAAGCTGTACGACGCGCCCGCGAACCTCTTCGTCGCCAGTTTCGTCGGCTCGCCGCCGATGAACCTGTTCCAGGGCACGGTCGAAAACGGCGGCACGCAGATCGCGTTCGGCGAGACGCGACTCGACCTCGGCACCCGCTCGCTGCGGGAGTACGCCGGGCGGCGGATCGTCGTCGGCATCCGCCCCGAAGAAGTGCGTGAGGCCTCGGGCTGGGACGGCGCGCGCGTGCGCGGCCGCGTCCTCCTCGTCGAGGCGCTCGGCGCAGAGCAGCTCGTACACATCGAGATCGCCGCAACCCCGCTCGAGCGGGCAGATCTCGTCGACGCCGCGGCCCAGCCCCCGGGGCCGTCCCTCGGCGTCGAGGACCTCGAGCGGTCGGTGACGCTCCTCGGCCGCTTCGACCGGCATCTCCTCCTCACGCCGGGCGAAGCGGTCGAGGTGGCGTTCGACCCGCGGTTGCTGCATTTCTTCGATCTCGAGACGGGCAACGCGCTGCCCACGGCCGACCTCCCGGCCGTTGCCGGAGTGGCGGGCTAAGAGTGCGGCTCGGTGTCGGGGCAGCGCTGGTCGACGGTGTGCTCGTGCCCGGCGACGTGGAGGTCGCGGACGGCAAGATCGCCGCCGTCGGCGTCGAGTCGGCGAACGGAAGCGGCATCGCGTCGCCCGGCTTCGTCGACCTGCAGGTGAACGGCTTCGCCGGCGTCGACTTCTTCGCGGCCGACACGGAGGGCTACCGCCGCGCCGGCCAGGGGCTGCTCGAGTGCGGCGTCACGTCGTACCAACCGACGTTCATCACCTCTCCCGAGGAGGAGCTCACGGCGGCACTCGCCGAAATGCCGGCGAACGGCGCGGCGCCGCACGTGCTCGGCGCGCACCTCGAGGGCCCTTTCATCTCGCCGCAGCGTCTCGGCACGCACCCGGCCGACGCGCGCCGCGATCCCGATCCGGCGCTGCTCGTGCGGCTACTGGCCGCCGGTCGGGTCAGTCACATGACGCTTGCGCCGGAGCTGCCGGGAGCGCTCGACCTCGTCGAGCTGCTCCGCGAACGCGGAGTGATTGTCTCGTTCGGACATTCGGACGCGACCGCCGCAGAGGCGCGGGAGGCGTTCGCGCACGGCGTCAAGACTGTGACCCACATCTTCAATGCGATGCGCCCGTTCGCGGCGCGCGAGCCGGGGCTTGCGGGCGCAGCGCTGGTCGCAGACGACGTCGTCGTTCAGGTGATCCTGGACGGCGTCCACCTCGCGGAGGACACCGCGCGGCTCGTGTGGCAGGCCGCGGGCGGTCGCGTCGCGCTCGTGACAGACGCCATCGCAGCGGCGCACGCCGGTGACGGCGCGTACACGATCGCCGGCGTCGACTTCGAGGTCGAGGACGGCGTCGCGCGGAACGCCGACCAGGTGCTCGCGGGGAGCACCGTCTGCATGATCGACGCGGTTCGCAACCTCGTCGCCCTCGGCGCGCCGGTGGAAGCAGCGCTGTCGGCGGCGTCGGCGCTGCCGGCTCAGATTGCGGGCCGGCCCGAGCTCGGAACCCTCGCCCCGGGAACGGTCGCAGACGTGCTCGTGCTCGACGACGCGCTCGACATCCGCCGCGTGCTCGTCGCCGGCGAAGACGCGCTCGCCTGAGTTCGGCTTGCGCCAGACGTCCGGTTGTCGCTCGCTACTCTCCACGGGACAGTCGAGAGGGAGGGGGTCACGTTGAAGAAGCGCATTTTGGCGGCGCTTGCCGCAGTTCTCGCCACCGGGTCGATCGTCGGCGGCGCCCTCGCGATCACGAACGGGCAGCCTGACGGGAACCGGCATCCGGAGGTCGGGGCGCTGCTCGCCCAGCATGCGTTCTCGGACGGGACGTGGGAGGAGTGCACGGGGACGCTGATCGCGCCGCGCGTCTTCCTGACGGCGGAGCACTGCGACGAAGGGGTCAGCCGCGTCGAGGTGACGTTCGCCTCGAGCTTCGACCGGACGACCAGCCCGACGTACTGGGGCACGTGGCACGGCGACCCGCGCTACGGGAAGTCGCAGAGCGACCCGCACGACATCGCCGTGGTCGTGCTCGACGACCCGGTCTCGGGGATCACGCCTGCGGAGCTGCCGGCCGCCGGGTCGCTCAACGGCGTCTCGGGATCGCAGCAGTTCACGTCGGTCGGTTACGGCGCGCAGGCCGTGACCAACGGGCCGGGCGGGAAGACGTTCCACTACGCGGACGTCCGCTACTTCTCGGTCGGCACGCTCAATTCGGCGCCGGGGAACGGTTCCTGGCTCCGGATCTCGCAGAACGCCTCGACGGGCAACGGCGGCACGTGCTACGGCGACTCCGGCGGGCCGAACTTCCTCGGCGCAGGCGCTGCCGAAACGCGCATCGTCGCCGCGACGACGATCACCGGCGACACCGGGTGCCGCTCGACGAACGTCGACTATCGTCTGGACAGCCCGTCGGCCCGCGCCTTTCTCGCGCAGTTCGTCTCGCTGCCGTGAGCTGAGCGATTCGAGGAGCCCCGCAACGGGCTCCTCGAATCAAAGCCGCAGCGGGTACACCTTCACCACACGGCCTACCCGGACGACACCGCTCAGTCTTCCTCTCGCGCCGCCGCGATACCGAAGCGGAACGGCCGTGCGCGTACCGGGCGCGAGCTCGCGGCGACCGGCGTAGCGGAGTCGCGACAGGAGGCGGCCGCGGCGGACGAGCGTGACCGTCACTCGCCCGTGGAGCGGCTCGGTCACGTTGCCGGCGTTTGCCAGGGAGACGAGCAGGAGCCGGCGTGGCTGGTGCCGCACGCGGAGCCCCAGCAGCGTGAGCTGCCGCACGAGACGGCCGGGCACGCGGACGCGGAGGCGAACGCCGACGCGCATTCGTACGGCCAGGCCCGACCGTTCGAGCGGCTGGGCGAGCAGCAGGACGAGTAGCTCGTGATCGCCGGCTCGTGCTCGCGCCGAGGCGCGGGCACGGACGGTGAGGATGCGGTGCGAGCCGGGTCGCAGCGCGACCCGGCTCGGGCGGATCTGCAGCAGCTGCGTCGGCGGGCTCTTGACGGCGACGGCGACGGTGGCCGTCCCGGTGTTGCGAACGTCGATCGTTCGCGACGCGGGCGTCGTCAGCACCGCATGCGCCGGCGAGACGGTCAGCGCGATTCCGCCGAGCAGCGCCGAGATCACCGCGCGACCACCGTGTACGTCACGGTCGCCGAGTAACGGCCACTTGCGACGAGCGGAATCGGGGCGGAGAAGCCGATGCGTGTCGGCCACACGTCTCCTGCCGTCGCGCTCGCGGCACCCTTCGAGCCGATCGAGAGCGCCGCAGCGGGCGCGACCGGAATCGCCGCGAGCGCGCCGCTTGCGAGCGGAGGCGCGAGCGTTCCGCCTGCCGGCGCGGTTGCGCCGAGCGCGAGCGGGAGGTCGTGCGGCGTGAAGGCCGTGCGGGCGACGGTGAGCGAGTAGCCGCTGGCGTTGTTGCTCGACACGGTGACGTTCTCGGGCAGCGGGGCAGGCGTCGTGCCGGCGGCGGCCGCTCCGAAGCTGAGCGACGAGCGGTCGAGCGACACCGACAGGACGGAGCCCACGTCCACGTCGACCTGAGCCGATCCGCTCGCACCCGGCGAGGTCGTGCCGGCGCAGGCGTGCGCCGCGGCGGCAGAGTTCCGCGGGTCGGGCGCTGCCGTCGCGAAGTCGTTCGCGTTGTCGCCGGTGTCGGCGCAACCGCCGTCGCCGCGGACGACGGACAGGGTGCTCGACGGGGCGCCGGCGCTGCCGGAGCCCTCGAAGTCGGTGGCGTCGCCGTACCCGACGAGGTCCTCGACGCCCGGTGTCGCCGAGCAGCTGCCTGCCGTCGCACCGCACGTGAGCGCGGTCGTGCTGCGGACGAGCGCGATCTTGCCGCTGGTCGCAGCGACGTTGCTCGTGCCGGTCGCGTCGGGTGCGGGCAGGGCGGCGCCGACAGTTCCGCCCGACGCCAGCTGCACGAGGAAGTACTGGCCCGGCGCGATCGACCCCGTCAGCGGGGTCGTCTGCCAGGAGGTTCCCGCGGACGTGGCGTACTGCACGCTCCAGCCCGAGAGGTCAGCGGCGCCCGCGCCGCCGTTGAAGAGCTCGACGAAGTCGTTGCGGAAGGTCGCGCCGCTGTTGCCCCCGCCGCCGTAGACCTGGCTGACGACCACTCCTGACGTGGACGCAACGGCAGCGCTCGGCACTAGGAGTAACGCGGCGAGCACGACGACAAGCAGTGTTCTTGGCATGCCTGCTCCGATCGGTTGAAGAACGAGTCGCCGATCTGAATAGACGAGCGTCCGGCGGCGCGAAAGTGTCCGTCGGTCTCCTGGCGCACTTCGGACACCAAGCCGTGACAGTTCTACGCGGGCCAGCCCCCGACCCGCACGACCGAGCCGTCGCGGCGCACGAGACGCGCCGGCAGTCTGTGCGCCTCGAGCCACGACGGTGCAGCGTCCCCGCGGAGGATCGCCGCCGTCGCCGCGACGTTCGCGGCGAGGCACGTCGCCGCGGTCACGCTCGCCGTACGCCAGACCTCCGCGGCCGGAGCGCCTGTCGCGGGGTCGACGATGTGGTGCATCACGCCGCCTTGCGACTGCCACCGCCGCACCGTCGTGCTCGACGTCGCGAGGCCGCCGTCTCGGATCGCAACGGTCTGCGGGTGCGTCGAGTCGCCCCGGCTGTCGTCGGTGACCGCGACCGGCCAGCCGTCCGCGGGAGGCTCTCCAGCGACGGCGACGTCTCCGCCGAGCGAGACGAGCGTCGGCGAACCGGTCGCGGCGGCCACACGATTTGCGATGCGGTCGGCGGCGAAGGCCTTGGCCGTCGCGCCGAGGTCAAGCTCCGCGCCCCGAGCGAGCGTGACGCGACGCGAGGTGTGGTCGACACGCACGCCGCGCCAGCCGACCGCCGGAACCAGCTCGATCTGCCGCGTCTTTCGCCGGACGACCGCGTCGAAATCGACGTCGTAGCCGAGCGAGCGCAGCGCGGCGCCGACCGTCGGGTCGACGAGACCGTCGCTCCATCGGGCGGCGTCGAGGGCCGCTCGGATCAGCTCGAGCAGGAGCGGCGAGACGACGGCGCTGCCCGCGGCGTTCAGGCGGCTCAGCTCGGAGTCGTCGCGGAAGCGGCTGCACGTACGGTCGAGCTCGGCGACCGCGGCCTGCGCGATCGCCGTTGCCTCCGGCAGGGCGTCCGGCTGACGGACAGTGACCTGGTTCCGGACCCCGATCGCGTCGAACGCCGCCGTGTGGAACATCACCGAACGGTGCCCGAGCGGCCTAAGAGCCGCCTATGAATGTCGCTGCTCACAGGTGCTTCTTAAGGATCGTTGCTTTCCTGGTCGCGTGGCGTCCGAGCAGCGCACCCGAGACCACGGCCGGATCCGGCTGACGACCCGCTGGCTCCTCTACGGCTCGGTCGCCGCGACCGCCGTCTTCGGCGGCCTCGCCGCGCGCGCGACGCATGCCCACGCGTCGAATGCGTCCGAGTCATCCGACGCGGCCAGCCGCGACGACGGCTCCGACGACAGTTTCGACGACGGCTTCGGCGGGGCGGTGCCGCCGTCGTCGAGCAGCCAGCCGCCGGTGACGCAGTCCGGCGGCTCCTAGATGACTCACGCACCGGCCGTCTGGTACCTGATGCGCTCGACGGGGATTGTCGCGCTGGTGCTCCTGACCCTCTCGTTCGGCCTCGGCGTGGCCAACACGAATCGCTGGCGACCCCATGGATCGCGCCTCTACGTGACGACGGAGATCCACCGCTACGTGTCGTTGCTCGCGGTCGCGTTCGTCGCGGTGCACGTCGCAACGGCGGTCATCGATCCGGACGCACAGGTGCGGACGCTCGCGGCGGTGTGGCCGTTCGGGCCGCCGTTCTCGCTCGCCCTCGGCGTGCTCTCGCTCGACCTGCTCGCCGCCGTGGTGCTGACAAGCCTCGGCCGCCGGCGCCTGCCGTTCGGGGCGTGGCGCGCGGTCCACTGGTCTGCCTACGCGGCGTGGCCGCTCGCCTTCGTGCACACGCTCGCCATGGGCACCGACGCACACCTGTGGTGGCTCGAGCTGCCGGTCCTCGCGTGCACCGCCGCGATGGGCGCACTCGTCAGCTGGCGCGTGCTCGGGCCCGCGGTCTGAGGGGGTTACCTCAGAACCCCGCCTCCGCCTGGACGCGGCCCGAGGCGACGGCCTCCTGCAGAGCGCTGTAGTCGCGCTCGTTCTGGTCCGCATACGCCTCGGCAAACGACGAGAGCGCCCGCTCGAACGCTGCGCTCTTGCCGAGATAGGCGGCAATCGCAACGGCGTCGCCGGCGCGGGCGTGCGCCTTGGCCAGCGTCCACCCACAGACGTTCGCGTAAATGGCCAAGACGTTCGGCGTCATCGTCTCGACGACGGCGGAGCCTTTCGCGTCCCACAGCTGGCGGATGTAGAAGTCGCGCTGAACTCCGTCGAGGCCGACGGTGCGGATCCACCCGAGCATGATGTCGCTCGCGGCCTGCATCAGCCGCTGGCCTTCGACCACGCGCTGCCCGCAGTTGGCGAACTGGGTCTTGCCCAGATACGGCTCGAGCACGGACGCCTGCGCCTCCTTCGCCTGCAGGAAGAGCGGATCGTCGTCGTCGCGGCCGAGCATGAGAATGACCCAGGCGCGCGTCCCGACGCTTCCGACGCCGACGACCTTTCGGGCGGAGTCCACGTACCTGAAGCGTTCGAGCAACTGCCTCCGATCGCGCGAGAGCGTGCGCCGGTAGGAACGGATCAGCACTCGCAGGGCCTCGGCTCGGTCGGCTGCGGGAACCTCTTCGGTGAGGTCGTCGAGCCGGACGATCAGGGGAGGATCGCTGACGATCCGGGGCTCGCCGTCGACGACCTCGGTCAGCTTCGCGAATGCCTTGAGGCTGTCCTTCGTGCGCGCCTTCGCAACGTTCTTCTCCGTGCGCTTCCGCTCCTTGGCGGTCGCCTGCGACGCCAGCCCGGCGAGCTCGGACTCGACGTCGATGCGCGCGTACCAGAGGTCGAGGTTCCGCATCTCGGCGAACCTCAGCATCGACTCGCGGTACGACTGCGCGGCCGCCGAGGCGACGGCCGACCTGACCTTTGCGCTGAGCCCGAGCTCCCGCCCCGCGACCGCGAAGCTCGCGACGAGCCGCTTGACGTCCCACTCGAATGGTCCCGGCAGCGTCTCGTCGAAGTCGTTCACGCCGAAGACCAGCCGGCGGTCGGGAGCCGCGAAGGCGCCGAAGTTGGAGAGATGGGCGTCGCCGCACAGCTGCGTCCGCAACCCGGTGCGCGGGGACTCCGCGAGGTCGGCCGCCATGAGCGCCGCTGCGCCTCGGTAGAACGCGAACGGCGAGACGAGCATCCGCCCGTACCGGATCGGAACGAGCTCCGGCACGCGCGTCTGGGCCTGCTCCTCGAGGACGTCGATCGGGTCGCGGCGTCCCGGCGACGCCTCCCAGTCGGCGAGCGCGCTGCGCGGCACCTCGCTTCGCGCAGCCTTCCCGCGCGCGACCCGCTCCTCGACGGTCAGGTGGTCGATCTTCTTGGGAGCCGCTGTGTCCTCCTGGATGCTCATCGCTCTCCTTCCGTCTTGTTGTCGCCGGCGGCGTGGAAGGCCGCGCGGGCCGATTCGAGGCTCTCGAACACGTGGTCGGGCCCGATCTTCTGCGTCACGCCGAAGCGGTCGAGCTCGCGGCGGAGCTCAGGCGAGGCGTCCGCGACGGCGAAGACGATCTTCCGCCGCGCGAGCTGCTCCGCCAGCTCGGACAGCGCCTGGCCGCCGGTGTAATCGACGTCGTCGATCGCAACCGCGTGCAGGACGAACCATCGCGGCGGCTCGGGAACGTTCACGAGCGCGGTGACCTCCTCGGTCAGGCGCGAGACGTTCGCGTAGAAGAGACCGACGGCGAACCGGTACACGACGAGCCCTGGTTCCGACACCTCGCCGGGCTCGATCGGCAGTGCTTCGAACTCACCTGAGCGGTCCCAGCTGACGACCGCGTTTCGCGGCCGGTAGTGCCGGTTCACGTGCAGGATCAGCGAGACGACGATCGCGAGGATGATCCCTTGCTCGACGCCGACGCAGACGACGACGGCGGCAGTGAACGCCGCGACCCAAAACTCGTCCTTGCGCAAGCGCCAGATCTTCCGCATGTTCGCGACGTCGACGAGCTTGACGCCGATGAGGAAGACGACTGCGGACAGGACCGCGTTCGGGAGGTACTGCAGCGGTCTCGTCAGGAACAGCAGGACGAGCGCGACGACCGCGGCGGTCGTGAGCTGCGCGATCTGCGTGTGGCTCTTCGCCTCGTCGACCATCTCGGTCTTCGTCGGGCTGCCGTTGACGACGAACGTCGAGCTCAGGCCCGCGGTGAGGTTCGCAGCGCTCAACCCGACGAGGTCGTCGTCTTCGACGAAGTTCTCCTGGTACTTCACCGCGTAGGCGCGCGACGTCGCTGCGCTCTGCGCGAGGATGACGAGGAACATCGACGCCGACGTCGCGAGCAGCCCGGTGGTGTCGCCCCACGTGATCCCTTTCGGAAAGCCGATGTGAGGCAATCCGCTCGGAACGGGGCCGAGCACCGAGACGCCGTGCTCGCTGAAGTCGAAGATCCAGCTGAAGGCGATCGCGCCGACGACGGCGACGAGCCCGCCGGGGATCATCTTGATCCAGCGCTCGAAGACGATCAGCGTCGCGAGGACGGCGAGCGAGACGGCGAGCGTGGCGCCGGACGTCTGGCCGACCTCTTTGAGCGTGTCCCAGAACTTGACCAGCGTCCCGCTCAATTGGTTGAGGTCGACCTTCGGCGACGCGACGCCGAGCATGCCGGCGAACTGCCCGAGCGCGACCTGGATCCCGACCCCGGTGAGAAAGCCGACGAGCACCGTGCGGGAGATGAAGTTCGAGAGGAACCCGAGCCGCGCCAACCGCGCCAGGACGAGGAAGCCTGCGGCGAGCAGGGCGCTGAGGCTGGCGAGCACGAGCCACTGCGACGTATACGGCTGGAGCCCTGCGACCCCCAGCGACGCGATGCCGGCGAACATGATCGCGGCGGTCGCCGAGTCGCCGCCGACGACGAGGTGTCGCGACGATCCGAACACGGCGAAGGCGAGGATCGGGATCAGGATCGTGTAGAGGCCGGTGATGACGGGCGTCCCGGCGATCTTCGTGTAGCCCATGACCTCGGGGATCGCGAGCGCCGCAAGCGTCACGCCCGCGATCACGTCGCGGCTGAGCCAGGCGCGTTGATACGGCCTGATGCTCCCGAAGAGCGACAACCAGTGTCGTCTGTCGGCAGGCGCTGGAGCCGTGTGCGTGCTCACGCGCTGCATCCTCCGCCGTCGCGCGGCGACGCGTTGTCACCCGAATCGGACGAAAACTACGGGCTCATCTGATTCATCGGCGCCATCATCCCGTTGCTCGGGATCGTGAGGCCGGGAATCGCGTGCGGAGCGGCGAACAGGAGAAGGCCGAGCACGAGCAGGAGCCCTGCCGTCCCGAACGTAGCAACCCGGCGCCACGGCAGCGTCTTCTCGATCGCGATCAGCCCGGCGACGATGGCCATCCAGACGGCGCTCATGATGCCGAGCGCGAAGAACGACGCCATCAGCGCCCAGCAACAGCCGACACACCACGCGCCGTTCCGCATGCCCATCCCGAGCGCGCCGCGCGTGCCGTCTCGCCACGCCCCTAGCAACAGCCCGAGCGGGCTCCGGCATTTGCCGAGGCACGCGTCCTTCAACGGCGTCAGTTCGTAGACGGCGGCCACGACGAGTGTCGCCGCCGCGATCCAGCGACCGCCGCGGTCCCATGCCAGGACGTCACCGACGGTGCTGCCGGCGGCGAACGCGCCGAGCACGACCAGCGCACCGGCTGCGGCCCACGTGACCAGGTACCCCGCAGCGAACACGAGCGGACGGACGAGCGAGTGCTCTCCCGTCATCCGCGCGTACAGCGCGACCGTCGGCGAGACCGACGGAAACATCATCGCGGCCATCATCACGACCCACACGCCGAGGAACCAGCCGGCTGCGCCGAGAGCCGTCCATGGCCCGTTGTCCATCCCGTCCATCTGGTGGACGGCCCACCACCAGCCGAGGGCCGCGAGCGCGAACAGCGTCGCGATCAGCCCGAGGCGCGCGCGCGCCGCAGGCCAGAGCGGCGCGAGCCCCTCCCGGCGCCCGAGCTCTTCGCCTGCCGTGACGGTCAAGCTCAGGCGGCCCAGGAAAAGTCGGACGTCGAGAGGCCGGTCTTCCCCTCGTACTCGATCCCGAACGCGTTGATGCGCGAGCGCTTCGCCTCGGCGATCGTGAGGTTCGAGCCTGCAGGGTGGAACATCCCCTGGAACCGCACGGGCTCGCCCGTCTCGACGCCGAACGGGACGATGTCCTCGATCTCGAAGTCGATCGCATCGCCGATGCGGACGCTGTGGCGAACGCCGTCGTCCTGGACGTCGAACGCCGCGCGCTCGATGCCCAGGACTTCACCGACGAGCGGCACGAGCCCGGCCATCGGCCCGCCGAGCTGTCCCGTGAAGACCTTGGTGAGCTTGTCGGCCTGCTCCTCGCTGGCGCTCTCGTCGATGAAGACACCGAGCTTCCAGTTTCCGTCCGTCATCACCTTCGGCGTGTCCGCGATCGCGGCGACCTTCAGGCCGCCGATATTCGTGCTCTCGATCTCGCCTTCGGTGATGTTGAACACGAGCGTGACGCGGCAGTAGTCGTACGTCGCGCCGTGGTCGAACGATGCATTGCACGGGCAGATCAGATCGCACGAACACGTCTCGATGTAGCTGCCCTTGAGGTTCCAGGCCATCCCGCCCTCCTCCGAGTCGACGCGCCGATTCTACGACTACAGGTCGTCCCAGGGGACGGATGCGTAGGCACCGGCGAGCACGTCGAGCTGCTCGCTGTCGGTGTCGAGCGGCGTGTCGTCGATCGCGCTGACCGGAGCGACCCCGCGTGCGTTCGTGACGAACGTGCCTGCGAAGGACGCGACGTCGGCAATCGACACCGGCGCGCGCACGCACGGGACTCCGAGCTCGGCCAGCCGGCGCTCGAGCAGCTGCATCGTGATGCCGTGGAGCTGCGGCGCATCCGGCCACACGAAGGCGGCGCCGTCGAAGAAGCAGATGTTCGCCGTCGCGCTCTCCGCGACGAGCCCGTCGGCGCAGGTGAGGAGCGCGTCGTCGAACCCGTTGCGCCGAGCGAACCGGGTGTAGAAGCCCTGCCCCGTCGCCAGGTGCTTGAGGTGCGGGTCCGGGCGCTGGTAGCGAACGGATCGCAGCCGCTGCGACGTCCCGGCGTCACCAGGCGGGCGGACGGTGACCACCGTCGCCGTTCCCTCCCCGGTCTCGAAGACGTACACCCGCAGCGATGCGTCCTTCGTCTCGCCGAGCACGTGCCGCATCAGGTGCCGCACGTGGCTCGCGTCGAGGCCGGTGCCGAAGAGCTCCCTGTTCGCCGCTTCGAGCCGGTCGAGATGGAGGGCCAGGCCGCGCGACCGCGAGTCGCGCACCTGCATCGCCGTGAAGTGCCCGAAGCCCGACGCGACCGACCAGAGCGTCTCGGCGTTGACGGCGCGCCCGTCGATCTCGATCCTGAGCGTGTTCTCCATCCACAAAGACTTACAAAGGGGGGAAGCGTTCGATGAGTGGCGAGCGGTTCACAGCAGAGGAACGAGCGGCGATGCGAGAGCGCGCGAAAGAGCTGAAGGCGAGCAAGAACAGAGCCGAGTCCGAGCGCGCGGTGCTCGAGAAGATCGCGGAGATGCCGGCACGGGATCGCGCCATGGCGAAGCGGATCCACAAGCTCGTCGCGACGAACGCGCCCGGCCTCACCCCGCGAACGTGGTACGGGATGCCGGCCTACGCGAAGGACGGCAAGATCGTCTGCTTCTTCCAGAGCTCGCAGAAGTTCAAGACGAGGTATTCGACGTTCGGCTTCAACGACACGGCGAACCTCGACGACGGTGCGATGTGGCCGGTCGCGTTCGCCCTGACGAAGCTGGGCGCAGGCGAGGAGGCCAGGATTGCCGCGCTCCTGAAGAAGGCCGTCTAGGCAGCCGGACGGCTCAGGAGCCGAACCAGCGTTCGCGCCGGGTGGCCGCGAACGCCGCCTTGTCCGCCGCGAGCTCCCGCGACGGCCCGACGAGCCGCGCCGTCGGCTGCGGCCCGCCCAGGAAATTGGCTTCGACCATGCCCACCAGGCCGTCCCCGAACTCGAGATAACAGGTGCCGGCGCCTTCGTAGGGGTGGTCGAGCGTCTCGCCGCGGAGGTTGGCGGCGATGTCGTCCGCGACGACGCGGGCCGCCGCCTCTGCGAAGACGCCCGCCTTCGCCATCGGCAGGGCCGTGATGTCGCCGACGGCGTAGACATTCGGGAAGCGGGTGGAGAGGTTGGTCTTCTCCACGGGTACCCAGCCGTTCACGGCGAGGCCGGCACGCTCGACCACCTCGGGCGCGCGGTGCACGGGCACGCCGACGAAGAGGTCGTACGGGATGTCTTCGCCGCCTTCCACCTGGGCTTCGTTCCTCTCGACGTCAAGCGCCGTGAGCCGGCGGTTCGGCAGGTACTCGATGCCGCGCTCGCCGAGCGCGCCGAGGATCGTCTGCGACATCTCCGGTGTGATCGGCACCGGCGCGCCCATCGGCCCGGCGACGCGAATCTCGACCCGGTCTCTGATGCCGCGTCCGGCGAAATGCTCGTGGAGGAGGAGCGCGCCCTCGAACGGCGCCGGCGGGCACTTGAACGGGTGGCCGAGGATCCCGATGAGGATCCTGCCGGAGTCGAAGTCCGCGAGCGCCTCGTGCATGCGCGCGGCTCCCGCGACGGAGTAGTACTCCACGCCTCCCGCTGCGACGCCGGGCGTAGCGTCGAAGTCGTAGTCGGCCCCGAGCGCGACGACCAGGATGTCGGCGTCGTACGTGCCGGCATTCGTCGTGACGCGGCGCGTCTCTGGATCGATCGAGGTGACGAGCTCGCGGCGGAACTCGATGCCGTCGCGCGAGATCTCCTCGTAGGGGAGGCGGATCTCGGCGACGGTCTTGCGGCCGAACAGAACGTCCAGCTTGGAGAAGCCGAAGCTGAACGCGTCGTTCTTGTCGATGAGCGTGGTGCGAACCTCGTCGGCGAGCGTCTCGGAAAGACGCGTGGCCAGCTCCAGCCCCGCGAAGCCCGCGCCGAGGATCACGACGTGCTTCACGAAGCGACCTTAACGCCCTGTCGAGCCGGAGTTGCTGAGGCCCCGACGCGCAGGGCCTCAGCGAACGGACGTACCCTCATGCGATCGGGACGTTCGTGAGCGCAAAGCCGGCCTGGAGTGGCACGTCGAATCGCGCGACGCCTGCTGCGGTCGTCCTGACGGTTGCGGCGATCGAGTTCGTGCCGTCGCCGGCGGCGTTCCAGATGACGAGGCGGAAGTTGGTGTCCGGCGGCAGGCCTCCGATGCTGTAGTGCGAAGGTGGCGCCGTCGACGAAGTGTTCAGATCCCGCCCATTGGTATCGAGCCCGACCACGCTCAGCTCGCCGTCCGGGCCGCCGTACGCGACGAGCTCCTGCTCGGGTTGGTCGCTCGATGTGCTCAG
Source organism: Gaiellaceae bacterium (assembly GCA_036526315.1). GTDB lineage: Bacteria > Actinomycetota > Thermoleophilia > Gaiellales > Gaiellaceae > 3-1-20CM-4-69-9. Next base: position 92,004 of record DATCYR010000018.1, on the reverse strand, counting down.
CCCTGTTCCACCGTACTCGGGCACGCTCCAGTCGTCGGCGTTCCATGGGTCGACGCCGATGACGTTCCAACCCGGAGCCGTGACGTGGAACAGGAGCGACATCGCGTTGTAGGTCGGCGTGAGCGGTGATCCCTCCGTCGGTGGCCCGACCATCCAGTAGAGCTGGTTCGTCACGCTGCTCTTGTCGTACATCGACCAGAACGCATCCCACTTCGCCGTCCCGGCGACACCGAGCTGTGCCGCCTCGATCTCGAACCAGAGCTGCTGGAATGCTGCGATGTTGGTACGCCAGATCTCCGTCGGCGGGTTGCCGAGGTAGTACAGGTTCGGAACCGGCGGCATCCCAGGCGCAGCGCCATAGCCACGAACGCCGAATTCCATGATGTACAGCGGCCTCCGGTCGGCGGGTGCGAAGGTCTGGTGCATGAGCGCGGCGATGTCCCGTAGCCGGTACTCGAGACGGCCGGGCTCGTCGTACCACCAGTAGATGTGCTCGGCGTAAGCATCGAAAACGCCCTGCATGTTCACCGCCATCCACTTCGTCCAGACGTAGTGATGCCTCGCGCCCCCGCTTTCGAGCAGACCCGGCCCCATCAGCTTCACCCGATCGTGAAGCCCGCGCGCCACGAGCTCGTCGTGGAGGGCGCGTGCGATCTTGCTGTACTGCGCGAGGGTCACGCCGCCGGTCGGGGCGTTCGGCTCGTTCCCGACCTCGACCCAGCGCAGGTTGGTGATGCGATCGGCGCGCACGAGCTCCTCGACCACGTCCGCGAACTTCGCCATTGCGGCCTGCGGGTCGAGCATCGCGTTGCCGAGGTTTTGGAAGCTGACGTCGATCGTGGCGCCGGCGTCCTGTGCGAGCTGGACGACTTTGACGAATGACTCGTAGTTCTGCTGCCAGTCCGGAAACTTCCCGTTGGCGTTTCCGTCCCAGTTGTCGTTGTAGAAGATGCGCACGAGCTGAGGCTCGAGCAGCTTCACCTTCTCTTCGACGTCACCATTTCGCACCACCGTCGGCCACGGCGTGATCGGCGCGTACAGGTGCATGCCGAACTGGGCTCCGTAACCGACGAGAGACGGGAACAGCACACGCCGGGGCAGCGAGACCTCGTTCCGTGTGACGTCGACCGTCCCGGCAAGCTCGTTGTTCGCGGCATTCGTTTCGGACGGGACGACGCCGTCGATTCCGACTCTCGCGTCGACCGGAACGGCGCTTTCGAAGGTCAGCGGCTTGAAGCGGACCAAGACGCGACCGCCCGGAGGGACGGAAACGGGCTCGGTCGCACCCGGCAGCGTCGAGAGGGAGACAGTGGCCGTCGCACCGACGTCACCGTTTTGCTCGCCGATGACCGCCCCGACGGCTGTCGGTTGTCCGGCAAGGGTTTGCTCCGGCACGATCTCCTCGACGACGAGGTCGGGCCGCAGGAGCGTCTTTGCCGCCGCGTGGAGTGCATACGCCTGCGCCGGCGTGCCGGTCGTGACGACGGCGTCGGCTTCCAGTCGGCGATGCCGAGGAAGGTTGCCCACGGCCAGGCCGTCCGCCACTCCGGCGGGCGCCGGCACTGCCGCCCACGTCAACGTTCGCGCGACGTGGCCCGCAGCGCCGTGGATTTTCAGCCGAAGACTCGTCAGTGACTGCGGCAGAGCGAGCCCGGACGGCGCACGGATGCGCACCGTCACCTGAGTCCCCGCGGGGCCGCCTGTCAGCGCTTGCAACTGCATCGTGTAGAGGTCGCCCGCACTCTTGGCGCCTCCGGCGGCGGTCACCGGTGTGACGGCGCCGAGGACGGCGGCTGTGAGGGCGGCGACGATGATCGGCACCGCGCGCGAATGTCGGCTGCCTCGTCGTAAGCGGCATCTCATGATGACTCCTCTCCGAGGGCGACTGCCTCTCGGGCGGCGGCATCAGCCGGTCACGTTCTGGGGCCCCGTCCGCAAGGCAGCGGTGCCCTCACGGCAGTGGCTATCCCCCTTCGGGAGGTACAACGAATTTCAACACCGGCAGCGCGCCGTCGCATCCGCAAACGCCCGAGTTGCAGCTGCGGACAACCCGAAGCCCGAGCGGTCGTCAGCCTCCGCTGATGGCGGCGATGATGTCGACGCGGCAGCGGTCTGCCAACGACGTGTCGAGCTGAGCGCGCTCCTGGTCGACGTAGACGTGGATGTGGCGGCGCAGCGCGGGGCCCGGTTCGCACAGGCGGTCGCGAATGCCCGGGTAGTCCCGGTCGAGGTGGTCGATCACCTCCCCGACGCTGACCGCCTGCACGTCGAGTTGCCGGGGCAGACCAGGAAAGAGCGGCTGCAGCGTCGACGGGAGACGGACGTCTGCCATTACTCGATCGTCGCGACCTCGACCGACGAGATCGGCGGCAGGTAGTCGGCGATCTGCCCCCACGTATCGCCCTCGTCCGTGCTCGCGAAGATCTGCCCGGTGCTCGTGCCGAAGTAGAGCCCGGGATCGTCGGCGGCGTCGACCGCCATCGCCTCGCGCAGAACACCGACGTACGCGTCGCGCTGGGGCAAGCCCTGGTCGAGCTGCTGCCAGCTCGAGCCGGCATCCCGCGTGCGCCAGACCGCCGCATGGCCGTCCGGCATCGTCCGGCCGTGACCCGGGTCGAGGGGGATCACGTAGAAGGTGTCGCGATCGTGAGGGTGCGTTGCCGCGGCGAACCCGAACTCGGTCGGCAGGCCTTCCGTGATCTCGGTCCAGGTGCTGCCGCCGTCGTCGCTGCGGTGCATGCCGACATGGTTCTGCTGGTACATCCGGTCGCCGTCGAGCGGCGAGCGCACGAACTTGTGCACACAGAAGCCGACCTCTTCGTGCTCGCGCGGCCAATCGGCGCGAAGACCGCGATTGCGCGGCGTCCACGACTGCGCGTAGTCCGTCGTCTCGAAGAGCCCGATGCCCTGGACGATCGCCCAGAACCGGTCCGGGTCGTCGCGGTCGAACGTCAGCGCCGAGATCCCGAGATGGCCGGGCGGCTGGTTCGAGGGGTCGTCCCAGGCCTCGCTTCCGGGCTGGCCGGCGAGCGTCGAGAGGAGCGACCACGTCTGACCCTCGTCGCGGCTCTCGAAGATCCCGGGCGCCTCGACCCCGACGAGCAGCCGCCCGTCGCTGACAGCGAGCGTCGAGACCTTCGAGATCTTCCGGCCGCCGTCGGGCTCGTAGGCGATGCCTTCGCTCGAATGGGTCCATGTCTCGCCCAGGTCGGGGCTTCGCCAGACGGCCTGGCCGTGCCACTCGCTCGCGGCCGCGGCATAGATCGCGCCGCTCTTCGGGTCGTGAATGGCGTGGTAGACGGGCCAGCCCTCGCAGAACGGGCCGCGGAGCTCCCAGGTCTTGCGGTCGTCGCTCTCGAGGAAAAAGGCGCCTTTACGAGTGCCGATCAGCAGCAGCGTTCGTGGCATCGAGCTCATACCTCCCGGTCGGAATTCACTGGCCTACCTATCAGACCCTGGCTGGGGCGGAAACTCATCGGTCGCTTCCGGCGCGCGAATCAGCCTTGCCGGCACGGGATCTCGGCTGTGAGCTCCGTGCCGTGCCCCGCCGGGCTCTCGATGTGCAGGCGTCCGCCGAGGGCTTCCACACGATCGGCGAGACCGACGAGGCCGGAGCCGGCGCCGGGGTCTGCGCCGCCGATCCCGTCGTCACGGACGACGACGGTCGCAAACCCGTTGGAACGCTCGACGGCAACGGTTGCCTGCGTCGCCTGCGCGTACTTCGCGACGTTCGTGATCGCCTCGGCGACGAGGTAGTAGATCCCCGCTTCCACCGAGGCCGGGAGCCGGTCTTCGGGCAGACCGACGAGCTCGACGGGAACCGGCGCGCGCTCGGCAAGCGCCCGCAATGCTGCTTCGAGACCTCGGTCGGTGAGAACCGCGGGGTGAATCCCCCGCGCGAGCTCTCGGAGCTCCTCGAGCGCGAGATCGAGCTCGCCGTCCGCATCGGCGAGGAACGCCTCTGCGGCTTCGGGGTCCCTGCGGAGGTTGCCCCTGACCAGGCGCAGCTTGAGGGCCACGGACACGAGTCGCTGCTGCGCGCCGTCGTGCAGGTTGCGCTCGAGGCGTCGGCGCTCGGCATCGCCTGCCTCGACGAGTCGAATGCGCGATCCGGCGAGCTTGGCGTACGCATCGGCATTCGCGACCGCTTGTCCGACGAGCTCGGCGAAGTCGGCCAGATGCCGGTCCGATCCCGCCGCCAGCGGCTCGTCGGGCCGTGCCGCGGCGACGAGGGCTCCCCACACCCGGCCGCCGACCCTGACGGGCGCCGCCATGGCCGACTCGTAACCGAAGCTGCTCAGCCGCTCGACGATCGCCATCGGGCGGCCTCTGTAGTCGTCGATCCGCTCCGGCCGGCCCGTCTTTCGGATCTCCGCGAGGACGCCGGTCTCCTCCAGCGGCACGCGCGAGCCCACCGGGAACGCAAGCCGGCCGGTGTCGCTCCAACCCCCGACGAACGTCACGGTGTCGTCGCTCTCGAATCGCGCCAGCGACGCCGCCGACGCCCCCAGCGTCCGTGCGGCCTCGGCGGTGACCTGGGCGAAGACACGATCCGATGCCGCCTCCGCCGCCACGAGAGTGGCGATGCGTCGCAGGGCCGCCTGCTCATCGGTGAGCGCCTGCTGCGAGCGCTCGCTCGCGGTTCGCTCCGCCGACACGGCGGCGAGGATGAGCGACGTCAGCGCAGCGACCGCAACGAAGAGCTGGCTCGCGAGGACGCTGTGCGTGATCGACGAGCGCACGAACGGTCCGGAGCCGTGCGCGGTGTTCCAGACCGTCAGGGACGAGGTGATCGCGACCGCCGTCGCGGCACCGAACGGCCCGAAACGGAGCGCCGCCCAGATCAGGACCGGGAAGACGATGTACGGCACATCAGGCTGCGACGGCACCTCGATCAGCACGATCAGCACAGTGAGGAGAAGCACCGCCTCGACGAGCTCCAGACGCGGCATCCGCCACGTCCTGCGTGCGGCCCACACGAGGATGAGCGGTGCGAAGACGAGCGCGCCGGAGAAGTCGCCCAGCCACCAGGTGCGGAAGACACTGCCGAACTCGTCCGAACTGATGACATCGCCCAGCCTGAGCGAGACGACGCCGAACACGGCGCTGATGAGCGTCCCGACGGCGGCGCAGACGACGAGGGCGAGGACGTCCCACACCCGTTCGAGGCCGATCCGGTTCTGGGCCAGTCGCCGGAAGAGCAACGCCGCGACGACGACCTCGAGCGTGTTCCCGATCGTCTGGCCCGCGACCGTCCCCCATGGTGTCGAGAAGTCGGCGAGCAGCAGGTCGCCGATGACGATCCCGGGCCAGACGCCGATGCCCAGGATCACCAGCGCGGCGATGCCGACGCCTACCGGTGGCCAGAGGGCGGTGACCGTTCCGTGCAGGTACGCGAGGTGCAGCCCGGCGCGCCCCGAGCCGTAGTACAGCCCGGCGACGGCGCCGACGCTGACGCCGTAGAGCGCTGCCCGTCCGAGCTCGGTGTCCTTCCAGGCGTCGAACCGAGCGCCGAGCGACCGGCCGTCAGGCGCGGAAGCGGTGAATGTCCGGCTCACGCTTCGAGGATAGACCCGCGCCTTCGTCGAGCCATGAAGCTCGTGACCGAGCCGAAGCCGCGCCGCCCGCGCGTCAGGGATGGTTGTCGCGCGGATCCCAGAGCAGGATCGGCGCGGTCGCCTCGTACGCCATCCCGTGCGGGTAGCTGATCAGCTCGACGTCCGTTCCGAACGGGTCGTGGAAGTAGTTGATCGACTGGCCCGCCGCGGGCCCATCAGTCAGCGTCACCGGCCCGAAGAGCTTCGTCCCGGCCTGCGACTGGAGTGTCTCGACGCCCTTTTCGATGTCGCGCACGTAGAACGCGACGTGGTGGCCGAACCAGTCGGAGTTCATCCGGAACGAGGTGTCCTGATCCGGTGACGTGTACTGGAACAACTCGACGCCAGGGCCGTTGCCGCCGCGCAGCATGCGGATCTGCTCGACGACGGCTCGCGGATGGACGTCGACGAGGTCGGTCATGAACGTCCCGCTCGGATCGCTGAACGGGCCGAACGTCAGCGGGTTGGTGAAACCGAGTTTCTCCTCGAGCCAGGTGGCGGCGACGGCGAGGTTCGGCACCGTGAGCCCGATGTGGTCGATGCCGAGGAGGCCGGGCACCGTCGTCGCGACGGAGTCGGTCCCGTTCCGTTTCGGCGACCACAGCGGGTGCACGCTCGGAACGTCGTACGCCATCCCGTTCGGGTAGCTGATGAACTCGATGTAGGTGCCCCACGGCGTCTGGAAGTACTGGATCGTCTGACCCGCCGCCGGCCCCTGCGTGAGAGTGAACGGCCCGGCCGGCATCCGCCTGACGCCCTTCTCCACCATGTACTCGATCGCGGGGGCGATGTCGGTGACGTAGAACGCGACGTGATGTCCCGTCCAGTCGGAGTTCTTCGGGACGTCGTGGCGCTGCCCGTCCGGGGCCGTGTACTGGAACAGCTCGATGTTGGCGCTGTGGCCGATCCGGAGCATCGTGATCTGGTCGATCGACGCCGTCTCCGCCACGTCGACGACGCTGGCGACGAACGCTCCCGCGGGAAACGGCCCGAACGTCAGCGGTGCCGACGCTCCGAGCACGTCCTCGAACCACTCGATCGCCTGGTTGATGTCGGGGACCGTGAGCCCGACGTGATCCATGCCCACGAGCCCGAGCTCGCCGCGGCCGAATGCCCGGTCCGCGGCGGCGCGCGCGCCGGCGACGCCGACGAGCGGGGCCGTCGCCGCGGCAGCCAGGGCCGCCGCGCCCTTCGCCAGGAACTCCTTTCTCCGAATGCCTGCGTTCGCGTTCACGCTCGACCTCCCCTTAGCTCGTGCCGCACCCTCTCATGCCGGGCACGTGCTCCTCAAGCGGCGAATGAGAGGTCCGCGGTGCCTCCGAGGAGCGCCGCAAACGCTTCGACCCGGTCGGTCAGGGCCTTGCGGGTGCGTGTGCTCAGCTCCGTGAACGGCTCGACCTCCACGCGGATGCGCCCTTGGCGCTCTTCGTGCGACCAGATCCCGGCGGCGCGCCCGTCGACGAGCACGACCGGGCTGACTCGCCCCTGGGGCCGGAACACGCGCCGCATCGCTTCGCTCGCAACAAATCCCTCCCGGGGGCGCGGCGCCATCAGGTACGGGTCGAACGCAGGCAGCAGCTGCTGCCCGCGCGGGCGGCGTTGGTCCTTCAGCTCCTCGACGTCGGCGCGGTGCGCCCACGCCGGCCGTCCGTCGACCTGGACGTCGACAAGCTCGTCGCGCGTGGCGTCGAGCAGCTCCTTCGCTATCCGGGAGCTCTCGAGCCAGCGGTAGAGGTCGTCGTAGCTCGCGACGCCGTACGCGCGGAGAACACGGCGAAGGAACTCGCGGCGCGCTTCCTTCGGGGCGATTGTCGCCAGTGGGCGTCGCAGCCAGCGTTCGGGCCGCACGAACGTGACCTTTCGGCCGCGGTTCGGTCCGAAGCAGAGGTCGCCGAGGTGCGCGGACACCTTGAGCACGCCTCCCCAGCTTTCGAGCGCCGGCTCCCGGACGTGCGGGCCTGCGAGCTCGACGAGACGGTCTGCGAGCCACTCGCGCGTCCGCGGCCGACCGTCGAGCGCGCGCGGCACGTTCTGCACGATCGCGTCGTACTGCGTGCGCGTCATGCGCCGCTGATTCAGCCAGCCGTCACTTGGGCCTTCGGCGCGCGGACGCAGCACCGCGACATACAACGGCAGGTCGTGAGCCGGTACGACATGCACCGTGTCGCGGATCGTCCACGTCCTGATGAGCGTCCGGTCCTCCTCGAGCGCTCGCTTGACGGCGCCGGGCGCGAGCCCGGCGACGCGCGTCCACAGTGCGACCTCCGGCGACGAGGGGACCTGCGCGTGGAGCCCGCACACGGTGCTCGCAACGGACAGGAGCTTCTCTCTCGGCGCAGGCTGCGTCAGAAAGTGCCGCTCGAGGCGGAACGCCAGCACCTGATCCCACGACAGCTTGATCACACGGCGGCACCTTAAGCGCCGGGTGCCTTGACTCCAATTTCTGTCGGTGTTACGAACGCGCTGCCGTCAGCTCGGGTTCGCGCCCGCGCGAATCGCCGCCCAGACCGAGGAGGTCGCAATGCCGCAGAAGATCGAGACCGGCGTCGAGCCGTATGAAGTCGTCCTCGGCGAGCCGAAGCTCACCGTCACCTCGCCGTCGCCGCTCGACCCGGAGACCGCGCGCGGTGCGATCACGCTCGCGAACGGTTTCCGCGGGAGCGTCGTCCTCTCGCGCGACGGTCGCACCGCGAGGTTCGTCCCGGACGAGCCGATCCCGCCTGGTGCGCACACGCTGACGGTCTCCGAGCTCGTGTCGAAGCGCGGCAAGCGCCTCTCGGATCGTCTCGAGATCCCCTTCGTCGTCGCCGGCTCGAAGGCGAAAGTCCGCTCGAGCCTCCGCGTGGAGAACATCGTGCGCCTGCGTATCGACGGCACGGAGACGGAGCGGCTCGCGCTCGGCGAGCCCGCAAGCGGCAAGTACGTCGAGGTGATGAAGGCCGTCGACCGCAGGACCGGCGCGCCGACCGAGCTCGCCTTTGACGAACGCGGCCGGCCGGTCGACCACGAGCGTCTCTTCGCGAGGCTCGCGAACAGCCGCCGGAGGAAGTACGGCAAGCTCCATCCGGCGCTGCACGCGCAAGTGAGCCGCAGCAATCGCCGGGTGCCGGTGGCGATCTGGGTGACGACCGACGACGAACCGCTTCCCGACAAGCGGGAACGCGGGGAGACGAAGCGCCGGCCGAGCGCCGAGCGCCGGCACGCGAAGCACGTCGCCGAGATGAGGGAGATCGTCGCCGACCTCGCCGACGAGCACGGTGGAACCGAAGTCCGGACAGACGAAGCTGCGCCGGTGGTGTACGCGCGAATGACGCCGACGGCGCTTGCGAACCTGCAGAGGCGCAAGGAGGTCGCGGCGATCTTCCTCCACGAGACGGAGGGCATCCTCGACCTCAAGGATTCGATGGCGATCGCGCAGTCCGACAAGGTGCAGACCAACCTGAGCTTCACGGGGAAGGGCGTGAACGTCGCCGTGTACGAGGACGGCCCCGACGACACGACGAACCTGTCGATCACTGCGCAGTACGAGTCGAGCCCGTCGACGACGAAGCATGCGCGTCACACGCACGGGATCATCAAGAACATCGAGCCGAGCAAGCCGCACGGGCACGCGAAGGACTGCAATCTCCACTCGGCGAACAGCATGGATCTCGAAGCGATCAAGTGGGCTGCGCAGACACGCGGCTGCACCGTGATCAGCCAGAGCTTCCATCGCGACTCGGAGCAGACGGACTCGGGCCTGTCGTTCGACGACATGTACAAGGACTGGCTCGTCCTCCACTGGCCGTGGCCGACGATCCTGCAGGCGGCTGGCAACGGCGACAGCTCGGAGTTCGTGAACCACAAGGGCTACAACAGCCTCACCGTCGCCAACCACGACGACAGCGCGGCGGCGCTGGCGAGCGACTCGTGCTTCCGGAACCCGAGCTCCGGGCACGGCGACCGTGAGCTGCCGGAGATCGCGGCGAACGGCATGGGCGTCACCTGCGTCGGGCTGACGATGAGCGGCACGAGCATGGCGGCCCCGGCAGCGGCGGGCGTCACGGCGCTGATGCAGCAGGCGGCGCCGACGCTGAAGTCGTGGCCGGAGGGCTGCCGTGCGATCCTGCTCGCGGCGGCGAGCAAGAACATCACCGGCAACACGTGGTGGGCCGACCGGAACGCGGGCGTCGACGCGTCGGACGGGTCGGGCGCGGTCGACGCGCTCGAGGGCGTGCGGATCGCGCAGAGCCGCAAGTCGCGGAACGCCGCTGCGTCGCGTCGCGGCTGGGACGTCGGCACCCTCGGCTCGTCCGACATCGGCGCGAACGGCGAGACGGCGTTCTCGTACCAGGTCGTGGTGCCGCGGTTCTTCTTCGGCGCGCGCGTCAAGGTCGCGCTCGCGTGGGACAGCCTTGCGGCCGTCATCGACACGCCGTTGTTCCAGTTCGGGATCGACGAGCTGAGGCTCGACCTCGACCTGCACGTGTACGACAGCCGCGGCAACCAGGTCGGCTACAGCGGTTCGTGGGACAACAGCTACGAGATCGCCGAGTTCCCGGCCAACCGCGGCGAGACCTACACGATCAAGATCCGGCGCTGGTCGGGGACGGACGACGTCTGGTACGGGATCGCGTGGACCGTCCAGGGCTCGCCGTTCATCCGGGAGGACTGGGGGCTGACCGAGGCGATCGTGCGGGCGGCGGGCGGGTAGGCGTCGTGCGACGAATCCTCGTCGGCTTCGACGGGACGGACGGCGGACGGCGCGCGCTCGAGCGCGCCGTCGCCGAGTCGCGCGATGCCCACGCGCACATCACGGTGTTGACCGTTGCGAATGTCCCGCTCGATCTCGACGCGCCGCGCAACTTCGGCACGCTCGACGACATCTCGGAGAGCGAGGGCGCCGCGCTCGGGCCGCCGCCTGACGTCCTCGCGCATCTGACCGAAGCGCGCGACCGGTTGGACGCCGCCGGTGTCGATGCAGATCTCAGGTGGGCCGCAGGAGAACCGGCGCACGCGATCGTGGAGGCCGCGCGGGCAATCAACGCGCAGGCGATCGTGCTGGGGGAGCACCATCACGGCTTCCTCGGCAAGGCCTTCGGCGGGGATGTCGACGGCGCGGTTCAACGCGAGGCCGGTTGCGAGGTCATCCTCGCCTGACTACAGCTTGAGGGCTCCGCTGATGAGCAGGTAGGTCCCGGCGATCGTCAATGCGGCGACGGCGAGGGTGCGTCCGTTACGACCGAGCCATTCGCGAAGGTCGGCGACGAGTTTCGTCGTCCGCTCCGGTGTGACGAGGTAGGCGACGAGCGGAACCTCCGCCGGGAGGAACATCACGAGGTAGAAGCCGACGATCAGCGCGAGGGTCGCTGCGACGGAGTAGCCGAGCGCTGCAATGTCCTTCAGGGCCACGAAGGGGAACACTCCCGGGAAGACGTTCAGGACGACGCCGACACCGAATGCGAGCGGGCCACCGCGCGAGACGGTGCGCTCGTACCAGGACGGTTGACCCGGCGCCGCCCGCGGCTCGCGACGCGCCGGGCGCGTCTGCCGTCGCAACGCAAATGCCACGAGGAGGGCGGCGGCGCCCGCGACGAGGTCGACAACGGGACTGAACGTCCGGTGACCGTCGCTCATGAGGCTCGAGCCGCGGAGCAGGAACACGATCACCGATCCGATTGCCACGGTCGTCAGCAGCGAGCCGGCAAGGAAGAAGGAGAGCAGCCGAACGGGCCGAGGGCTGACGAGAGCGACGAGCACCACCGCGAGCAGCGCCGGCCATACCATCGAGGCGAGCGCGAGCAGGAAGATTTCGGCGATCCGCACCTACACGACGGGACTGTCGCACCCGGAGGCGACGGCACCGCCAGAATTGCGCGATGCCCGGCCGCGTCGTCCTTCTGCACGGCACCTCGAGCTCCGGGAAGACCACGGTTGCCCGTGCGGTGCAGCGCCTCTCGGACGATCCGTGGGTTCGCCTGGGAATCGACGCCTTCTGGAACGCGATCGACGACCGCTGGATGGAGCACGGTTCGCGGGCAGCCGAGGGCTTCGCATGGACGGACGATGCGACGATCGTCCCCGGCCCGGTCGGGCAGCAGCTCGCAGCCGGCATGCGTGCCGCTCTCGGTGCCTTCGCTCGCAGTGGCAACGACGTGCTCGTCGACGACGTGTTCATCGACGCAGCGTGGCTCGACGGCTGGCGCCGTGAGCTCGACGGTCTTGACTGGTTGCTGGTCGGAGTCATGGCACCGACGGACGTCCTGCACGAGCGCGAGCGCGCCCGAGGCGATCGCATCCTCGGCGAGGCCCGTGCTCAGGCCGATGTCATCCATCGTGGGATCGAGTACGACCTCACAGTGGACACATCGCGCCAGTCGTCGGACGAATGCGCTCGGGCGGTCCTCGCCGCGCTAGCCGCTCGATCGGGCCCCTAGCCGGTCACGCCGGAAACCAGCGGCCCCCGTTCGAAACGAGAAGGCCGCGGTATCCTCGGGCATGGAGCGGAAGCTCGCGACGATTCTGTTCGCGGATCTCGTCGGCTCCACCGCGCTCGTCGGCGAGTTCGACCCCGAGCATGCGCGGGATCTCCTGGAGCGTTTCTACGACGCGATGGAAGCGGAGATCGCGCTGGGCGGAGGAACGATCGAGAAGTTCATCGGCGACGCAGTCGTCGCGGTCTTCGGCGCGCCGACCGCCCAGGAGGATCACGCGGCGCGCGCGCTGCAATCGGCGCTGTGGATGCTCGAGCGGCTGCAGGAGCTCTTCGGTGACGATCTCGCATTGCGCATCGGGGTGAACTCCGGCGAGGTGGTGGTGGGGCGGCCGCGCGAGGGGAGCTCGTTCGCGACGGGCGACGCGGTCAACGTCGCTGCGCGGCTCGAGCAGGCGGCAGCGCCGGGCGAGGTTCTCGTCGGCGAACGCACTGCGGCGCTCGTCGGCGACGCATTCGACTTCGGCGAACCACGCAGGGTGGACGCGAAAGGGAAGGAGGGCGGGGTCGTGGCGCGCGAGTTGCACCGCATGGTTGCGCCACGACGCCCGCGCGGCGGCCGCGGCCTCGTGACCACGTTCGTCGGGCGCGCTTCGGAGCTGGCCTGGCTGCAGCAGGTCGCTTCGACCGCTGCGCCCCGCTTCGCGCTCCTGATCGGCGAGCCCGGTCTCGGCAAGACGACGCTCGTGCGCGAACTTCGAAGCCGGCTGCCGGCCGCGACGACCTTCCGAGTCGGCCGCTGCCTCCCGTACGGCCGCAGCGTCACGTACAGCCCCTTCGCCGACGTGCTGAGACAGGAGTTGCAACTGCGCGAAGAGGATTCGGCGCTCGAGAAGCTGGACGGTCGGGAGATCCTCGGGCTCACGCTCGGCCTCGACGTCGCGGGCGGGCTCGAGCCGCGCGCGGCCGCACTCGCACTCCAGGACGCGTGGGTGCGGCTCGTTTCCGACATAACGGACCGCGGGCCGGCAGTCATCGTGCTGGAAGACCTGCATTGGGCGACCGAGCCGCTGATCGAGCTGCTCAGCCGCGTGCTCGCCGACTCAACCGGTTCCGTTTCGATTATCGGCACGACGCGTCCCGGCCAAGAGGGACTGCCGCCAGGCGAGAGCTTGATCCTCGAGCCGTTTGGCGACGACGACGCGGCTGCCTTGATCGATCGGGCACTCGCCGCGCCGCTCGAACCGGCTGCGCGCGAGCTCGTCATCCGTCATGCGGAAGGAAACCCGTTCTTCGTCGAGGAGCTGCTCGCCGACCTGATCGATCGCGAACTGCTGACGCGATGCGACGGCCGTTGGGTGCTCGGCGGGGGCGACGACCTCTCGATCCCGGACTCGATCCAGGGCGTGTTGGCGGCGCGCATCGACCTGCTCTCGCCGACTGCGAAGGATGCGCTTCAGGCGGCCGCCGTGATCGGCCGGTCGTTCTCGGCCGCGGGGCTCACCGAGCTCGAGAGGTCTGCGGCCGAGGTGCGAACGCTCGTCGAGCGCGGGTTCCTGCGGGCAACCGAGCCCGAGCTCGTCTTCAAGCACGCGCTCACCCGCGACGTCGCCTACGGCAGCCTGCCGAAGGCGGAGCGCGCCCGGCGCCACGCCGCCTACGCCGGTTGGCTCGAAGCGGGCGAGGCGACCGACGGCCGCGCGGGCACGCTCGCCTACCACTACGCCGAGGCCGTGCATCCCGAGATCGCCGAGCTTGCGTGGCGCGGTCGCGACGAAGACCTTGCGCAATTGCGTCGATCGGCGCTGCACTGGCTCCGTCGTGCCGCGGAACTGGCTGTCGCCCGCTTCGACCTTGACGACGCCCTGGGTCTTCTCGACCGCGCCGTCGAGCTTTCGCCGGTCGACGCGGAGCTCTGGCACTCGATCGGGCGCGTGAACGCGCTCAAGCTCGACGGCGAGGCTTTCTGGAAGGCGATGCTGCGTGCGATCGAGCTCGAATCCGACTCCTCGAAGCTCGGCGAGCTCTTCAGCGAGCTCGCGTTCGAGTCGACGATGCGCGGCGCGATGTGGAAGGTCGCTCCGGATGACGCGCTCCTTCAGGGCTGGCTGGACAAGTCGCTCGAGCTCGCTCGCCCCGACAGCCGTGCCCGCGCGCGCGGACTAGCTGCCAAAGCGATGCACGACGACGACGTCGCTGCCGCCGACGGCGCGATCGCGATCGGCGAGCGTCTCGACGACGTCGAACTGCTTTCGTTCGGGCTCTACGCGCGCTTTGCGATCGGCCAGTTCGTCGCCGATTTCGCCGGTGCCTCCGAGTGGGCGCAACGTCGCCTCGCGCTCGCACCGCGCCTCAACGATCCCGACCATCTCGCCCTCATCTACTGGAGCTCCTCTACCGCCGATCTCTCGACCGGCCGTCTGGAGGAGGCCCTGTCGCATGCGGTTCACCACGAAGCGGTCGCCGCTCGCCTGACGCCCCACCACGAGCTGCATGCGCTCGGCAATCTCCTCCTGCTCCACGAGGCTGCCGGCAGGTGGGAACGCGTGCGAGAAAGGATCGAAGACACGGAGCGCGCCGTGCTCGCGAACGCCGACACGCCGTGCGCCTACAACCCGCGTTGCCTCCTCGCCTGCGCGGTCGCATGCGCAGCGCTCGGGTTGGACGACACGGCTCGCCGATTGGAGGCGGAAGAGGCTGCGCTCGGCTTCACGGGTTACGGGCTCCTGCTCGATTCACCGCGCGCGCGGCTGGCGATGATCCGAGGCGACCGCGACGGGCTCGAGGCGCTGGTCGAGGGATCGGAGAGGTGGCACTGGCATGTCTGGAACTACGTCAACGGCATCGCCGCTCGCCTCGATGCGTTCGTCGCGCTCGGCCGAGCCGACGAGGTCGTCGCCGACGCCGAACGCCACATGCAACCGGGCACCTACCTCGAGCCATTCGCCCTGCGGACCCTCGGCTTCGCGCGGGACGACTCGGGGCTCATCGCCAAGGCCCAGAAGCGCTTCAGCGCGTTGGGCCTGGACTGGTACGCGGCGCAGACGGATGCGCTTGCGTTCGGCGCGGCGGGAGAGCGCCGTTAGACGGCCGTGCGTGCAGTCGCCGCCTCGCAGACGGCGACGACGTTGAATGCCGTGACCGGTCGCTCGAATCCCTTCAGCACGAACTCTCCGGCCGGCTCGACTTCGACGTCGTTCTCGACCTCCGCATGGAGGCGCTGAGCGACGAGAATCTGACCGTCGGCAGCCTCGTCCGCCAGGCGCGACGCAAGGTTCGTCACGGCGCCGATCGCCGCGTAGTCGAAGCGGCCTTCGAACCCGACCTGCCCGCACGTGGCGTACCCGAGCGCAATGCCGACGCCGAAGCCGAGCTCATAGCCGCGTTTTCTCCAACTGACCGTCAGTTCCGCGATCTCGTCGCGCAGCGCGCAGCCGAGTCGGACCGCGCGCAACGCGGCATCCGGAACCTCGATCGGGTCGTTGAAGAAGAGCTGGACGCCGTCGCCTTCGATGAATCCGACCGTTGCGTCGAAGCGGCTGACGAGCTCGCCGATCGCACTGTGGAACTCGGCGAGCACGCGCATCAGCTCCTCCGGCTCCACGGCGTCGACAAAGCGCGTCCAGCCGCGCAGATCGGCGAAAAGCATTGCGACCTGCCGCCGGTGGCTCCGCAGAATCGACGCGTCGGACGCGGCGACGGCGTCGGCGAGCTGCGGAGAGAGGAACCGGCGTAGCCGTTGCAGCCGCTCGAGCTCTTCGAGCTGCGTCTGTACGCGCTCCTCGAGCGTCCGGTTCAGCTCGAGCAGCTCGGCGGCCTGCGCCGTGATCGTGTCGTGGTAGCGCTTGATGCGAAGCAGCGAGCGGATGCGCGTGACGAGCTCTTCACGGTTGAACGGCTTCTCGATGAAGTCGTCCGCTCCCGCTTCGATGGCCTTGGTCTTCTCCGACCGCTCGCTCGCCGTGAGCATGATCACCGGCAGCACCGCGGTCTCGTCCTCTTCGCGCAGCCGCCGACAGACGGCGTAGCCGTCCGGCTCGGGCATCACCACATCGAGCAGCACGAGATCGGGCTTCGCCGTGCGAACGAGGTTCAGCGCCGCCTGTCCGTCGGTCGCCGCGACGACGTCGTAGCCATGAGCGTCGAGCACCGCTTCGAGCAGGCGCACGTTCTGAGCGACGTCGTCGACTACGAGTATGCGCGCCGCGTGGTCGCTCAACGACTCGCGCCTGCGGAGTAGCGCTTCACGGTGGCGATCAGGTCGGCGACGTTCACAGGCTTGGAGAGATAGCCGTCGAAGCCGGCGGCGAGGAAGCGCTCGCGGTCTCCTTCCATCGCCTGCGCGGTCAGGGCGACGACCGGCACGGACTTCGTGCGCTCCTCGGCCCGCAGGCGTGCCAGTGCCTCGACGCCGTCGATGTCCGGAAGCTGGATGTCCATCAACACGAGATCCGGGACATGCGCGACGGCGAGCTCCACCGCTTGCCCGCCGGTGGTCGCCTCGAGGGTGCGATGGCCGGTCGCGAGCAGGACGTCCCGAAACAGCCTCATGTTCTTTTCGTTGTCCTCCACGACGAGGACCTGCGGGCCCGCCATCGTCAGACGCCTTTCGCGGGGATCGTGAAGACGAACGTGCTTCCACTGCCGAGTGCGCTGTCGACCCAGATCCGACCGCCGTGCAGCTCGACGAGCCGTTTGGAGAGCGCCAGGCCCAGACCGGTTCCTTCGCCCTGTTCGATCCCCGCCTCGGTCTGCTGGAACTCTTCGAAGACACGCCTGAGATCCGAGGCGGCAATGCCGGGGCCGGTGTCGGCCACCGAGACGCTCACCTCTCCGTTGACCTGCGTCGCCCACACGTCGACGGAGCCGCCCGCGGGAGTGAACTTCACGGCGTTCGAGAGCAGGTTGAAGATCACCTGTCGAATGCGGCGCTCGTCGCCGGCGACGACGTCGACGCCCGTGTTCTCGGCGAGGTTGACCTGAACACCGTCTCGGATCGCGCGCTCGCGCACCATCGCGACGCCGCGCTCGAGCGACTCCTGCAGGGAGAACGGCGCCACTTCGAGCTCGATCTGGCCCGCTTCGACCTTGGAGAGGTCGAGCACGTCGTTGATGAGTGAGAGCAGATGGCTTCCCGAAGACAGGATGTCGTCGAGGTACTCCGCCTGCTTCGCGTTGACTTCGCCGGCCATTCCCTCGCGCAACACCTGCGAGAAGCCGATGATGGCGTTGAGCGGCGTCCGTAGCTCGTGTGACATGTTGGCGAGGAAGTCCGACTTGTGCTGGCTGGCCGACTCGAGCTCCTTGTAGAGCCGCCTGAGCTCGTCGTTCATGCGGTTCACGTTTGCCGCGAGGGCGCCGAGCTCGTCGCGGTTCGTGACGTCGACGTGTCCTGAGAAGTCACCGGACGCAATCGCGGCGAGCCGTGAGTCGATGCGCTGGATCGGCCCGATCACCGACCACGAGAGGACGAACCCGAGCAGCAGTGCGAGGACGATCGCTCCCGCCGCCACGCCGATGAATCGGTTGCGCGAGTCTTCGTACGTGCTCGCGTTCTGCGCGATGACGGCCTTCGTCCTCGCCGTCATGGCATTTCCGAGCTCCGTCGCGTGCTCGTTGAGGTCGATGGCGAGCAGTTCAGCTCGCGTGCGGAGGGACGGCACCCGCTTCGGAGCCGTACGGCCCGCGTCGACGATCTCTCGTAACACGGTCGTCAACTGTCCGCCGGTCGCCCTGATCCTGTGCAGGAACCGCTCGTCCTCGGGTGGCGGCCGAAATCCCAGATTGTCGGGGAACGTGGACGGGGGTATCTGCGTGGCGGCGCTCAAGATTGCCCGGTCGTCCACGGCCGGGCCGACGTCGTGCTTGTTCAGGTCGGGGAAGGTCTTGTAGAAGTCGCCTTCCACGTTCTGGGCGAGCAGGAGGCGAACGTGGAGGACGTCGCTGCGGAGCTTGCCGTAGGCGAAGGCTCGGACCTGCAGCGATCCGAGCGTCTCGACCCGCTCGTTGGACTGACCGAGGAGGCGGAGCCCGAGCACGCCCAAAACGACGACCAGCAGCGCCGTGGCGACGAACGCGACGAGCAGCTTGACGTGGACCCCGGCAGGCACGCGGCCGACAGCCCGGACGACCGGGTTGTCGGCCGGGGTCAGCAGCCGGCGTCTCGAGGCACCGGTGGCTGCGTCCTGCGCCGGCACGGGGTCCGCCGCCAACTGCTCAGATCTTCAGCTCTGACGTGCTTCCGACGAAGTTCGTGATCAGCCAGCGGCCGTCGATCCTCGCGACGTCGAGATTGCCCGCGGTGACCGCGGCGACCTTTCCTGTCTTGACGTCGACGAAGTGACACTCGAAGTGCAACGTGCCGCGGTCTCCGTCGACGGTGGCCTTCAGCTTGTACGCGGGATGATCCGACAACCAGTGCGTCGCGGGCTTCCACGCTTTCGAGTTCAGCCAGACCTGGCGGATTTGCTCCCGTCCCGTCGCCGTCTTCCCCGGGCCGAACGTCCCGGTCGCATGGGGCGCGAAGAGCCTGACCATCTCGTCGACGTTCTTCTTGGAGATCGCCTCGTGGAAGGACCGCTCGATCGTGCTGATCTCGTAGAGGTCGGCGCGCCGTTGGGCCGCCGCCGCCTCGCTCGAGGCCGCGCTCGAAGCTCCGCAGCCCGACAGCACGACGACGAGCGCGCCGAGCACGGCCCCGACCAAAAGTGTCCGCATGTGCCTGCCGCCTCCTTCTGTCCCGATCGCCTGACGACCTGGGCTAGTCGATGTTCACATGCTCGAGAACGTCCGTCCAGGTCCTGCAGCGAAGGATGGAGTGGGCGCGCGTCCTTGCCAACCGTGCTGGCACGGTGTTGTCTCAGGAAGGATCGGTCCCGCAGTAACTGCGAACTTGTTCGGGAAAGGCGCCGACGTCGATCGGCTTTCCGAGGAAACCGGCGAACCCTGCTTTCAGCAACCAATCGTGGTCTCCGGCGTCGCGCATCGCGCTGAGCGCGACGACCGGGATGTGCGCCGTTCGCGCTCCGGCGCGGAGCTCGCGCGCCACCTCCGTACCGGGCATGTCGGGAAGACCGATGTCCAGCAGGATCACGTCCGGCAGACGTGCCGTTGCGAGGGCGATCGCCTCGGTCCCACTGCCCGCTTCGAGCGTCCCGAGACCTGCGGCGCCGAGCACGTCCCGGGCCAGTTTTCGGTTCTTCTCGTTGTCGTCGACGATCAGCACGAGTGGAGCATCACTTGGAGAATGAGCCGTCATCGCCTTATCCTCGGCCGGTGCCGATCCGGATCGTGCTCGCAGAGGACCAGTATCTGGTCCGCGAGGGCCTCCGGCGTCTGCTCGAGTCCCGAGAGGAGCTCGAGATCGCAGCTGTCTGCGGCGACCTGCAGTCGCTTCTCGAGGCTGTGGCCGCGGAGCGCCCCGACGTCGTCGTCACGGACATCCGCATGCCGCCTGACAGCACGGACGAGGGGATCCAGGCCGCGAACCGGCTGCGCGAGACGAACCCCGAGGTCGGTGTGGTCGTCCTCAGTCAATACGCCACGCCGAGTTACGCACTCGCGCTCCTGAAGGATGGGAGTGAAGGCCGTGCCTATCTCCTCAAGGAGCGAGTGAGCGATCTCGAGCAGCTCGTCGGCGCCATCGACGCGGTCGCGGACGGCGGCTCGGTTCTGGACCCGAAGGTCGTCGAGGCTCTCGTCGCGGAGAACGTCCGCGGCGACGGCTCGCCCCTTAACGACCTGACCCCGCGTGAGCGCGACGTCCTGCGCGAGATGGCCGAGGGCAAGAACAACGCTGCGATCGGCGCGGCGCTCTTCCTCAGCGAGAGGTCGGTCGAGAAGGTGATCCACTCGATCTTCCTGAAGCTTGGCCTCACATGGGAGGCTGCGGTTCACAAGCGCGTCAAGGCCGTCGTCCTGTATCTGGCGGAGAGCGGCTAGCGTCATCGCGCGAGCGGCAGCGAGCCGCAGACGCGTACACCACGGCCGAGCTGCGATTCGACGGTCAGGCGGCCACCGAGGGCTTCGACGCGGTCGCGCAGCCTCTCGACCCAATCGTCGGGCCGAGCTGCATCGAGCGCGATCTCGAATGTGAGTCGTCCGGCCTGTTCACGGACGGTCAGCGCTGCCGCTGTTGCCGTGCGTCGGTCTTCGAGAGCTTCGACCCAGCACGAGTAGACCGTGTGCACGATCTCAGGCGGGTAGTTCGAGTCGCCGGACACCTCGACCGAAGCCGGGACGCCGGCGCCCACCGCCGCAGAACGAAGCGCTGCGGCAAAACCGCCGTCGCCGAGCAGCGGTGCGTAGATCCGCTCGGCGAGCTGGGAAGCGTCGGACAACGCCTGCTGCACGTCGCGCCGCATCTCTTGCAGGAGCTTTGTCGCCGCAGGGATGTCGGAGTCGAGCAGCGACTCCGCCAGCTGAACGTTGACGGCGAAAGCCACCAGGTGTTGCTGCACGCCCTCGTGTAGGTCGCGTTCGAGCCGTCGGCGATCGGCATCCGCCGCGAGCACGAGCCGCTCGCGTGACGCGCGAAGCTCAACGACTTGGGCCCGCAGTTCCTCCAACGTGCCCGGCGGCGTCTCGGCCTGCACCGTCGAAGCGTAAGACGGCGCGTGCGCCGCGCCAAGGCCAGGAACCGCGATTCGTCGGGAGGCCAGCATCCCGATCACGTGGGAGGCCAGCCTCCCGAGCAACTGCCCGCGGCCACGGTAGTCCCCGCGACGGCCACCTCCTACGTTCAGCGAGGGCGATCTACGAGAGGAGTGAACGGATGACCGGAGGGACGAAGTGGGCCGCAATGGCGGGCGGAGTCGTGAGCATCGCGGCGGCAGCAGTGGTCGTCACGCAGGCGCTGGCGACGCCGGGCTCCGGCCCGGTGAGCAACTACGTCGCGCGCGGCCCCGTATCGCAGTCCGTCGTGATCGGCGTGCCGGAGACGAAGACGGTGACCAAGACGGTGCGGGTTCGTGTCGGACGCAAGACGGTGACGCGGCGGGTGTCGTTCACGTATGACACGGTGTCGTCACTGATGACCTGCGGTGCGACGGCGTGCGACACCGCGTATCAGCAACTGACGATTCCACCGGGTGGGCACACGGGTTGGCACACTCATCCCGGCCCGACGTTCGTCGCGGTCGCGCAGGGCGAGGGCACCCTGTACCACGGTATGTCGGGCTGTCCGGTGATGAAGTACGGAACCGGCTCCGGCTTCATGCAGCCTCCGACGGAGGTGCACAACATGAGGAACGAGGGCTCGACGCCGCTCGTGTTGTGGGCGTTCTACGCGCTCCCGCCCGGGACGTCGAATGCGGGGATCCGGATCGACCAGCCGCGGCCGGCGGAGTGTCCGAACATTCCGTAAGCGGCATCGGAGCGGGCGCGGCGCCGAGTGTGCCGCGCCCGTCCGCCGACGCTGTGGCGGTCGTCGCCGCGCTCGCGGCGACGACCCTCGGCGCAGCGGTAGAGATCGGGTCGACGGTGGCCCAGATCGCCGCCGCAGCGGCAGTCGCGACGCTCACGGTGGCAGTCGTGCCGCTCGGGGTGCGCAGGCAAACGTGCCTGATCACCTACTCGGTCGCATCCGCCGCGGCGGGCGCGGCGGCCATCCACTACGCCGTCGTCGTCGACCACTTCGAGGAGTGGTGGGGGTTCGCGTTCTTCTTCGTCGCGAGCGCCGTCGCGCAGCTCGTCTGGGCGGTCCTCGTCGTAACGTCACCGTCGCGGCTCCTGATCTGGGCCGGCGTTGCCGGCAATGCCGCGATCGTTGTCCTCTGGATCGTCACGCGGACAGCCGGAACGCTCGTCGGGCCCGAGCCCGCCACACCGGAGCCGGTTGCCGTGGCGGACTCGGTTGCAACGGCCTTCGAAGTGGCGATCGTCGTCGGCGGCATCTGGCTCGCCCGGAGCCTGCGAGCGGCCCCTTCGCTGTCGTCGCGGCTGGCGTGGGTCGTGAGTGGAGTGACCCTCGTTCTGACGAGCCTTGGTCTGCTGTCCGTACTCGAAGTTCTCGGCGCCTAAAACGTGCCCAGGATCCTCCACAACGTTTGATCGCGCTCGACCATCCTCGAGCGAAGCGGGAGCCAGGTGCATGACTTTCGGCACCGTCGTTTTGCTCAGGTGCGTCAGCGCATGAACCTGATTCCGTGCAGCGTGACGGCGCTGACTCAGTGCACGCGCGTCCACGTCCCCTCGTAGACCGCCCGCCGCTGGCCGCATGGCTCGTGGAGGGCGCCGAGCGTCAGTGCGTGACCGCTCACCTTCCAGCGGTACGTGCCAAACGGTCCCGATTCGTCGCAGTCGATGCCGCCGCCGGCAGCGACCCGCGAGCCAAATCGCTTGATCTCGCCAGGGTCACCGCTCGCTTGCCGTGGCACCATCTGGATCGGCGCGAGCGAGCGGAGGACGTTGCCGCTCACCGTGTAGCCCTGCACGACTCCGGTGCCGAGCGGGTCGAGCTCCCAGATACCGGCCCGGTCGACGATGAGCCTCCACTTCCCAGTCGGTGGGACGTTGTCGCTGCCGTACTTCGGGTCCGCCTTCTTCGTGTCCGCATCCGTCACCGCCCGTGTCCACGTTCCCGCGAGCGCCGCAGGCGGCGCTGGGGCGGCGAGGATGCGCGCCAGGACGACGTCGGTTGCAGTCCGCCCGGTGTTCGTCTTCGCATGCGCCGTGAACCGATGCCTCCCGGGCGCGAGCCAGCTTGTGAACAGGTACCCGAGACGGCCGCTGTCGTCGTCGCTCGCGTAGTTGTATGGCGAGCGGTGCTCGACCCAGCGCAGCTTCCCGTCGATCAGGAAGTCGACCTCAGCGACGTCTGCGGGTGCGACGTTCACGTGTGCGACCCAGTGGGTCATCTGCGGCAGCACCTTCTTCCCGTCGATGCTCGAAGTGACAGCGAGCCGCTGCGAGCTGCTGACCGCACCTGCCGAGACTGCCGTGGCCACGATGAGAATGAGCGCTCCGAAGAGCAACAGCCGGAACGAACGTGACGGTCGAGATTCAGCGGCCGTCGTGTTGCAGGCATCGTCGCGTCTCGTGTGGCTGCGATTCCACAGTGGCGCCTGGCCTCATTCGCCGGCGCTACGGCCGTCCTACCATGAGGGCATGGGTGGTCGCCGCTTGCTGAATCTCGACCGGCTGGCGGCACGGTTCAATCGCTGGATCGGGGCCACAGCGATGGCTGAGCACGCGGGCCCGGGGGACGCGAAGAACGCGTACGACCCGAGCGCGATCGTCGGAGTGCTCGGGGAGATCGACCGGAAATACGGCGAGCCAGCCCCGGGTAGTGATGACGAGGCCCTGCCTCCGCTCAACCTTGAACCGCTCGCGCACGACGAGCGACCTGGCGACACGCGCGAGTAAAGACCCGGATTAGCAGGAGCGACTCGAGCGGGAGCGACGGGACTCGAACCCGCGTTTCCCCCGTGATCCGCTCACCGGGAAGCCGCCGCAGCTAGGCAGGAATCTCGTCGAGGCTGGCGATCCGGGCTGCGTCGACTCGCTTCAGCCACGGCTTCGCTTCGAGCCGCTCGAACGTGCCGCGCGCCTGCAGCAGCAGCGGCTGGGCCTCGTCGGACCGCTCGCAACCGGTCAACCACTCCGCCTGCTCGAGCTGTGTGACCGCGAGCCAGAAAACCAGCTCGCGCTCCCGGAAAATGTCGGTCGCACGATTGAAGCTCTTTTCGGCGGCTCTGATGTCACCGGCGAGCTTCGCGCGGAAGCGGGCGGCATGCGCCTCCAGCATCGGTGGTCGCTCGCCCGAGCGTAAGTCCTCGATCGTCACCAGCAGCTGTTCGAGCTTGCCGGTGTCTCCGAGCTCGAAGGCGCATTCGAGCGCCTCCACAAAGCCGAGCTTCACCTGGAGGCTGCTGATCCCGAGCTCCGCTCGGCTCTCGAGGACCGGCTCGAGCGCTACCTGTGCCGCACGCAGCTCACCTTCCGTTCGCAGTAGCTGTGCCTCGTGCAACCCGTAGCTAGTGGCGTAGTCCAAGGATTCGTGCACCTTGAGCTCGGCATATTGTTTCAGGCGAGTGCGGGCATGCTCGGTGTCTCCCCTCCAGCAGTCGATCTCCACGAGGTGGACGAGCAGCTGATCGATGATCGGCAACGCTCCGCCCGCCGTGACTTCCTCTTCTCGGGCGAGCGCCTCGCCCCAGCGACCCAGCAGGACGAGCGAGCTGATCGGGCCGGCGAAGAGCAACAACTCCCAGTTCCTGTCGCCCACTCTCCGCGCGATTGCGGCGGCGCGATCCGCGATCGCCAAGGCCTCCGCATAGCGGTCCGACGACTCGTAGGCAACGGCGAGGTTGTTGCTCGCGCGGATCGCGGCCGCAGGGATGTCCTGCTCGAGCGCGATGGTCCGCGCGCCGTCGAGGAGAATGCGAGCCTCCTCGAGGCGGTTCCGCCGGGTGAGCACGGATCCTTTCGTTGTCAGCGCCTGGGTCAACACCTCGGGAAGCTTCAGCGCCTCCGCGAGTTCGAGGGCCAGCTCGAGATGTGGTACCGCGGCGTCCAACTGCGAGTCGAGTGAGAGGAAGCGACCGAGCTGAGCCGCGACCTCGGCGACGTCGGCGTCGGGCTCTTCTCCTGCGAGCGATTCGAGTGCATGCTCCAGACGAGCGACCGATTCGGATGAGTGGCCGCCGCGGAAATCGATCTCCGCAAGGGCCGACGCGGTTCGCGCCGCCGGCCGCTTCAGAGCTCGGCTGTCGAAGATCTCCATCGCCTGTGCGAAGAGTGAGCGCGCCTCGTCGGCACGCCCGCGGCGCCAGGCCATTTGGCCGGCTCGGTGCTCGAGGTCGGCACAGACCAGCGGGTCGTCGGCGAGCTCCGCTGCTTGCTGGTAGTAGCGCTGGGCCTCCCGCGCCGCGGCGAGCGCAGCAGCGTGATCGCCTGCGCGGGCGAGCATCTCCTGTGCCTTGACCTTGATCTCGGCGGCGTCCGGTGCGTCCGGCGCTTCCCGGTAGGCGTCGAGGTAGTGCGAGGCAAGCACCTCCACGACCTCCTCCTCTTCCGGAAATGCGGATTCGAGGTGCGCGGCGGCCGCCAGGTGTCGGCTCCTACGCTCGGCCCGGGAGAGCGTCTCGTATGCGACGTGACGAAGGAGGTCCTGGACGAACGAGTACTGGCCGTGCTCGGGCGAGCGCGGATCGGCCTGCACAGACACGATCTCCTTGCGGACGAGGGCGCGCAGAAGCGGCTCGAGCTCCTCGTCATCGAGGCCGGCGAGGGTGGCGAGCCCCTCGCGCGTAAAGGTCTTGCCGAGCACGGCGGCGTTCTGGAGCAAGCGCCGCTCTTCCGGCTCGAGTCCATCGAGGCGCGCGGCGATCAGCGCGTGCAGCGTCTCCGGCACCTCGAGTTCGGCGATCGGCCCGGCAGGTCGGTAGACAGGGCCGTCCTGAACGAGCGCACCGCGGTCGAGCATCATCCTGACCGTCTCGACCGCGTACAGCGGTACGCCCTCGGCCCGCTCCAGGATCTGCGCCCTCAGCTCGTCGGGTAGGCCCGGCACAAGGCCACCGAGGAGTTGCTCCATCGCGGAGTGCGACAACGGCTCGAGATAGAGCGACGTGAAGCTGCGTTGGCCGGCGCCCCAGGTCGGACGGCGCTCGTGGATCTCCGGCCGCGCGAGCGTGCAGACGAAGATCGGATGTTGGCGCGACCACTCGAGCAAGTAGTCGATGAAGTCGAGGAGCGAGTCGTCGGCCCACTGCATATCCTCGAACACCATCGCCACCGGGTTGACAGCCGCCAGCCGCTCGAAGAAGACGCGCCAAGCCGAAAAGAGGTCGTCGCGCTCGTAGCGTGCTCCGTCCTCCAAGCCGAGCAGGTGGGCGACTCGCGGCTCGACGAAGCGCCGCTCCTCGTCGTCGAGCACGTGCTCGCTGACCACCGCACGCAGCTTCTCGAGTGCTGACGCGGGCTGCTCGTCCTCGGCAATCCGGCACCGCATTCGGACCATGTCCGCGAGCGCCCAGTACGTCACGCCCTCGCCGTAGGACAGGCAGCGACCGCGGTGCCAGTACGTGATCTGGGGCAGCCCGTCCATGTACTTGAAGAACTCCCAGGCCAGCCTCGACTTGCCAATTCCTGCGATCCCGATGAACGAGACGAGATGGGCAATGCCCTCGTCGACGGCGCTGTGAAAGAGCTCCTTGACGAGTCGCAGTTCCCGATCGCGGCCGACGAACGGCGCTTCCAGCCCCTCGGCCTTCAGCGAGCCACGCGCACCGGACACGACCCGCAGCGCTCGGAAGAGCGGGTAGAGCCCGCCCTTGCCCTGTAGCTCGTGCTCTCCGGCATTCTCGTACGCGATGGTTTGCTCCGTCGCACGCCTGGTCGCCTCACCGACGTAGACCGACCCGGGTGCGGCGACCGACTGGATTCGCGAGGCGGTGTTCACCAAGTCACCGGCCACCATCCCCTGACCCTCGGCTCCAAGAGTGACCGCCGCCTCTCCCGTCAGCACCCCGGCGCGGGCTCGGAGCTCTTCGGCGCCGACCTCATCGCCGAGTGCGGAGACCGCGGCGACGAGATCGAGTGCGGCACGGACAGCCCGCTCGGCATCGTCCTCGGTTGCGACCGGCGTGCCCCAGACGGCCATTACCGCGTCGCCGATGAACTTCTCGACCGTTCCGCCGTAGAGCTCGATCAGGCGCCGGCAGGTCTCGAAGTAGCGGGAGAGCAGCTCGCGCGTCTCCTCGGCGTCGCGCTTCTCCGACGCCGATGTAAAGCCGACGAGGTCGGCGAAGAGGACGGAGACGAGGCGACGTTCGGCCACCGACTGTGGGGCCGCCGGCTGAGGAGTCGGCTTCGACGGCGCAGCCGCTTCGTCGAGAGCGGCGCCGCATTGGTTGCAGAAGCGCATCGCCGCATCGTTGGCCTCACCGCAGGCGGGGCAGGTGCGAGCGAGCGATGCCCCGCAGCCGCCGCAGAAGCGCGCTCCGGACGGGTTCTCGACGCCGCAGTTAACGCAGGCCGCCACGGCCAAAGCCTAGAACGCTCGCGTCGCAGCGCCAAGTGCAAGAACGAGCGCTGGTCGCGTCCCAGACGACTAACGCACGGCGTCATATGCCGGGTCTGGGGTGCTGCCTGGGATCAAAATGCTCGCCCTCCAAGAACGCTCCAAGCAAGAGAGCGCGTGACGACAGGCTTGAAGCCCGAGTGACACGCGCGAGTAAAGAGAAGCGGACCGGCAGAGAGGACTTCAGCGGGAGCGATGGGACTCGAACCCAGCCTTTACCTAGACGACTCTTCCGAGACCCACGATACTGAGGACGTGGCGTGCGCAGCGAGCGTTACGTGTTCGGCTGTCGCTCACCGCGGCGGCGCTCGGACTCGGGCAAGGAGAACGCTGTGAGCTCCGACCTCGATCTCACGTCAGAGCTCGGCGACATCCGGCGTCGTCTCGAGAGGGTCGAGACCGAGCGCCTGCGTTCTGAGAAGGTGCAGTCGGCGCTCTACCGCATCGCCGAGCTCGCCAGCGCGGCTCAGGACCTGCAGGAGTTCTACCGCGCCATTCATGCCGTCGTCGGCGAGCTGATGTCGGCCAAGAACTTCTTCATCGCACTGTATGACGACGAGCGTGAGCTCATCAGCTGGCCGTACTACGTCGACGAGCTCGACGACGAGTTCCCGAACCCCGACGAATGGGTCGAGTTCAGCGATCGGCAGGCACGCGGCACTACCGCCTACGTGCTCCGCACGGCTGAGCCGCAGCTGATCACGGCCGAGGGGCACAAAGACCTCATCGCGCAGGGGGAGATCGAGCTCATCGGCGCCCTGACGGAGGACACCAGCTGGCTCGGCGTTCCTCTCGAGGCAGACCGGCGGACGGTCGGCGTGCTCGTCGTGCAGTCGTACACCAAGGACGTCCAGTACTCGGAGCAGGACAAGGAGCTCCTCGCGTTCGTGGGACAGCACGTCGGAGCCGCGCTCTCTCGCGCGCGGGCGATCGAGGAGACGCGGCAGCGGAACGCCGAGCTCGCGCTGATCAACAGCGTGCAGGACGCGCTGGCGGGGGAGCTCGATCTGCAGGCGATCTACGAAGTCGTCGGCGAAAAGATCCAGGAGGTCTTCGACGCCCAGGTCGTCGACATCGGCATGTACGACGAATCGTCCGGGTTGATCCACTTCCCGTACACGATCGAACGCGGCGTGCGCTTCCCGGATGAGCCGATCGAGCTGATCGGCTTCAGGAAGCACGTCATGGAAACGCAGGAGCCGCTCATGATCGCCGAGCTCGTACCGGAGCTGAACGAGCGCTATGGCAACCCGCAGGTTCTAACCGGGGAGCCGAGCAAGTCGCTGCTCTTCGTGCCGCTCCTCGTTGGCCGACGCTCGACCGGCGTCATCTCACTGCAGAACGTCGACCGCACGCATGCCTTCGGCGACGCCGACCAGCAGCTCCTGACGACGCTCGCAGGCAGCCTCAGCGTGGCGCTCGAGAACGCCCGGCTGATCCACGAGACGCGGCAGCGGAACGCCGAGCTCGCGCTGATCAACAGCGTCCAGCAGGGGATCGCGGGAGAGCTCGACACCCAAGCGATGTACGAACTCGTCGGCGACAAGATCCAGGAGATCTTCGACGCTCAAGTGGTCGACATCGGGGTCTTCGATTTCGAAGCAGGCCTGACGCACTACCCGTACGCGATCGAGCGGGGCGTCCGCTATCCCGACGAGCCCGGCCCCCTCCTTTCGCCTCTCACCAAGGCGCTCCTGGAGACGAGGGCGGTCGTGGTGATCGACGACGTGGAGGCCTGGGGCCGAGAACGGGGCGAGGAACCGCACGTGATTCAGGGTGAACCGGCCCAGTCGGTGCTGGTCGCGCCTCTGGGCTCCGGAGACGACATCCGCGGCCGCATCTCCTTGCAGAACCTGGACAGGACGCATGCCTTCTCGGAAAGCGATGTCCGTCTGTTGGCGACGCTCGCCAGCAGCCTCAGCGTGGCGCTCGAGAACGCCCGGCTGATCCACGAGACACGCCAGAAGAACGCCGAGCTCGCGCTGATCAACAGCGTGCAGGAGGCCGTCGCGGGCGAGCTCGACCCCCAGGCGATCTACGACCTCGTCGGCGACCGGATCCGCGACGTCTTCGACGCCCAGGTGGTGAGCATCGCGGTGCACGACGAGGCGGCGAGGATGCTGGAGCTTCCCTACACGATCG
Organism: Gaiellaceae bacterium; assembly: GCA_036526315.1. Lineage (GTDB taxonomy): Bacteria > Actinomycetota > Thermoleophilia > Gaiellales > Gaiellaceae > 3-1-20CM-4-69-9. The sequence goes on along the minus strand of DATCYR010000018.1, from coordinate 62,828 downwards.
AACGAGGGGCGCGCGAGCGGCTGGACCCGATGCCTGTGGTCGGCTTCCGCAAGCACGTCATGGATACGGGCGAACCGCTGTCGATCGAGGAGAACATGCCCAAGGCGGCCGAGCGCCACGGCAATCCTCTCGCAATCGCCGGCGAGATGCCGAAGTCGGCTCTCTTCGTGCCGCTGATCGTCGGCGGCCGTCCGACCGGCGTGATCTCGGTGCAGAACCTCGACCGCGAGCACGCCTTCACGACGTCGGACCAGAATCTCCTCGTCACGCTCGCGGGCAGCGTCAGCGTCGCGCTCGACAACGCACGCCTCGTCGACGAGACCCGGCAGCGCGTCACCGAGCTGGGAACCGTGAACAGCGTGGGCCAGGCCGTGGCCACACAACTCGACCTGGCGGAGCTGATCGAGCTCGTCGGCGACCGCATTCGCGACACCTTCGACGCCGATATCGCGTACATCGCACTGCACGACGCCGGCCTGGGCGTGATCGACTTCCCGTATCACTGGGAGCTCGGCCGCCGCTCCACCGAGGCGCCGCTGACCTTCGGGGAGGGCCTGACCTCGCAGATCATCGAGTCCGGCCAGCCGCTGGTGATCAACACTCGCGAGGAGCACGAGGGCACCGCGGTTGTCGGAACTCCGGCGAAGACGTACCTCGGGGTGCCGATCTGGGCGGGCGACGAGGCGATCGGAGTGATCAGCGTCCAGAGCACCCGTGAAGACGATCGCTACGGGGAGGCCGACGGGCGCCTGCTCGAGACAATTGCGGCCTCCGTCGGCGCGTCGATCCGGAATGCCCGCTTGTTCGCCGAGATCGAGCGGCAGCGGGCGCACTTCGAGTCCCTCGTCGAGATCAGCCCGGTCGCGGTGGTGGTCATGGACGCCGAGGAGCGCGTGACGGGCTGGAACCCGGCGGCGAGCGAGCTGTTCGGGCACACGGCGGCGGAGGCGGTCGGCCGGCAGATCGACGACCTCGTCTTCGGCGAGGGCGAACACGACGAGGGACGGGAGATCACGCGTGAGGCGCTCGCGAACGGCCGGGCGCAACGGATCACCCGGCGCCGACGGAAGGACGGCGCGCCGATCGACGTCGAGCTGATGCTCGTGCCCCTGACGGTCGACGAACGGCGGGTCGGTTTCCTCGGCGTCTACCACGACATCACCGAGCTGCAGCAGGCCCGCGAGGAGGCCGAGGCAGCAACTCAGGCGAAGAGCGCATTCCTGGCGACGATGAGCCACGAGATCCGTACGCCGATGAACGCCGTGATCGGCATGACCGGGCTCTTGCTCAGCACCGACTTGACGGACGAGCAGCGCGAGTTCGCAGAGGTCGTCCGTACGAGCGGCGATGCCTTGCTTCACGTCATCGACGACATCCTCGACTATTCCAAGATCGAGGCAGGCAAGCTCGAGCTCGAGAGGGAACCGCTCGACCTGCGCGAGTGTGTCGAGGGTGCGCTCGACATCGTCGCGCCGCGCGCGTGGCAGAAGACGCTCGAGCTCGGTTGCCTGATCGCCGAGGATGCCCCAGCGGGAATCGTCGGCGACGCGGGGAGGCTGCGCCAGGTGCTGCTCAACCTGCTGTCGAACGCGGTGAAGTTCACGGAGCAGGGGGAGGTCGTCGTGCACGTCGACGCCGAGGAGACGGGCTTGGGCTCGTACCAGCTCGAATTCGGCGTTCGCGACACCGGCATCGGCATCCCGAAAGATCGACTGGGCACACTGTTCGACTCGTTCAGCCAGGTCGACGCGTCGACGACCCGGCGTTACGGAGGGACCGGGCTCGGGCTCGCCATCTCGGAGCGGCTCGTCGAGCTGATGGGCGGGACGATGCGCGTCGAGAGCGAGGAGGGCGAGGGCTCGACCTTCTTCATCAGCCTGCCCGTTCAGTCCGCGGAGGTGCCCGCAAAGACCGACCTGGACGAACTGCCGCAGCTCACGGGGAAGCGACTGCTCGTCGTCGACGACAACGCCACGAACCTCGAGATCGTGGCCCGACACGCGCGGACGTGGGGAATGGAACCGGTCGAGGTCGCCTCGCCGCTGGACGCGCTCGCGCGGATCGAGCAAGGCGTGTCGTTCGACGTCGCCGTGCTCGACATGATGATGCCGGACATGGACGGGCTCGCGCTCGCACGCGAGATCCGTCGGCACCGAAACGAGCGCGAGCTTCCGCTCGTCCTGCTGACCTCTCTCGGCCGGCTCCCCCAAAACGAGTCTTCGGGAGTCTTCGCCGTGCAGCTGGCGAAGCCGATCAAGGCCTCCCAGCTCTACAACGCGCTCGTGCGGGCCCTTTCCGAGCCGGCGCTCGCGCCGACTGCCGACGGCGAAGCCGTGCCGCAGGAGACGAGCCGATCGTCATTGCGGATCCTCCTGGCCGAGGACAACGCGGTGAACCAGAAGGTGGCGCTTCGACTCCTCGACCAGCTCGGCTATCGCGCCGACGTGGTGTCGAACGGGCTCGAGGCGCTCGCGGCGCTCGAGGAACAGGCCTATGACGCCGTGCTGATGGACGTGCAGATGCCCGAGCTCGACGGCCTCGACGCCACCCGGCGGATCCACGAGCGCTGGAGCGCCGACAGGCGGCCGCGAATCATCGCGATGACAGCCAACGCGCTGCCGGAAGATCGCGAGGCGTGCTTCGCAGCGGGCATGGACGATTACTTGGCGAAGCCGATCCGCCCGTACGAGTTGGCGGAGGCGCTGGGACGCGTTCGTCCCGGCGCGGACGGTGTCAGCGTCAGTCTCGAGCCCGCAGCGGTCGACAGCCTCAGAGAGCTCGGAGGCGATGAGTTCCTCGGCGAGGTGATCGAGACGTTCCTCGAGGACGCGCCGATGCTGATCGCCGCGCTCCGGGCGTCACTCGAGCAGGGCGACGCGGAGGAGCTGCGGCGGGCGGCGCACTCGCTCAAGTCCAACGGCCAGACGTTCGGTGCCGGCGATTTCGCGGGTCTCTGCCGCCAACTCGAGGAACGGGCAAAGCAGCATGAGCTCGACGGAGCCTCTGGCCTCATCGATCGAATCGACCACGAGTACGGGGCGCTCGCGGAAGCCCTCGAGGCACTAGGCGCCGGCGCGGCGTGATGACCGGCAAGATCCTGATCGCGGACGACAATCGGGTCAACCGCCTTCTCCTCGGCCGCGGGCTGGAGCATCAGGGGCACGCAGTGGTCTTTGCAGAGCACGGTCGCGAGGCGCTCGACCTGTTGCGTAAGGACGACTTCGACCTCCTGCTACTCGACGTCCTGATGCCGGAGCTCGACGGGTACGAAGTTCTGGCGGAACTCAAGCACGACCTGCATCTCCGGGAGATACCCGTGATCATGACCTCGTCGCTCGACGAGCTGGACAGCGTTGTCAAGTGCGTCGAGATGGGAGCCGAGGACTACCTCAACAAGCCGATCAACCCGGTGCTGCTGAATGCACGCATCGGTGCGAGTCTCGAGAAGAAGCGCCTGCGCGATCAGCAGCGCGAGCTGATCAGCAAGTTCGCGACGAAGGAAGTCGCCGACGATCTGTTGACGTCCGGCTTCTCGCTCGGCGGGAAACAGGTCGACGCGTCTGCGATGTTCTGCGACATCCGCTCGTTCACGAGCATCGTCGAGTCGCGAGATCCCGCAGAGACGATCGAGCTGCTGAACGACTACTACACCCTGATGATGGACGCGATCGGTGGCGAAGGCGGCGTCGTGAACCAGATCGTGGGCGACGGGCTCATGGCGATCTTCGGCGCACCGCTTCCGAACGAGGATCACCGCCGGCGCGCGGTGCTGGCTGCGCGCCAAATGGTCGAGTTGATCCGTCTCTTCAACGAGGAGCGAGCAGCCGGCAACCAGCTGCAGATCGAGATCGGCGTCGGCATCGCCTCCGGTCCCGTGATCGCCGGCTACACGGGGACGGTGCATCGCGCCACCTACACGTGTGTCGGCGACACCGTCAACGTCGCCGCGCGACTCGAGGCGCACACGAAGGTGCTGAATCGGCCAATCCTGATCGACGAGAACACACAGCGTGGCGTCGGCGAGGGGGTCGCGCTCGAGGCGGAGGGAGAGGTGCAGGTGAAAGGCAAGACGCAGCCCGTCACCGTGTACTCCGTGCAGGTCGATTCGCTGGTGGCGGAAGCGGCCTCCGGCCCGTCGAGCGCGCGGGGGTGAAGAGCGGGAGCGACGGGACTCGAACCCGTGCTTTACCCCGTCATTCGCTTCCGTGTGGGACCGTCGAAGCGCTACTAAGCGTCCAAAAGTGACGCCAGCGTGAACTCTGCGGCTTCTTCAAGGGACATGCCTCGCCCCTCCTCAACCGCGGCAGCGAACGCCTCCTCCCCGAGCGCGTTTTGAGAAGCGGCCCTCGCGGCTTCGATTTGATCTCGCTCGAACGCCTCGCGGATCGTGCCCAACTCCTCGTGCGCGCGATCGGAGGCGCCGAGCAAACGGGCCGACTCCCTCGCTCGCCCGCGCGCCGACGCCAGCCTCGCCGCCACGTCGAGACACCCCGCGACAACCATGTTCGCTCCGACCTCGAGGCTGTCGTGAAGTGCCGTGCGGAGGCTTCGACTCGCGTCTTCGAGTCGCCCGAGCTGGATTTCCCCCTGGGCGACGTTCCCAAGGGCAAGCGCGGAGCCCCAGCGATCGCCGAGACCAAGCCGGATCTCGCTGCTCTGCCGACAGAGCTTGATCACGCGTTCCCACTCGCCCGAGTTGAGCGCGAGGTCGCCGAGGTTGTTCAGCGCGATCGCCCCGTTCCAGGCATCACCGATCCGATTCGCGGCACCCGCGAGTTCCTCGTACGTCACACGTGCATGTTCGAGATCTCCACGCCGCATCGCCACCTTCCCGCGCTCTCGGAGCGCATCTGCGACGCCTTGATCGTCACCGGCTTCGGTGAACGCGGCGTAAGCGGCTTCGGCATGTTGACTCGCCGCCTCGACATCGCCGACACGTTCGGCCGTGACGGCCCCGCATTCGTGCACCTTGCCGAGCAGCGCCTTCGGCAGCTCGTCCGCAACCACGAGGGCTCGGGCGACCCAAGCCCGCGCTTCCTCGAAACCACCGCGAAGCCAGAGAAAGAAGGGCAGACCGCCGAGCAGTCGTCCCGCAACTTCGGGCGCGTTGTCGAGCGCAAAGGTCATCGCTACACGAACGTTTCCGTACTCCTCAGCGATCTGCCGAGCCCAGCCCTGCTGATCAGGCCCTCGGCGGAGATGAGGATCCGCGCCCTCCACGAATGTGGCGAAGAAGTCGGCGTGTCGCAGGCTTATCGCCGCCGTCTCGCCGCGACGTTCGAGCTCCTCAGATGCGAACTCGCGGATCGTCTCCAACATCCAATATCTGCTGCCGCCAGCGACCCGACGCCGTCGGAGCAGGCTCTTGTCGATGAGCGACTGGATCGTGTCGACGTCGGCGTCGCAGATTGCTTCGACCGCTTCGTGCGTGCAGCCGTCGGCGAAGACGGATAACCGCGCCAATAGCTGCTGCTCGTCCGGATCCAGCAGGTCGTACGACCAGTGGATCGTGGCACGCAGCGTTTCCTGGCGCGGGTCCGCATCGCGTCCGCCCTTGAGCAGGTCGAGACGCTCTCCGAGACGGTCGAGGAGTTGCTCCGGAGAAAAGATCGCGCTCCGTGCCGCCGCCAGCTCGAGCGCGAGCGGCAGGTCATCGAGCCGCCGGCACAGCTCCGCGACCGCGGGCGTCTCCTCGAACGACGCATCGACCTGGCGCGCCCTCGTGAAGAAGAGCTCCACCCCGTCCCGCGGAGTCAACGATGGGACGGCATAGACGTGCTCTTGCTGAAGCCGCAGCCGCTCACGGCTCGTGACGAGCACGGTTGGTCCAGCCGTGGCAAGCAGTGACGCAATGCGCGAGGCGATCTCCGGGAGAAGCTGCTCGGCGTTGTCGAGCAGCAGAAGTGAGCGCTTGCCTGCAAGACGTTCTGCAAGCGTTTCCTCGATCGGCCGACCGGGCTCCTCGTCGACATCGAGACTCCGCGCGACGGCCCGTGCCATGAGAGCAGGATCCCGAAGTGCCGCAAGCGGTACCCACCACAGTCCGTCCGGGAACTGCTCGGACGAATCAGCGGCGACCTGAAGGGCGAGTCTCGTCTTTCCGGTCCCGCCCGGACCGCTCAGCGTCAGCAGCCGCACGCCGTCACGTCTGAGAAGACCGAGCGCCTCCTCGATCTCGGCCGCCCGCCCGAGAAAGGGCGTCGTGGGAACGGGCAGGTTGGTCCGATAGAGGGACTTGAGCGGCGGGAATCGGTCGTCCCCGAGCTGGTAGACCCGCTCCGGTGCGGCCAGATCTTTGAAGCGATGCTCGCCGAGGTCATGCAGACCCTCCGCCTCGACGAGCGCCGCCGTGGCCGAGGAGACCAGCACCTGCCCGCCATGGCCGGCCGCGGCGATTCGGGCCGCGCGATGGACGTCGACCCCGACATACCCCTCCTCGACGACGAGTGGCGTGCCCGTATGCAGGCCGACGCGAACTTTGATTGACCCGCCGTCGAGCGCCTGAGTCAGGTCGCGCGCGGCTCCGAGTGCGCCTGAGGCCGTCGGAAACGCCGCAAAGAATGCGTCTCCCTGCGTGTCCACCTCGACCCCGCCATGGCCGAGGAAGGCATCTCTAATCACCCGCCGGTGGTTCGACAGCGCCTCCGCGTACTGCTCAGCGCCGACCTGGTGGAGCAGGTGCGTCGAGGACTCGACGTCCGTGAAGAGGAACGTGACCGTTCCCGAGGGCAGCTCCCGCATACGCGAATCATGACGCGCCGACCCGCGACTTTTGCGACCTCTAGGGGGCGCGCAGTGACGCCGGTCGAAGGGGTAAGGAGCGGGAGCGACGGGACTCGAACCCGCGCATTACCCCGCGATCCGCTTGCGCACCGGACGGTCAGCGCACTAGCCGAGACGGCCCGGGCACAGAGAAGCCTGGGATTGAGGGCGTCGGCCCCTCAATCCTACGCCGTTTCCTCTACCGGTCGGCTAGGTAGTTGCAGAACGCCGTGGTGTCTCCGCGCGTGTCCCGACCGCTGAAGGTGTCGTCGGCGAAATTGACGTTTCCGATCACCTGGAGGACGCCGCCTACCCCCGGCAGAACGAAGTTCAGCGAGATCCCGTTCAGGTGGTCGACGAACGAGCTCTCGCTGATCTTGATGATCTCGCCCGAGGGCGAGTTCGGGCCGATCCCCGTGATGCTCTTTCCGTTCGCCGGATTCGTGACCATGATCGTCTGCGGTCCGACCGGCGTGAAGATCAGCTGCACCGAATCCTTGTTGTCGATCCGCGTCATCTGGACCGTACCGCTGAAGCTTGCGATCAACGGAAAGTTGCAGGCGTAGAACGACTCCGGCGGACCCGGAGAAAGAATCTGATGCGTCACTGTGGCTGCACCTGCCGAACTCGCGAGCATGAGCGAGACGGCGACGCCGGTCGTAAGTACGGCGAAGGTGAGCAGCTGCTTGACCTTGTGCATGTCATCTCCTTTGCTGTCGTCGTCGAGGCTGAGGCCGAGCGCTGATCGAGGAAGGCAACGGCTGTGCGCCGTCGGGGCTGTCGTAGTACGGGAAGTCGGTCCATATCGCCGCCGAGCGGGTGAACTCTTCCGCGCAATCGTGGTCCTGGTGGGGCGGGAGACCGGTCCATGGCGCCGTCCAGAGGGCGCATTCCGCAAGGAGATCCTGAAACGCGCTCGAGCGTCGGAACTGGGCCCATGTCTCGCGGATGCCCAGGCGTGGAAGGGGAGCGCGGCTTCTTGCTTCGGAAGGATGGGATGCCGCGGCGCATGCGACGAAGATCAGCCCGAAGTGGTTGTCGGTCAGCTCGTTCGTGTCCGATATGAAGAAGTTCGACGTGATGCGCCCGTAAGCTCCGAGGAACTGTCCCACGCCGCCCTTGACCTCCCAGACGGCGGCGCCGTGCCGGAGGTGCGGGTCGGGCGAGCGGTCGAGCCGAGCGGCGCCGACGCTGCGGAAGGCGAGTGCGTGGCCCGGGGCGAACTCGATCGTTCCGGACTGGTCGAAGGAGCCGTCATCCCCCAGGGCGATGCGCGAGACGAGGACCGCTTCCTCGCCCTCGCCTGGCTCGACATGCCCAGCGAGCCCGTTAGCGTCGACGGTCGTGATCAGTGCCTGGCTCGGCGCGCTTGCGCGTTGCTCGAGCACTCGTGACGAGAGCGATGTGATCCGTCCGCGAAACTGCAGCGAGTAGACAATCGGCTGTAGCGGCGTTTCCGGCATCGCCGAGATCGTGCGGCGCCGGCGGTGCTCGGCGCTTCAGGGATTTCCCTGGACCTGTCTGTTCGCCTGGTGTTGCACTAGCGTCTTGCCCATGCTGATCGGGCGCGAGCGCGAGCGCGGGCAACTGGATGCGCTGCTCAAGGACGCGCGCCTCGGCAGGGGCCGCGCGCTCATACTCCGCGGCAGCGCGGGGATCGGCAAAACGGCGCTTCTCGATTACGCTGTGCAGCAGGCGAGCGGCTTCGAGGTTCTGCACTACACGGCGGTCGAATCCGAGGCCGAGCTCCCGTTTGCGGGTTTGCAGGCGCTCCTAGCGCCGCTGCTCGTCCGGCTCCCCGAGATTCCAGAGCCGCAGGCGCACGCGCTGCGCGCAGCGCTCGCGCTCGACTCGAGCGAGAAGACGAATCGGCTCGCCGTCTACGCGGGTGCGCTCAGCCTGTTTGGCGCAGCGGCCGAGCGCGTCCCGTTGCTCGTCGTCGGCGACGACGCACACTGGCTCGACCGCCCGTCTGCCGAAGCGCTCACCTTCGTGGCGAGGCGGCTGACGGCCGAGTCGCTCGCGCTCCTGTTCGCCGTGCGCGAAGGCGAAGGCGGCGACTTCGGCGTCGCGCTTCCCACGATCGAGGCGGAGCCGCTCGAGGTGGCGTCGTCGATCGAGCTTCTTCGCGAGCGGTTCGGTTCGACGATTGCGGCGAAGGTCGCCCGCCAACTCGCCGATGCGACTGGCGGGAACCCACTCGCTCTGCTCGAGGTCGCCGCGCTGCTCGAGGAGGGAGAACGCGTCGGACGCGAGCCGCTTCCGGATCACCTGCCCGCCTCAGAGAGCGTCGAGCGCACCGTGCGGCGCGCGCTTCGCGGCCTGCCTCCAGAGGCGCGTCGCGCGCTGCTCGTCGCCGCAGCCTCCGATTCGCCGACGGGAGGCGACCTCGCCGCGCTGGAGCCGGCGGAAGACGCCGGGCTCGTCCGCATTCACGCAGGGTCGGTCACGTTCCGGCATCCGCTCGTACGTTCGGCGGTCTACCACGCCGCTTCCGCCGACGAACGTCGAGCGGCCCACCGCACGCTCGCCGACGCGCTCACCGGCGAACAGGATTCCGACCGGCGCGCCTGGCACCTCGCAGCCGGCGCCGAGGGGCCGGACGAGACAGTCGCCGCGGCGCTCGAAGCCGCCGCCTCCCGCTTCGCCGAGCGCGCCGGCCAAGCGTCGGCTTCGCGAGCACTCGAGCGCGCAGCCGAACTCAGCGAAGACGAAGACGCCTGCGCCCGCCGGCTCCATGCCGCTGGGCGAGCTGCGGAACATGCCGGCGACCTCGAGCGCGCGGCCATCCTTGCCGAGCAGGCCCTGATCCGTGTTCGCGACCCGGGCCTGCGTGCCGCGGCCAGGGTCCTCGCCTGGCAAGCAAATGAGTGGCGCGGCCTCGCCGTCGACGACGACGACTTCGAGACAGAGGCCGAGCGCCTCGCTCCGCTCCACCCCGCACGGGCGGCACTGCTGCTCTATGTGAGCAGCAGTGCAGCGTCGCGGAGGCTCGACCTCGAGCGTGCCCTGCGACTGGCCCGAAGGAGTGTCGAGATGTTCCCGGTCAGCGCCCCCTGGCCGGGCGAGGCTCCCCGGGAACCATGGATGGCGGACATCGCGAACGGCAACCGCTGGAATCTCTCCTTCATCCTGTTACTCCTTGGACGGCCAACCGAGGCCGACGAGGTGGTCCGCGGCGTCAAGAAGTATGGAGATCTCTCGATGTACTACCCCACGTACGTGGAGCGTTACGACGAGGCGCGATCCAGCATCGAGCGCGTACTCCGGTCGTCGCGGGCGACGGGCGACGTGTGGGCCGAGATGTTCATGACCAGGAGTCTCGCTATGGTCGATCTCTGGCAGGGGCGATTCCCGGCCGCGCGCGCGGGCGCGGCGCGGTCACTGGCCATGGCGGAGTCGGTCGCGGCTCCGACTGCGATTGCCTTCAGCCTTTCAATCCTCGTCTGGCTGGCCGCGGTCGAGGGTCGCGAGTCGGAGGCGCGCGAGGATGCTGCTCGCGCCGACGAGTTGGCTCAGCACGGGGTCGGATTCCGCCTGCTACAAGCGCGGCTTCAAGCGACGCTCGGCCTGCTCGAGCTCGGTCTCGGCCGGCCGGCTGAGGCGATCGAGACGCTTCGACCGGTCGCGGACCTGGCCGAGCGCCACGGCCTGCGTGAGCCGAGCGTCCTGCCTTATGCACCCGATCTCATCGAGGCCTACGCGCGCGCGGGGGAGCATGAAGCCGCGATGCGGGAACTCACGAAGCTCACTGACCTCGCGCGCTCGGTTAACCGACGCTGGGCACTTGCCGCCGTCGCCCGCCTGCACGGCCTCCTCGGCCCGGAGGAAAACCTGGACGAGCACTTCGGCGCAGCGCTCGAGCTGCACGAGCAGGGAGCGGGCTCCGCCTTCGAGCGCGCACGCACAGAGCTCCTGTACGGCGAGCGGCTTCGCCGCGCGAAACGCCGCATCGACGCGCGTGAGCATCTGCACGGCGCGATCGAGCTGTTCGACGGGCTCGGCGCGGCACCCTGGTCGGAGCAGGCACGCCGCGAGCTACGCGCGAGCGGCGAGTCAATCCCCAGGCGCGACCCCACCGCGCCCGAGAAGCTGACCCCGCAGGAGCTTCAAATCGCGCTTCAGGTCGCCGAGGGTAGAACGAACCGCGACGTCGCCGCGGCGCTCTTCCTCAGCCCAAAAACGGTCGAGTTCCACCTCACACGCGTCTACCGCAAGCTCAACATCCACTCCCGAGCCGAACTCGTCCGGCTCTTCACCTCAGAGCGCGCGGCCGCGACGCCTGAACCACTGCGGAGGAACGAGGTGTAAAGAGCGGGAGCGACGGGACTCGAACCCGCGACCTCCGGCGTGACAGGCCGGCGTTCTAACCAACTGAACTACGCCCCCAAAGGGACGCCCAGTGTAGCGAGTACCCTGCGAAGCCAATGACCAAGGTCGACTTGATCGCCCTCGGGTTCGTTGCGCTGACGGCGTTCATCGGCTGGAAGAAGGGGCTCCTCGCAAGCGCGCTGTCCGTCGCCGGCATCGTGGTCGGCGCCTGGCTCGGCTCGCGGCTCGCGCCTTCCCTCCTGCAGGGCGGGAAGTCGTCGCCGTACACGCCGCTCGCGGCGCTCGCCGGCGCGGCCGTCGGAGCGATCCTGCTCGAGACGCTCGGGACGCTGGCCGGGACGTCGCTCCGCGCGCGGATCCGCGCGCCTCGCCTGACGACGATCGACTCCGCCGGCGGTCTCGCGCTCGGCGCGTTCGCCGGGCTAGCGATCGTGTGGGTGCTCGGTGCGGTCGCCCTCCTGCTCCCCGGCCAGGCCGACCTCCGCCACGGCGCTCAGCAGTCGGCGCTGCTGCGCCGCCTCAACGGGGTCATCTCGCCGGAGAAGGTCCTCAACGCGCTCGCACGCATCGACCCGTTCCCGGCCATCAGCGGCCCCGCGGCGCCTGTCGCCCCGCCCGACCCACGCCTTGCGCGCGCGCCGGGCGTTCGCTCGGCAGCGCCGAGCGTCGTGCGCGTCCTCGGCACTGCCTGCGGCGTCGGCGTCGAGGGCACCGGCTGGACGGCGCGGACGGACCTCGTCGTCACCGCCGCGCACGTCGTCGCCGGACAGACCGACACCGTCGTCGAGTTGCAGTCGGGCGGACGGCTGCCCGCGCAGGCGTACCTGTTCGACGCGCGGAACGACATCGCCGTCCTCCACGTCAGTGGGCTCGGCTTGCGGCCGCTGCCGGTCGCGGCCGCGGTCGAAGGCGCGTCGGCCGCTGTCCTCGGCTTCCCGGAGAACGGCCCGTTCACGGTGACGCCGGCGCGGATCGGCCGCACCTCGACGGTGCTCGCGGAGGATGCCTACGGCCGCGGTCCTGTTACACGCGCGATCACGTCCCTCGGCGGTCGCGTGCGGCACGGCGACTCCGGCGCGCCTGTCGTCGACGCTCGTGGAGCGGTCGAGTCGACGGTGTTCGCCGCGCGTCTTCGCTCCGTCGGCGGCTACGGGATCCCCGACGGCATCGTGCGTGCAGCGCTCGACGCGGCGCGCGGGCCGGTCTCGACCGGCGGCTGCGCTCCCTAGATCAGCGTCTCCGCCCACGGCGCGAACGGCGACGCCGGCTCGCGGCGCAGAAACTCCCGCACGAGCCCGACGGATTCCTCGCGGCGCACGCCGCCCTCGACGCTCGGGAAGCGGTAGGGCGCAACCGAACCCGCAGCCGGGTTCCACACGCCGCCGATCGTCGTGCCGCCGTCCGTCGGCGACTCGAGGGCGAAGACCACGCGCTCGGCGAACGCGAACATCGCCGCCGCCATGCAGAGCAGGCACGGCTCGAGCGTCGTGACGAGCGTGAGGCCGCGGCGGTTCGCCTGCTGTAGCGCGAGGAGCTCGGGATGCGCGAGCAAGCCGTCGCTTGACCGCCAGTACGATCGCGCGACGATCTCACCGCCCGCAACGGCGACGGCGCCGATCGGCAGCTCACCCGTTTCGAGCGCGAGCGCTGCCTGCTCCAGCGCCGCGCCCATGAGCTCAGAGGAGCTCGAGGACACGCAGCGGCCGGCGGAACGGCGCGACAAGATACACGCCGGCGCAGCGCTCGCGCGCGGCGGCGATCAGCTCGCGAGCGTGCGCGAAGCCGACGTCGGCTGCGTTCGACCCGGCCGCCTCGAGCGCGTCCTGCAGGCGCTGTGGCACGACGATGCCGGGCACCTCGTTGTGCAGCCGCAGGGCGAGGCGGTGGCTCGTCAGCGGGAACACGCCGAGCAGCACCGGGATCGGCCAGCTGCCGCCGAGCCGCTCGACGAACGCGTCGACATAGTCGAGGTCGAAGACGATCTGCGTCATCGCGAACTTCGCGCCTGCCTCGAGCTTGCGCTCGAACCGTTCGAGCTCGACGTCCGGGTCGTCAGGCGTCGGGTTGACGGCGACGCCCGGAAAGAACGACGTCGGTGCATCGATCGGCCGCCCGTTGTAGTCCTCGCCGCGGTTGAGGTTCGTCATCAGCTGCGTCAGCCCGATCGCGTCGATCTCGTACACGCCGCGTGAGCCGGGGTAGTCGCCGACCTCGGGTGGGTCGCCGGTGATCGCGAGCATGTTGCGCACGCCTTCCGCGTGCGCGCCGAGCAGGATCGATTCGAGGCCCATCACGGACCAGTCGCGCGTGGTCAGGTGCGGAATCGTCTCGATGCCCGTCTGCCGCTGGATCGCGGCAGAGACCATCAGCGAGCTCATGCCCGCTCGAGCCGTGGCGTTGTCGTTCACGTCGACCCAGCCGACGAGCCCGGACTCCTTCAGCGCCGACGAGACCTCGAGGAGGCCGGCACTGTTGCCGCCGAGCGGCGGATCGAGCTGCACCGACACGACCCACTCGCCGTTCGCGAGCGCGCGGGAAAGGCCCGTCTCGCGCTGCTCCTCGCCGAGCGCGACGACGAGCTCGGCCGACTCGAACACGAGCGGCGCCCGCGGCTTGCGCTCGTCCTCGACGGCGGAACGAATCGCGGCGATCTCGGCGGGTGTCGTGCCGCAGCAGCCGCCGATCACCTTCGCGCCGAGATCGCGCGCGTGCGCGGCGAACTCGGCGAAATACTCTGGCGTTGCGTGCGGGTAGATGACCCGCCCGCCGGCGAGGCTCGCGAGGCCGACGTTCGGCAACGCGGCGAGCGGCTTGCCGTCTCGGCCCATGTGTTGCAGCGCCGCCAGCGCGGCGAGCAGCCCCGCGCCGTGATTGGCGCCGAGGGCGGCGACGTCCAGCTCGGCGAGCCGCTCAGCCGCCTCGGTCGCCGTCACGCCGGCGAGCGTCTCGGCGCTCTCGTCGAATGTCAGGAGCGCCACGATCGGGAGGCTCGACACGCTGCGCACGGCCTCGACCGCATCCACCACCTCCTCGAGGTCGTAGAAGGTCTCGACCATGAACAGGTCGACGCCGCGACCGTCGAGGACCGTGGCGACCTCTGCGAAGAGGTCGCGGCGGACACGCGACGACGCCGGCTCGCCGAGCGGTCCGATCGACCCGGCGATGAAGACCTCGCGGCCTGTGATCTCACGCGCGTCGCGCGCGAGCTTGACGCCGGCGGAGTTGAGCGCCTCGAGGTCGTCCTCGAGGAAGTGGTGCGCGAGCTTGCGCCGGTTCGCGCCGAACGTGTTCGTCTCGATCAGCTCGGCGCCGGCGTTGACGAAGCTGACGTGCAACGACACGACGGCTTCGGGGGCGCGGAGGTTGGCCTCTTCGGGCGACCGCAGCCGCGGCACCGCCGCGGACAGGAGGGCGCCCATGCCGCCGTCACCGACGATCGCCGGGCCGGCCTGCAGGCGTTCGAGAAAACGATCTTGGGCGGGCAGTTCCTTCTCCTTCCGTCTCGCTCGACACATCCTTCGGGCCGCAGCCCGACCGGGTTTGGCACCTTGCCGGTGAGGCAGGTTGCCGAAGGCGTCTCAGGGCCGGTTCCCTCTGCCTTCTCTCGATGCGGAGCGGGACGCGCCCGCTTCCGTCGCCGATCTTACAGACCCTTGAAAACGCAAGAGGGGCCGCCGCCTGGCCCCTCCTGGGTCTCCTTGGAAGGAGATTCTCCGAGGTTGCCCCCGCCGCATCGGGGCCTCACTCGGTATGCCTTCTGAATATCGCGATGAAGGGGCGCTTCATCTATCACCCGTTCTCGGTTGATTCCGCCACTTGACGCCACTCAAGGGGGACGCGCCGCCTGCCGATGCCGTTCCTGACTCCACGGCCAGGGACTGACGGCAATCACTCCTGCGGCTTGAGGAGTACTCGGCGCCCCACGAGGACTGGGGCGCCGCTCTTTACTCGTGGACGACGCGGCCCTCCATGCCGCCCGCGACGGTGACGATCTGTCCCGTCACGTGCCCGGAGATCACCGGCGACGCCAGTGCGACGATCTGCGCCGCGACATCCTCCGGCTGCGCGACCTTGCGCAGCGCCATCGTCCGCGAGATGCGCGCCACCTGTTCGCCGGAGACGTGCCCGCGGGTCATCGGCGACTCGGTCCATCCAGGCGCCACGGCGTTGACGCGCACGCCGGGCGAACGCCGGACGACCTCGTTCTTCAGCGAGAGCAGCAGCCCGCCGAGCAGCGCCGACTTCGCCGCCGCGTAGTCGGCGTGGCCCGCCTCGCCGAACAGCCCCGCGGTCGAGCCGACGAGGACGAGCGCCCCGTCGCCGTCGAGCTGGCGCAGGAAGCCGCGCGCGGTCAGGAACGTCGCGGTGAGATTGGCATCGAGGGTCCCCCGCCAGCGCTCGAGCGTGAGCTCCGAGACCGGCACGTCCTCCGAAGGCCACACGCCGGCCACCGCCGCGCAGACGTCGAGCCGGCCCGCCTCCTCGAACATCCGCGCGACGTCATCCTCGAGCGTCAGGTCGGCACCGACGAGCTCGACGTCGCCGAGCGCTTCGGCCCGCTCGCGCCCGCGGTGGTAGTGCGCCACGACCTCGGCGCCTTCCGCCAGGAACGCCCTCGCGCACGCGCCGCCGATGCCGCCGGAGGCCCCGGTGACGAGGACGCGCTTCCCTGCGAGGCCGGCGTTCACTTATGTGATTCTCCCGGTTCCAGTGGAACGGGAGTGGATGACCTGGGAGAACGTCGGCACCGCCGTCGACGATCTGGCCGCCCAAGTTCAGGCGGCCGAATTCATGCCCGACGCGGTGCTCGCACTCGCGCGGGGCGGGCTGCCGGCCGGCGGCGCGCTGGCCTATGCGCTCGGCGTGAAGACGATGGCGACGCTCAACGTCGAGTTCTACACCGGCGTCGACGAACGCCTGGACGAGCCGCTGCTCCTGCCCCCGGTTCCCGACCTGACGGTGCTGCGCACCGAACGGCTGCTGATGGTCGACGACGTCGCCGACACCGGCCGTACGCTCGCGCTCGCGCGTGACTTCTGCGCCGAGCACGTTGCCGATGTGCGCACTGCCGTCCTGTACGAGAAGCCGCACAGCGTCGTCCGCGCGGACTTCGTCTGGCGTCGCACCGACAAGTGGATCAACTTCCCGTGGAGCACGCCGACGGCGGTGGCTGCCGAGTGAAGGTTTTCGTCATCAGCGACATGGAGGGCGTCGCCGGCATCGTCAAGTGGCAGCAGACGGACGGTGCCAAGGAGAAGCGCGCGTACCACGAAGGCCGTGAGCTCTACACCGAGGAGATTAATGCGGCGGTTCGCGGCGCAAAGGCGGCCGGCGCAACGGAGATCGTCGTCATGGACTGCCACGGCGCCGGCGAGGAGTGGACGTTCAACTCGCTCATCCCCGACAAGCTCGACCCGAACTGCGAGTTCGTCGTCCAGAACGACTGGACCGAATACACCGCGTTCCTCGAGCAGGGCGTCGACGCGGCGCTCTTCGTCGGCATGCACGCGAAGGTCGGAACGCCGGACGGCGTCATGGCGCACACGGTCTCCGGGCAGGCGTGGCGTGAGCTGAAGTTCAACGGGACGTCCGTCGGCGAAACGGGGATCAACGCGGCTCTGTGCGGTCACTGGAACTGCCCCGTCCTGCTCGTGACGGGCGACGCGGCCGTGTGCCGCGAGGCACAGGCGCTGCTGGGCGAGGGGCTCACGACCGTCGCGGTCAAGACGGGAATCGGCCAGTTCAGCGCCCGGCAGTTTCCCGCCCTCAAGGCCCGCGAGCTGATCGAGGAGGGCGCGAAGCGCGCGCTGAACGATCTCGGTGCCGTGAAGCCCTACGACCCCGGCCGCCCGTGCGAGATCGAGGTGCAGTTCCACACGCCGGCGCGGCTCGTCGAGTACCGCAACCGCCGAGGGACCGAGCAGGTCGACGACCTCACGCTCGTCTCCCGCGCCGACGACTGGTGGACCGCCTGGTCGCAGTTCTACTTCTAGGGGTCTGACCCCCAGCCTTCCGCCGACCACAACTCACCGACCACGACCGGCGTCGAACTGCTGGGGTCAGGCCCCTGCGGGGCCAGACCCCTCTAGCTGACGATCTCCAGCTCCTCCAGGAGCGTGAAGAAGGCCTTCGCGAACGGCGCGTCGCCCGTGCGCGCACGCACCTCGTCCCAGTCGACCTGCTCGCGCAGCGCACGCGCGAGCTCGAGGACGCTCGAGTAGTCGGGCTGCTGCTCGCTGAGCGCGAGCAGCTTCTGGACGAACACGTCCTCGAGCGCGGCCACGCGGAGACGCGTCGCGTGCACCTCCAGCTCCTCAGCGCGGTCGAAGACTCCGTCGTCGATCGTGCCGCCGCGCGGGTCGAAGATCAGGTCGACGAGGATGTCGTCGGCGTAGGCCTTGAGCAGCCAGCCCTCGGGCGGCGTCTCGGCGCGCATCCCGCTGTCCGCCAGCGCCTGCTGCGCGCGCTCGGCATCCCGCGGCCGAACGAGGAAGTCGACGTCGTGCTCCGTCTTCGGCCCGCCGCGCGCCCAGCAGGCAAGTCCCCCGCCGAGGAGAAAGGGCACGCCGGCGTCGTGCAGCACGCCGGCTGCGTTCTTCATCGCCTCGAGGAGCTGCTCGAACTGCTGGTCAGAGTCGCCGGCCATCTCCGTGGCCGGTTTCCCGTCTTCGGTTCGTGTGGAACATGAAGACGATGGTCACGATCGCGGCAGCCGGTGACGTCCACGCGTCCGAGGCGACTCGCGAGAAGCTCGAGCGTTCGTTCGCCGAGCTCGACGAGCGCGTCGACCTCGTGCTCCTCGCCGGCGACCTGACCACGCTCGGCGAGCCGGAGCAGGCGCAGGTGCTCGCGGACGCCTGCGCCGGCGTGCGCGTCCCCGTCTGCGCCGTTCTGGGCAACCATGATCTCCACTCCGGTCTCGGCGACGAGGTCGCCGACGTCCTACGCAGCGCGGGCGTGCAGATGCTCGAGCGGTCGTCGACGACGCTCGAGCTCGAAGGCGGCGAGGTCGGCGTCGTCGGCACCAAGGGCTTCGTCGGCGGCTTCCCCGGCTCGCACCTCCCCGACTTCGGCGAGCCCGCCCTCCGCCGGCTGTACGCCGAGACGAGCGCCGAGGTCGAGGCGATCAGGGAAGGCCTGCAGGCGGTCGCGCACTGCCCGTTCCGCATCGTCCTCCTGCACTACGCGCCGACGTCCGACACGCTGCACGGCGAGCCCGAAGGCATCTGGACGTACCTCGGCTGCGACCGCCTCGCGACGCCGATCGCGGAGTACCGGCCCGACGTCGTGCTGCACGGCCACGCCCACGCCGGCAGCTTCGAGGGCGCGATCGGGACGACGCCGGTCTACAACGTCGCGGTGCACGTGACGGGCCGCGACTTCTACGTGTTCGAGCTCGAGGGACGTGACGTCCATTCGCGCGCGAGCATCGCGTAGACCAGCTCGCTCTGCCACTCGCCCTTGACCCACTCGTTCTCGAGGAAGTGCGCCTCGCGCCGCATCCCGAGCTTCTCGAGCACACGGGCCGACGCCACGTTGCGTGGCTCGAGCCTGCCGACCACCCGGTGCAGCCCGAGCGTCTCGAATGCGAATGCGAGGAGCGGCGGCGCGGCCTCGGTCGTGTAACCGCGCCCCTGGTGCGCGGGGTGTGCGATGAAGCCGATCTCTCCCTGCTTGTGCGTCTCGCTCGCCCAGTGGAGCGAGACGTCGCAGACGACGTCGCCGGTGTCGCGGATGACGGCGGCGGCGCTGAGCCAGTCGCCCTCGGCCCGGACGGATGCGCCGGCGATCTTGCGCTCGAGCAGCTCGTCGACCTGTTCGCGCGTCCGCGCCTCGTTGTAGAGGTACCGAGCGTTTGCCGGATCGCCGTGAATCGCGTAGAGCGCAGCGAGGTCGCTCCGCTCGAACGGACGCACGACGAGGCGCTCGGTCTCGAGCGGCCAGGCGGGCGCGAAGCTCACGACTAGAGTCTCGTCGGTGGCGACCGTCGCGCGCATCTCCGTCGCTCCCGTGAAGGGTCTGGCTCTCGTCGAGCGGGGCGAGGTGCTGCTGGAGGAAGCCGGCGTGCGCGAGAACCGCCGCTTCCACATCGTCGACGCCGACGGACGGCGCTACAACCAGCTGCGGAACGGCGCTCTGGTTCGGATCCAGCCCGACTACGACGGCGAACGGCTTGCTCTGCGCTTCCCCGGCGGAACCGTCGCCGAAGGCGAGGTAGCGCTCGGCGAGCAGATCACGACCGACTTCTACGGGCGTCCGGTCGAGGGCCGGCTGGTCGAAGGCCCGTGGTCGGCTGCACTGTCCCAGTGGGCGGGCAGGCCGCTCCGGCTCGTGCAGTCGGCGCCGGGCGCCGCCGTCGACCGCGCGCTCGGCCCCTTGTCGCTCGTGTCACGCGCGTCGCTCGAGGAGCTCGGCCGGCGGAGCGGCCAGAACGGAGCTGTCGACGGACGGCGGTTCCGGATGCTGTTCGAGCTCGACGGCTGCGAGCCGCACGAAGAGGACACGTGGGTCAAGAGCCGCCTCCGCATCGGCGGGGCGGTCGTCTATCTGCGTCACGACGTCGGCCGCTGCGCGATCACCACGCAGAACCCGGATACGGGCGCACCGGACCTCGACACCTTGCGGACGATCCGGGAGTACCGCGGCGAAACGGCGAACGAGAGTGGCAAGCGGCACATTCCGTTCGGCGTCTACGGCGAGGTCGTCGAGCCCGGGCGCGTCGCCGTCGGCGACGCCGTCCGAAGAGCGTAGGCTTCCGGCATGGCGGCAGTCGGCACGTTCGTCGTCGACGAAGCGGACGTCGAGGCGGAGCGCGAGGACGGCGACACCGCGAGCGAGCGGCTCACGTTCAGCGTCGAGCACCTGGAACAACGCATCATCCGCTTCGCGCCCGGACATTCGCACGATCGCACCGGGGGATCGCGACACGACCTGCTCTACGTCGTCTCCGGCTCCGGCGAGCTCGAGCTCGCCGGCGAGAAGCACGCGCTCGAGCCGGGGACGAGCGCGTTCGTCGCGCCCGGCGAGACGTGGTCAGTTGACAACCCCGGCCCTGACGAGCTGCTCGTCGTCGCCGTGTCGGCAACGGCCGACCTCCCCGTCGACGAGGGCCGGCGAAAACGCACGATCCGGTTCGACGACCAGCCGGAGCACACCGCGTCGGTCGAGCGGACGTTCCGCTATCTCGTCAACGAGGACGCCGGCTGCCTCGACGTCACCCAGTTCATCGGCATCGTCCAGCCGAGCAAGGCGCCGTTCCACAGCCATCCCTACGAGGAGCTCGGCTACATCGTGCAGGGCGACGGCGTTGCCCACGTCGGCGGCCGCTCCGTGCCGCTGAAACCTGGGTCATGCTTCCACCTTCCGCCCGAGAAAGTGCACTGCATCGAGAACGTCGGTCCCGGCCCGATGCACATTCTCGGCGTCTTCCACCCTTCCGATTCTCCGGCGAATCGCGTATACCAGGACAACAAGTAGCCCCTCCTGGCGTCACAAGAGAGAGGGGGAAGTACCGGGCGTAATCATCAAGGAGGGGATTCAATGAGGAGAAGGGCACCTGCGATTGCGGCTTTGGTTGTGCTCGCCGCACTCGCCAGTGTTGCCGCGGCGTCGGCGACGGTTGACCGCGCGGCGGCGCCCTCAGCTGCGGCATCGGCAGATCGGCAGCTGATCTCGTGCGGCAAGGTGGTGACGATGGGCATGCTCGCCCCGATCACCGGCCCCGCGGCGTCTCTTGGCAAGCCGCAGGTCGACTGGGCGAAGTACTACGTCGCGCAGCACAACAAGGTCAACAAGAAGCACAAGCTGCGCCTGCAGTTCGGCGACACCGTGCTCGGCGGTCCGGGTGGCACGGCCGAGGCAGTGAAAGCGGCGCAGTCCTTCGGCGGCAACGTGCTCGGAGTCGTCGGTCCTGCAGGGAGCAACGAGGTGAAGGCGACCACGGCGACGCTGAAGGGCGCCGGCCTGGCCTTCGTCTCGGGCTCGGCGACGAACACGACGATCACCACCGACGGGACCCGCACGGGCTTCTTCTTCCGCACGGTTCCGCCCGACGCTCAGCAGAGCAAGGACGTCAGCACGTACATCACGAAGACGCTGAAGGCGAAGGACGTCTACATCATCGACGACCAGGAGGCCTACAGCACCGGCCTCGCCGACGAGGTCCAGTCGCAGCTGAAGGCGGCCGGCGTGTCGGTCAGCCGCGATGGTGTGAGCCAGCAGCAGTCTGACTTCTCGGCGCTGATCGCGAAGATCCCGCGCTCGACGGATGTCGTCTACATCCCGTGGCAGCTGCCCCCGAAGGGGAAGGCGCTGGGCGAGCAGATGCGCTCGGCCGGCAAGGGCAGCATCAAGCTGATGGGATCCGACGGCCTGTTCGATCCGGACTTCGCCAGCGTCGGCACGAACGTGTACGACTCGTTCTTCCCGGTCAGCAGCAAGAGCGCCGTGGTGAAGGCGTTCACCAAGTCGCACGGCGGCAACGGTGAGTTCTTCGGCGCACCGAGCTACGTGGCCGCCCAGGTCGTCGGCCAGGCGATCGACCGTGCCTGCAAGAACGGGACGGCCAGCCGGGCCGAGGTTCGGGCGCAGGTCAGGAAGACGAACCTGAAGACGTCGCTGCTCGGTATCCCGATCAGCTACGACAAGTTCGGAGACATCAAGCGAAAGAAGTTCGGCATCTGGAAGTCGAACGGCACGGACTTCAAGCCGGTCGGCTAGACCCGAATCAACGTTGCGTCATGCGGCCCATCCTCGTGGTGGGCCGCATGACTTCTGTGCGAAGGTAGGCAGGCGGCCATGAACTGGAGCCTGTTCTGGGATCTGACGGTCAGCGGCGTGACGCTCGGGAGCGTCTACGCGCTCGTTGCGCTGGGCTACTCGATGGTCTACGGGATCCTGAAGCTGCTCAACTTCGCCCACGGCGACGTCTACATGATCGGCGCGTTCATGGGCTGGTTCGCGCTCCACTGGCTCGGCGGCCCGGTCAATCCCAGCGTCACGGCCGGGCTGGTCGTGGTGTTCATGTTCGTCTTCGCGATGCTCGCGTGCGGCGGCCTGGGCGTCGTGATCGAGCGCTTTGCATACCGGCCGCTGCGCAACGCACCGCGGATCGCGCCGCTGATCAGCGCCCTCGGGGTCTCCTTCTTCCTCCAGAACAGCGCGCTGCTCTTGTTCGGAGCGAACTTCCGCGACTACGACACGTTCGATCTGATCGGCGCGAAGACCTACAACTACAAGGACATCTTCCTGTCGGTGCCGCAGATCCTCACGATCGTCTCTGCGATCGGGCTGATGGTCGGCCTGACGCTGCTCGTCGCGCGCACGAAGATCGGGAAGGCCATGCGTGCGACCTCGTTCGATCGCGAGGCCGCTTCGATGATGGGGATCGACGTCGATCGCGTGATCGCCTCGACGTTCTTCATCGGGTCGGCGCTGGCGGGCGCAGCGGGCGTGATGTTCGGCCTCGTCTTCGGCCAGATCTACCACTTCATGGGCTTCCTGGCCGGGCTCAAGGGCTTCACCGCTGCCGTCATCGGCGGCATCGGGAGCATCCCGGGAGCGATGCTGGGCGGCCTGCTGGTGGGCCTCGCCGAGTCGTACGCGACCGGCTACCTGCCGCAGGGCTCGACATTTCAGAACCTCTACGTGTTCGCGCTGCTGATCGCGATCATCATCATCCGGCCGCAGGGTCTCCTCGGCAAAGCCGACGTCAACAAAGTCTGACGTGGCCGACGACGTGACACAGCCGCGGATCGGCGTCGACGAGTGGGTGGCGTCGGTGGAGGGGAAGCGCGAGCGCTATCGCGGCCCCGTCGGCTGGCTGCGCCGCGGCTGGGACTCGTCGCCGCCTGCGGCTCGTTTGCTCGTCTTCGTCGTCCCGGCGGTGATCTTCCCGTTCGTCACCTCAGAGGGGAACCTCTTCCGCTACGGGCTGATCACGCTGCTCTACGCGCTGCTCGGGCTCGGGCTCAACGTCACCGTCGGTTTCGCCGGCCTGCTCGATCTCGGCTACATCGCCTTCTTCGGGTTCGGCGCCTACACGTACGGCTACGTCGCCTCGGCGCACGCGAACCACCACTGGCCCGCCGAGCTCGCGATTCCGCTTGCGATCGCCGTCGCGGCCGCAGTCGGCTTCATCGTGGGCTTTCCGTCGCGGCGACTCGTCGGCGACTACCTCGCGATCGTCACGCTGTTCTTCGGCCAGGCATTCGTCGTGTTCGTCAACAACGCGAACAGGATCAACTTCTGGCCGTTCAACCACACCGACCTGACGGGTGGAGCGAACGGGCTCGACAACATCGATCCGCTCAACGTGTTCGGCTGGAAGGTGAACACCACGAAGGAGTTCTACTTGTTCACCCTGGGCGCGTTCCTCCTGGTGATGATCGTGCTCTACTTCGTCAGCGAGTCCCGGACCGGTCGTGCGTGGAAGGCGCTGCGCGAGGATCCGCTCGCCGCCGAGGTCATGAGCATGCCGGTCAACCGGCTCAAGCTGATGGCGTTCGTCTTCGGCGCCGGGATCGCCGGCTTCGCCGGCGCGATCTACGGCTCGGTGCAGACGGGCGCCTTCCCCGGCGACTACGACATCGGCCTCCTGATCACGATCTACGCGATCGTCATCCTCGGCGGCGCCGGAAGCCTCGCGGGCGTCATCGTCGGTGCGCTGATCGTCAACGGGGTCCCGGAGCTGCTGCGGGACTCGAACCAGGCCGAATGGCTGTTCTACACCGCTCTCGTCATCCTTGTCCTCGCGAAGGTGCGTCCGTGGCAGAAGCTCGTCGTCGTCGTGGGCGGCACGCTCGGCCTCGGGTTCGCGTTGCACGCGATCGCGGACGCGTGGTTCCCGCGCTGGACGGCGGGCCAGCCGAACGACGGGAAGCTCGCGCACTGGGTCAGCCACTGGATGGTGCTGCCGAGCCACGCGACGCAGCTTGCGAACTGGGCGTACGTCCTGACGATTGCGCTGATCCTCGTGCTGACACTGCTGCACGGGTGGTGGCGGACGATCGTCTTCATCCCGACCATCTACGTCGCCGCATTTGCGTGGGAGAACCTCCTCGTCGAGAACACCGCCGGCGCGACGCGCTTTCTGCTCCTCGGTGCGCTCCTCGTCGTGCTGATGAACGTGCGGCCGCAGGGTCTCTTCGGCACCGCCAGGGTGGAAATCGTCTGATGGCCGCCCAGCGCCTCCTCGAGTTGCACGCCGTGAACAAGTCGTTCGGCGGCCTCGCGTGCATCTCCGAGCTCGACCTGCATGTGAACGAGGGGGAGATCGTCAGCGTGATCGGCCCGAACGGAGCCGGCAAGACGACGCTGTTCAACCTGATCACCGGCGTCTACGCGCCCGACGACGGCGAGATCCTGCTCGACGGCAAGAGCCTCGTCGGCCTCGAGCCGCACGAGGTGACGAATCGCGGCGTCGCGCGGACGTTCCAGACGCTGCGGCTCTTCCTGAACATGACCGTGCGCGAGAACGTGATGGCGGTGCAGTACGGGAAGACGAAGAGCACGGTGTTCGAGGCGATGCTGCGGCTGCCGCGCTCCCGCCGCGAGGAGCGGCAGATCCGCAAACGGGCCGAGGAGAAGCTCTCCTTCTTCGGCCAGCGCCTCGTCGGGTATCGCTGGGACCAGCCCGCGTACTCGCTGTCGTACGCGAACCGGCGCCGGCTAGAGATCGCGCGCGCGATGGCGACCGAGCCGCGCATCCTGCTGCTCGACGAGCCCGCCGCCGGGATGAACCCGGCGGAGACGCACGAGATCACTGAGCTGATCGGGCAGCTGCGCAAGGAGGGCGGGTACACGATCCTCGTGATCGAGCACGACATGCACGTCGTCGAGGGCATCTCCGACCGTGTCGTCGCGCTCGACCACGGCGTCAAGATCGCGGAGGGGTCCTTCGACGCGGTCGCGACGGACCCGCGAGTCATCGAGGCCTACCTCGGGCTGCGAAAGGCGGAGACGAAGTGAGCTCGAACGGCGCGGAGCCGCTGCTGCGGCTCGACGAGGTCGACACCTACTACGGGCAGATCCACATCCTCGAGCGCCTCAGCCTGCTCGTGCGCGAGGGCGAGCTCGTCTCGCTCCTCGGCGGCAACGCGTCGGGGAAGTCGACGACGCTGAAGACGATCCTCGGGATCGTGCAGCCCCGGACCGGCGCGGTGGAGTTCCGCGGCGAGAACGTCACGACCCGGACGACGAGCTACCGCATCCGCCGCGGTATGGCGATCGTCCCGGAGAACCGCCGGCTGTTCGGCCCGATGTCGGTGCTCGAGAACCTCGAGATGGGCGCCTACCTCAATCGCGAGGGGCGCGGGCGCAAGGAGGACTTCGAGCGCGTGTACACGCTCTTCCCGCTCCTGCACGAGCGGCGGCACCAGCTGGCGGGGACGCTCTCGGGCGGCGAGCAGCAGATGGTCGCGATGGGCCGAGCACTCATGTCGCACCCGAAGCTGCTCCTGATGGACGAGCCGTCGATGGGGCTCGCGCCGATCCTCGTCGAGCGCAGCTTCGAGATCATCCAGCAGGTGCATCGGTCCGGCGTCGCGATGCTGGTCGTCGAGCAGAATGCGAACATGGCGCTGTCGATCGCCGACCGCGGCTACGTCCTCTCGACGGGCCGGCTCGTGCTCGAGGGCCCGGCGAAAGAGCTGCTCGAGCACGAGGATCTGCGAAAGGCCTACCTTGGCCGTTGACACCACGTCGTTGGCGTCGACCTGCCGGCACCGGTTCCCGATCTTCGGCTCGCGCGTCTACATCAACTCGTGCTCGCAGGGCGCTCTGTCGGATGCCGTGCGCGCGTCCTACGAGCAGTACCTCGCCGACTGGGACGAGCACGGCGCCCCGTGGGAGTACTGGGTCGAGCGCCAGGAGGCGGCGCGGGCGGCGTTCGCGGGCCTCGTCAACGCAGGCCTGGACGAAGTCGCCGTGACGACGTCGCTCTCCGCGGGCGTGAGCGCACTCGCAAGCGGCCTGCGCTTCACGCGGCGGTCGAAGGTCGTGCTGACGGACTGGGAGTTCCCGACGATCGGGCAGATCTGGCACGCGCAGGAAGCCCGCGGCGCACGCGTCGTGCACGGCGCGACCCTCGACGAGCTCGACCGGCTGATCGACGACGACACGGTGCTCGTGTCGGTGACGCACGTCTCCTACCGCAGCGGCGCGATGACCGACGTCGCCAAGGTCGTCGAGCTCGCGCACGAGCGCGGGGCGCTCGTGTTGCTCGACGCGTTCCAGTCGATCGGCTCCCTGCCGGTCGACGTGAAGGAGCTCGGCGTCGACTTTCTCGGCGCGGGCGTGCTCAAGTACCTGCTCGGGTCGGCCGGGCTCGGCTTCTTCTACTGCCGCCGCGACCTCGTCGAACGGGTGTGGCCGACGCAGACCGGCTGGTTCGCCGACGAGAACATCTTTGCGATGGATCACACCGACTATTCGCCCGCGCACACCGCCGCGCGCTTCCAGTCCGGCACGCCGCCGGTGCCGGCGATCTATGCGGGCATCGCCGGGATCGAGCTGATGCAGGAGATCGGCATCGCGGCGACCCGCTCGCACGTGAACGGCCTGAACGAGCACTTCGCTGCGGGCCTCGACGAGCTTGGGGCGACGCTCGCGACGCCGCGGGAGTCGCACGGCGCGCTGATGTGCGTGAAGTCCGCCGACTCGAAGGCGCTCGTCGCCGCCCTCGACGGCGAAGGGATCGTGACGTCGGAGCGGGACGGCAACCTCCGGGTGTCGGCGCATTGCTACAACACGGTCGAGGATGTCGACGCCGTTCTCGAGGCCCTGCAGAAGCACCGGCAGCTGCTGCTCTAGACCCACTCGATAGCATTCTTGGTATGCCACGCACGGCGAAAAGCCCGCTCGAGCGGCTGCAGGAGCGCATCCGGACGGCCGACCGAGGCTGGTTCTTCGCGGCGATCGCGGACAAGGTCGCGTCGCGCCGGCAGGCGAAGGGCCTGTCGCAGCGTGAGCTGGCCGAGCTCGTCGGCACTACCCAGTCGGCGATTGCGCGCCTCGAGCGCGGGGGCCGGCCGCCGCGGATCGACACGCTCCTGCGCATCGCGGACGCCCTCGACTGCGACCTGCTCGTCGACCTGAGGCCGCGGAAGTGATCGAGCACGAGGCGGCCGTCGCAGTCGAGCGGTTGCTCGCGGTCACCGAGGCGAGCTACGAGCGGCGCGCCCAGCTCCAGGCGGCGCTCGACTCGCGCGTCGTGATCGAGCAGGCCAAGGGCATCCTGGCCGAGCGTCACGACCTCGAGCTCGAGGAGGCGTTCGACGTGATGCGCCGAGCGGCGCGATCGAACCGGATGAAGATCCGCGACCTCGCGTCTCGGGTGCGGCCCGGCCGCGAGACGCCGGCCGAGGTCGCGGCCCTGCTCGACGTTTAGTGCGGCTCGGATGTCGGCAAGCCACCGTTTGTGGCCGGATCGACGAACGAGTGCATCAAGCGCAACAATCAGGTCTTCCGTGAGGCGAACGAGCGCATCCGGATCGCCGCTCAGGCGTTTGACCACGATTTGGAATGGATCCCGTTTCTCTGTGAATGTCCGGTGGAGGACTGCTTGGAGGTGGTGCGCTTGACCGAAACCGAGTACTCGGCCCTGCGCGCGGATCCGCGCCACTACGTCACCGCGCCCGGCCACGAGGAAGCCGAGAAGCCCGTGGCGCGCGTCGTCTCGCGCACCGACCGCTATGTCGTGGTCGAGAAGCCGTGAACCGCGCGGAACGCATCGGGATGAACGAAGCCGTGTTCCGCGACGTCAACGAGCGGATCCAGGACGTGGCGTCGACCTTCGAGCTGACGACGAGCGAGCCGCTCGACCTGATCTGCGAGTGCGGCGACGCATCGTGCGTCGCGCGTATCAGTCTCACGCGGCCGGAGTACGAACGGCTTCGCGCCGACTCGCACCTGTTCGCGGTCGCGTCCGGGCATGTCGCGCCCGACGTCGAGGAGCTCGTCGCGAGCCGGCCGGCCTACGACGTGGTGCGCAAGCGCGAAGGCGTCCCCGCGGAGATCGCGCAGAAGACCGACCCGCGCACCGGGAGCTAGCGCGAGCCGGCGCTCCGCGCGAGACGCGGCGGGACCGCCGCGCCGTCGAGCTGGGCACGGCTCTCCAATGCCCAGATTCGTCATCGATCAGAGCTCCGTGTCCGAGCACCGGATTGTCGTCGCCGCCCTCGGCGACTCGATCACGGAAGGGTCGCCGGGCCTGCGCGGCTGGGACGTGTGGGCGGCGCGGGCCGACGCCCGCTACGAGATCCGCAACTGCGGCATCTACGGGCAGCGAACCGACGAGATCGCCGCGCGGCTCGACGAGTGTGCGCGCGGGGCGGACGTGCTCGTCGTGCAGGGCGGGATCAACGACATCGCGCAGGGGCGGGACGTCGGCACGGCTGCCGCGAACCTCCGCGCGATGGTGCGCCGCGGAGGGGAGCTCGTTTCGCGGGTCCTGCTCGCCGACGTGCTGGCGTGGAACAACGGCTGGCCCGACGCGGAGCCGAGGATCAGAAAGCTGAACGATCTGATTGCGCAGATCGCCCGCGACGAGCAGGTGCCGCTACTGCGTTTTCACGACGCGCTCGAGGACGGCGAGCGCCCCGGCCGCATGCGCGAGGAGTGGACGTTCGAAGGCGACCACCCCAACGAAGCCGGCTACCGCCTGCTGGCCGACGTCGTGCTGAGCGTGTTGCGGTCCGACCGCTGACTAGAAGTCGTAGACGGCACCGTCGGACGCACGCTCGATGCCGTCGTCGAGCGGCAACTCGTCCGGGCGGTGGATGATCACGAGCCGCGTCGCGCCCGAGTCGTGGAACGCCGCCACCGCTTCGTCGGCGGAGAGGTGCCCGCGCAGGCCGTTGCCGCCCTCGACGCCCTCGCGGAGCGTCGCCTCGCACAGGAAGAGGTCCGCATCGCGCCCGACCTCCGCGAGGTGCGGGCTCGGCGCCGAGTCGCCGGAATACGCGAGCGTCGACGTGCCGTCGCTCACTCGCAGCGCATACGTCTGCAGCTGGTAGTGGGGGACACGCAGCGGCGTCACGGTGAGGCCGCACGTCTCGAACGGCTCGCCGTCTTTGTACTCGCGCGCGTCGAAGCCGTCGGAGAACATGCCTGGCACGCCGAACTTGACGCCGAACTGCTCGAGCTCGGCCAGCCCGCCGGGCGGCAGCCAGAGCTCGGGCTTCGGTGCGTCGCGACCCGGGCCGTACATCGCGCCGAACGTCCACGGCACGAGGTCGCCCCAGTGGTCGAGGTGGAAGTGGGTGATGACGATCCCGTCGACACGCGGCCAGCCCTCCTGCTCGCGCAGGCGCGGCAAAACCCCCGGCCCGCAATCGAGCAGCAGCCGTCCGCTGCCCTCGACGAGGTACCCCGACTGCGCCCCGCCGGGGTTCGGCCAGGCGGGCGAACAACCGACGACTGTCAGCCTCACCGTGCCAGTGTGGCATAGTCCTCGCGTGGCAGAGGGCGCAGCCGAACTCCTCCGAACCGTTCCGCTCTTCTCCGACCTTGACCGGAAAGAGCTCGAGCGCGTCGCGTCGTCGATGAAGGAGCGGCTCTTCTCCGCCGGCGAGACGGTCACGGCCGAGGGCTCGACCGGCGTCGGCTTCTTCATCATCGAGTCGGGGAATGCGAAGGTCACGATCGGCGGCGAGGAACGCCGGCGGCTCGGCCCCGGCGACTACTTCGGCGAGGTCGCGCTGCTGAACGAGAGCGCGCGCACGGCGACGATCACGGCCGAGACCGACCTCAGGTGCTACGGCCTCACGTCCTGGGAGTTCCGACCGCTCGTCGAGACACATGGCTCCATCGCCTGGAAGCTCCTCCAGGCAATGTCGAAGACGTACCAAGGCCGGTAGTCGGCGCATCAGCAGTGGTCGCCCCAACGGCTGGGTCAGACGGCCGCGCGCGCGGAGCGCGCACGGCCTCTCGACGGCACCGCAAGCGGTGCCTCAGCGGGCCGTTAGCCCAGACTGAGCGTCGCGTCCGCCTGCTCGATCAGGAGCGGGTCGTGCGTCGCGCACACGACGGCCGCCCCGTATTCGCGGGCGAGCCGGACGAAGAGCGTCCCGACTGCGATCGCGTTCGCCTGGTCGAGCCGTGACGTCGGCTCGTCCGCGAGCAGGAGCTGGGGCCGCGGCGCGAGCGCCCGCGCGATCGCGACGCGGCCGCGCTCACCGGTCGAGAGGCGCGACACGCGCTGCTCGATGCGGTCCTCGAGGCCGACGGCGACGAGCGGCTCGCGCGCGGCGGCGGGCGGCAGCCCCCGCAGCGCGAGCGCGAGCTCGACGTTCTCGCGGGCGCTGAGCGCCGGAACGAGCCCCGCCTGCTGCCCGACGTAGCCGATGTGGTCACGGCGAAAGTTGGCGCGGCCTGCGCGGTCGAGGCGCGACACGTTCTCTCCGAGCACCGTCACGAGGCCGCCGTCCGGGAGCTCGAGGCCCGCGAGGATGTGGAGCAGCGTCGTCTTGCCCGATCCCGACGGCCCGGTGACCGCCGTCAGCGTCGATGACTCGAACGTCGCATTCAGCCCGTCGAGGACTGTGCGTCGCCCGTACCGCTTGTCGACTCCGCGAACCGCGGCGACGAGCTCGGTCTCGGCCGGACGCTCGACGGTCGCGGCGGCAGCAGGATCCGCGGTCGTCTCCTCGCCGGAGACGACCACGCTTCGCCCCTCGAGGCGCGCGGTCGCGTGCGTACGGATGCCGGAGCGCCGCAGGAGCTCCTCCGGCAGCCGCAGCCAGCCGCCGCGGCCGACGACGATCGAACCGTCGCGCAGCGAGCCGCCCGACTCCTCGCTCACGCGGCCGTCGCGGATGCGGATGACGCGGTCCGCGATCGACGCCGATTCCGGATCGTGGCTCACGATCACGGCTGTGCAGCGCTCGCTCCGGATGAGCTCGGCGATGGTCGCGTAGACGAGGTGCGCACTCTCCGTGTCCAGCTCGCCGGTCGGTTCGTCGGCGAGGAAGAGCCTTGGGCGGTGCGCGAGCGACGCCGCAACCGCGACACGCTGCTGCTCGCCGCCGGACAGCTCCGCCGGCGGCGCGTCGCGCTTGTCGGAGAGCCCGACGCGGTCGAGCAGCTCGTCGGCGCGCCGCTCGCGCTCCGCCGTCGTCGCGCCGGCGAGCCCGAGCTCCAGCCCGACGAGCTCGCGCGCCGTCAGCTCCGGTGCGAGCGCCCGCGCGTAGTGCTGATCCGCGTAGCCGACCGTGCGCGTCCGGTAGTGCGCCACATCACGCGCAGGGAGCTTCGCGAGCTCGGTGCCGAACACCCGCACCGTTCCCGCCGACGGGCGGTCGAGCCCGGCCAGGATTCGTAGGAACGTCGACTTCCCGGAGCCGCTCGGGCCGAGCACCGTCACCGTCTCGCCGTCCCTGACGGTCAATGAAAGGCCTTGCAGCGCGGCGGCGTCACCCTCGGCCGTCTGGTGGATGCGGAAGACGTCGCGTGCGTCGATCGCCGCCGTCACGTTCCCACCTCGGCGAAGCGGCCGGCGACATCCGCGCGAAACGCGCGGTGGGTTGCGGCGGACACGACCGCAGCCGCGATCGCGACGTACAGCAGCAGTCCGAGCAGCACGACCGGCCAGTCGATCCCGAGCAGCAGCGGCAGCTCCGTCGACCCGGCCGCCGCGGTCAGCGTCACCAGCGCGACGACGAGCGCGGCGAGCACGATCCCCGTCACGATTCCGCCGAGCAGCCCGAACACGGCGACGAAGATCGTTCGCAGCCGAATGTGCCGGCGTAACGTCGCCGGCGCCGCGCCCTGCGCCTCGAGGTCGAACAGCTCTCCTCGCTCGTCGCGCAGATCGGAGACGACGACGAGGAGGAGGCCGACGAGCGCGAGCGCGAGCGCGGCCAGCGCCGCCGCCGCGAGTGTGAGCAGCGTTCCGCGCGCGAGCGGCTCCGACCGCAGATCCGCAAGGAGCGCAGCGTGCGCCTGGACGTCGAGTGCGTCGAAGGGCGGCCGTCGCAGCGCCGCAGCGACGGCTCCTTCGTGGCCCGCCCGCGCGTCGAGCCACACCTCGTTCGGCGAGCCGCTGCCGGGCGCCGTCGCCGCCAGCGCGGCTGCGAGCGTCGGGCCGTCGGCGATCACGACGTCCTCGTCGACGGTAGGGATGCGGTTGACCGTGCCGACGACGCGGCCGACGACGCTCCCGGTCCCCAAGTCGATCGGGAGCACGCCGCCCGGGCCTGCGGCGGCCGCGAGCGCCGGCGAGGCCACGATCGGGATCGGCTTGTCATCCGTCTGCTGGCGCGCGCGGAAGCGGGCGACATCGTTGCCGGTGACGAGGTAGCTGAGCGTGTGGCCGCCGGCCGGCGCGATGCCGCCGCTGCCGTCCCAGCGCGCGAAGTCGAGGGGGAGTGCCGCCCCGTCGACGCGCGGCCGGCCGAGGTGCATGGTTCCGCGCGCGACTGCGACGGCGTTGATGCCGCCGTTGGGAACGCCGTGCAGGCCGGTGTTCGTGAGATCGAACACGAACGAGACGAGCATGCCGCCGCGCGCGGCGGCAGGCACAGCAGCTTCGAGGCGGCGGGACGCCGTAGTGCCGAGCGGAATGCCGACGGCGCCGCCGGCCGGCGTGATGACGACGGCGCGGACGGCAACCTCATCGCCCTTTGCGCGAACCGGTAGCACGAGGCGCTGCGCGGTCTCCGGCAGTCGAACCCCCTGCACCGAGACGCGCCGCGGCGGCGCGAGCCGGTCGGCCAGCTGGCGGCGCGACAGCGGCGAGTAGTCGCTCCGCCAGCGCACGCTCGTCAGGTCCTGCGCCGGGATGCCGAGCACAGTGAAACCGGGGGAGCCCTCGAGCCGGCGCACGTTGCCGCTCAGCCTGAGCACCGGCGTCGCGTGAGCGACTGCCCGGAAGCGCGGGAGCGGCGCCGCCTGGAACACGGGCACGAGCTTCGTCAGGTCCTCGCGCACGACGAAGTCGGCGGGGATCGCGAATGCCGCCTGATCCGTCTCGCCGCGGGCGAGTGTCGAGCGATACGTCTCCGCGAAGAGCGCGAGCCCGAGGCTGACGACGAGAAATGCGACCGCCACGGCGGCGCGCCCGGGATTGCGTGCCAGCGAGAGCGCGGCGAGGCGCACGGGGACGGCCGCGTTCCGGCCGCGCCGCTCGAGCGCGCGCAGCGCCGGCGTGAGCACGCGCGCCCAGACGACCGCGGCGACGAACGCGATCAACGCCGGAAGGAGCAGCAGCACCGCGCCGGTGCCGCGTTCGTTCGCCAGCGACGACGTGTTCGCCGCGCCGCGCGCGAGTGCGAGCACGACCGCCACGAGCGCACCGGCTGCGGCCACGTCGACCACGCGCCCTGCGCCCGCGCGGAGGGACAGCAGCACGACGACCGCCGCAGCGACGGCAACGACTGCCGCGAGGGCGATCCCGCGCCACGACACGACCGAGTGGCCGAGGACTGCTGCGGCGGGGACACCGGCGCGGTGGGCCACGATCGCGCCGATCCCGGTGCCGACCGCCCAGCCTGCGAGAGCGCCGACGACCGCGACGACACCGGCCTCGGCGATCGATCCGACGGCCAGCTGCCAGCGGCGCGCGCCGAACCACGTGAGGCGGCGCCACTGCGCCTCGGTGTCACGACGGAGCCCAGTGGCGGCAAGGACGGCGAACGCGAGCAGGAGCGCGGCGGCCTCGCCGCCGATCAGCAGCAGACGCCGCGCAGCGACCTTGCCTCTCTCGTTCGCCGCCTTCAGCTCAGCCACTGGGGCCGTCAGGTCGAAGCGCAGCGACTTCGCCTGGAGCGCCGACCGCGTCTGCGTGACGTTCCGCGAGAACGCGTCGAGCGACCACGAGTGCACCGCGCCCGGCCGGAGCGGCGCCGCCCACGTGTAGCTGCGGAAGGTGGGGACGAACAACGGCACGCGCGCGAGGGCGCGCACTCCGTTCGCAAGCAGCAAGGGCGGGGTCGGCGCCGTGTGGTAGAGGAGCGCCGAGCTCAGCACCGACGCGTACGTCTCGCGCGTGATCAGGTTCCCGAACGGCAGCGGCGAATCGAGCGTCGCCTTGCCGACCACGGCGAGCTCCAGGCCCGGGAGCTTCGGGACCGGCCCTGACCCGCCGAGCTCGAGCACCTCGCAGTGCGACGGCAGGCACCGCTGCGGCAGGCGTCCGGAGCGGATCTGCACGTAGCGGGACAGTCCGTCGATCGCTCCGAGATCGAACAGATGACCGTTCGCCTGGGACGTGCGAAAGAGCATCGCCCGCGTCGGCGAAGGGACGAGCGGTGCGAGCGCCCGCCGCGATCTCGCGTCGAGCCGGTCGACGTCCGTCCCGGGGCCGCTCGCGATCCCGCCCCACACGAGCCGCACGGTTCGATCCTCCGCGGGAATGCGCGCTGTCGCGCGCTGCAGGCTCCGGTCCTGCGCGACGAGGCTGCCCGCAAGCACCGCGGCGAGCAGGGCGGAGCCCGCGGCGATGCCGAAGAGAACGAGCAGGACGCGCCCGCCGCGGCGCGTCAGCCGCGCCCACGCGAGCCGAACCGGATATGCGAGCCGTCGCAGCGCCGTCACGGCGCTGAAACTATCGCTCGCGCTCTCCGAGGCCTCCCGCGAGCTCGCCGAGTCGTGCCGGCCCGCCTGTCAGGGGTGACAGCGGGGGTGTGTCGATCCCGGCTCCGTCGCGCAACCCGGCGAGCAGATCGGCGAGTGCCTCGTCGCCGCTCCGCTGCGGCGTCCAGCCGAGCTGCTCGCGTGCACGCGTCGTGTCGAGCAACGGCGCGGCCAGGCCCATGTCGAGCCAGTCCGGCGGCAACGGCGACAGGTGGCCGTGGAACGCCGCGGCGGCCAGCCCACGGGCGGTTCGCGCCGAGAGCGGAAAGGTCCGCGCGTCGAGCAGCCGCGCGATCGTCGTCAAGTCGAGCAGCGGCGGCGCCGCGATGTTGAACGCGCCGCGTGCGCCGTCGACAGCCGCGAGCCGGTAGGCGTTGCCGACGTCGTAAGAGTGAACAGCCTGGAACGCGAGGCCGGGGATGTCCGGCACGAACGGAACGAGCCCGCGCCGCAGGATCGATCCGGGCACGAACGGTCCCGCAAACAGGCGCCGCTGCTCGGACGCCGACTCACGCTTGAAGATCAGCGCGGGCCGGAGACGGACGACTCGAACCACCGGGTGCTCGCGCTCGAAGCGGTCGAGCCGGCGTTCGACTTCGACCTTCTCGCGCGAGTACCCGTTCGTCCGCACCCCGCCCGTCGGCCAGCTCTCGTCGACGGCCCGGTTCTTCGGGCCTGGCGAGTACGCGCCGATGGACGACGCATGGACGAGCGCCGGGACGCCGGCGTCGGCGACCGCACGGAACACGCGCGTCGACCCCTCGACGTTCACGTGCCAGAGGCGCGCCCGGTCGCGCGTCGGCTGGATCAGCCAGGCGAGGTGGACGACAGCGTCGGCGCCGCGGAAGAGCCGGACGAGGTCCGACTCCGAGACGTCGGCGGTCGCCCACTCCACCTTCGGGAACTCGAGGTCGGGCTGCCGGCGGGCGACACCGACGACCGAGTCGACGGTGTGCTCGCCGGCGAGCGCCCGGAGGAGGCTCGTGCCGACATTGCCGCTGGCTCCCGTGACCACGATGCGCACACGGCCTTGATGCCTCGCTCGCGTCTGCCGAAACTACGCCGGCCGGCTTGCGAGTGTCAGCGAGACGGTGTGCTTCGCCCCGTTGCGGGTGAACGTCACGGTGACCTTGTCGCCGGGCTTGTGCGCGCTGATCGCCGACCGCAGCTCGTCCGAGGTCGAGATCTTCGTCCCGGCGAGCGAGGTGATCACGTCGCCGGCGCGCAGCTTGGCCTTCGCGGCGGGCGTGTTCGGCCTGACGGAGACGACACGCGCCGACATCGTGTTGCTGCCGAGCTCGACGCCGAGATACGCGTGCTGCGCCTTCCCGGTCGAGATCAGCTGCGCCGCAATCGACTTGATCGTGTTCGACGGGATCGCGAACCCGACGCCGTCGCTGCCACCGGAGTCGCTCTCGATCTGGGCGTTCACGCCGATGACGCGCGCCTGGTTGTCGAGCAGCGGGCCGCCGGAGTTGCCGTGGTTGATCGCCGCATCGGTCTGGATCGAGTCGTCGATCGCGAAGTTGTTGGGCGACGTCATCTGCCGGTGCAGCGCGCTGACGATCCCTGCCGTCACCGTCTCGGAGAGGCCGAACGGCGAGCCGATCGCGACGACGTTGTCGCCGACCTGCACGTTGTTCGAGTTGTCGAGCGTGAGCGGATACAGAATCGTCGGCGGGGCGTCGACCTTCAGCACCGCGAGGTCGGTCGAGGGATCGGTGCCGACGACGTGTGCGCCATAGCTCTTGCCGTTCCAGAACGTCACGTTCACCGACGTCGCGCCCGCGACGACATGCTGGTTCGTGATGACGTGGCCGCTCGTGTCGTAGACGAAGCCGGAGCCTTCTGCGGCCTGGGACTGGCTTCCGCCGAACCCGTTCGTCGTCTGCGACTTGACCTTCACGTCGACGACGCCGCGATACGTGCGCTTGTAGATGGAGTTGACCGAGAGGCCGGTCGTCGATGCGGCCGGCTGGGAATCCGAGACCGGCACCTGGCGGACGACGGTCTTGTGGTCACCGGAGAGGGCGGCGTACGTGCCGACGCCGCCGCCGGCGCCGATGAGGGCGCCGGCGACGACCGCCGCCGAGAGGATGAGGAGGGAGCGACGTGTTTTCATGTCCGCATGACACCGGTCCGGCCTAAGACACGGCTGAGACGCGGGTAAGAACTCGTTAAGAGGTCGCCTCACACACTTCTTACAAGTGTCTTAGCGCGGTCTTAGGGCAGAGTGAGAGCCTGAGCTCGTGGCTTCGTGGCGTCTGGAACATCGAGCGACTCTCCACCCGCAACGACCACGTCGGGCGGGCAGTTCCCCCTCCGCCCGTTGGTTGACGCTGTGCGCCGCTGCTGCCGTCACCGCCCTGACGGCCGCGGCGGCGGCACAGGCTGCGCCGGCGGCGCGCTTGAAGTCGCCGCAGCTCGACCAGATCACGCGAGCCGGCCAACCGATCCGCGACAGCCTCATCGCCCCGCCGGCGACGCGTGCGCTCGCGCAGGCGCCGAACGGCTACTGGGGCGGCGTGTACAAGGTGTCGACCGGTGAGAACGTGACGGTATACGCCTCGAATGCGTATCCGATGGATCCCGCGCTCGGTCAGCGCTGGGCCGACTTCCTCGGCTCACTCGCCCACGGCTCCGAGCTGTCGAAGGTAACGGTGATGCTCTCGACCGACAGCGAGATCTCGCGTATCTGCGGGCAGGATGCGCTTGCGTGTTACAGCGACCGCGGCGCGCTGCTCTACGCGCCCGGACAGGATCCGAGCTCGTCCCTTTCCGCGGAAGCCGTGATCACGCACGAGTACGGGCATCACGTCGCTGCCAACCGCTCGAACGCACCGTGGGACGCCATCGACTGGGGCCCGAAGCGGTGGTCGTCGTCGATGCAGGTCTGCGCCGCGACGAAGCAGGGGCGCCTCTATCCCGGCGCCGAGGATCCGGTCCGCTACCAGGAGAACCCGGGCGAGGCGTGGGCCGAGACGTACCGCGTGCTCAACCAGCGGCTGCTCGGCCTGCCTGAGAGCCCCTGGGAGATCGTCTCGCAGTCGCTCTATCCGACGAGCGCTGCCTTGACGGCCGCGCAACAGGACGTGACGACGCCGTGGACGACGAACACCACCTCGACGCTGAAGGGCGTCGTGACGCCGCGCTCGAAGACTCGGACGTACACGGTCACCACGCCGCTCGACGGTGCGATGAAGCTGACGCTGAATACAGCGCGCGGGCTGCGCGTCTCCTTCGACGTGCTCTCCTCTTCGACCCGCGTGGCGCACGTGACCGGCTCCGGCACGCTGGCCCGCTCGACGAGCGTCTGCGGCACCCGCTCGTATCGCGTCCGCGTGACGGAGCTCAAGGGACGCGGAGCGTTCCAGCTCGCCGTCTCGAAGCCTTAGCGGCTTCTTAGGCTTTCTCGCCACAATGGCCCCGTGAAGATCCTCGTCGTGGACGACGAACGCGCCGTGCGCGAGTCTCTGCGCCGCGCCCTGGAGCTCGAGGGCTACGAGATCGAGCTCGCCGGTGACGGCAAGGAGGCGCTGTCGACGCTCGGCCGAGACGAGCCGCAGCCGGACGCGGTCATCCTCGACGTGCTGATGCCCGGCGTCGACGGGCTCGAGGTGTGCCGGCGCCTCCGCGCGGCCGGCAACCACGTCCCCGTCTTGATGCTGACCGCGCGCGACGAGGTCGAGAACCGCGTCGCGGGGCTCGACGCCGGCGCCGACGACTACGTGACGAAGCCGTTCGCGCTCGAGGAGCTCTTGGCGCGAATCCGCGCGCTGCTTCGCCGTGCTGCCGACACGGACGGCGGCGGCGAGGTGCTCTCGTTCGCGGATCTAACGCTCGACCTCGGCACGCGCGAGGTTCGCCGCGGCGGCAGGTTGATCGAGCTGACGCGCACCGAGTTCGCGCTGCTCGAGCTCTTCCTCCGCAACCCGCGTCAGGTGTTGACGCGCTCGATCATCTTCGAGCGCGTGTGGGGCTACGACTTCGGCTTCGCGTCGAACTCCCTCGACGTCTACATCGGCTACCTGCGGAGGAAGACCGAAGCCGGCGGCGAACCGCGCCTCATCCACACGGTGCGCGGCGTCGGGTACGCACTGCGGGAGCAATGAGCTTTCGCGCACGGCTGGCGATGGTCGCCGCGGCTGCAGTCGCGCTCGCGATCGTGGCGGCGTCCTTCGCGGTCTACTTCGTCGTCAGGCAGCAGCTGCGCGCCCCGATCGACGACAGCCTGCGGCGGAGCGCGATCGAGATCCAGCAGGCCCAGGACCCCGGCGACGTGCTCCGCGCCCTCGAGCACCTGCGTTCGGATCTCGGCGGGGCGCCCGGCTACCCGCAGGGAATCTCGACGGCGGGCGCTCGCGTCCCGATCGGCGGGGCGACGGTCGCGCTGCCGATCACGCAGCGCGATGGCGACGTCGCGCGCGGAGCGGCGCGCGCGTACCTGCACGACACGACCGTCGAGAACACGCACGTTCGGATGATCACGTTCCCGGTTGCAAACGGCGCTGTACAGATCGTGCGGTCGCTGACGGAGGTCGACCACACGCTCGGCCGCGTGCGAACCTGGCTCATCCTCATCGCCGGCGGTGGGATCGCGATCGCGGCCGCCCTCGGCCTGCTCGTTTCGCGCGCGGCGCTTTCACCGGTTCGGCGGCTGACGGAGACGGCGGAGACCGTCACGGAGACGGGCGACCTGTCGCAGCGCATCGACGTCACGGGCCGCGACGAGCTTGCGCGGCTCGCGGCCAGCTTCAACGCGATGCTCGGCGCGCTCGAGGCGTCGACGCGCGCGCAGCGACAGCTCGTTGCCGACGCCTCGCACGAGCTTCGGACACCGCTGACGAGTCTCCGCACGAACATCGAGGTCCTGGCGAGCGAGCGGACGCTTCCGCCGGGCGAGCGCGAGCGCCTGCTGCACGACGTCGTCGAGCAGCTGGGGGAGATGACGACGCTCGTCTCCGAGCTGATCGACCTCGCGCGTGGCGAGCAGCAGGCTGCGGAGCCGGAGGAGGTGCGGCTCGACCTGCTGGCGGAGGACGCGGTCGAGCGAGCGCGCCGCAACCGCCCGGGCATTCAGTTCGTCACCGACCT
This sequence comes from Gaiellaceae bacterium, assembly GCA_036526315.1. Lineage (GTDB taxonomy): Bacteria > Actinomycetota > Thermoleophilia > Gaiellales > Gaiellaceae > 3-1-20CM-4-69-9. Next base: position 23,069 of record DATCYR010000018.1, on the reverse strand, counting down.
GCACGAGTCGGTCGTGCACGGCGTCCCGTCGACGCTCGAGCGCGCCGTCGCGAACCTGCTCGACAACGCCGCCAAGTGGAGCCCGGCCGGCGGCAGCGTCGAAGTCGGCGTGGAGGACGCCACGGTCACGGTGCGCGACCACGGCCCGGGCATCGACGACGAAGATCTCCCGTACGTTTTCGACCGCTTCTACCGCGCGTCGTCGGCGCGCGGGTTGCCGGGCTCCGGCCTCGGGCTCGCAATCGTGCGGCAGGTCGCGCAGGCGCACGGCGGCACGGTCGTCGCCGAACATGCGGACGGCGGCGGCACTCGCGTGGTGCTGCGACTGAACGGAAACACGCCGCACAACTCTTAAGGAGTTCTTAGCGCGCTCTTAGAGCGTGCTGCGAGGCTGGGTCGCATGAACCGCAATCACAAGCTCGTCATCGGGGCTGCGGCAGTGGCGGCAATCGCGGGCGGGAGCGCAGCGATCGCCGCCTCGGGCTCGCCGTCGCCGTCCCAGGAAAGCCAAGCCATCATCAACGACGCTGCGGGGCGTCTCGGTGTGTCGCCGACGAAGCTGACCGCGGCGCTGAAGCAGGCGCTGCTCGACCGGATCGACGCCGCCGTCGCCGCCGGCCGGCTGACGAAGGAGCAGGGCGACGCCCTGAAGCAGCGCATCAACTCGAACGACTTCCCGCTGATGGGCGGCGGGCGGCCGGACTTCGGCCACTTCGGCTTCTTCGGGCGCCTCGACGCCGCTGCGACGTATCTCGGGATCACCGAGGCACAGCTGCATTCGGAGCTGCGCAGCGGCAAGTCGCTCGCGCAGATCGCGAAGGATCACGGCAAGACCGCGGACGGCCTGGTCAACGCTCTCGTCGGCGCGGCGAAGCAGAAGCTCGACGCCGCCGTGCAGGCGGGCAGGCTGACGCAGGCTCAGGCCGATCAGATGCTGAACGACCTGAGGTCGCGCATCACCGACCTCGTCAACGGAAAGCTGCCGGCACCACCCGACGGCTTCGGCCGCCCGCCCGGGTTCCGCCACTTCTTCAGAGGTCCCTCCGCCTAGGCGTCGCGCCGCCGCGCTCGGCGCAATGCGTCGAGGCGGCGGCGCGCCTGCTTCGTCGGCCGCGCGCCGAGGTCGGCGCCGAGTGCCCTGGCGAAGCGCCGCTCGAGCGTGTGCTGCTCCCGCGCAGACCGCGAGTCGTCGGTCTCCGTGTAAAGGCCCTGCGCGACATGGGCCGGGCCGCGCCGTTCGGCGAGCCCCTCGACGCGAACGGTCCAGCGCTCGGTGCCGCGCGTGATCTCGAGCACGTCGCTCAGGTGGATGAGCTTCGCCGGCTTCACGCGCTCGCCGTTCACGTGGACGCGGCCGCCGGCGACGGCCTCTGTCGCCAGTGCCCGGGTCTTGTAGAGGCGCGCGGCCCAGAGCCACTTGTCGACGCGGACGCTCTCCACGTCCTGATGATCGCACCGGCGGCCTTTTGTTATACTGAACCAGATGGTTCAGTATGTCGACAAGGCCTTCTCTGCTCTCGCCGATCCCACCCGGCGCGCCGTGCTCGAGCGGCTCGGCTCCGGCTCGGCCACGATCAGCGAGCTGGCCGAGCCGTTCGGCATCTCGCTGACGGGGATGAAGAAGCACGTCCTCGTCCTCGAGCAGGCAGGCCTCGTCGTCACGGAGAAGGTCGGCCGGGCCCGCCGCTGCACCCTTGCGCCCTACGCGTTCGAAGGGATCACGGCGTGGCTGGGGCGGCTCGACCGCTTTGCGCAAGTCGTCGAACGCACGAAAGGAGAACGATGAAGACAAAGGTGACGACCCCGAACGAGCTCGAGATCCGCGTCGAGCGCGTCTTCGATGCACCCCGCGACCACGTGTTCCGCGTCTGGACCGACCCGGCGCTCATCCCGGAGTGGTGGGGTGACGGCACGACCGTCGAGGAGATGGACGTCCGTGACGGCGGCAGGTATCGCTTCCGGACGGAGAGCGGCATGGTCGTCGAGGGTGAGTACCGCGAGGTCAGTCCGCCCGAGCGGCTCGTGCAGACGTTCCAGAACCACCTGCAGACGCTCGAGTTCGAAGACGCCGACGAAGGCCGCACGAAATTGACGCAGACGATGCGGTTCGACACCGCCGAGCAGCGCGACCTGACGATGTCGTACGGTGTCGAGTCCGGAGCCGAGGCCGGCTTCGAGCGCGTCGACAAGGTTCTGCAGGCGCTGCACGCGTGAGCGGGAGAGGAGGCATCGCATCCACGTCGTCGTGAATCACCTTCACTTCCGCGAGCCGGTGGGCGAGGCGACGATCGACGCGTTGCGGCAGGCAGTGGAGAAGGTCGAGGACGCGGGCGGTCTCGCCGCCCGCGTCGCCCAGGTCGACGACAGGCACCTCGTCCTGCTGCTCGACTTCCGCTCTGCCGAGGATGCCGACCGCATCGCCCGCGAGGTCGGAGGGCCGTGGATGCGTGAGCACATCCTCCCGCTGCTCGATCGCCCGACCGAGCGAAGCGTCGGCGAGGTGATCGTGTCGGCCCCGAGCTGACTGAAGTCAAGGGCGGCGGGATCAGCCTCTAAAGCTTCCCCCGCCCCCGGTCGATGCCTGACCCGTGACTGCGCGCACTACCGCGGGCCGACGGGCGTCGGCGGCGGCTCCTGCTGCTTGGATCGACAAGTGGCTGGCCGCGTGTAAAGACCTGGCCGAGCTCGAGCGGTCGAACCCGATGACGGATGCCGTGATCGAAGAGATCGACGGCCGCATGATCCGCGTCGGCGACCGCTGGCTGGCCGATTTCGCCTCGTGCAACTACCTGGGCTTCGATCTCGAGCGCGAGATCATCGAGAGCATTCCGGCGTACCTCGACGAGTGGGGTACGCATCCGAGCTGGTCGCGCCTGCTCGGCAGCCCGGTTCTGTACACGCAGATCGAGGAGCGCCTCACGGAGCTGACCGGAGCGGAGGACACGCTCGTTCTCCCCACGATCACACTGATCCACATGTCGGTGATCCCGGTGCTCGCCGGGGCCGGGACGATCTACGTCGAGTCGCGGGCGCACAAGACCATCTACGAGGGCTGCCAGCTCGCCGGCGCACGCGGCGCGACGGTCAAACGGTTCGAGTTCGAGGACGCCGACGACCTCGAGCGGCTGCTGAAGCAGGGCGGCCCGGCGCCGCGGCTGATCTGCGTCGACGGCGTCAACAGCATGACGGGGAACGCGCTCGACCTCCCGGCGTTCGCCCGGCTCGCGCGCGAGTACGACGCGCTGCTCTACGTCGACGACGCCCACGGCTTCGGCGTCATCGGCGAGCGCGGCGGCGACGAGCTGACGCCGTACGGCAACCGCGGCAACAGCATCGTCCGCTATGCGGGCGAGGAGTACGACCACGTCGCGCTCGTCGCCGGTCTGTCGAAGTCCTACTCGTCGCTGGCGGCGTTCATCGCCTGCCCGCCCGAGCTGAAGCGGCTCCTGAAGACGGCTGCGCCTCCGTACCTGTACTCCGGGCCGTCGCCCGTCGCGTCGCTCGCGACGGTCATCGCCGGGCTCGACGTGAACGAGCGTCGCGGCGACGTCATCCGCGCGGAGCTCTGGCGGAAGACGGCTGCCGTGCTGGATCACCTCGACCGGCTCGGCGTCCACACGCCGAACCGCTCCGGGTTCCCGATCATCGAGGTCCCGCTCGCGCGCCATGAGGACATCGATGCCGTCGGCCGCTTCCTCTTCGACAACGGCATCTACGTGACGCTCGCCGCCTATCCGCTCGTCCCGCGGAGCGAGGTCGGCTTCCGCGTTCAGGTCACGGCGGCGAACACCGACGACGAGATCGAGCAGCTGAACGACGTCCTCGGTCGGCTGGTGAACCGCTTCGACCTGCAGCCGGCCCGCCAGAAGGAGCAGGCCGCGTGACGGCCCTCGCTCGCGGGAGGTTGAAGGAACGCCTCTGGCTCTGGTACCTCGGAGGCACCGGTCTGCTGACCCTGCTCTATCTCTTCGCGCCGGCGCTCGCCGGCAACGGGCCGCTGATCAACCTCCTCGGGCTCTCCGGCGTGCTCGCGATCGTCGCCGGCATCCGGATGAACAAGCCGAAGGCGCAGCTCGCGTGGTGGCTCTTCGCCGCCGGTCAGTTCCTCTACTGGAGCGGCGACGTCTACACGTACGGCTACCGGAAGGTCTTCGGCGTCGATGTCCCGTTCCCGTCGCTCGGGGACCTCTTCTACCTCTCCGTCTACCCGGTGCTCCTTGCGGGCCTCTTCGTGCTCATCCGGCGCCGGAGCCCGCGGCAGGATCGCAGCGCGCTCATCGACGCGCTCATCCTCACGATCGGTATCGGTCTGCTGTCGTGGGTCTTCCTGATCGCGCCGAACCTGCACGCGACCGACACCGCCTGGTTCGTGAAGGTTCTCGGCGCCGCGTACCCGTTCGGCGACGTCCTCCTGCTCGCCGGCCTCATCCGGCTCGCCGTCGATGCGGGCCGCCGGACGCCGGCGTTCTGGCTGATGACGGGCAGCATCGTCTGCCTGCTCGCGACGGACTCCGCGTACAACCTCGCGTTGCTCCAGGGCACGTTCAACTACCAGCTGTCGTACGACGCCGGCTGGATCCTCTACTACCTGCTGTGGGGCGCCGCTGCGCTGCATCCGTCGATGCGGACGCTGGAGGAGCCGGTCGAGGACTCGCGCACGCGGCTGACGCCGCTCAGGCTCACGCTGCTCGGCGCCGCGTGCCTGATCGCGCCGAGCATCCGCTTCGCGCAGGAGATTCACAACCCCGACGTCCTCGTCGTCATCGTCGCTTCGGCCGTGCTGTTCCTGCTCGTCGTCGCGCGCATGGCCGGGCTCGTCCGGCAGGAGGCGCGCGTCGTCGCGCGCGAACGCGCGCTGCGCGGGGCCGGTGTCGACCTCGTCGCTGCCGCGGGTCAGGATCAGGTCGCGGCCGCCGCGATCTCGGCCGTTCACCGGCTGGTCGGCGCGCAACGGCCTGTGCGTCTCGTGCTCGTGAACGGAGAGGAGGCGGTCGTCGCGGCGTCCTCGGATGGCGCCACCGGCGGACACGTCGCCGACGAGACTCGTGACTGGCTCCGCCAAGCCTGCGAATCGAAGCGCATGGTTCATCCGCACGTGCCGCCGCACGTGCGCGGCGACCTCCGACTGCCCGAGGAGCAGGCGACGGTGGTCACGCCGCTGACGGTGCGCGGCGACGTGCGCGGAGCCCTTGTGATGGCGACGACGGACAGTGTCGGCGCCGACCTGATCGACGCGTTCGGAGCACTCGGGACGCAGGTGTCGCTTGCGGTCGAGGGCGCATCGCTCGCAGCCGATCTCCACCGCCGTCAGAGCGAGGCTCGGTTCCGCTCGCTCGTGGCGCACTCGAGCGACCTCATCACCGTCCTCGACGCCGAGGGCGTCGTGACCTATCAGAGCCCGTCGATCGAGCGCGTGCTCGGCTACCGCGTCGACGAGGTCGAGGCGGCGCGCTTCGACCGCCTGCTCGTCGAGGGCGACCGCCCGCTGCTGGAACAGCTCCTCGCCGTCGAGGGGACAGGCGAGAGCGAGGGTCACACGATCGAGTGCTCGCTACGCCATCGCGACGGGACGGAGCTGCTGTTCGAGGTGCAGCACACCGACCTGCTGCAGGACGAGCACGTCCGCGGCATCGTGCTGAACAGCCGCGACATCAGCGAGCGGAAGGCCTTCGAGGAGCAGCTCGCACACCAGGCGTTCCACGATCCGGTCACGAAGCTTGCGAACCGCGCGCTCTTCTCCGACCGCGTCGAGCACGCCTTGATGCGCGCGCAGCGCGGCCTGCCCGAGATCGCCGTGATGTTCATCGACCTCGACGACTTCAAGACCGTCAACGACAGCCTCGGACACGCGGCCGGCGACGAGGTCCTCCAGGAGGTCGGCCGCCGGCTCAGGATCGCCGTCCGCCCGACCGACACGGTCGCGCGTTTCGGCGGCGACGAGTTCGCCGTGCTGCTCGACGGCGTCACCGGCTCGGCAGAGGCAGCGGATGCCGCTGCGCGCATCCTCCGCGCACTCGACACGCCGGTCGAGATCGACGGCAAGCGAGTGTTCCCCCGCGCGAGCGTCGGCATCTGCCTCGTAGGCGAGGACGTCGAGACGCCGGAGGCGGCCGAGCTCCTACGCAACGCGGACGTCGCGATGTACATGGCAAAGCGCGACAGCAAGGGCAGTTACCGCGTTTTCGAGCCGACGATGCATGAGCGCGTCGTCGAGCGCCTGGAGCTCCGCTCGGACCTGCAGCACGCGCTGGCGCTCGAGCAGCTCGAGCTGCACTACCAGCCGGTCGTGCGCCTCGCCGGTCGCAAGATCCTCGGCGTCGAGGCGCTCGTGCGCTGGAACCATCCGTCGCGCGGCGTCATCCCGCCGATCCAGTTCATCCCGGTCGCCGAGGAGACCGGCCTGATCGTGCCGATGGGCCGCTGGATCCTCGAGACCGCCTGCCGCGAGGCCGTGCGCCTGCACGGGCTCTTCCCGCGCGAGGAACCGCTGACGATGAGCGTCAACCTCTCGGTTCGCCAGCTCCAGTCGGAGACGCTCGTCGCCGACGTCCGAAACGCGCTCGCGGTGACGGGCTTGCCGGCGTCGGCGCTTGTGCTCGAGATCACCGAGTCGCTGATGCTGACCGACACGGACTACGCGCTGCAGCAGTTGCACGACCTCAAGGCGCTCGGCATCCGGCTGGCGATGGACGACTTCGGCACCGGGTACTCGTCGCTGAGCTACCTGAGCCGCTTCCCGGTCGACATCCTCAAGATGGATCGGTCGTTCGTCGGCTCGAAGGACAACGAAGCGCTGACGTCCGCCATCATCGCGCTCGGCACGAGCCTCTCGCTCGATGTCGTCGCCGAAGGGATCGAGCTGCCCGAGCAGGCGAGTGCGCTCGAGGTGCTCGGCTGCGAGCTCGGCCAGGGCTACCTGTTCGCGAAGCCGATGGAATCGCAGCAGCTCGACGAGTTCCTGACGCTCGCGGACGACGCCGGCACGGTCGGCGAGCCGCCTGCGACGTCGAATGCAGCATAGTCACGAGGCGCTCGACCGTCCCGGCGGAGCCGGCAGCGCACGCATCTTCGCGCCGCTGAGACATCGCGACTTCCGCGTGCTCTGGAGCGGCATGGCGGTGTCACTCCTCGGCGACGGGATCTTCTTCGTCGCCGTCGCGTGGGAGACGTACAGCCTCTGGAACGCGCCGGCCGCGCTGTCGATCGTGAGCATCGGCATGACGCTGCCGATGATCCTGTTCCTCCTCGTCGGCGGCGTCGTCAGCGACCGGTACAACCGGCGCACCGTGATGGCGTGCGCCGACGCCGTTCGCGCGCTCGTCGTCGGAGTCATCGGCGCGCTCGTTCTCACCGGCGGACTGCGGTTCTGGGAGCTCGTCGTGCTCGTCGCCGTCTACAGCATCGGCAGCGCGTTCTTCATCCCCGCGTTCGACGCGATCGTTCCCGAGCTGATTCCGCCGGACGACCTGCCGGGGGCAAACGCCCTCGACCAGCTGGTGCGGCCGGTCGCGCTGCGGCTGCTCGGCCCGGTCCTCGGCGGCGCGCTCGTCGCTGCGTCGGCGGGGATCGCGTTCCTCGTCGACGCCGTGTCCTTCGCGGCGTCGCTCGTGGCCGTCCTCGCCATCTCGAGGGCGTCGGGGGTCGTCGTCGAGAAGGCGCAGTCGCCGGTCGGAGCGCTCGTCGAGGGGTTCCGCTTCGTGCGGGGCCGCGTGTGGCTGTGGGGGACGCTGCTCGCGGCGGCGCTGACGTATCTCGTCTTCCTCGGGCCGGCGGAGGTGCTGCTTCCGTTCGTCGTCAAGAACGGCTTGCACGCGTCGGCCGGCACGCTCGGCCTCGTGCTCGCGGCCGGTGGGCTCGGCGCGGTGGGTGGGGCGCTCGTCATGGGCCGCCACGGACATCCCCGGCGGGACGTGACGGTCATGTACGTGACGTGGGCGGTCGCGACGCTTGCGATCGCCGGCTACGGGCTCGCGACAGCGGCGTGGCAGCTGATGCTCGCGTGCCTGGTCTTCAACGCGCTCGAAGCTGCGGGAACGATCGTGTGGGCGACGATCAAGCAGCAGCACGTGCCGGGCGCGCTGCTGGGGCGCGTCTCCAGCCTCGACTGGCTCATCTCGATCGCGCTGCTGCCCGTCTCGTTCGCGCTCACGGCGCCGGTCGCCGCGGCTGTCGGAGCGCGTGCGACGCTCGTCGGTGCCGGCGTGATCGGCGCGGCGATCACGCTCGCCGCGTTGTTCCTGCCGGGAATGCGCGACATCGAGCGGCACGACAGCACCCCGCCCGTCGGCTGGCCGGCCGCCGTCGACGGGACTCCGCATCACTCGACCTAGGCTGTCGAAAGGGGTCCGGCGCGCCGATGACGCGAGGGACTGTCCTGAACTCGGCTGCGGCTCGACCCCGAAAGGGAGCCAACGCTGATGTCCGGATCCACAGACGCATCCCGAAGCTACGACAACTGGTCGCCCGCCGACTCATGGCGGGCCGCTCAAGACGGTTCCTCCGGACGCGAGCAGGCGCTCCGCATGCCGCACGTGCCGATCCGTGGGCTGGGGTTTGCCGCCTGCGGCTTCGCGCTCGCGCTGGTGGCCTTTCTCGGTGCGCGTGCAGTCGACGTGCGTCACCTCCTTCCCGGTAGCTCGAAGCACGACGCGGCCCCCAAGCCCGAAGCGAAGACGTTCGCGTGGGTGCCGGCGCGCGGCGCGCGCGGCTACGTCGTCGAGTTCAAGGGGCCGGGCGGCGTGATCTACCTCTCGAGGACGAGCCACGCGCGGCTGAAGCTTCCCGCGCTGTGGACTTTCCGCGGGCGCCGCCATGCACTTCGCCCCGGGACGTACCACTGGTATGTCTGGCCCATCGTGCGAACGGCGCACGGGCTGCACCGGGGGCGCGCGACGGTGAGCTCGACGCTGACGATCTCCGGCTGACGCCTCGGCGCTCTAGAAGTTCGGGGGATTGATGCCCGCCGCACCGATGCCGCCACCGGTGAGCGGCGGCCACCAGTCGAGCTCGCGCACCTTCCCGCACTCGGTGCATTTCGCGTACCGGTCGCCGTCGCCGGTGTGGGACGCGCGCCACCGATGCCAGCCGAGGCAGCAGCGGATTCGCTTCACTCCGGACTCGTTACAGCGCTACGGGGCGGTGGGATGGGCCGGGCAGGGATCGAACCTGCGACCTTGGGATTAAGGGTTCCCGAAACGAGCTGCCGCGTCGGCGGCCGCCAGACGTTGTGCGGAGGGCGACCGCAGGGGGCGACGCTGACTCGGGTCGCTGTCCGTGCACGGGACGACCGTCTACGGCTTGGCGGCACGAACGCCACGATTGCCACCTCGCTGGTGCTCGCGTCGTTCGCCGGTTGGCCGCGAGTGTTGCGTGTGATGCAGGCTCGGCACTTCTAGGGAAATCCGCGAAGGGTTCTAGTGCGAGCGTTATCCGCTCGCCGATCTCGTGCGCAACCGGCGCAGTAGCGCATCTGTGTCTCGCTCGTTGCGCTCGTTTTGTCTCCACTCCTCGGACTGCTCGTCGTAGAACTCCCCGAGCCATGTGACGCGTGTCGGATCAGGTCGATGGCCGCGCCCGCGCAGCCACCGTTCGCTCTCTTCGATCCATGCTCGCCTCTCTTCGCGTTCGGCAACGCTTGGGCGTGAACGTTCTACGACGCGCCGGCCATTGCCTCGACTGGTGCGCGCAACTCGCCCGTGTCCGGACGGTCTGGTTGGCGGCTCGAGTGTCTTCGCGGCAGCTGCTGTCACGCCCTGCCGACCGAGCGGAACTGAGAACAGGCCAGGACGATCGAACACGTCAGCCAGCCGGGTGTGATCGGGAACCTCGGTCGGCGACTTCACGAATGATGCGTCCAACTCTGACGCCGAGACGACGGCGCGGCATGAGCGCGGTCTCTGTGTCGATGTCACGAAGCTCCCTTTGAACATCACGAATTGCTGCGTCCGCGGCTGCCTCGGCTTCTCGCAGTCGCGTCATCTCGTCTGGCCGCTCGCTCTTCACACCGGCGCGGTCGAGCGCGAGTGCATCGCTGTTGCTGCGATAGGTGTTGGCTCGCTTGTCGCTCAAAGCTGGCAGCGATCGCGTCAATTCATCGCGTCGTTGCTCGAGTTCAGATCTCTCTCTCATCATCGGTTCCTCCCGTGTTACGTGTCGTCCGCGTGGCAAAGCGGCTCATCTTTTTCGCTGTCGCGCTGCTGCCATTGCGGCCATAAGGCGTCGGGCGCCTGCCTCTTCCCGCTCTTGCTGACCTGCAGCCGAACCGCGCTCCGAGGGGAGGAGGCGGAGCCGCGGCGGCGGCGTTCGCCATTCGCGTCCTTGCCTGTAGGCCGCGTACGCGGACACCGCTTCCGAGTCGTGCCGTCTCCGCCCAGGAAAGTGGCGGGCCGAGAAGCTCTGCCAGTCGAGTGCTTCTGCTGCCTCCCCGGCGCTGAGAAGCGGAGCCGTCGATCGTGCATGCGAGTTGTCCTGGCGTACGCACGGCCAGCGCGTGTCGAACGAACCATGCTTTCGTGACGCTTCCACTGCTGCTCACCTCCGCACGAAGACGGGAGGACGCAGGAGCGTCGCCGGGTTCGCTTAGCTCCCTTCAAGCTAGCAGTTCCAGCGTGAAACCAACGGGTCGTCCGCGGCCAAACGGCATCGCGGCTATGGTGCGTGAGCGCATAGACCCAGCGCGGAAGCCGCTGACGCTCCGAGGTTCCCTCTTCGACTGCGTCGCCTCCGAGTGGACGCAGGAAGAGAAGCTCGAGAAGCTCGTTCCGAATCCACCCAAAGTCACGGTCCGAAAGGTGATCGCGCACGAGACGAAGGCACCCGCCCTCGTCTAAGGCGTCTGCCTGAGCGGAGCACATCGAAGGGCACCGCTAAGGTGGGGCCCCTCGATTTGTGTCATCGCCCGGAATCGAACGATCTGGACGACTCAAGCGATCACCACCCAAGGCTGCGCTGTCCACGCTTTTATCGCGCTGAACCGCAAACGAACTCAACCGTCTTGACCTAAAGGGGTACGATGTCGTAACTGACCCTGCGACCAGGTTTCGGCCGGAGCCCGCAACCCACCAACGCGCGACGCGCGCGAGGCGAGGAGCTCTAGGCGAACGGGACGTTTGTTGCGGGGTCAGCCTCTTGTTCGAACGAGTCTGCCCGCAAAGCCACGCGGGTGCGGCTTAACCGCGCAGAACTCGTGCCGGGACGACGAGGTTCCGCAGGACGGAGAGTCTGTCCGGAGCGCTGCGGCTCACCCGCAAGAACGGAATCGTCCGCAGCTACTACGGCTAACCGCACCCGATGGATGAAGTTGGGCGACTCGCGCCGTCCTGTCACGGCACTGTCGTCTGCCTGCGCCTGGTTACAGACGCCTCGCCAAGCGTTACGACGCTTCCTGAGGTCGGGGTCACGTCTGCGTTTCCGTCGATTTCTCGTAACTGCGACTTCCATCTCGCCAGCGGGCTGCTCAAGACGTCACCTACGTGGGTTAGCAGCGACACCTGCCCTCGCGTCCTCTCCTCGACTACTACCTGCGCTGGTTCGCGCTCGGCGAAGGGGCCAGCGGGTGGCTGACTCGCTCGGCTACCACTTTGAGCGTCGCCGGTTCCTGCTTGTGTAGAGGAGCTTGGGGCGAGCAGACTTCATCCCTGCTTGCTCGAAGCGCTCGCTGTGACCGAGCGTCCGCGCGACGTGGCTCGTCTCGGACTGCTGCTCGGGTAGGACGAGCGTGATCGCCGTCCCGTCGCGGCCGGCCCGCCCGGTGCGTCCGGTTCGGTGCACGTACCCCGTGGCCTCGCCCGGCGGATCGAAGTTGATCACACGCGTGATGCCGTCCAGGTCGAGTCCGCGGGCGGCGACGTCGGTTGCGACGAGCGTCTTGACCCTCCCGTGCTCGAACTGGGCGAGCGCGTGTTCGCGCGCCCTTTGTGGCATGTCACCGTGCATCGACACGGCGCGGACGTCCTGGCGGCGGAGCTTTTGGACGAGCCGGTCGGCGCCGCGCTTCGTCCGAGTGAAGACCAGCGTGAGGCCATCGGCGGACCTGAGGTGTTCGATCAGCGTGTCGACCTTCGTGGCCGCTGTGACCGCGACGAAGCGGTGGTCGATCTCACCCGGCTCCGTCGTCGAAGGCTCGTTCTCGAACTGCGAAGGGCTGTTGGTGTACGCGTTTGCCAGCCGGCCAACCCGGCCATCGAGCGTTGCGGAGAAGAACATCGTCTGGCGGTTGCGCGGCAGGCGGCGCACGATCCTGTCGACCTGAGGCTGGAAGCCCATGTCGAGCATGCGGTCGGCCTCGTCCAGGACGAGCGTCCGAACATGTGTGAGGTCGAGAAGGCCGCGCTCAGCCAGGTCCTCGAGTCGGCCGGGTGTGGCGACGAGGATGTGTGCCCGCCTCGCGGGCTTTGCCTGAGTGCCCACAGGCACCCCGCCATACGCGACGGCGACGTCGAGCTTCTTCACCTGCGCGAGTGGCCTGAGTTCGGCGCTCACCTGCGCGGCAAGCTCGCGGGTGGGTACGAGTACGAGTGCCGAGGGACGGTCGCCGTTTGCCGCGGTCCGCTCGATGATCGGCAGGCCGAAGGCGAGCGTCTTGCCAGATCCGGTCGGCGACTTCGCGAGCACGTCGAGACCCGCCAGCGCGTCCGGCAGGACGAGCTCCTGGATGCGGAAAGGCTCCACGATGGAGCGAGCTGCGAGCGCGTCGGCGACCAGCGCAGACACACCGAGCTCGGTGAATGACTTCTGAGACATCAGTTGTTCGACTCCTTTTCGGGTTCGAGACTTGCCTACCTCGAAACACCCAGAAGGAGGAACGAGAAGCTCATCTCACCGGCCAGGCACAATTGCCGACCGTGCTTGCACAGTAGCAATCGGTCTCCGAACGTCGTTTCTTGAGTACCGAACGAACATGCGCTCATCGACTGCAGACGAGCTCGTGCGCCCGGTTCCGGCGCGTCTGCTGTCGCTCGTGCAGGGGCTCGAGTTCGCCGGCGACGACGAATGCGTCGAGGTGACGCCAAAGAAACGTGCGGCTCCGGAAGGTGGAGCTCTCCGCACAGCAGCGCCAGACCATGACGTCGCGGAGGAGGCGCGGGCTTGCGGCTACCTCGTGAGACGGCCGACCATAGGTCGCAACCAGGTGACAGTGCACGTCGGGTCGCTAGCGCCCGCCAACCACTCCGTGAAGTGCGTCCATGAGTGCGGCTCGTTCTTCGGGGGTGTAAACCGTCAGGTCGATCATTCCGCCAATACGCGAGCCCGCGATCTCCACTCGTTCTGGTTTCGGTGCGGTTGGCTCAGCTAGATCCTCGACTGGGTGGATCTGGGTGATGACAGCGTCATAGATCTTGCCTATGTAGGTCTCGCGGATAGCGTCGCGTCCGCTCTGCACCGCCGTAAATGAGAAGAGCGTCGCTTCGCCGGCGTGGATTCGGAGCAGGGCTACCGGCTGATCCGGCCGCTTGAGCACCGCCAGGGTGTTCGATTCGGACTCTTGTCGACGGAGAAACTCTTCTACTTCCGCGACGTTCTCGGTCGGTATCGCAGCCAGCCTGACGTAATCGGCGACGGGGTCGCTGCCCATGACGAAGCACTCAAACACGAAGCGGCCGAAGGGTCAACGACCGTCAGAAGAGCCCACTCGCGAGGGGGACGCCGCGCAGGCGGCTGATCAGCCTGGAACCACGGCGTAGCCCGACGTTTGAGCTGAGCGCCGCGCCTTGGGATCGGCTGGAAAGATCGATCCGCCCGTCCGCGCCGACACGCCGGCGCTCGTCTAATTCACACACGCGTTCGGGTGCCCACCGCCGATAGGACGAAGCTTCGTTGCTGCCACCCAGTTCCTGAAGCGCGTGCTTCAGATTTCGACCCGTCCCGGTGTTATGCCGGCCGGGGTACTGAACGCGAGCGTGGCGCACGCGGCGCTCGCCGCATGCGGATCCGGCTACGGGCCGGCGCCATTCTCTCGTTCTCCGGTGCTGTGCGGGCTTACGCGAGCTGCGCGATAGCTGCGGAGCGGCGCCAAGCGCCTGAGAGGCGAGGCGCTGGATGGCGAGCGAGCGCGGGAGGACTCGGCTACGCTGTCGATCAGTTAGGACGAGTTCGGTCGCGCTTTGGCGCCTTCCTTGCCCGTTCGTTAGGTGGCGAGGGAGGTGTTTTTATGGCAACTGGAACCGTGAAGTGGTTCAGCGATCCGAAGGGGTACGGGTTCATTACCCCCGACGAGGGTGGCAAGGACCTGTTTATCCATCACAGCAACATCGTCGGCGGCGGATACACGTCGCTCGACGAGGGTGCGAAGGTCGTGTTCGAGCAGCGCGAGGGCTCGAAGGGCGTCGAGGCGTATGAGGTCTCGAGCGCCCCTGCGTCGTAACGCTTGTTGTCTGAAGGAGCCGCTCGCGCGGTCGTGCGAGCGGCTCCTCTATCCCTCGAGACAGTTTGCAACGGACGGCTGAGAGGTAAAGGAGCAGCTCATCGCCGGACTGATCACATTCTTGGTTGGTGCTGCGCTGGGCGCTGTCGCGATCGCGGCATGGGGGATTGCGCGCTGGCGCGCCCCGCGCGGGCGACGATGGTGACCGGCCCTGGCCGGCCGCGTGTCGCGGCAGCGCCTACGGCGGCGAGCGCGGCATTAATCCGGCGAAGCAATTGCTCGGGCGTCCTTTAGTGGCGGCTGCGAGTTGTTGTCGGGCCGCCCGAGGCCGTTACGAAGGCAGTTCGAGTCTCGAGGGCTACTGAGGGTCGAAGGTGCGGTTCCTCGACGGGCTTTGGGACGGTTGCTCTGTTGTCGACACGACCTCCGCAGCTAGATCATGCAGTTTTCTCCGCTGACTGCGGGCGTCCCGACGCATCTTCTCGAAAGCCTCGGTAGGAGTGATCGACTCCCGCTGAGCGAGAATTCCCTTTGCCTGCTCGATCACGATCCGCGAATCCAATGCGGTCTGTAGCTGGATCGTGCGCTCTAGAAGGAAAGTTGTGGGGTCGTTCGGTTTGTCTGTCGTTGCGGCGAGCAGCGTGTAGGTCCGCTCACCAAGACCGATCTGAACGGCGTCTAGCCCGCCGCTGCTCAGCCAGACGCCAAGAGAGTCGAACAAGTCGACCAGCTTTGTGGCCGACTCAGGGTTTAGCCGAAGCTCGACCTCGTTGGCCGGGCCATCTCCGTTAAGACTGGCGGCGAAATCCCCATCCAATGCGGCAAGCAGTCGTTCCGCATGTGCGCCGCTCGGAGCACGTACTCGAATTACGTCCACGATCCCCTCCGCGTTGCGAATCCCCGGCGGTCCAAGGTTGTGCTCGCCAACCCAAGACCCCACTCGCGGCGCAACCACCCTAGCAACCCAGTGCCCAGCGGTCCTCATCTGCGCTTGTTTCGATCGCGCAGCTTTGGACATTCGCTTGCTAGGTGCAACCTCTCCCGACCCAAACCCTGGTCGACATGCTCCGGATGTACGACACGGCGATCGCGGACCTGCGCGCGATGCATGACCCCACAGTCGCCAAGCTCATCAAGCGACTAGCGCTCCATCGCGACGAGGTCATCGCCGCGCTGGCAACCAAGTAACCCGCGCTCGAGCTCCGCCTTCGTTCAAGCCACGGTTAGACGGCTCCCGCTCAGAGGATCTTGTTCGTCGGGTTTGTGTGATCAGCGCACCTTGGGTCGCTCAGTAGCGCCAGCGTGCAACTTGACCCCAGCACGTGCGGCGCCTTTTTTGCCCACCGACCCGGCCCTTTCATGGCGGCAAGCCCCCGTTCTCGTGCACCGCCCGGGACGGGGATGCCGCACATGGTTGAGGGGAAGCGGTGCTACGATCGTCGTAGCGCGTAGTTGAGCGCGGAGCCGCGAGGGCAGCGAGGTCCCTTCGACTTTCTTGCGACCTCGAGTAGCCAGGAGCGGCTGAAGTTGCAGACATTCGGTGCGCGAGTTGCGCGGATGCGGGGACAACGCCGCTTCGTCATGGGTATCGGATTCGCGCTCGTGACGGTGACTGCTTGTGTCTTGGTCGGCCGTCGCCTGACGCACTCGAGCTGGCCGCTCGCACACGCGCAGATGCCGCTTGTCGGGTTCGCTGCTGTCTGCTATCTCGCGAGCTTTGTCTTGCGCGCGCGAGGCTGGCGCCGGCTGTTTCCGCTTGGGCAGCAGCCCAACCAGAGCCGCTGCCTCGCGTCCGTGGGCGCGGCAGCTGCAAGCGGGGCGGTCTTGCCGTTTCGGCTCGACTACTTGGTCAAGGTCGGGACGCTGCGCCGGTTGAGCGGCGTTCGCGTCGGTCTGGAGGCGATCGCGCTTTCGATTGTGTCGCTCGGAATGGTCGACGCGATCGCGATGCTGCCGCTTTCCGTCTCCGCCACAGCGACCAGTTCCCCGAGCTTGCGCGGTCCTCTCCTGATCGTCGTCGCCTTCGGCCTCGGCTGTTGCGCGCTGCTCGTCGGGAGCGCCCGGCTCGCTCGCCTTCCGCTGCTGCGACGCAGCAGGCGCTTGCAGCGGGTCTCCGATCACGTCTCTGCTCACATGACGCAGCGAGGGCGCCGAGACGCGCTCGTGGCCGGCTTCTACCTATTCGGATGCTGGACAAGCCGAGCTGTCGGCAGCGCGTTGCTGCTGAGCGCGCTCGGCTTTGCCTTCTCGCCGACAACCGCGCTCTGCGTGCTCTGCCTGAGCGCTGCAGCCGGCGTCGTCCCGATTACGGCGGGTGGGGCGATCGCGAACCTGGGCGCCACCGCTGGCATCCTGTTCGCGCTCGGCGTCGGGAAGAACACCGCGATCAATTTCTCACTTGCGTCCGGACTGCTGCTGATAACGAGCGCGAGCGCTGCAGCGTTCGCTGGTCTCGCACTATCGGTCGCCACGCGCGCGTTCCCAAGACGAGCTGCGGCCACACTGCATGCGTAGCGGAGAACGGGTCTTGCGTAATTCGACTCACTAGCCGTAGCTCTCTCCTTTATGGCGGAGGCCGCGCTTTTCTAGCGCAGGGACTCGTTGAGCTACCCGATCGACTAGCGCTCCATCGCGACGAAGCCATCGCCGGGCTGGCAACCAAGTAATCGGCGCTAGGACCCCGGGCCAGCCAGGCCTACGCTTAGGCGGAGCGGTTCCGGGTGCTTCCACGTTGGCCGCTCCTCCGTCTCGACGGGCGAGCTCGAGGCGGCGGCTACCATCAGTATCGCCGAGCGCTCGCTCGGGAATCAGGGAGGGTGATGGCGAAGGTTGTGAAGTGTCCAGCCTGCGGCGAAGCGACAGGGGTTCCGAGGTGCGGGTCCTGCGGCGCCGAACTCCCGACCGGTGCGGTCGATCAGTTGCGGCGAGGCGCGTTGAGTGATCGGGAGCAGGAGGCAAGTGATCGCGACCAGACGACGAGCGATCAGGATCAAACGTGGTCGGATCACGACCAGACTGCGAGCGAGCGCGATCAACGAAGCGCGGATGAGGACCAGCACGCTGCCGACGATGATTTCGCTGCGGGTGGCGACGCGATCACCTACCACCGAAGCGCTCTGGCGCGGGAGCGGGCGGGTCGGGACCGTGACGCCGTGTCGATGGTGCGCGCTGAGAGTGCCGCGGCAAGACTGGGAACGGGGGAGGATCGGGATCGGGCTGCCGAGCTTCGTGATCGTGGCGCGGAGGGTCGTGATGCGCTGGCTCGCCTGCACGATTTGCAGGACGACGCGGACGCGAGTCGGGAGGACATTCTTCTGCGCGCCGAGCGCGACCGGTCACGGGCGGCGGCCGATCGCGCCAAAGCCGCCGACGACCGGGCCCGGGCGGCCGCCGACCGGGAAGAGGCAGCCCGTGAACGCGCCGAGGCGCGTCAGGACAGCACCAAATCTGCAGACGACTTGAAGCTCGCGACGACGGACGAATTGACGGGCGCGTGGACGCGCAAGGTCGGTCTTGAGGAGGTGTCGCGTGAGCTCGAGCGTGCGCACCGCACGGGCGCCAGGCTCGTGCTGGTATTCGTCGACGTCGACGGCCTCAAAGCGGTCAACGACAGTCAGGGTCATCTGGCGGGTGATGCGCTGCTGCGGCTCCTCGGCGAGACCCTTCGCGCGAATGTCCGCCCTTACGATGTGATTGTGCGCTACGGCGGCGACGAGCTGCTCTGCGCGATGCCGAACCTCGGCCTGCGCGAGGCCAAGGCACGCTTCGAGAAGATCGCCGGAGTCCTGGCGGCGGCCGATGCGGACCACTCGGTCACGTTTGGTCTTGCCGAGGCGGAGCCCGCCGACAGTCTCCAAGAACTGATTGCCCGCGCCGACGCCGACTTTCTCGCGGCGCGGCGCTCACCTACGCGCAACGACTG
Organism: Gaiellaceae bacterium; assembly: GCA_036526315.1. Classification (GTDB taxonomy): domain Bacteria; phylum Actinomycetota; class Thermoleophilia; order Gaiellales; family Gaiellaceae; genus 3-1-20CM-4-69-9. Next base: position 4,785 of record DATCYR010000018.1, on the reverse strand, counting down.
ACGCTGCTCTCAGCACATCGGGCCCTCTCTCAGGGGAGGTACCTCCTACCCGTGGAGTATGGGAGTTTGTCATCCCCAGCACAAATTTGGGTACAGTTAGGGAGCGCGTAGACCCAGTGCGGAAAGCCGCTGAGGCTTCTCATTCCTCTCCGACTTACACAAAAGGCCTAAGTGCGTTGGGCAAACCCGTTCTCGGGTTCGCCGCCGGGCAAGTCGAGAGAGATGGAGGGCATCACATGTATGCGACCGTGCGCCGCTACGAGGGGATCGACGATGTCCGCTCTGAGGAAATCGCCAGAAAGGTCGGCGACAGCTTGCTGCCAAGTCTGCGCGAGTTGGCCGGCTTCGGCTGCTACTACCTGATCGACGCCGGTGGGGGTGTTCTGACCTCGGTCGGGCTCTTCGAGACGTCGGCGCAGGCCCACGAGTCGACGCGTCTGGCCGCAAGGTGGGTGCGCGAGCAGAAACTCGAAGACGCACTCCCGAACACGCCCAAGATCACAGCCGGTCCGGTGATCGCCTGCGAGGCCAGCGGCGCGGTGGCCAGGAACGGGGTTGCCGCGCGCGCGTAGCGCTTCGCAGACGCTCGGGCCAAGAGAATTCTTCAACGGAGGTTTTCATGAATCTGCAGCCGCTTGGTGACCGCTTGATCGTCGAGGTGCTCAATGAGGAGGAGCTGACGGTGAGCGGGATCGTCTTGCCTGACACGGCAAAGGAAAAGCCGCAGCGGGGCAAGGTGCTCGCGGTCGGCCCCGGCGCCCGTAACCAGGAGACGGGGGAGTACATCCAGATGGACGTCGTCGAGGGCGACGAGGTGGTCTTCTCTAAGTACGGCGGCACCGAGTTTAAGCTCGGCAGCGACGAGGTTCTGATCTTGCGCGAGTCGGATGTGCTCGCGAAGGTCGTCAACACGGGTGGCAAGCGCAAACGCAAGCTCGCCGGTGCCACCGCGTAGCTCGTACCGATCAGGAGGAATGAGATGGCTCACAAGGAGCTCAAGTTCAACGAAGATGCCCGCCGCGCGCTCGAGCGCGGCGTGAACGTCCTCGCCGACGCCGTCAAGGTCACGCTCGGCCCAAAGGGGCGCTACGTCGTGCTGGATAAGAGGTTCGGCGCGCCGACGATCACGAACGACGGCGTCACGATCGCTCGTGAGATCGAGGTCGAGGACGTGTTCGAGAATCAGGGCGCGCAACTCGTGCGTGAGGTCGCGACCTCGACGAACGACGTCGCAGGTGACGGCACGACGACGGCGACGTTGCTCGCCCAGGCGATTGTGCGCGAGGGCCTCAAGAACGTGGCCGCGGGCGCGAACCCGATGGGACTCAAGCGTGGGATCGAGACCGCCGTCGAGGCTGTCGTCGAGAACCTGAAGTCGCAGTCGAAGGAGATTTCGGGCAAGGAGGACATCGCCCGGGTGGCGACGATCTCGGCGCGTGAGCGGGAGATCGGCGATGTGATCGCGAACGCGATCGAGAAGGTGGGCAAGGACGGCGTCGTGAACGTCGAGGAGGGCCAGACGTTCGGGCTCGAGCTGGAGTTCACGGAGGGCATGCAGTTCGACAAGGGCTATCTGTCGCCGTACATGATCACGGACGCCGAGCGGATGGAGGCGGTGCTCGAGGATCCGTACATCCTGGTCGCGAACCAGAAGATCGGGGCCGTCAAGGACATCCTGCCGGTGCTCGAGCAGGTGATCCAGGCGGGCAAGCCGCTGCTGATCGTGGCCGAAGATGTCGAAGGCGAATCCCTCGCGACGATCGTCGTCAACAAGCTGCGCGGCACCTTCACCGCCGTTGCCGTCAAGGCGCCGGGCTTCGGCGACCGCCGCAAGCGCATGCTCGAGGACATCGCGATCCTGACCGGCGCCGAGGTGATCACCGAGGAGCTGGGCCTCAAGCTCGAGAACACGAAGCTCTCGCAGCTCGGCCACGCTCGGCGGGTCGTGATCGACAAGGACACGACCACGATCATCGACGGGAACGGCGACGCCGAGGGGATCAAGGGCCGGATCAAGCAGCTGAAGTCCGAGATCGAGAACACCGACTCCGACTTCGACCGCGAGAAGCTGCAGGAGCGGCTCGCCAAGCTGGCCGGCGGTGTTGCGGTGGTCAAGGTCGGCGCTGCGACCGAGACGGAGATGAAGGAGAAGAAGCACCGCGTCGAGGACGCACTGCAAGCCACGCGCGCCGCGCTCGAGGAAGGGATCGTGCCCGGCGGCGGCGTCGCGCTCCTCAGCGCTAGCGCGGCGATCAAGCTGGACGGCTTCGGCGATTCGGACGAGCGGACGGGGGCGCAGATCATCGTCCGCGCGCTCGAGGAGCCGCTCCGCCAGCTCGCCGCCAACGCGGGTCTCGAGGCGTCGGTCGTCGTGAACAAGGTCCGCATCGCCGCCAAAGGCCAGGGCCTGAACGTCGACACGAACGAGGTCGAAGACCTCGTCAAGGCGGGCATCATCGACCCGACGATGGTCACCCGCTCGGCGCTGCAGAACGCCGCCTCGATCGCAAAGAGCATCCTCATGACCGAGGCGATCGTCGCCGAGCCACCCGAGAAGGCCGGAGCCGCCATGGCCGGAGGCATGGGCGGCATGGGCGACATGGGCGGGATGATGTAAGGCAAGCGAGTGAAGACAGCGCACCCTAGAAGGCCGGCCAGAGGCCGGCCTTCTGCGTGTCCCACCCTGCGCGCGGTGTTCGCCGTTCTCGAAGTATCCGCCGCCTGCCGACGCTCAGCCCGGTCGCGGTCAGCAGGTGCTGTGCGGACACGGGTGACGTGGCGTGGCGGCCGTCGCGTTGGTGGTGGGTGCTCAGCGAGCTGTATGAGGATGCCCGCTGTCACCGCAGAAAGGCCCGCGGTGCGCGCGCGTGGCGTCAGCGTTCACCTCGCAGTTAACGCAACTACCGAGCTACTGCACGGGCGCGGCGAGGTGGGCGCGGCTTCTTACGCGGACGTCGCGGCTCGCGCTTCGGAGGCATTCCTTCGTTCTCGGCCGCCGTCTCGGAAACCCAATCGTCTGCGGTGCCGGAGGCGGCAGCGACGGCGAGGCTTCGCGTCCCAGTTGGCTTCCTGGGCCAACTCGACCACGCTGGAGGCCTGGGTCGGGGGCTAGCAGCACGCCATTGGCCGCAGTTCAGGCAGATCGTGGTGCCGATCGCCGGTTCGGTGCTCGGCCACCGGATCGAGGGGATGCTTCCTCGCCCGTCAGTTGTCCAGGTGACGTGCTCCGTCTCGTGCGCACAGGCCGAGCAATAGCGGTGAAGTCCGCTCGTCTGTCGATCGGTCGGCGCAACTCCCGCCCGTCCGGGCTGGATGAGCGGCGGCTTGCGTGTCTTTGCGGCGGCTGAGATCGCCCGCGGGCGGTTGAGCGGAACCAGGAACAGTCCAGGAGGGTCGAACACGAATGCCGTTCTGCGCGTGACGGGCGAAGCATTCATCGTGTTGCGCGTGCTCGGCGAGCGGTGCGTCCGAATCTCGCCATGAAGCCAGGGCGCGGCATGAGTTTGATCTCTGCGTCGATGTCACGAAGCTCGCGTTGAACATCGCGAATCGCGGCGTTGGCGGCTACCTCGGCCTCTCCCAGCCGCACCATCTCCTCCGACCGCTCGTGCTTGACTCCTGCGCGATCGAGCGCGAGTGCGTCGCTGTTGCGGCGATAGGTGGCGGCTCGGTCATCGCTCAACCCTGGCAGCGATCGCGTCAGTTCAGCGCGTCGTTGCTCTAGTTCAGATCTCTCTTTATCCACGGGGTCCCTCCTCGGTTACATCTGGTTAGCGGCGATCGCGGCCGGCTGGCGTCGCGTGGCTGCTTCTTCGGCCTCCACCGGCTCTACGGCGGCTGAAACGTGCTCTGCTGGGACGACGCTCAGCCGTGCCGGCGTTGTCCGCCATTCACGTCCCTGCGTGTAGGTGACGTACGCCGTCACCGCTTCCATGTTGTGCCGTCTGCGGCCTGGGAAGTAACGGTTGGAGAAGGCATCCCAGTCGAGTGCTTCTGCTGCCTCTTCGGCAGGCAGAGGCGGAGCGGTTCGCACCGTATCGGGCCTGTCTTTGCGTGCGGACGGCCAGCGCGTATCGAACGGGCCGTGCCTTCGTGACGCTTCCACCACTTGTCTCACCTCCCGCACGAAAGCGGGAGGACGCAGGAGCGTCACCGGGTTCGCCTAGCTATACAGAGAGTAGCAGTCGCAATGCGAAACGGCCGGGGGTCCGCGGCGGAACGAGATCGCGGCTATGGTGGGTGAGCGCGTAGACCTAGCGCGCAAGCCGCCGAGGCTGCGAAGTTCCTCTTCGACTTGCGAAACCTGGTCTGAGCGCAGCAGGAGAGCTCGACCCGAGTTCTCCAACCTGAACAGAGAAAGTTAGGAGACCAACACATGTTTGCGACCGTGAGACGCTACGAAGGCATCGACGCGAGTCACAAGGACGAACTGAAGAAGAAGGTCGGCGAGAGTTTGGCGCCGCGCCTGAGCAAGCTGCCGGGCTTCAGCGGCTACTTCCTCATTGATACGGGTGAGGGCGTCATGAGCTCGATCGGCCTCTTCGACACCTCGACGCAGGCCGACGAGTCGACTCGTGTCGCATCCGAGTGGGTGCGCGATGAGAAGCTCGAGAGAATCCTCCAGACTCCGCCGAAGGTGACGCAGGGCGAGGTCATCGTCCACAAGACGAATGGAGCCGTCCAGGCGTAAGCCTCCGGGCTCGGCCGCAGAGAAGGTCCGCGCATCGCGGGCCTTCTCATGCACCGCGGGCATCTGATGAAAGCATCAGCACGACCGAGTCCCTC
>DATCYR010000017.1:0-45803 GCA_036526315.1 Gaiellaceae bacterium | reverse complement strand
TCCCTGCTCAACGGGCTCTAAATACATCCGCGACCAGGCGACGAGCCCATCCTCGATGCCAAAGATGATCACGCCGCGCAGCTCGAGCAAGGCGCCGCTGCGCGAGGTCCCGTAGGCCCGCCACTCGCTCCAGATGCGGTTCCCGTCCTCGACGGCGGCGGGCACCTCGACGCGCAGGTCTGGCATGTCGGCGATCACCTCGGCCCAATTGGCCCGCGCGTCTTCGCGGCTCGAGATCTTGGCGCCGGGATGGCGCGGTCGCTCGCCGACGTAGTCGTCGCGGAAGAACTGGACGAACGCGTCCAGGTCGTGGGCGTCGAGTGCGGCGCGCATCTGTTCGAGCAGCGGGATCATTCGCGAGATTCTGCACGCGCAAGGATCTGCTGAATCACCTCGCTCTTCGCGTCGGCGTAGTTCTGCACGTACTTCCACCGCTTCGCCGCGAGCTCGCGCTTCGTGCGCGCGTAGAGATCGCGGTCGTCGTCGTGCGTGCGGAGCCAATCGCGCAGTCGCAGCGTCCGCTCGAGCTCCATGCAGCCGGGGTTGAAGACGTGGAGGTTGACCGGCGGGTCGAAGCCGCGCAGCAGCCGGTGCTCGTGCCAGTCGGGCTCGCGGACGCGCAGCTCGTAGCCGATTCCCTCGAGCGGCGGCACGTAGGCGTCCTCGTCGGTCGTATCGGCGACGACCATGTTGATGTCGATCAGCGGCTTCGCCGGCAGGCCGCGAACCGACGTCGAGCCGACGTGATCGAGCTGGAGCACCTTGTCGCCGAGCGCCTCCCGGATCCGGAACGCGGCGCTCTCGAACCAGTGCGGCCAGATCGGGTCGTAGTCGGCGATGACGATCTCCGTGTACTGCGACGGCGGCGCGCCGACGGTGACGCTCTCAATGTAGTCCGGATCCTGCAAGCCGCTCAACGTACCCAGAGCTGGTCGATGAGCGCGTGCCACTGCGGGTGGAACTGGTAGTTGCCCACCCCCTTTGCGACCATGTCGACGCTTGTCGGGTTCTCGGTCGGGACGACGACGCCCTGGGCCAACAGCTCACGCTCGGCCTGCTGCCACAACGCGTGCGAGGCGGCGGGATTCACTGCCTCGACCGCGGCCGCGCGCGCCATCAGCTTGTCGATACGCCGGTCGCAGAAGAAGCTCGCGTCGGTCGTCAGCTCCGGATGCCCTGGAACGAACCCCGAGCAGGCGAACTGGATGGTCAGAAAGCCCGTCTCCGAGGGGTAGTCGGGAGTCCAGCCGTTGAAGCCGATCTGTGCGTTCGTCCGCGTGTCGGCCACGAGCGGGAAGTACTTGTTCGGGCCGCCGGGGACGACTTTCAGTCGCGCGCGGTAACCCAGCGACCGCAACACGGAGACCATGAAGCGCCCTGACGGAAGGCGCAGGTCGGGTACCCAGACCCGCACCGCTTGCCCGAACGTGCCGGACGCGCGGACGAGGCGACGCGCCTTGTCCAGGCCGGCCACGCCGTTCGGGACGAAGGGACACGTGCGGCGATAACTCGGGAAGTTGGGCGGGAGGAGCTGGCAGGTGACGGTGGCGCCGGTGCCGAGCGTCTGCGCATAGGCGCTCCGGTCGAACGCGTAGTTGACTGCGAGCCGTGCGCGCCGGTCGTTGAACGGCGGGATGCGCGTGTTCAGGAAGAAGTAGAGCGTCTGCAACTGCGTCTCCGTGCGCAGCTCGCTCGGATATCGCGTCGCAGCGTCCGCAAGCTGCTGTGTCGTCATGCCCGGACTGAGCCGGTCGCCGACGTCGGCGCGACCGTCGGCAACGGCGCGGGCAACGGCTGTTGCGTCCGTGTACTGGTGCCAGACGATCTCGTCGGGGTACCCGGCCGGCTGAGCGTCGGCCGACCATTCGCGGAAATGGGGGTTCCGAACGAGCCGGATGACGTTCTTGGTCGACGGCGCGAACTCGTAGGGCCCGGTCGCCGGCAGCGGATGCTTCGACTGGTCGGCGTCGGGCGTCGACGCCGGCACCGCGTAGGCCCAGGGCATCGCGAGCTTCGTCAGGAAGTCGGGGTCGGGCTTCGTCAGCCGAAATGTCACCGTCCGCGCGACAGGGTCGGCGATGATCCCGCGCGAAAGGTCGCAGCGACGCCCCGGCTTGCATTTCGCCGCGCCGACGATGTCTCGGTAGTACGGCGCGCCGCCCGACGGCGGGTTCTCGAACGAGAGGACGCGTTCGAGCGCGCGGCGGAAATCCTGCGGCTGGACGACGCGGCCGTTCGAGTACCGGATGTCGGGCCGCAGGCGGAAGGTGAGCGTCTTCCCCCCACTGCCGGCCACCGGCAGCGCAGCGGCGAGATCCGGAACGAGCTCGAGGCCCTGGACACCGCCCACGCGCCGGAAGCCGACGAGGCCGTCGTTCGTCAGCGCGAACAGCTGCCACGACGTCAGCGAGTAGGCCGCCGCAGGATCGAGGTAGTCGTAGGGGAACCAGGCGGCGACACGCAGCTTCCCCCCGCGGTGACTGAGCCCGGTGCTCCGCACCGCGACGTAGACACCGTCGGTGGCCGTCGTCAGCCCGCTCGGCTCGTTGCCGACGTGGATCGTCTTCACGACGCGGACTTGCGAGGGATCGACCTTCGAGACAGTCCCGCTGCCGGCGCTCGCGACCCAGACTGCGTCGCCGGCGGCCGTGACGGCGACGGGGCTCTGGCCGACCGAGATCGCATCGGTGACGTTGGCGGCGCGCGGATCGATCCGCGAGACCGTGCCGTCGGAGCGGTTCGTCACCCAGACAGCGCCGGCACCGTACGCGATGGCACTGGGATCGACGCCGACACCGATCCGGTGAACGACCTCACCGCTTTTCGGATCGAGCGCGAGGACAGTCCCCGACGGCATCACGGAGACCCACAGCAGGTTCGAGCCGAACGCAAGCCCGCTGATCCCTGCCTCGGCAGCGACCGTCCGCGTGACGTGCCCGCTCGCCGGGTCGATGCGGCTGATGCTGCCGTCGACCCCGTTGGCGACCCAGACCGCACCGTCGCCGTAGGTCACGGCCGTCGGCCCGTTGCCGACCGTGATCGTCTGCACGACGCGATTCGCGTCCGAGGAGATCCGCGACACCGTCCCATCGAACCCGTTGGCGACCCAGATCGAGCCGCCGCCGACCGCGATGCCCGAGGGATTGCTGCCGACGTCGATCGTCTGGTTGACGTCGTTCGTCTTGGCGTCGATGCGGGAGACGGAGCTGTCGTTGGTGTTCGTCACCCAGATTGCGCTCGCGCCGGCAGCGATCGCGCTCGGCGCGTGACCGACGCCGATCTCGGCGTGCACCTTGCCGCTGTGCTGGTCGACCAGGCCGACGCTGTTCGCTGCGACCGTGCCGGACGCGCTGGCGCTGCTCCGGGTGAGAACGAGACCGAGGACGACGGCCAGGGCGACGGCGGCCACGATGCCCACGCCGATCACGTACCGGCGCTGGCGCCACCGCGACGTCATCCCGGCGACCGTCTCCTGCGCGGCCTCGACGAGCTCGCCCTCGCGGCCGGCGGCGAGCGCCGGCGCGCTCGTCTTCAGCGGCGGGAATTCCTCGGCGAGCCCGGGCGCGACGAGCTGGTAGATGCGCTCAGGCTCGTCCATGTCCTTGAGCTGGTGCTCGCCGAGGTCCCTCAGCGAGACGTCTGGCGGCGGGTCGTCGCGGAGCAGCTCGCGCGTCGTCGCCGACACGAGCACCTGACCGCCGTGCCCGGCCGCGGCGATGCGCGCCGCGCGGTGGACGCCGAGCCCGACGTAGCGCTCGCCGCCGACGGCCGGCTCACCGGTGTGGATGCCCATCCGCACGCGGAGCTCCGTCCCTTGCGGCCACTCGTGCTCGGCGAGGCCGCGCTGGATCTCGACCGCCGCACCGACGGCATCCTTGGCGCGACGGAAGGCGGCGAAGAACGAGTCGCCCTGCGTGTCGATCTCCCAGCCGTCGTGCGCGGCGAGCGCCTCGCGGACGATCGTCTGATGGTCGGCGAGCGCCGTCCCGTAGTCGTCGCGAAGCTGCTTGAGCAGACGGGTCGACCCCTCGATGTCGGTGAAGAGGAAGGTGACTGTCCCGGTCGGCCGCTCGGCCGCGGTGCTCACCGGCTAGTGGTAACACAGCCGGAGGTTTGGACGAACCGCGGCCTGGCAAGACGGCGCCCGAGGCCTAGGCCCCGCCTCGACGAGTTGACCTTCGAGGAAGGAGCAGGCGAATGTCTGACCAGCCGAACCCGGCCGCTGTCATCGAGCATGCCCGCGGCGTCCTCGCCGAGCGTTTCGGCGTCGGGATCAAGCTCGCCGACGAGATCCTGGCATCGGTCGCGAGGCAGCAGCGCCAAGAGGTGAACGAGCTCGCCGCGGCGATCGTCGCGTCATGCACGACCGATTCCGCGGTGCTGCCGCGGGCGCTGTACGGCGCTGCGTAACTAGAGGACGGCCGCTTCGCCGAGGAGTGCCTTCGCCTCGGCGAAGAAGTCCGGCACCGGCTTGACCTTGTACTGCGGGCCGAGCACGAACTGACGCGGCCCGTCGGACATCTCGAGCAGCAGGTTGACGCGCGACTCGCCCGGAAAGTCCCTGACGAGCAGCGCCAGGTCGCGGACGACGCCGGCCCGGGCGATGCGCGCGTCGATCTTGATCGTGATCTCCTTGCGCTCGGCGACGGCCTCGAACGGCGCGACCTCCATCGCGAGCAGCTTCGTCTCCCCCTCCTGCTTGTGGTCGACGCGGCCCTTGACGATCAGGATCCGGTCGACGGTGCAGAGCTCGCGCGACTGCGCGTAGACGGAGTTGAAGACGACGAGCTCGGCGCCGCCGGTGACGTCATCGAGCCGCATGAAGACCATCGGCTCGCCCTTCTTCGTCGTCAGGTGCTTGATCGCGGAGACGATCCCGCCGACGGTGACAACCTCGCCGTCACGGCGCCGCTCGACCTCCGCCATCGTGCAATCGGTCTTGCGCCGTAGCTGGTCGCGGATCGAGTGCAGGGGGTGCTCCGAGACGTAGAGGCCGAGCGTGTCCTTCTCCAGCCGCAGCAGCTCGCTCTTCTCGAACTCCTCGCTCGAGATCTTCGGGTGCTCGACCTGGAACATCGACTCCTGGCCGAAGAGCGCGTCCTGCTGCCGCGCCGCGCCGGCGCCGAGAGCGGCCTCGAGCGCGTCGAGCATCCCCAGCCGCGTCGCCCCGGTCGAGTCGAGCGCGCCGCACTTGACGAGCGAGTCGAGCGCGCGCTTGTTCGCGGCGGCCGGGTCGACGCGCTCGCAAAAATCCCAGATCGACTCGAACGGGCCGCCGTTTTCCCGCGCGCGAATGATCGCGCGCGCCGCAGGTTCCCCCACGTTCTTTACGGCCGAGAGGCCAAAGCGGATTTTCCCCTCGACGACGGCGAAGTCGAGCTGCGACGTGTTGACGTCCGGCGGCAGCACCTCGATCCCCATCTCGTCGCACGCGTTGACGTAGAACGGCACGCGGTCCTTCGTGTTCATGACCGAGGAGATCAGCGCGGCCATGTACTCCTGCGGGTGGTGCGCCTTCATGTAGGCGGTGCGGTACGCGATCAGCGCGTAGCAGGCGGCGTGCGCCTTGTTGAAGGAGTAGTCCTGCGCCGCCTCGATGTCCTTCCAGAGCTGGTTCGCGACGGCGGGCGTCGTGTTGCTCTGCGCGCAGCCCTCGAGGAACTTGTCCTTGAGCGACGCCATCAGCTTGTGGTCCTTCTTGCCGATCGCCTTGCGCAGGTCGTCCGCTTCGTTCGGCGTGAAGCCGGCGATCTGCTTGGCGATCTCCATGAACTGCTCTTGGTAGAGGCACGTCCCGAAGGTCATGCCGGTAATCGACTTGAGGCGCGGGTCCGGGTACGTCACGGGCTCCTGGCCGTTCTTGCGCCGCGCGTACATCGGGATGTACGCCATCGCGCCCGGCCGGTAGAGCGCGACGAGCGCGATCAAGTCCTCGAACTCCGTCGGCTTGACCTGCCGCAGGGCCTCGCGCATGCCTGACGACTCGAACTGGAAGACGCCGGTCGCGTCGCCCTTCGCGAGCATCTCGTAGATCTTCTTGTCGTCGAGCGGCAGCGTCGCCCAGTCGATGCCGTTGCCGGCCAGCTCGCGTGCGCGCTCGAGGACGTCGAGGTTCCGCAGCCCGAGGAAATCCATCTTCAGCAGGCCGAGCTTCTCGACGTCGCCGCCGTGGAACTGCGTGACGACTTCCTGGTCCTGGCCCTTCTGCTGCAGCGGGACGTAGTCCGTCAGCGGCCGGTCGCCGATGACGACGCCGGCGGCGTGGATCGAGTCGGCGCGGACGAGGCCTTCGAGCGGCTTGGCGAGATCGACGATCTCGCGCGCCGTCGGGTCGGCGTCGTACAGCTGCTTCAACTCCTGCCCGGGCTTGAGGCACGCGTCGAGCGTCTGGCCCGGCCCTTCCGGAATCGCCTTCGCGATCTTGTCGACGACGCCGTAGGGGATCTCGAGCACGCGGCCCGCGTCCCGGACGGCGGCGCGGGCCGCCATGGTCGAGAAGGTGATGATCTGGGCGACGCGGTCGCGGCCGTACTTCTCGGCCACGTAGTTGATGACGCGGTCGCGTCCGTCGACGGCGAAGTCGATGTCCATGTCCGGCATCGACTTGCGGCCGGGGTTGAGGAAGCGCTCGAAGAGCAGGTCGTACTTGATCGGGTCGATGTCGGTGATCTCGAGGCAGTAGGCGACGAGAGAGCCGGCGGATGAGCCGCGTCCCGGGCCGACGCTGATGCCGTTCCGCCGCGCGAAGGCGATGAAGTCCCAGACGATCAGGAAGTAGTCGGTGAAGCCGAGCTCGCGGATCGTCTTCAGCTCGAACTTGAGCCGCTCGTTGAGCTCCGGCGTGACGCGTTCATAGCGCTTTTGCAGGCCTTTTTCCGTCAGCTCGACGAGGTACTCGAAGGCGTCGCCGTCGTTCGGCGTCGGGTACTTGGGGAGTAGCAACCGCCCGAGGTCGATCGTGACGTTGCAGCGCTCGGCGACCTCGAGCGTGCGCCGGAGCGCCTGCTCGTAGCCGGGGAAGTCCTGCGCCATCTCCTGGGGCGACTTGAAGTAGAAGTGATCGGTGTCGAACTTCCAGCGCTGCGGGTTCTTGAGCGAGTCGCCGGACTGGATGCAGAGCAGCGCCTCGTGTGCGCGCGCGTCCTCGTGGTTGAGGTAGTGCACATCGCCGGTCGCGACGAGCCCGAGGCCGGTGCCCTCGGCGAGCTTCGCGAGCTGCGGGTTGATCCGCTGCTGCGGCTCGAGGTGCGCATTCTGGATCTCGACGTAGGTGTTCTCCTTGCCGAAGATCTGGACGAGCCGGTCGAGGTCGGCGGCGGCGTCCGCGGGACGACTCTCCTCGAGCGCCTTACAGACCCGCCCGGAGAGGCAGCCGGAGAGCGCGATCAGACCCTGCGAGTGGCTCTGGAGGAGCTCCCAGTCGACGCGCGGCTTGTAGTAGTAGCCCTCGAGGTAGGCCGTCGAGGAGAGCTTGATCAGGTTCGAGTAGCCAACGTTGTCGGCGGCGAGGAGCGTCAGGTGCGCGTTGCCCTTGGTCTGCGCGCGCCGGTCGTCGGCGACGTAGACCTCACAGCCGAGGAGCGGCTTGACGCCCTGCTTCTGGGTCTCGCGGTAGAGCTCGATCGCCCCGGCCATGGAGCCGTGGTCGGTGAGCCCCACAGCCGGCATCTCGAACTCAGCTGCGCGCGCGGCCAGCGCTGGGATCCGGCAGGCCCCGTCGAGGATCGAGTACTCGGAGTGGACGTGAAGATGGACGAACGGTGCTTCTGGCACGGGAGGCCCATCCTAGACCTGGCTCAGGACCGCATCGTCAGACCGCGACTTTGGACCCTGTCTCATCGAGTACGTGCGGGAACGCACCTCTTACCGACCCAATTTCCCCTTCTTTGTCATCGCGGACGACCCGACAACGGGACAAGTGCTTGTTGCGCCTGGCGCGATTGTTGGACCAATCGACGAACAAGAGGCCGTCCTGCCAGATGATCCAGTCGAACGGAGACATGCACGACGAGAGGCGCGGGTCCAGGATTCACCAAGCTCGATTCCGCGGTCGTGTGGTTCCGGCCTACAGCGGCCAAAAGTCCGGCTGCTCGCGAGCGACTGGCTGCACGATTCGAACGCTTCCTCGCCGCGACCGTCTGACGCAGACGGGTATCGAAGCGCCAGCATCACGCACGGCATCGTGTGCGGCCGGACCGTGCGCCGTGCCTCCGCTCAGACAAGCGCTGCGGCGAACTTCTTGCGACAGTGAGCACTGCAGAAGTAGTACGTCGCGCCGTCGTGCTCGAGCGTGTGCTCGGCGCCAATGACGGCGACCGACATGCCGCAGATCGGATCGGTGGCGTACTCGACGAGCACGTCCTGCGAACGCGTGTGTCGCCAAGCCACCAGCTCGGCCAGGATGGCGACCGCGATCTCTTCCTGGGACGACGGGCCGAGATCGAGGCCGGCCGGCGAGCGGACGCGCGCCCGCGACTCCTCGTCGAGCCCCAACGAAGCCGCCCGCTTAGCACTCGCGACGAGCCCGATGTAGCCGGCGTCGCCCGCCAAAGCCGCTTCGAGCACAGCCTCGTCCTCACGTCCCATCGTCGCTACCACGACCGCCTCGGCGCCGCGGATCTCGCTCGTCACGCGCCACCCGAGCACCCCCGCCAGCTCGCGCAGCGTCCGCGCCGCCGGTGCATCCCCGACGACTGCCAGCACCAGCGGAGCCCGCTGAGGCTCGATCAGCACCTCCACAGCACCCTCGGACGCGCACCGACTCTCGATCCGCTCCCGCCGCGCGCCGCCATCGGCGAGCGCCGCCAGCGACAACCGCACCACCTCCGGCTCCGTACAGGCACCGCCGACCCAGCCGTGCAGCTCGCCGTCCGCGGTAACCAGCGCCCGGTCACCCACGCGCGCCGACGACGGCCGCTCCACACCAACGACCGTGGCGAGTGCAAACGGCGTCCCCTCCGCCGCCAGGCGTCCAGCTTCGACGAGCACGTTCACTCCGCCAGTCCCGCCTCGTTGAGCGCTTCCCACACCTTGTCCGGCGTGAGCGGCATGTCGATGTTCCGCACGCCCGCGTGCGCCAGCGCATCCACCACCGCGTTCACGAACGCCGCCGGCGAGCCGACCGTCGCCGACTCCCCCACGCCCTTCGCGCCGATCGGGTGGTGCGGCGACGGCGTCACCGTCTCGCCCAGCTCGAACGACGGCGTCTCCCACGAGCCCGGCAGCAGGTAGTCGGTGAAGTTGGCGCCGATGCAGTTGCCGTCCTCGTCAAAGGTGATCAGCTCCATCGCGGCCATGCCGTAACCCTCGGTCAGGCCGCCCATGATCTGGCCCTCGACGATCATCGGATTGATCCGCGTGCCGCAGTCGTCGACTGCGACGACCTTCTTCACGTCCCACTTGCCCGTGCCGCGGTCGACCTCGACGACGACCGCGTACGTCCCGAACGGGTACGTCATGTTCGGCGGGTCGTAGTAGTTCGTCGCCTCGAGGCCGGCCTCCATCCCCTGGGGATGGTCGGTGTACGCGGCGAAGGCGATCTCCTGGATCGTCTTCGAGCGGTCGGGCGCGCCCTTGACGGCGAAGCCAGCGCCCGACCACTCCAGGTCGTCCTCCGAAGCTTCGAGCAGGTGCGCGGCGAGCTTGCGCGCCTTGTCGCGCACCTTGCGCGCCGCGACTGCAGTCGCCGCGCCCGCGACCGGCGTCGACCGCGACGCGTACGTGCCGAGGCCGTACGGCGTGTTGTCGGTGTCGCCCTCCTGCACGGTGATGTCCTCGGGCGGGATGCCGATCTCCTCGGCGACGATCTGCGCGAACGTCGTCTCGTGGCCCTGCCCCTGCGACTTCACGCCGAGCTTCAAGATCGCCTTCCCCGTCGGGTGCACGCGCAGCTCCGCGGAGTCGAACATCTTGATCCCGAGGATGTCGTACTGCCGGCTCGGGCCGGCGCCGACGACCTCCGTGAACGACGCGAGGCCGATGCCGAGCAAACGGCCCTCCTCCCGCGCCTTCTTCTGCTCCTCACGCAAAGACACGTAGCCGACACGCTCCAGCGCCTGGTCGAGCGCCGGCTCGTAGTTGCCCGAGTCGTACTCGAACCCCGTCGCCGACTTGTAGGGGAACTTCTCCGGCGGGACGAAGTTCTTTCGCCGCAGCTCGGCCGGATCGACGCCCAGCTCGTACGCGGCCGTCTGCACGAGCCGCTCGATGAAGAACGACGCCTCGGTGACGCGAAACGAGCAGCGATACGCGACACCGCCCGGCGCCTTGTTCGTGTATGCGCCCTCCGTCACGACGTGCGCCGCGGGAATGTCGTACGAGCCCGTGACGATGTGGAACAGCCCCGCCTTGAACTTCGACGGCTGCGCGTCCGCGTACGCGTAGCCCTGGTCGGAGAGCATCTTCACGCGCAGCCCCGTCATCGTCCCGTCGTCCTTCAGCGCGAGCTCGCCGTCCATGTAGAAGTCGCGCGCGAAGCCGGTCGAGATCAGGTTGCCCGTGCGGTCCTCGATCCACTTCACCGGCTTGCCGAGCAGGAGCGACGCCGCCGTCGCGACGACGTAGCCGGGATACACCGGCACCTTGTTGCCGAAGCCGCCACCGATGTCCGGCGAGATGATCTGGATGTTCTGCTCCGGCAGCCCGGCGACGAGCGCGAACACCGTGCGGTGTGCGTGCGGCGCCTGCGATGTCATGTAGATCGTCGCCTTCCCGGTCGCGGGATTCACGTCCGCGACGCAGCCGCAGCACTCGAGCGGCGCCGGATGGCAGCGCGGGTAGTGCGTGACGAGCCGGACGACTTTTTCCGCCTCCGCGAACGCCTTCTCCGTCGCCTCCGCATCGCCGGCTTCCCAGTGGTAGACCCTGTTGTCGGTCTGGTCTTCCTTGTCGTCGCGGATCAGCGGCGCGGTCGGGTCGAGCGCCGCCTGCGGGCTGATCACGACGGGAAGCGGGTCGTAGTCGACGTCGATCAGCGCGAGCGCGTCGTGCGCGACATACGGGTCCTCGGCGATCACGCACGCCACCTCCTGCCCCTGCATGCGCACCTTGTCGGTCGCGAGCACGGCCTGCGTGTCGCCCGACAGCGTCGGCATCCAGGCGAGCTTGTGCTCGGCGAGCAGCTCGCCGGTCACCACCGCGACGACGCCGGGGAGCTCCGTCGCGCGCGACGTGTCGACCGAGTTGATCTTCGCGTGCGCGTACGGGCTCCGCAGGATCGCCATGTACAGCATCCCGGGGAGCTTGATGTCCTCGATGTAGTTCCCACGGCCGACGATGAAGCGCGCGTCCTCCTTGCGCTTGACGCTGCGCCCCAGCCAGCCCTTGTGCTCGGTCTCGACCGCAGTCATGACGTCTCCTTCAGCTTGTTCGCGGCCCACTGCACCGACTTGACGATGTTCTGGTAGCCCGTGCAGCGGCAGATGTTCCCGGAGAGCGCCCAGCGGATCTCCTCTTCCGTCGGGTCGGGATTCTGCTCGAGCAGCGTGGCGCTGACGAGCATCATCCCCGGCGTGCAGAAGCCGCACTGCAGGCCGTGCTCCTCGTGGAAGCCCTGCTGAATCGGGTGCAGCTCGCCGCCCCTCGCGAGGCCTTCGACCGTCTTCACCTCGCGGCCGTCGACCTGCACGGCGAAGTGCGTGCACGACTTGATCGGGACGCCGTCGACGAGGACGGTGCACGCGCCGCAACTCGTCGTGTCGCAGCCGACGTGCGTGCCGGTGAGGCCGAGCTTCTCCCGGAGGAAGTGGACGAGCAGCAGCCGCGGCTCGACCTCGTGCGAGTGCTCCTCGCCGTTCACGGTGACGCTGATCTCCTGCGTCGTCGGCTTCGTCTCGGTGATCACGATTGCTCCTTCTGTTCGATCTCGTCCATGACGCCCTCGACCGTCTCCTCGCCGGAGAACGACTCGGGCGCGCCTTCGGGAATCGGTGCGCCGCCCTGCTCCTCCGCCCGGCCCTCGGTCGACACGCCATCCGAGATGCGACCGGTCGACATGTCGACCCGCGCGCCGCAGCTCGGGCAGTCGACGATGCCGGCGCTCGGCACGACCGCGTGCTGTCCGGCGCCGGCGGGGAGCGGCTCGCCGCAGCTCGGGCAGTTCATGCCAGCGCCGCCTTCGCCTTGTGCAGACCGCGCGCGGTGAAGATGCGGACGACGTTGCGCTTGTATTCCTCGGTGCCGCGAACGTCGGTTTGCGGCTCGGCCGCCTCGGCCGCCAGCCGCGCCGCCTCGTCGATCGCGTCGTCGTCGAGGGCGTGGCCGACGAGCGCCTGCTCGGCAGCCTCGGCGCGCAGGTTCGTCGCGCCGACGCCCGTCAGCGCAATCCCGGCCTTGTCGACCGTGCCGTTCGACATCGCGACGTGCACGGCGACGCCGGCGGTCGCGAAGTCGCCGACCTTGCGCTCGAGCTTCAGGTAGGTGCCGGCCGAGCGGCCGGGCGCGGGAACGCGGATCTCGGTGATCAGCTCGTTCGGCTGCAGCGAGGTCATGAACGGGCCGTAGAAGAACTCGTCGATCGGGATCGTCCGCTCGCCGTCGGCGCTTCGCACGACGACCTCGGCGCGCAACGCCAGGAGCGCCGAGCCCCAGTCTCCCTGCGGGTCCGCATGCGCGATCGAGCCGGCGACGGTCCCCAGGTTGCGCACGATCGGGTCGGAGATCAGTGGCGCTGCGTCGCCGAGCACGCCGTACTTGCTCTTCAGCAGGTCGGAGCGCTCACACGTCTTGTGGCGGACGAGCGCGCCGATGCGCAGCGCCCCGTCCTCCTCCGCGAGCGTGTCCAGACCCTCGATGCGGTTGATGTCGACCAGCGCAGCCGGAGCCGCGATACGGAGCTTCATCACCGGGATGAGGCTCATGCCTCCGGCCAGGACCTTCGCGTCGCCGCCGTCGAAGCGCGCGAGCAGCTCGAGCGCCTCGTCGAGGTTCGTGGGCGCGAAGTACTCGAAACGCGCGGGATACACGGATGAACCGCCTCCCCTCTCTCGCCCCAGGTTGTACGCCGTCTTTGCCCGAGGATACGCCTCGCCCGGCGCTCCTGCACGTCCTACGATGGCCGCGTGCGATTCGGTTCTGTCGAGGACGTCGAGCGGGCCCTCGCGGGCGAGTCGTACCTCCCCGACCGGGGCCTGGCGACGGCGATCTACCTCGCTGTGACCTTGCGGCGGCCGCTGCTCCTGGAGGGCGAAGCCGGCGTCGGCAAGACCGAGGTCGGCAAGACGCTCGCGCGGATCCTCGGTGCCGAGCTGATCCGCCTCCAGTGCTACGAGGGGATCGACTCGGCGCAGGCCTTGTACGAATGGGACTACGCGCGCCAGCTCCTGTACGCACGCGCGTTGCAGGCCGGCGAGGTGCGCGAGCATGTCTCGGAGCTGTACGGGCCGGACTTCCTGATCGAGCGGCCGCTGCTACGAGCGCTGCGGGCGGGATCGGGCGCGGTGCTGCTGATCGACGAGGTCGACCGCGCGGACGACGAGTTCGAGGCGTTCCTGCTCGAGGTGCTGTCGGAGTTCAGCGTGACGGTGCCCGAATTGGGAACGATCGCCGCCGAGGAGCCGCCGGTCGTGATCGTGACCTCGAACCGCACGCGAGAGCTGCACGACGCGCTCAAGCGGCGCTGCCTCTACCACTGGATCGACTTCCCGACGCTCGAGCGCGAGGTGGAGATCGTGCGGCTGCGCGCGCCGGAGGTGCCCGAGGCACTGGCACGCTCGGTGGCGGAGTCGATCGCGCGGCTCCGCGCGCTCGACCTGGCGAAGCCGCCGGGGATCGCCGAGGCGATCGACTGGGCGCGCGCGCTCGCGCTCCTCGGCGCCGACGCCGCCGAGGAGACACTCGGCTGGGCCGTCAAGAACCACGACGACCTCACGCGCGCCAGGGCCGAGCTCTTCAGTGGCTGACGCGCTCGAGCGCCTCGTCGTCTTCGCGCGCGCGTTGCGGGACGAGGGGCTCGCCGTCGGGCCGGCCCGCGTCGTCGACTTCTGCCGCACGGCCGCGGCCCTGCCGCTCGGCGACCTCTACTGGGCCGGCCGCCTGACGCTCGTCTCCCGGCCTGAGGAGATCCCCGTCTACGACCGAGTCTTCCGCGGCGTCCTCGAGGAGGAGCCGCCCGTGCGGTCGGTCACGGTCGTCGAGGAGGAGGTGGCGCTCGCGAGCCGCGACGAGCTGCTGCGGACGAAGCGCTTCGCCGACCTCACACGCGAGGAGCTGGTCGAGCTGGCGGCCCTGATGCAGCGGCTGCGCCTGAGCGTCCCTGAGCGCCGCACGCGTCGGCGAGACACGGCGCGGCACGGCGATCCCGACCTGCGGCGCACACTCAGGCGTTCGTTCCGCACCGGCGGCGAGCCGGTCGAGCGCGTGTGGCGCGCGCGTCGGCGACGGCGGCGGCGGCTCGTGCTGCTGCTCGACGTGTCGGGCTCGATGGCGGACTACTCGCGCGCGCTGGTGCTGTTCGCGCGCGCCGCGCTGCGCGCGGACGCGCGCTGGGAGGCGTTCTGCTTCGGCACGCGGCTGACGCGCGTGACGCGCGCGCTCGCGGTCGCCGACCCGAAGGAGGCGCTACGGCGCGCTGCCGACGAGGTGGTCGACTGGAACGGCGGCACGCGCATCGGCGACGCCGTGCGTGCGTTGACGCGGACGAACGTCGTGCGCGGCTCCGTCGTCGTGATCTGCTCCGACGGGCTCGACGTCGGCGAGCCGGAGGAGCTCGGCGCGGAGATGGCGCGCCTCGGCCGGCTTGCGCACCGCGTCGTCTGGCTGAACCCGCTCAAGGAGGACCCGCGCTACGAGCCACTCGCGCGCGGCATGCACGCAGCGTTGCCGCACGTCGACGTCTTCCTCAGCGGGCACAACCTCGAGAGCCTCGAGGGGGTCGGCGAGGTTCTCTAGAACCGCCGCGCCGCGAACTCGCGCATCGCGTCCTCGCGGGTGAAGCTGAGGACGGCGCCCTCGGCGCCCGCCTCGAGCATCGCGTCGACGTTCTCCGCAGCCGTCCGCGGAATCACCCGCAAGTCGGGATACTCGTCTTTCACGCGGCGCACGTCGTCGGCGTCGGAGCCGCGCGAGGGGTGCCAGACATCGCCGAGCTCGCGCGCACGGCGGATCGCGCGCGCCGAACTGCCCCCGACCCAGATCTCGGGCTGCGGCGAGGGATGCGGCTCGGACATCGCGTCGTCGAACGACCAGAACTCACCCTGGAACGACCGCTCGCCGCTCCAGAGCGCGCGCATCAGCCGCACGCTCTCGTCGACCCGGCGGCCTCGCTCCCTGAACGGCACGCCCATGAACCGGTATTCGTCCTCGTGCCAGCCGACGCCGATCCCGAGCCGGACGCGGCCGCCGCTCAGCTCCTGCAGCGTCGCCACTTCCTTCGCGAGGTGGATCGGATGGTGAAGCGCGACGAGCACGATCGACGTCCCGAGGCCGATGCGGTCGGTCCAGCCGGCGATCCAGCCGAGCGTGACCAGCGGGTCGTAGACGCGGCCGTAGGGGTCGGCGCCGTCCGGCCCGACGATGATGTGCTCTGTCGTCCAGACGGAGTCGAAGCCGAGCTCGACCGCCAGCTCGGTCGTCCGTCGAATCCCTTCCGGGCTGGAGTCGAGCCCGTAGTTCGGGAGGATGGCGCCGAAGTGCATCAGGCGCTCGCGGCGAGCAGCGCCTCGCCCTCGCGGATGTAGCGGGTCGCGCCGACGCTGCGGTAGAACTCGAGCGCCTGCCGCACCTGCGGCTCGAACCCGCTCTGCAGACGGATGAACGCCGCGATCGGCCTCGCGCCGATCTCCCCGAGGACGTCCGCGGCACCGACGAGATCTCCTTCGCTGATCGCCTCGGCAGCGTCCAGCCACCGCGTGTACTTCGGCTGGCGCGCGAAGACCGCCCGAAACGCGTCGTCTCGTCCGGCGCAGCGCGCGAGCCAGGCGAACTCCGGCGAAACGAGGACACTCCAGCCGACGTCGGGCAGCGACGTGACGCTCTCGAGCAGCTCGTCGGTTATCTCTGCCACACGTCCGCGGTCGCCGACACTGTCGTACACCAGGCCGCAGAACGCGAGCGAGGAGATGGACGCCTGCGGATCTCCCGCGAGTGCTCCGAGCTCACACCCGCGTGCTGCATCACTCACCGCCCCTGCTTCGTCGTCGCGCGCCAGACGCATCAGCGCCCGAAAGCTGTAGGCGCCGCCGGCCTGGTAGTGAGGTGAGCCTGCTTCGACCTCGGCCAGAAACGCGTCGGCCCGGGCGAGCGATTCATCCCACTCCCCGTCCTGGTAGCGGTGTGCGATCTCGGGCCCGCCGTCGATGAAGCGCACGAACCCCAGGTAGCCGTACCGCTCGGCGAGCGCCCGGAGTTGCCTTACCGTCTCTCGCCCTTCGTCGAGCTTCGCATAGATGACCTGCTGGGCAGCCTTGTTGTTCAGGCCGCGCACCACTTCGCCGATCGAGTTGATCCGCGTCGCGATCGCAATGCCTTCTTCGAGGTCGTCCATGCCACCGCGGCCGGAGTTGCCGAGCGCGGAGCCAACGTTGTTCAGCGCCTGCGCGCGTAGCTCGTCGAGACCGAGCTCCTGCGCGAGCTCGATCGCCTCCCGACCTGCACTCAGTGCTTCGTCCGTCCGACCGGCGAGCATCGCGTACCGCGAAACCTCCGTCAGGACCGCCGCGCGAAGCCGCGACCGCTCCGTCCCCGCAAGTGCGCGCGCCGCCTCCAGGTGCTGACGCACGACGTCACCCCGCCCACGACGCCACGCGATTTGCGCGAGCAGCAGCTCCGCCTCCGCGGCGCGCCCGGTATCGCCGCTCGCCACGAACCGATCGCGCGCGACCTCGAGCTCCTCGCCTCCTTCCTCGAGGTGGAGGAAACGAGCCCGCCCCAGCTCGTACAGGAGCGCCGTCTGCTCGGGATCCTCCGGAGGCGTCAACGCGAGCGCGTCGCGGAAGTAGCGCTCGGCCGCTCCGACGGCGTTCAGCGTCACCGCGCGCGTTCCCGCGTCACGGAACACGTCGCGCGCCCGCGCAGCCACTCCGTCGACGTCCTGACCCGCCGCGCGCATCAGCGCAAGCGCGCTCGCATAGTGGTGCGCAAGCATCTCGGCGTGATCCTCCGGACGGCCGAGCGACTCGATCCACTCGGCCACGCGCAGGTGCTTCCCCGCACGGTCGGCGCGCGGCACCTGCCCGTAGGCGACGTCGCGGACGAGCAGATGCTTGAACGCGTACTCCGTCTCCCCGTCGACTGAGCTGCGCCGGGCGCGGGCGACGAACTCCTTCTGCTGCAAGGGATGGAGCTGCTGCTCGGTCGCGTCGAGGGCGCCCAGCCAGAACACCTTCCCGACGACCGCCGCGGTCTGCAGGAGTGCTTTCTCCTCCGTCCCCAGCGAATCGAGCCGTGCGGCGATGATCCCCTGCACGGTCTCCGGCAAGTCCTCGCTGCTGCCGCGCTCGGCGAGCATGCGCACGTACTGCTCGGCATACAGCGGGTTGCCGCCGCAGCGCTCGAGCAGATCCTGCGGCGTCTCGGCGCCGAGCGCCCAGATCAGCTTCGCGGTGTCCTCGTCCGTCAACGGCGACAGGGCGACGGTCGCCGCGTTGATCTTGCCCCCTCCCCACGCCGGCCGGCGCTCGAGCAGCTCCAGCCGTGCCGTGCACAGGATCAGCATCGGGACGTCGCGTACCCAGTCGACCAGGTGCTCGATGAAGTCGAGCAGCCCGTCGTCGGCCCACTGGATGTCCTCGAACACCAGCACGATTGCGTGCTGCTCGGCGAGCGCTTCGAAGAAGCGGCGCCAGGCCGTGAATGCCTCCTCTTGCGAGCCCGCGGCCGAGCCTTGCCCGACGAGCGGACGCAGGTGCGAGAGCACCCACTCCGCGTCCTCCTCGATCAGCTGCTCGACGGCGCGGGCGAGCTTGCCCTCCGCCTCCTCGTCACTGTCCGTCTCGAGGATTCCCGCCTGCGCCTTCACCATCTCGGCGAGCGCCCAGTAGCTGACCGCTTCCCCGTACGGCAGCGACCGCCCCTGCCGCCAGTACGTCAGCACTCCGCCGCGCTCGATCGACTGGAACAGCTCGCCGACGAGACGACTCTTGCCGATCCCGGGCACGCCGACGAGCGTCACGAGCTCCGGCGAGCGCTGCTGGCGCGCCCGCGCGAGCGTTCCGACGAGCAGGTCGACCTCGCGCTCGCGTCCGACGAGCGGCGTCCGCGTCTCCGGCGCAAGGTCGACGCCGAAGCGCGCGCGTGCCTGCACGACCTCCCACACCGGCACCGGCTCCTCTTTGCCTTTGGCCTCGACCGGCTCGTGTCCGCGGTACTCGATGCGTTCCGAGGTCGCGCGATAGGTGGCCTCGCCGACGAGGATCCCGTTCGTCGGCGCCGCCGACTGCAAGCGGGAGGCGGTGTTCACGACGTCGCCGGTCGCCATACCTTCGCCTGTCTCCGGCCGTGCGTCGAGCCGCACCAGCGCCTCGCCGGTGTTGACGGCGACGCGGACCTGCAACTTCCCCTCTTCCTCGATCCAGTCGCGGATCGCGAGCGCTGCGCGAACCGCCCGCTCCGGATCGTCCTCGCCGGCGACCGGCGCCCCGAAGAACGCGACGACGGCGTCGCCGATGAACTTCTCCACCGTGCCGCCCCAGCGCTCGAGCTCGTGTCGCAGCCGTTCGTGGTACGGGCCGAGCATCGCGTCCACGTCTTCGGGATCGAGACGCTCGGCGCGCGAGGTGAAGCCGACGAGGTCGGCGAACAGCACGGTGACGACCTTGCGCTCGCGCGCGCTCACGTCTTCACCGCAAGGATGTCCTCGGCTTCGCGGATGTACCGCGTCGCGTCGACCCCGCGATAGAAGGCGAGCGCGCGGCGGACGTTCTCGTCGTCGCCGGCCTTGAGCCGGAAGAACGCCTCGTACGAGTGCGCCCCCATCTCTTTGCAGAGCTCGGCTGCGACACCGAAGTCACGGGCGGCCACAGCAAGCGACGTCCGCAGCCACGGCGACTTGAACGGCTCCCGCTCGAGCTCGGCGACGACCTCGCCCTCGCGACCGAGCTCGAGCGCGGCCCACATCAAAAGCGGCGAGTCGTAGACGGACAGCGCCAGGGGGTGCTGCCTCCGCAGCACCTCGACCGCCTCGGTGACCGTCTCACCGGCCCGCTGCCGGTTGCCGACGGCGCCGAAGATGAAGGCCGTCACTGCGAGCTCGGGGCTCACCGCCTGCGGGTCGACGTGCGGACGCGCCCGCTCCACCGCATGCTCGGCGTCGCGCTCGGCGTTCGCGTCATCTCCGCGCCCGGCGCGAATCAGGCCGCGGAAGGCGTACATCCCACCCGACTGGTAGACCCGCAGGCCCTGCTCGACCGCCGAGATCGCCCTGTCCGCGTACGCCAGCGCGTCGTGCCAGTCACCCCAGTGAAAGCGGTTCGCGATCGCGCTGCCGTACTCGACAAAGCGTGCGTAACTGAGCTGGCCGTAGTGGTACGCGAGTCGGACAATCTCCGCTTCGTTCGCGCGCAAGTGTCCAGGGCCGAAATGCAGCGCCTGCAGAACGGCGAGGTTGTTCCAGCCGCGGAGGAGCTCCTGGACCGCGTTCAGCCGCGTCGCGCTCCGGATCAGCTCTTCGAGATCTTCGATTCCGCGCGCGTCGCCGGTGTCGCCGCGCGCAGTCCCGAGCGTGTTGAGCGCGCGGAGACGTAGCTCCTCCAGCCCCAGCTCCTCCGCCATCGCCAGAGCCTGCGAACTGAGCTCCAGCGCCGCCTCGACTCGGCCCGCGAGCATGTCGTAGCGCGCTGCCTCGGTGAGCACCGCCGTGTGCGCCCGCGACATCGGCAGGTCGACGACCAGCGAGCGCGCGTCCGCGAGACGCGACGCCACGTCGGCGTTGCGCCCTTCCATCCAGGCGATGTCCGCGAGCATCAGCGCCGCCTCCGCCGCGGCCTCGCGGTCGCCGTCCTCGAGAAGCTGCGCACGTGCCGCCGCGAGCTCCGCCTCACCTCGCCGGTCCTGCAGATACAGCACGCGGCCGTACCGCAGGCGGAGGTGGGCGTCCTCGGGAGCGAGCGCGAGCGCCTGGCGGTAGTAGTTCTCGGCCTGGGTCAGCGCGTTCAGTGGGAGCGCGCGCTCGCCGGCCTCGCGGAGCGCCCGGGCTGTGCGTTCGCGTAGCTCTTCGGTCTCGTGGCCGGCCGCGCGCGCGAGCTCGAGCGCGTTCACGTAGTGGTGCGCCACCATCTCGGCGTGGTCGTCCGGACGACCGAGCGTCTCGATCCATTCCGCAATCCGTAGGTGCTTCTCCGCGCGTTCCGCGCGCGGGATCTGGCCGTATGCGACGTCACGAACGAGCACGTGCTTGAAGGCGTACTCCGTCTCGCCCTCGACAGAGCTGCGCCGCGCACGCGCGACGAACTCCTTCTGGCGCAGGACGTGGAGTTGCTGCTCGGTCGCACCGAGTGACCCGAGCCAGAACACCTTGCCGACGACGGCGGCGTCCTGCAGCAGCGCCTTCTCGTCCGGTGCGAGCGCGTCGAGCCGTGCGGCGATGATCCCCTGCACCGTCTCGGGGAGCCCGCCGTCCGCCCCGCGCTCGGCCAGCATGCGCGCGAACTGCTCGGCGTAGAGCGGATTGCCGCCGCAGCGCTCGAGCAGCTGCGGGTCGACGCCGCCACCCAGTTGCGAGATCAGCCTCGTCGTCTGCTCCTCCGACAGCGGCGCCAGCTGCACGGTCGCTGCGTTCACCTTGCCCCCGCCCCATGCCGGCCGCCGTTCGAGCAGCTCGAGCCGTGCGGTGCAGAGGATCAGGATCGGGACGTCGCGGATCCAGTCGGCGAGGTAGTCGATGAAGTCGAGCAGTCCGTCGTCGGCCCACTGGATGTCCTCGAACACGAGGACGAGCGGGCGTTGCTCGGCGAGCGTCTCCCAGAACCGGCTCCAGGCCGCGAACGCTTCCTCCTGCGACGTCGACACGGCCGCCGTTTGGCCGACGAGCGGCCTGAGGTGGGCGAGCACCCAGGCGGCGTCGTCGACGTGCTCGACGGCGCGCTCGAGCTTGGCGCCCGCTTCGTCGTTGCTGTCCGTCTCGAGGATCCCGGCCTGGGCCTTGACCATCTCGGCAAGCGCCCAGTAGCTGACGCCCTCGCCGTACGGGAGCGACCGGCCCTGGCGCCAGTACGTCAGCACGCCGCCGTCCTCGATCGACTGGAAGAGCTCGCCGACGAGCCGGCTCTTGCCGATGCCCGGGACGCCGACGAGCGTCAGCAGCTCGGGCGAGCGCGTTTCGCGCACGCGCGCCAACGTGTCGACGACCTGCGCGACCTCGCGCTCACGGCCGACGAGCGGTGTCCGCTCGTCCGGCGCCAGGTCGACGCCGAAGCGCGCCCGCGCGTGCGCGACCTCCCACACCGGGATCGGCGCCTGCTTCCCCTTCGCCTCGACGGGCTCGTGCTCGCGGTAGTCGATCGTCGCCGCAGTTGCTCTGTACGTCGTCTCGCCGACCAGAACGCCGTTCACCGGCGCAGCCGACTGCAGCCGCGACGCAGTGTTCACCACATCTCCTGTCGCCATCCCTTGCCCTGCCTCGGGGCTCGCGTCGAGGTCGACCAGCGCCTCGCCTGTGTTCACGGCGATCCGAACCTCGAGCTTCCCCTCGTCGGCGATCCAGTCGCGGATCGCCAGCGCGGCGCGCACGGCCCGCTCGGGATCGTCCTCGCGTGTAACAGGAGCACCGAAGAGCGCCATCACCGCGTCGCCGATGAACTTCTCCACCGTGCCGCCCCAGCGCTCGAGCTCGGAGCGGAGGCGCTCGTGGTACGGGCGCAGGATGTCGGCGACGTCCTCCGGATCGAGCTGCTCCGCGGCCGCGGTAAAGCCGACGAGGTCGGCGAACAGCACCGTCACGACCTTGCGCTCGAGCGGGCTCACGAGCAGAGCCTACGGCCGCCAGCGACGGCCGACATACGTCAGGACGCCGAAGACGACGGCAGCGAACGCGATTCCGAGGAGGAGCCAGAGGGCGTTCATCGCCCAACAAAAGGTGGCGCAGCGGCGGCTCCCGCGCAACACTTTTCGGGCCGCTCAGTGTTCCAGCTCGGTAGCAGCCTTCGCACCGCCCGCGAGCACCGGCAGCTGCAGCTGTCGGATGTCGAGCGCGAGACGAACATCCGCGCGAAGTACCTGGCTGCGCTCGAAGACGAGCAGTTCGACGTGCTGCCCGGGACGGCGTACGTCAAGGGCTTCCTGCGGACGTATGCCGACTTTCTCGGCCTCGACGGGGCCACCTTCGTCGACGAGTTCAACGAGCGCTACGCGCCGGCCGAGCTGCCGGAGGCGGCGGCGCCCGTCCGCGTGCAGGCGCCGCGGCAGCTCGTTGGCGCGTGGCTCGTGCTGATCCCGCTTGCCGTCGGGATCGCGCTGCTCGGCTGGCGGCTCTCGAGCAGCGGCGGGGGAAACAAGTCCGGTCGAACAGCTCTCTCGCCGCCGGCGCCGCACACGCAGGCGACGACGACGGCCGCACCGCCGACCACGACGGCCGCCGCGCCGAGGCGGGCGCTGCTCGCGCTCGTCGCGTCGCGGGGATCGTGCTGGTTGTCGGTCCGGCTCGGTGGGCCGGCCGGGCGCGTCCTCCACGAGCGAACGTTGGACGCCGGCCAGCGGGCGCAGTTCGCCGGCACCCACCTGTGGCTGCGGATCGGCGCCCCCTGGAACCTCGACGCGACGCTGAACGGAAAGAAGGTTCGGCTGCCGGCGGCGACCGCAGACGTCGTCGTCACTCCGCGCGGGCTGCAGAGCCACTGAGGGGAAGAACCGTTCTGCCCCTCCCGTCCTGTCGGTGATGGGCTCCCACGCACTTGCGCCTCCGCTCACGCTTCGTGCCCCGTCGCGGGCGACGGTCTGGATCGCCGCGATCGTTGCGGCACTCGCGCTCGGAGCGGCGGGTCTCGCGTTCGCGCTGACGCTGCCTGCCGGGCATCCGACCGCGCCGGCCCACTTCCAGGGCCAGATCTCCGCGCTCTAGGCCTGCTGCGATCCCTCTAACGGGGGAAGCTGAAAGGTGCCGCCTCGCACATACCGAGAAGACCCGGGTAGCCCGGGTGAACCGTATGCGGCTAGCTCTCCCCCAACCAGTCCTCGTCCCTCGGCCTGCAGCCGTATCCGACGGCTCGGACCAGCGGGTGCTGGCGCTCGTGGCGGGGCTTGCGATCGCTGCCGGCGCCGGCTTCATGGCGACCGCCAACGGCTTCGTCGACACCGTTTCGGCAGAGCCGCTGCACGTCTTGACCCTGCTCGCTCTGACCCTTGCGCTGCAGCTGTTCTCCGTCCAGGTCTACGGACGCGGGAGCGTCAGCGTGTCCGGGATCGGGATCATCGCGAGCGCGTTCCTCTTCGACACCGGCACGACCATGGCGATCGCGATCCTCGCGGCGTTCGTGCAATGGACGCGGCGGCGGCCCGAGCTCTACAAGGCCACCTTCGACGCAGCGAACCTCGCGCTCGCCGGAGCTGGAGCGGCGCTCGTCTATGCGGCGCTGCCCGGGTGGCGGCTCTTCGCCGCGACGGTCGCGGGACTGGCGTTCGCCGTGATCAACAACGGCCTCCTCTGTCTCGTGATGAGCTTCGCCGAGCGCACGCCGATCACCAAGATCTGGTTCGAGCGCTTCCACTGGGCGCGCTTCCACTTCGCGCTCTTCGGGCCGGTCGCCCTCGCGGCGACGATCGCCTACGAGCAGGTCGGGACGGCCGGGCTCGTCGCGTTCACGCTGCCGCCGGCTCTGATGATCCTCTCGGTACGCCAGTACCTGGAGCGGACCGCCGCGGCGGTGGAGGAAGCGCGCGAGGCGAACCTCAGCCTCCGGCGCGCGCACAAGGACACGATCGCCGCGCTCTCACGGAGCATGGAGGCGAAGGACACGTACACGGGCGGCCACACCGAACGCGTCGCCGAAGTCGCCGTCGGCCTCGCGCGGCAGCTCGGCTACCGCGACGAGGAGCTGGAGGCGATCGAGATCGGAGCGCTCCTGCACGACATCGGCAAGATCGGCGTTCCGGGGCAGGTGCTGCGCAAGAACGGCCCGCTGACCGACGACGAGTGGGAGCTCGTCAAGAAGCACCCGCTCATCTCGGACTACATCCTCTCGGAGCTCGACCTCCATCCGTTCGTGCGCCAGTGCGCACGGTCGAGCCACGAGCGGATCGACGGGACCGGCTACCCGGAGGGTCTGAGCGGAGAGGACATCCCTCTGCCGGCGCGCATCGTCTTCGTTGCCGACGCGCTCGACGCGCTGACGAGCACACGGCCGTACCGGCCGGCGCGGCCGATGGCGGCGGCGCTGGCGGAAATCCGTGCACATGCGGGGACCCAGTTCTGCCCGCGCGTCGTCTCGGCGCTCGACCGTTTGTGGCGGAAGGAGCCGCGCCTCTTTACGCAGCAGCCGTCGCCAGACGCCGCGACGGACGCAGCGTGACCTGAACGAGCAGCGCCCCCGCGAGCAGCACGCCCGCCGCAACGGTGATCGTCTGCGCAGGTGACGCGATTGCGTTGACGAGCGGCGCGAACGCGACGGCGCCGAGCATCGTCGTTCGCCACAGGGTCGAGCCGACGCCGAAAACGCGCCCCTGGTATCCGGCGTCGGCCTCCTGGTGGATGGCAGTCATCATCACGACCTCGATGAAGCCGTTCGCGACCCCGAATGCGATGAGAAAGACGAGTGCGACGACAGCGCTCCCCGCCCAGGCGAACGCCGCGAAGAAAACACCCATGCCGGCGAGGCCGAAGGACATCCAGCGCGCGTCGACGCGCTCGGCGATCGCACCGGTGAGCGATTCGCCGGCGATCATGCCGACGCCGAGCGCGGCGAGCGCCCAGCCGTAGCCGCTCGCGCCGAGACCGAGCTCGGCAGTGAACTTCGGCAAGGTCGCGTTGACCAGACCTGCAGCGAGCGTGCCGAACGCAAACGAGCCGACGACGACGGTAAGCGGGCGGCTGCTCAAGACGTACCGGAGGCCGTCGAGCAGCCCGCCACGCTTCTTCGCTGCCGCAGTGCTGGGCTCCGCCGAAACCTGAATGCGGGCATACAGCACGACCGCAAATGCGTAGCTGGCGAGATTCGCGGCGAGCCCTGCGGTCGCGCCGCCGAGCGCGAGTGTCGCGCCGCCAGCAAGCGCGCCGAGCGCCATCGCTGCCTCCTGGCCGACGGAGTGGATTCCATTCGCCGCCGGCAGTTGATCCTCTTCGACGACGAGCGGGATCAGCGCGTTGCCGGCCACGGTCGCGATCATCCCGACGAGCCCACACAGGCCGACACACGCAAAGACGATCGGGCGCGACCCGACCATGACGCCGGCCAGCGCTCCCGCGATCGTCGCGGCGCAGGCAAGCTCGCTCCACACGAGCACCCGCTGCCGCGGCAGCCGGTCGACGATCGAAGCGGCCACGCCGCCGCCGACGATCGGCGGCACGAGCCTGATCACCATCAGCAGCGCGACCGCCGCCACCGACGACGTCGACTCGTAGACCCAACCGACGAGAACGGCGACCATCAACCAGTCGCCGAGGTACGAAATGCTCTTACCGAGCGCAAGTCTCCGGAACGACGGCGACCGCAGCGGGCGCCTCAGCCGCTCCGGGATCAAGCCATCCACCGCATCGAAGGAACGCGGGGCGGCGCCATGACGCCGCCCCCATCCCCCTCGGACCTCACTAGCACCAGGTGCTGCCCTTCTTCATGGCTCCTCCCTTCAGGGGACGTGGGGACGGCCCTGACGGCGACAGCCGCCCCACCCTCGGGGTTCACGCGCCCGGCTCCGAGACCCCCCGGAGCGCCCATTCCTCGAGTTGCATCCACGACCAACAGGCTGAACGACCTCACTGAAGGAACGCTGAAACCGGCCTGAAGACGTGGTAAGACCCTGCAATGAAGCCGCATTTCCGGCTGCTGGGGCCGCTCGGCGCCACCATCGACGGCGCGCCGGTCGAGATCGGCGGTGAGAAGCGCCGCGCGCTTCTGGCCGCGCTCCTCCTCCATGCGGGCGAGGTGGTGCCGCGGGACGAGCTGATCGACGCGCTCTGGGGCGAGGAGCCGCCGGACACCGCGCGGAACACGCTCCAGGTCTACGTCTCCCAGCTCAGGAAGCTGCTGCCGGACGGCCTTTTGGAGACGAGCCCGAGCGGCTACCGGCTCGCGGTCGACGCCAGCGCCGTCGACGTCTTCGAGTTCGAGAGCCTCGCGCAGGCCGGGCGGTCGGCCCTGACGCTCGGCGACGCCACCGGCGCGGCCGAGATGCTGCGGCGCGCGCTCGACCTCTGGCACGCGGCTCCCGTCGACCTCCCGCAGCCCGACGCACTGCGCCTGGACGAGCTCCGGCTGACGGCGCTCGAGGACCGGACCGACGCCGACCTCGCGCTCGCCCGCCATGCGCAGCTCGTCGCCGAGCTCGAAGGGCTCGTCGCAGAGCACCCGCTGCGGGAGCGCCTCCGCGGCCAGCTGATGCTGGCGCTGTACCGCAGCGGCCGGCAGGCCGATGCGCTCGCCGTCTACCAGCGCGCGCGGCGAACCCTCGTGGAGGAGCTCGGCATCGAGCCCGGCGAGTCGCTGCGCAAGCTCGAGCGCGCGATCCTGGAGCAGGATCCGTCACTCAACATCCATCCGGCTGCGACGGCGCGCCGGATCCCCACACCGGCCACGCCGCTGCTCGGGCGTGAGCGCGAGCTGGAGACGCTCGCGGAGCTCGTCCGGCACGACGCGACGCGGCTGCTGACGCTGACCGGGATCGGCGGAATCGGCAAGACGCGGCTCGCGGTCGAGCTCGTGCGCAGGCTCGCGCCGGACTTCCAGCACGGCGCCTGCGTCGCAGCGCTCGCAACCCTGCGCGATCCCGCACTCGTGACACGCGCGATCCGCGAAGCGCTCGAGCTCCCCGAGACGACGAGCGACGCCGACGAGCAGCTCGCCTCGGCGCTGCAGGAGTCGGAGCTGCTGCTGCTCGTCGACAACTTCGAGCAGGTGCTGCCTGCGGCGCGCAACATCGCGCGTCTGCTCGACGCGGCGCCAAAGCTGAAGGTCGTGGCGACGAGCCGTGCGCCGCTGCGGATCGCAGCCGAACGCGAATACGCCGTGCCGCCGCTCGCCGACGACGAGGCGGCGGAGCTCTTCATCAGCCGCGCGCAGGCAGCGAACGCGAACTTCGACCTCACCGAGCAGAACGCCGCCGCCGTCGCCGAGCTCTGCACCCGCCTCGAAGGACTGCCCCTCGCGATCGAGCTCGCCGCCGCGCGGACGAAGCTCCTCTCGCCGGCGGCGCTGCTCGCGCGCCTCAGCAACCGGCTCGCGCTGCTCACCGGCGGCCGCCGGGATGCGCCGCAGCACCAGCAGACGCTGCGCATGACGCTCGACTGGAGCTACGACCTGCTCGAGCCCGGCGCGCAGCGGCTGCTTGCCCAGCTCAGCGTCTTCTCGGGCGGCTGGACGCTCGACGCGGCGGAGACGATCTGCGACGCGACGCTCGAGGATCTCGGCGGCCTCGTCGACGAGAGCCTCGTGCGCCGTCGCGGCGAGCGCTTCTCGCTGCTCGCGATCGTGCGCGAGTACGCGCAGGAGCGGCTCGGCGGGGACGACCAGCTCCGCCGCCGGCACCTCGCGTACTTCGTCGCGCTCGCGGAGCAGGCGGAGCCGGAGCTGTCGCGCGGCGACCAGGCGACGTGGCTCGCACGGATCGAGGACGAGGCGAACAACCTGCGTGAGGCCCTCGCGTTCGCGCTCGAGGAGCGCGACGCGCAGGCGGCGTTGCGACTCGTCGTCGGCATCCGCCGTTTCTGGCAGATCCACGGCTACCTGGCGGAAGGCCGTGAAGCCCTCGAGGCGGCGCTGGAGCTTGCGGCGGACGAGCCGTCGGAGCTCCGCTCGCAGGCGCTGAACATGGCCGGGATCCTCGCCGGTGAGCAGGGCGACTTCGACGCCGCGCGGACGAGCTTCGAGGCCGCGCTCGCCGACGCGCGCGGAGCCGGCGCGACGCGCGCGACCTCGGTCACGCTCGTCAACCTCGGCAACCTGGCGTTCTTCGGCGGCGACCTCGACACCGCTCGCGACCTCTACAAGGAGAGCATCGAGCACTTCCGCTCGCTCGGCGACACACGCGGCGAGGCGCTCGCAAACGAGAACGTCGGGCTCATGGCGCTGACGGCGGGCGACATCCCCGAAGCGGTGACGTGGCTCACGGCGGCCGTCGAGCTCGCGCGCGCGGGCGGTGACGACCGCGAGATCGGCGCCGCCAGCCGGTCGCTGGCGGCGGCGCTGATCGAGCTCGGCAGGGCGGACGAGGCGAAGACCCTGCTCGAGGAGAGCCTCCGGCTCGCCCACGACCTCGGCGAGCAGCACGGAATCGCCGTCTCGCTCGAGACCTTCGCCGGCCTTGCTGCGACGCGCGGCGACGCCGAGCAGGCGGCCCGGCTGTTCGGCGCCAGCGACGCCGTTCGCAGCGCCATCGGCGCCCAGCGGCAGCCCGATCACCAGATCCTTTATGAGCGTTGGCTCGCACGCACCCTCGCCAGGCTCGATACCAAGGCGTATTCGAACCTGTACGAAGACGGCCGCGTCCTGAGCGCCGAAGAGGCCTCCGCAGTGGCGGTTGGAATGCCCCTCGCGGGGTAGGGTCAAAGAAACCCGACCTAGGGGGTCAAAGCATGTTCAGAAAGAGCAAAACGTCCGAGATGAGCGGGTTCGCGGCCTCGCTCGCGAAGGACAAGAAGTTCCGCAAGGAACTCCTTTCCGCGGTCAACCACGCGACGATCGCAAAGCGCCGCGCGAAGAAGAAGACCGGCCTCATGGCCGTGGCGCGCAACCTGAGCGGCGACCAGAAGCTGCGGCGCGAGGTCAAGAAGATGGTCGACAGCCTCGACAACGCGTGGTCGCGTGTGGAGAAGAAGCGGAGCCACAAGCTGCGCAACACGCTGCTCGTGCTCGGCGGCATCGGCGGCGCCGCGGCCGTCGCGGTCAAGACGCGCGTGCACGAGAAGTTGCCGATGGGCGGCACCGCGCCGCGCACGCTGGACGCGTCCAAAGAGGTGAACGTCCCTGTTTCGGTCGCGTACAACCAGTGGACGCAGTTCGAGGACTTCCCCCTCTTCATGGAGGGCGTCGAGCACGTGCAGCAACTCGACGACACTCGCCTGCACTGGGTCGCGAACATCGCGGGCCGCAAGGCGGAGTGGGACGCGAAGATCCTCGAGCAGCATCCCGACCGGCAGATCTCATGGATCAGCCAGGACGGGAAGAAGACGCGCGGAACGGTGAGCTTCGAGCCGCGCGCCGAGGGCAAGACGCTCGTTCGTCTGTCGATGAGCTACCAGGCGGAAGGCCCGGCCGAGCAGCTCGGCTCGGCGGCGGGGCTCGACCTGCGCCGTGTGCAGGGCGACCTCGAACGGTTCAAGGAGCTGATCGAGGCCCGCGGCACCGAGAGCGGCGCCTGGCGGGGCGAAGTCGAGGCCGGACAGAAGCAGTAACCGGTGCCTATGGGCGGCGCGCGATGCCGCGTGCCGCCCACGCACGGGCCTCTAGCTCGACCGGCTGGCCGAGCTGCTCGCGGAGGTGCTGCTCGAGTGCCTGCTGATGCGCGGGGTCGAGCTGCTGGTAGTGAGCCCCCGCCGGCCCGACGCCGAGCGTGAACGGCAGCCACCACTCCTCGAACGTCGGATGCTGGACGTGAACCGGTAGCGGCGTCTCCTCGACATCTTCCAGGCCCGCCTGCCTGAAGAGCTCCGGCAGCTGACCTTCGCCCGCGCCGGCACGTCGCTCGTCCTGGGTCGTCGGGTCGAGCGCCTTGGCCGCCTGCCAGTACGGCGTGATCGGGGCGCGGTCGCCGGCGATGTCCCAGACGCAGGCGGCGACGACGCCGCCGTTCCGCGTCACGCGCGCCATCTCGGACAGTCCATGGACGGGATCGGCCATGAAATGGACGACGAGCTGGGCCAGCACCTCGTCGAAGCTGCCGTCCGCGTAGGGCAGCTCCTCGGCGGTCGCCTGCTGCACGTCGACGTCCGGGTAGCGCTCGCGCGCCGCGGCGACGAACTGCGGCGACGGGTCGGCGGCCGAGACGACCGCTCCGCGTTGCAGGAGTTCGGCCGTCAGCGCGCCGGGGCCGCAGCCGACGTCGAGGACGTGATCGCCGGCAGCGACGCCGCCGAAGTCGGCGAACTGCGGCGACAGCTGGACCGAGTACCGGCCCATGAACTTGTCGTATGCGTCGGCTCCGACGTCGAAGGCCACGTGCGAAACCTAAAGGCTGGGGTCTGACCCTGACGGATCAGACCCCGGCTTGGGATGAACTCCTCCACGCTGCCGTGAGACGCGGCGCGCCTCCCGGCGGATTGCGCGTTGGACTTCGGCTGTCCGTTCACGCGAGCGCTCGCGGTCACGGACCACGCCGTGAGATCGGTAGTGCTCGGACATGAGTCCTGCCTTTCGGGAGCACGATGCTCCTTTCTCTCGTCGAACCTGAAGGTGTGCGAGTGGCCTAGCGGCCTACGCGCAGCTGTCTACGCGGGTACCGGGAGACCACATCGCAATGAGCGGAAACGGTTCGTTCAACGCGGCCTCCTTTCCCTCGGCGTGACAGAAGCCGATCAGTTTGGCGACGCGCACTCGCGGTGTCAAGATGAATTTCGGTGCGCCTCGCTTCCGTCGTCGTAGTCGCGCTGCTGATGCTCGGCGTCAGCGGAGCGCCCGCGGCGAAGCCGAAGCGGGCGAACCTGGGGCAGCTCGCGCGGACGCTGGTCAAGGACGGGTCGCCCGGCGCGCTCGTCTACCTGCGGACGCCGACGTCGACCCGCGCGGGCGTCGCCGGGTATGCGGATCGCGGCGCTCATGTCTCGATGCGTGCGGTCGACCGGTTCCGCATCGCGAGCTTGACCAAGGCGTTCGTCTCCGTGCTCGTCCTGCAGCTGGAGTCCGAAGGCAAGCTCGACATCGGCGATGCCGTGGAGAAGTACCTGCCGCACGTCGTCCCGAACGGAAGCGTGATCACGTTGCGCGAGCTCCTGAACCACACGAGCGGCCTGTTCGACTACTCCGACGACCCCGGCTTCTCGCAGACGGTTTTCGACAACCCCGAGCGGACGTGGGCGCCGCTGGAGCTGACGGCGTTCGCGTTCAAGCACGCGCCGTACTTCGCGCCGGGCGGCGACTATCACTACTCGAACACGAACTACATCCTGCTCGGCCTCGTCGTCGAGGCCGTCGACGGCAAGCCGCTGGCACAGTCGCTTCAGGAACGGATCGCCGGCCCGCTGGGGCTGACGGCGACGTCGCTGCCGACGACGATCCAGCTCGCACCCGACTTCGTGCACGGCTACCTCAGCCTGGACGGGAGCCCCTTGATCGACCTCGCGGCGCTGGTCAGCCCCTCCATCGGCTGGAGCGCCGGCGGGATGGTCTCGAATGCACGCGACGTGACGACGTTCTATCGCGCGCTGCTGGGCGGAAAGCTCCTGCCTCCCGCGCAGCTCGCCGAGATGGAGACTCCGACCGCCGCGTCGGGGACGTACGGGCTCGGGATCGACACCTCGAGCGCGACGTGCGGTCGGACAGTCGGCCATCTCGGCGACTTCAGCAACGCGTGGCGCACCGAGGTGCTGTCGACGCGGAACGGCAAGCGCCAGGCCGTCGTGACGGTGAACGTCGACGACACGCACGTCGACTGGGCCCGCATCGAAGCAGCCGCAGACCGGGCGCTCTGCCGGGGTTGACAATCCCGCCGCATCGACCACGATGCGACCGGGGATTCGAGGGGTATGGCTTTCACGCTGACGCTGACGCTGGGCGCGGCTCTGGTCGCGATCTGGCTCGACGACCGCTTTCCGGGACTGCGGCCGAAGACTCCTGCCCAGGGGTTCGTGCACGCTGCGATCGGCGTCTTCGCGATGTTCGGTGCCGCAGGACTGCTGCAACTCGTCTACGGCATCCCGGACGCGGCGTTCATGGCGCTCGTCCTCGGTGTGTTCGGGCCGGCGCTCGTCTACGCGCTGCTCGCCGGACTCTGGATGCTGCGGGCGCTCGCGAACCTGACGTACGCGCGCCGCTAGTCCGGCGAGATGTTCTGGTTCTTCCGGAAGAAGTTGTCCGGATCCCACTGGCGCTTGAGCGCCTTCAGGCGCCCCGCCTTCTCGGGCCCGTACGCCGCCTGGATCCGCGCGTCGCTCTCCTCGCCGTCGGACATGAAGTTCACGTAGACGGAGGACTGGTAGTCCTCGAGTGCGGAGTAGAAATCCCGCACCCACTGGCGCTCCTCGTCGAAGCCTTCGGCGTTCTGCGTGCAGCAGCCGATGTTGTACGTGATGCCGGCACTGCGGCCGCCGAACGCGCTTTCGTCGTCGCTTCGGCGTGAGATCTCGCCGCCCATCTGCCAGATCGGGAACGACGTCAGCGGCGACTTGATCCTCGACGCGTAGTCGACGGTGATGTCGATCATCTCGTCCGTCAGCTCCGGTGCGTCGAAGCCGCGGAAGTAGTACCAGCGGTGCGGCACGAAGCTCGGATCGAACATCGCCTGGTGCGCGAGGTACGGCTTCTGCACGCAGACGTCCGCGGCGACGTTCCCGAACTCGCGCAGCGGCTTGACCACCTTCTCGCCGGCGTCGAGGTCGCCGATCCAGCACGGGACGACCATCACGACCGGCTCGCCGTGCAGCTCTTCGGGCACGAACGGGAGCGGCGGCGCCTTGCGGTGGAGCACGATCGACATCAGCTCGTCCGGCGCATCGGCGATCCACTCCCGCCAGAAGCGCAGCACGTCGGGCGAGTCCTCCATCCTCCAGAAGATCGGCCCGGCGAGGATCGTCGGCCCGAGCGGGACGAGCTCGAACTCGAACTCGGTGACGATGCCGAAGTTCGAGCCTGCGCCGCGCATCCCCCAGAACAGCTCGGGGTTCTCGTCGGCGCTCGCCTTGACGAGCTCGCCCTCGGCGGTGACGACGTCGACGGAAAGGAGCTTGTCGATCGAGAGGCCGTGCTTGCGCTGGATCCAGCCGATGCCGCCTCCGAGCGTGAGCCCGGCGACACCGGTGTGCGTGACGATGCCGGCCGGCGCGGCGAGACCGAAGGCCTGCGTCTCCTTGTCGAGCTCGCCGAGCAGAACGCCCGCCTGGACGCGCGCCGTCTTGGCGTCGGGATCGACACGGACGCCCTTCATCGGGCCGAGGTCGATCACGAACGCATCGTCGGCGACGCTGAGCCCTGGGAAGCTGTGGCCGCCGCTGCGAACGGTCGACGGCAGCCCGTGCGCGCGCGCGAACCTCACGGCTGCGATCACGTCGGCGACGCCGGCGCAGCGAGCGATCAGCGCGGGGCGGCGGTCGATCGAGCCGTTCCAGATCTTCCGTGCCTCGTCGTAGTCGGGATCGTCGCGGCCGACGATCTTTCCCCTGAGCGCCGCCGAGAGCTCGGCGACGGCGGTTTCCTCCAGCGTGAGTCCTTCGGCGATGGCAGTCATGGCCTCAGTGTCTCACCCGACGGCGAGACCGGCCAGTTTCTTCCGCCCGCCCGGCCCGGCTGCTAGAGGTACCCGACGAGCAGCAGGATCAGCGCGACGATCAGGATGACGAAGAGCCAGCCGCTGATCGCCACCCCGCCGACGAGGGCGAAGATGATCAGCAACAGGACGAGTAGCCAGAGGAGTGCCATAGCGGCCTCGTAGCCTGTTTCGCGCTTTGCGAAACGCGGAACTTCGCGTGCACATCCCGGAACGAGGAGGAGTTCGATGTCCACACAGACACCAGGCCGCTACGACCGCACGATGGAGTGGCGCACGCGCTGGGGCGCGCCCAAGCGGCACGTGCACGACACGGAAACGCGGCCGTTCTTCGTCACGAGCGAGTTCCTCGTCTACGTGCTGCTCTTGATGGGCCTCGCGATCACCGCGGGATCATCGCCAAGCGTCGACGCACGCTTCTTCTGGGAGTGGGCAACGCTCGCGACGATCGCGTACATGCTCAGCCGCGGGCTTGCGAAGTCCGGCACCCGCAGCCGCGCCTGGGACCCGCGCGAGGACCTCGACACGGACAAGCGCTAGCAGGGGCTCGTCTCGTCCGCCAGCGCGATGCCGGTGACGAGGACACCGCCCGAGCGCGCGTAGCTCACGAACGACGCCTCGCTCCGCGGGTCGCCGTAAATCGGCGAAAACCGCGGTGCCGAGACACGCAGGTCGGCATAGCCGTTCGGCGGCACGCAGACGGAGAGCTGACGGCTCTGCGGCTGCATGCCGACCTTCCCGCTCCACGCTGACTCGTTCGACCGCAGGCTGACAGGACGCGGGGCGACCTCACTCGGCGCGCGCACCGAGACGGTGACGTAGCGCCGCTCCGGCGAGCTCGCCCCCGGTTGCGCGAAGACGCGGATCGCGCCCTGCACCTTCGGGATCGTCCAGCCGTCCCTGTAGAGCCCGAGCCCGAGCCACTGCGCGCGCCACGGGCCTGCGGTTCGGATGAGCTCGACGCCGCGGTCTTCGCCGATCACCTTGCCGGCGAGCCCGAAGCGCGTCTCGGCAACAGCCTCCGCGACGTACTTCGTCGGCGAGACGTTCGCGAGCCCCGTCGTGCGGTCGAAGCGCAGGTCCGTCGTCGGGAATGTCTCCGGCGTGCCGGTGAAGGCGCCCTCATAGACGGCTGCGCGCCGCACCGACGCGTTCCAGAACTCGACGTTCCACCAGTAGGCGACGTTCTCCCAATAGTTCCCGTACAGCAGGGGATACGGAATCATCGTGACGTTCGCGCCGGTGCCGACCTCGCGGTCGAGCCAGTCGAACACCACGCTCTGGTCGAGCGTGATCGGGCGGCCGCTCGTGCCGTCGTGAGTGAGAAGCCGCGTGAACGCGGCCGCAGTCTGAACCGGCGCGAGGACGATCGCGAGCGCCGCGAGCGCGATCGCGACACGCCGTCCGGCCAGCAACAGCAGCATCACTGCGATCGCAATCGCCGCGAGCAGGAGCTCGGCGCCGCTCTCGGATCGGCCGATGCGGAGCAGCGTCTCGTTCAGGTATGCGACGGGTGAGTCGACGTTGAACTTGCCGAAGCTGATGACCGGCACGAACGCGAAGGCGAGGGCAAGAAGGGCTCCGCTCGAGAAGATCGCCCACCGCTTCCACGTGCGCTCGAGCAGCATCGCGACGAACGCCGTCAACAGCAACGGCACGACATAGAACAGGTAGCGGTCGTGCAGACGGCCGGCTCCGAACCGCAGGTCGTACGAGGTGACCTCGACCAGCAGCGCGACGAGGGCGACTCCCGTGACGCTCGCGAACGCGCGTTGTGCTCGTGAGCGCTCCTGCACAGGCGACGAGATCAGCCAGGCGACACCGAGGACGAACGGCACAATCCCAATCCCGAGACCGAGCGGAGCGAGGTGCTCGAGCAGCGAGCGCGGCATTCCGCTCGGGGCGACATTGCCTTCGGCAGTGACCGAGTAGGTGCCGAGGGCGCGAGAGAGGTTGCCGGTCGCAGCGAGTGCGACCACGGCGACGGCGAGGACGGCGTAGACGCCCGCGAGCAGGCGGTGCTCGGCGACGACGCGACGAGGCGCCGGGCGATCGAGCAGCAATGCGAGCGGCGCGACGGCGAGCAGGACGGCGAACTGCGTCCGCGCCAGGATCGCGACGCCGATCGCGAGGAGCAGCAGCGCGTCGTTGCGCACGCGCGGTGCGACCGCGGCGTTGTGAAGGGCGAGGATCGCCCACAGAAACGCCGGATAGGCGACGGCTTCGGTCATCAGGAAGGAGGCGAGCACGATCCACGGGAGGCAGACCGTCAGCACCGCGACGACGTAGGCCAGGCGGCTGCCGTTCGTGACCCGGCGCGCGAGCAAAAAGGCCGGGATCGCTGCCGAGCTCATCAGCAAGCCGTTGAGAAGGTGCGCGTCCCGGAGGCCGGACGGCACGAGGCCGACGGCGAAGAGCGGCGCCAGCAGCAGTGGATAGAGCTGGTTGACGTTCCCGATCAGCTGACCGTGCACATGCGGAAGCGGCGAGTGCAGCTGGGCGACGCCGATCGCGAGCCGCTCGTAGAGCAGCTCGTCGGTCATGACGTACCAGTCGGCGACCCTGGTCGTGAGGACCGCGAGACCTCCGCCGAGCGCGAGCCAGAGGATCGCGAGCGGCAGCCAGGGCCTGACCGGCCGGAGGCCGTCCACGGGCGCGGAAGGTACACGTTTGGACGGTCCGCCCGCGGGTAGCCCCTCTCGTACCGAAACGACACGAAAAGGGGGTCACATGGCGAAGATCGAGACGCCGAAAGAGCTGTTCGTGCACAAGCTCGGCGCCGCGCTGACGATGGAGGAGACCATCCTCGAGATGCTGGAGAAGCTCCACGAGGAGGCCTCCGACCCGGAGCTGCAGCGCAACCTGCAGCAGCACTACAAGGAGACCCGGCAGCACGTTGCGAACCTGCAGCAGGTCTTCCAGGCGCTCGGCGAGGAGCCCGAGAAGCAGCCGTGCCCCGCGATCGAGGGGCTCGAGAAGGAAGGCGAGCAGAACATCAAGCAGACCGACGACTCGCTCGTCGACGCGGTCATCCTCAGCGGGGTGATCGAGACCGAGCACCACGAGATCGCGGTCTACGACGGCCTGATCATCACGGCCGAGCAGATGGACGACCAGGACATCGTGGCCCTTCTGCACGAGAATCTCGAGCAGGAGGAGGGCGCGCTCGACAAGGCCGTGAAGGCCAGCGAGCAGTCGGCCAAGCAGCTCGTCCGAAGCTGAGAGGACTGAGCGGCGCGGCTTCGGCCGCGCCGCTCTTCATTATTGGGGTTGTGTCCGAAGAGCGGGACGAGGTCGAGAGGGCCTGGGCGGCGCTCGCCGAGCGCGAGCGCGTGGTCAGCGAGACCGTGGCGCGGCGCTCGGCGGACATCGACGCCCGGACGCGGCGTTACCAACAGATCGCGGCCGACCTCGACGTGCGGTCGCGGATCATCGAGGAGTCGGCGGAGGAGCTGCGGACGCGCGAGCAGCGGGTCGCGCTCGCGGAGGCGGAGGTGCGCGACCGTCAGGCGGGACTCGAGCACGCTGCCGTAGAGGCGGAGCGCCTGCGCGAGCGCGCGCGGGAGCTGGACGTGCGCGCGAGCGAGCTGCGCGTGCTGAGCGCAGAGCTCGACGAACGCGCCGAGTGGATCGCGGCGGCGAGCGAAGCGCTCGTCGGCCAGGAGCGGCGCGCAGAACAGCTCGCAACGCGAGAGGCAGATGTCGCACGGCGCGCGGCGGAGCTCTCACGGCAGGAGGCGATCCACGGGACGACGATGCAGGAGCTCGATGCCCGTGCAGCCGCCCTAGACGCACGCTCCGCCGCCCTCGACGCTCGGGGGCAGAGGCTCGACGCCGCGGACGCGGCGCTCAAGCCGCGCGTCGCTGCCGTCGCCGGCCAGGAGCGTGCGGCGGCCGCGCGCGAGGTAGAGCTCGACGACCTGGCCACGCGGCTCACAGCCCGGGAGGAGCTGCTGGGCAGACGTGCGGCGAGTCTTGCGCAGCAGGAAACAGCACTTGCCCAGCGGCTGCGCGACACGCGCGAGCGAGAGGCGCGGCTCGCGTTACTGGACGAGCGGTCGCAGCAATTGGACGAACGCGAGCTTGCCCTGGAGCGGACGGCCGCGGACTTCGCGGAGCGAAGCGCGTGGCTCACCGAAGCGCTCGCGCGCGTCGAGGCGCGCGAGGTCGACGTCGCCGACCGCGAGCGGCACGCGGCCGCGGCAGCGGCGCGGTTCGAGCGGCACGACGAGGAGCTGGCTCGGCGTGTCGCCGCACTCGACGACCGCGACCGCAGGCTCGGCGAGCAGGAGCAGATGCTGTCGGAGCGCCGCCGCCGCCTCCGCGACGAGGAGCTGGATCACACCGCCGCGGGGTCTGGCCCCGAGGGGGCCTGACCCCAGCCTTTCGCGCAACGACCGTCGGCGACCGCGGCAACTGCTTGGGTCAGACCCCCCTCAGGGGGTCAGACCCAGTAGGCCATCAAAATCGCGTCGACGTAGCCGTCGCCGCGGCGGTAGTGCTCCTTCCGGTAGCCCTCCCGCACGAACCCGAACTTCTCGTACAGCGCGATCGCCGCCGTGTTCCACGGGAACACGTGCAGCTCGAGCTTGCGCACGCCCGCATCCCGCCCCCATTCCGCTGCGGCCTGCAGCAACGCCGTGCCGACGCCGCGGCGTCGGTGGGACTGAGCGACCATGAGGCCGAGGTCGGCGACGTGGGCGCTCGCTGGATGCTGGTCGCGCGCGACCGACAGCCGCCCGACGATGAGGCCTTCGTCCTCGGCGACGAAGACCGCGGCGTTCGCGTAGCGGCGGATCGCGCGCAGATAGCGCCGCTCGTCGGCGGCATCGCGCCAGCCGTTCGTCGTGACGAGCCAGCCCTCGGGCTCGGAGCCGACGGCGTCGCCGAGCTCCTTCAGCCCCTGCGCGTCACCGGGCTCGGCACGGCGGACGATCACGCCACGACCACGCCCGCGCCGCCGCGCCTCGGATCGCCGGCTGCTGCGAGCTCGCCGTCCTCGACCGCGACGGCTGCCGCGCCGCCGAAGAAGAGGTTCCGGCTGCGCCAGCGGGCGACGTTCCAGCCCAGAGCCTCCAGCTTGTCGAGCTCGACGGGGTCGTGCCCGCCCTCGCAATGCAGCACGTCCTCCTCGTCGAGATGAACGCGCGGGCGGTCGATCGCGTCCTCGACCGAAAGGCTGTGGCCGACGACGTTGACGACGATCTGCAGCACCGCGCCGCGCAGTCGCAGCGAGCCGGCGCTGCCGACGACGAGGCGCGGCGTGCCGCCGCGTAGGACGAGCGACGGGCTCATGCCCGACGAGAGCCGCTTGCCGGCGGGCGGCGTCCGCGCGATGTCGAACTCGCCGATCATGTTGTTCATGTGGATGCCCGTGCCTGGCACGACGATGCCCGAGCCGGCGCCCGTCGATGCGGTGAGCGCAACAGCGTTGCCGCGGCCGTCGATCACGGAGATGTGCGTCGTCCCGCGCGTGACGACCGCGCCGCCGAGCTCGAGCGCGCGTAGCAGCCCGCGTCCCAACGGCGCCTGCAGCTGCTCACGCATCACGCGCGCGAGCGCGTCGATCGCTTCGGCCGTTCCCGGCTCCCCCACGCCGAGCTCCTCGAGCAGGGGCAGGCCGTACGCGATCAGCACGCCGCCGCGCGAGGGCGGAGGGTTCGAGTAGAACTCCTCGCCGCAGAAGCGCGCGCGAACGGGACGGCGGCGGATGACGCGGTACTCGCTCAGGTCGCGCTGCGTGAAGCAGCCGCCGCCCGCGCGGATGTGCTCGACGATCCGCGCGCCGAGCTCGCCCGTGTAGAGCTCCTGCGCGCCGTTCTCGGCGAGCAGCTCGAGCGTGTCGGCGAGGTCGTGCTGGACCAGCGTGTCGCCGACGCCGAGTGCGCCGCCGTCGTGCTCGTAGATGGCGTTGGCCTCGGGCGTGTGGCGGAGGATCAGGTCGAGGATGCGGTGGAGGTACGCCTGCCCGTCGTTGAGCTGCACGCCGTTCCGGGCGAGGTCGATCGCCGGCTGGAAGAGGTCGCGCCACGGCAAGCGGCCAAAGGCGCGGTGCGCTGTCTCGAGCCCGAGCGCGGCACCGGGGATCCCGCATGACGCAGCGCCGATGTGGAAGCGCTGCGTGGAGCCGCCGCTGAAGTCGACGTCGACGTGATCCATCTCGTGTGACGCGGGCGCGTCGCCGAGCCCCGGCACCGCCGTGAAGAAGTCGAAGACGCGGGTGGTCTTGTCGCGCCCGCGGTGGACGAGCATGAAGCCGCCGGCGCCCGGCCCGGTGAGCGGGCTTTCCGCGACCCACGAGACGAGGGCGGCGCCGACAGCGGCGTCGACGGCATTGCCTCCGGCTTCGAGCACCTGCGCACCCGCGCGCGCGGTTAGCGCGTGGCCGCCTGCCACTGCCCCCTTCATGCGGGAAGGGTAGACCCGCACCGGCCGCTCGGCGCGGGTCTTCTGGGAGTGGCCGCAGCTACCTGGCGAGGTGCGCACTCGAGTAGACGCGTGCGCGGCGCGCGACTCACGCCGTGCTGCGGAAGTTCACTC
Organism: Gaiellaceae bacterium; assembly: GCA_036526315.1. GTDB lineage: Bacteria > Actinomycetota > Thermoleophilia > Gaiellales > Gaiellaceae > 3-1-20CM-4-69-9. The sequence goes on along the minus strand of DATCYR010000017.1, from coordinate 5,774 downwards.
GTTCGAGTTAGTTCCGAAGAACTAGGCATCGCTCGCGATGCCGCATAGAGGCTGACCGAGCTCCGCTCGGGCAGCCGTCTAATCGACGTTCGACGCTTAATTCCGAAGGAATGACGGCGGCTCGAGCTCGTCGTCCGGTGCGGCGAGAGCCGTGACGAGGCTGCGTGTCGGCCGGCTCGTGCTGCTGCCGCCGCCGACGCCGGTGACGACCACGGTCACCCACACCTGACCGGTCAGCCGCTCGTCGATCGTGGCGCCGAAGATGATCTGCGTCTCGTCCGTCGCCGTCTGGCGGATGACCTCCGCGGCCTCGTTCACCTCGAGCAGCGAGAGGTCCTCGCCGCCGGCGATCGAGAGCAGGATCCCGCGGGCGCCGTGCAGGTCGGTCGCGATCAGCGGCGAGCGCAGCGCGCGCTCCGCTGCCTCACGCGCGCGGCTCTCCGCGCCCGACGAGAAGCCGATGCCCATCAGCGCCGAGCCGGAGTTCTCCATGATCGTGCGCACGTCGGCGAAGTCGAGGTTGATCAGGCCCGGCAGCGTGATCAGGTCGCAGATGCCCTGAACGCCCTGGCGCAGGACGTCGTCGGCGATCTTGAACGCGTCGATCATCGAGGTCGACTTGTCGAGCACCTCGAGCAGCCGGTCGTTCGGGATCACGATCGTCGTGTCGGTCTCCTTGCGCAGGAAGTCGACACCTGCGTCGGCCTGGCCGCGCCGTTTCGTCCCCTCGAACTTGAACGGCAGCGTGACGATGCCGACTGTGAGCGCGCCGAGCTCCTTCGCGATGCGCGCGACGACGGGCGCCGCTCCCGTGCCGGTGCCGCCGCCCTCGCCCGCCGTGACGAACACCATGTCCGAGCCGCGGAGCACGTGCTTGATCTGGTCGTAGCTCTCCTCTGCCGCCTTGCGCCCGACCTCAGGCTCGGCACCGGAGCCGAGGCCCTGGGTCAGGTCCTGGCCGATGTGGATCTTGTTCTCGGCCTCTGAAAGCTGGAGCTGCTGCATGTCCGTGTTCACGGCGACGAACTCGACCTGGTTGATGCCGGCGTCGATCATCCGGTTGACGGCGTTGAGGCCGGCACCGCCGACGCCGACGACCTGAATCTTCGCGAGGTACGAGCCGAGGGAGCCGGTGCGCGCATGCGACAGGCGCGGCGCGGGCTCGGGCATCGGCTCGAAGTACCGGGTGGCCGGCGGCTCCGGGATCGACGGAGGCGCGGGCATGGGCTCCGGTGCCGGCGTGGGCGGCTCGGGCTGCGGCTCCGGCTCGGGCTGCGGGCTCGGAACCGGCGGGACGGGCGCCTCGACCTCGTCCTCCCAGGTCGGGACGTGCTCGACCGTCGACTCGTGCGGCTCCTCGGCCGGCGGCTCCTGGGCTGCGATCTCTTCGCGCTCCTGCTGCCGCTGCGCGGCCTCGGTTGCCTTGAAGAGCTCGGCGAGCGGGCCCTCACGCATGCTCGCGCGTTTTCGCGCCATTGAGCACCTCCTTTGCGAGGTCGCGGTAGAGGGCGGCTGCGTCGCCGCCTGGGTCGTAACCGAGCACGGACTGGCCTTTCACGGGCGCCTCGGCGTAGCGCACGGTCTTGCGGATCTTGGTGTTGAAGACGAGATCGCCGAAGTTCTCCTTGAGGATGTCGACGGCCTCGCGCGAATGCAAGAGGCGCTTGTCGTACATCGTCGGGAGGATCCCCTGGATCTCGACGTCCGGGTTGAGGTTCTCGCGGATCATCGACAGCGTGTTCTCGAGCTGGACGAGCCCCCGCAGGGAGAGGTACTCGCACTGCACCGGGACAATGACGCCGTTCGACGCGACGAGCGCGTTGATCGTCAGCAGCCCGAGCGACGGCGGCGTGTCGATCAGGATGTAGTCGTACTTCGGCTTGACCGAGATGAGCGCCTTCTCGAGCGCGCGCTCGCGGCCGATCATCGCCGAGAGCGCGAGCTCGGCGCCGGCGAGGTCGATCGACGAGACGGCCACGTCGACCTCGGCTTGGCGGATGATCTCCTCGATCGGGAGCCGGTGGACGAGCACGTCGAACATCGAGCGCTCGATCTCGTCGGGATTCCAGCCCTGGCTCATGGTCAGGTTTCCCTGCGGGTCGAGATCGACCAAGAGCACGGCGTGGCCGCTCTCCTTGAGCGCGACTCCGAGGTTCAGCGTGGTGGTCGTTTTCGCCACGCCGCCCTTCTGGTTGGCGAACGCGATGACCCGAGCCATAGACGGTTCCTTCTCAGTGGACGATGCGCGTGTGTTGGGACGCGGAAGTAGGCGTGAGAGCCCCATGTGGCGCTCTTTCAACCCAGGATAGCCCGTTCCTTCCGATGACCCGCATAATCATGCGGGTTCCGGACGGCGTCTAACGGGCGATCAGCCCGGTCGCGGTCTGCGTGGGCCCTTCGAGCTGGAGTCGGAGCGTGTACTTCAGCTGCACGGAGGCAGCGCTGACGAGGCGGGCGTCGCAGTCGCCGGGGCCCATGTTCGGAAGGACGAGCGTGCGCTTCTTCTGGCCCTTCGCGAGCGTGCGCGTCCCCGCGACGGTGCCGTTGCAGACGACCTGAATACGAGCGCGGATGCCCTTGCGCGTCGCGCGCGAGACGGTCGCGGTGAACGTGACGCGACGGCCGGGGCCGAGGAGCCCGAAGGGGACGCTCTTCGTGTCGTGCGGGGTCAGCGTGCCGACACGGTCGACGACGAGCGGGGTGTTCGGTGCTGCCGGGAGCGCCGCGGGCGGCGGCCCGCCGAGCGCCGCGAACATGTCCGCCTTGAGCTTGTCGTCGGGAGGGGTCAGCCAGGTGATCGCGTAGTGGTACGAGGGGCCGACGTGGATGTAGGCGTAGTCGTCGGCGAAGATCTCCGCGATGCTGTGCGCCCAGCCGAGCGAGTAGTCGAACGCCACCTGGCGGCCGGCGAGGAGCGCGGCCATCCCCCGGTCCTGCCACCAGACCGGAATGCCGTTCAGCTCGGGGATGCCGGGATTCGGCGTCGACGCGTCGACGTGGTGGCCGTACTCGTGAACGAGCGTGCCCTCGATGAACTGGTTCTTGCCGGCGGGGATCATGATCGTCGGGCGCCCCCCGGCCTGCGTGTAACAGGCCGCCGCCTCGGAGCCGCAGAGGGCCTCGATCTGCGGGTCGGGCACGATCCGGATCGTGACGTTGCTGATCTCGTTCCCGTGCGCGGTCGCACGCAGGACGTTCGCGTACCAGTTCGTGTCGACGTTCTTCGCGCGCACGTCGAACGTGATCGGCCGCCCCTGCAGGTCGGTCGTCGTGACGATCGCAGCGGCCGCGCCCGACGCCGCGAGCAGCGTCACCGCGAACAGGAGCAGGACGACGAGGATCTTCTTCTTCACGGGGGCGCGGCTCATCGAAGCACAGCTGGCAGCGAAGCTACACGCCCCGAAGTAAGAACTAGGTAAGAATCGGAGCGCGCGCCGGGCGGAAGCGGGCGATCAGCGCCCAGATGCCGGCGGCCGCGACGACGATCGCGCCGACGAGGATGACGAGGCCCTGGGCCGCGACGGCGAAGGCGAGGGCGTCGCCTTTCGGGATCCCGGCGACGATGAGGATCGCCGCGCCTGCCCCGGCCTGGGTCGCGGCCCCCGCCGGTGCGATCGGGAGCGACGCGGAGGCTGCCGAGGCGCAGAGGAACGCAAGCGCGAGCGTGAACGACCCGCCGATCGCCAGCGCGTTGAGCAGCACGAACACGGCGACGCCGCGCAGTGCCCAGGAGACGGAGATCAGCAGCCACGCCTGGGAGGCGGAGCGGCGGCACGCCGTGTGCTCGCGCAGCCACCGGCCGACCTTGAAGCGGCTGACGAAGTTGAGCCGGGCGATGCGCGGGAGCGACAGGACGAGCGCTGCAGCCGCGACACCCGCAGCCGCGACGAGCGCGAAGCCGACCTGGACGCCGCCGGAGTGGGACGCCGCCGCTGCGACCGAGGCCATCGGCGCGAGCGCGGCGCTGTCGAGCAGGCCGACGACGATCAGGGTGAGGCAGATCGCGCCGATGCCGGCGGTCTTCTTGCCGGGAAGCCTCCGCACGACCGCGATCCGGATCGCCTCGTCGAAGCGGCCGGGAAGCGCGACGCCGCCGACAGAGGCGGCCCCACCGGCGGCTGCGAGGGTGAGCGCCTCGGGGCGCTGCTCCTCAGGGAAGAGGCGCTGCCAGCCCCAGGCCTTGAACGCGTAGGCAAAGAGGAAGAGGACGCCCGCCGCGACGACGAGGAGCGGGTCGGCGCTCGCGAGCGGCCAACCCGAGTGCACGAAGTGGAGCATCGTCAGCGCGGCTGCTGCCAGGGCGCCGCTCACGAAGACGCTGTTCAGCGCGATGCGGACTCGGCGCGAGCGAGCGAGACGACGAGCTCTCCCCATGCGACTCGATATCGGGAAGTCTTCGAGAAGCCTGGAGATCCGTTCGAGTGACAGCGCTGCGCCTTTCCCCGTGGGTTGCAGAAGAGTGGTGTTCGCCGGGAGAGGCGTCAGTCCTCGGGCTCGCCGTCGTCGTAGGCCAGCGGCTCCAACCGGGCGATGAGGCCAAGACCCCGCCAGTAAATCTTGTTCGAGCGAGGGTAATAGCAAACGTCGTTGGGCCGGCGGGTTCCGTACACGAGAAATGACACACCCTGGGCACCGGCTCGTAGCGAATGCGACACACCTGTGCTCGGAGGCCGCGAGACGACGTGGCCGGCGCGGACGTCGAATGCCTCCTTCTCCTTGCCGTCTTCGAGGAGTGCCAGCGGGGACGGCCACAGCTCGAACGTCGCGCCGCCGTCGAGGAAGACGAAGAGCTCCTCGTCGGCGGAGTGACAGTGCGGCGGCGCGCCGTCGTGGCCGGACTCGAGGCGGCCGTAGTTGACGCCGGCGTGCTGTGCCCCGGCCTGGCGCGCGAGCAGCACCCAGCGGCCGGCGTCACCCTCGTAGGCAGAGTCCGCGTCGGCGAGGTGGATGCTGCGTGGTTGTTCCGGCTCGCCGGAGTGGAACGGCGGCGGCTCCGCCGGCGTCGCGAACAAGAGCGCCGTCAGGCCGTCGTCGGCGGCATGCAGCACCACGGGATCATGCGGCAACGGGTAGACGACGCAATCGCCGGCGCGCAGTCCTTCGCCGCCCCCGGCGACGACGTACAGCACGTCTTCCGTCGCGCGCCGTGGCAACTCGACGCGCTCGCCCGGTGCGAGCGTGAAGCGCCGAAGGCTGACGGCGACCGCACCGGCGGCCTGCGCGAGGTCGGCGTCGGGAGCTACCTCATCCCAGTGGGCGAGCAGTCGGGCTCCCTAGTCCGGCTCTTCGCCGTCCCAGTAGTCCAGCGTCTCGATCCGGCCGATGACCCCGACGCCGCGCCACATCATCTTCTGCGAGCGCGGGTACCAGCAGATGTCGTTCGGCTCGCGCGTGCCCCACGCGAGGAACGTCAGACCGGCGTCACCGCCGCGGAAGCGATGCGCGTAGCCGCTCCCGGGCGGCACGGCGACGACCGAGCCCGCGCGCACGGGATGCTCCGTGTCCGGCCAGACCTCGAACACCCCCGCGCCGTCGAGCACGACGAAGATCTCCTCCTCGGCGGAGTGCGCGTGCGGCGGCCCCGACGACCCGCCGGGGCGGCACTCGATGTGCGTCATCCCCGTCCAGCGCGACCCGGCCGCGTCGGCGACGAAACGGCGCGTGCAGGAACCGAAAGCCTCGGTTTCGACGTCGGCCACGTTGACGATGTTCGGCGCCCGTTCCGGCTCGGGCTCGGGCCACACGAGCTCCGGCTCGCGGTCCCACGGGTGGCC
>DATCYR010000016.1:0-34280 GCA_036526315.1 Gaiellaceae bacterium | reverse complement strand
GAGAACGGCAGCGTGCGCGTCTGGTTCACCCCCACGTTCCTGGGGTGTCCGGCGCTCGAGGTGATGCGCGACGCGATGGCAGAGCGCATCCGGGGCCTCGGCGCGGAGCCGGAGATCGAGGTGGTGGCCGACGACTCGTGGTCGACCGACCGCATCACTCCGGCGGGACGCGAAAAGCTCCGCACCGCAGGGTTTGCGCCGCCGGCCCCGCGCGAAGCCTCCGCGCCGACGCTCGTGCAGCTGCAGGCGAACGTGTTCCGCTGTCCGTACTGCGGGTCGACCGACACGCGGCTCGAGAACATCTTCGGGCCGACGCCGTGCCGGTCGGTGCGTTACTGCACGAGCTGCCGACAGCCGTTCGAGCAGTTCAAGACGATCTAGGCGAAGGCGAGGGCACCGAGCTCGAGCAGCTCGCGCGCGGTTTCGACCGCGGCGCGCTCCAGCTGAGCCCGCTCGGTGGCGGAGAGGTCGTATCTGTCGCCGACCGTGCGGATCACGGCGCGGAGCGGCCGGCCCTCGAGAGACGCAACGACGTCGAGCACGTCCGCTTCAACGTCGACGACGGAGCCCGTTCCTTCACGGAGCCGGATCCTCGCCTCGGCGATGCCGCCGTCCGCCTCGAGCTCCCGTTCCAGCGACACGTCCATCGCGAGCGAGAGGCACTCGTCGAGCAAGTCGTCCCCGTCGAGACTCGAGAGTCGCGCACGTGCGGCGAACGCGCGCCGGACCTGCTCGTCGGCGTCCTCGAGGTCGTCCTCGTCGACCGCGTCGACGCGGGCCTCGCCCCCGCCTGGGCGCCTGTGCAGGAGGACGGCTCCTTCGCTGATCCAGACCACTCCCAGCCGTTCGAAGTACGCCGCCCACTCCTCGAGCGCACGGTCGAATGCGTCGCCCACGAGATGGGAGTTCCACGAGGTGGCGTGACTGATCGGGTCGGCGTCCCAGACCGCGAGGATCCAGCTGTCGCAGCCGGTCTCGTCGGTCCACTCGAACGCGCGCTCGTCCGGTGCGTCCTCGTCCTGTCCCAGCCAGCTCACGAGGACCGTCGCGTAGCCACCGTCCGCGAGATGCGCGGCAGCACCGCGAACCACCAGCGCTGAGAATGCGTCGCCTTCGAGGCCGGAGTCGCGGTACGCCCAGCGGTTCTCCGGAGAGACGACGTACGGCGCGTTGCACGTGATCAGGTCGAACGTCTCGCCGGCCACCGGCTCGAACAGGCTGCCGTGCCGGCACTCGACGTTCGTCACTCCGTTCAGGGCCGCGTTCAGCTCGGTGAACGCAAGTGAGCGGCGATTGACGTCGGTCGCGACGACGTGGCCGGCATGGGCGGCGGCGAGCAGCGCGTGGATACCGCTGCCGGTGCCGACGTCGAGCGCCCGGTCGACGCGCGGACGCGGCGTAAGCGAGTCGCAGACGCGCGAGGTCGGCGTGTAGATCGCAACGTAGTCCCCGGGGTCGTCGCCTCGCGCGTAGCCGTCCCCCGCGACGAGCAGGTGCCCGACCGGGAGCATGCGTGCGCGCGGCACGACCGCGTCGCCGACCGCCGCGAGCCCGATCGTCTCGAGCGCATGGACGCCGTCTGGTCCGAGCGCTTCGACCACGGCGCGCGTGGGCACTGTGCGCTGCAAGAAGAGCAGACGGATGACCGTCGCGACGCGGGTGTCCGGCAATCGCCGCTCGTGTGCAGCCGCATCCTGCTCGGTCCCGGCGGCGGCGTCTTCGCCGAGGAGGTCGTGCACTGCAGACTCCGAGTAGCCGACCCGGCGGAGCGCGTCACCCAGGGTGTTGGCAGCAGCCGCGTCCGGCCGCGGAAAGGCCTGGTCGTCACTCATTCCTGTCACGATGCTCCTCGTCGCGCTCGAAATCCTCGCCCCCAGCTTTGATCCTCTCAGGACGTTCATTCACGACGCGCGACATGGTTGACGCCGGCGAAAAGGTCGAGCGGCTACGAGATCTGCGGCTACGCCATTGGATCGACATCGGTGTCGGCGCCGGCAAGTCCGCCTTCGCCGACCACATGCCGCTCCTCGCGTCCGCGCTCTCGTACTCGAGCTTCTTCGCCATCCCGTCGCTGCTGCTGCTCGCGATCGGCATCTTCACGCTCGCCGGGTCGGCGGCGACGATCGACAGCGTCATTGCGGCGCTCCACGGCGCCGTCCCGGCGGAAGCGCTCGATCTGTTCGGGGCAAGCCTGAAGCAGATCGACTCGAGAGCGCACACGAGCGTGGTGCTGATCGTCGTGGGCTCGCTGCTCGCGATCTGGTCTCTGACCGGCGCGATGAGCGCGTTCATGACCGCCATCGAGCTCGCGTACGCGCAACGGGACCCGCGCTCGTTCCTGCGCAAACGGCTGGTGGCGCTCGAGCTCGTGGGGTTCTTCCTCCTTGCGCTTGCGTTGGTGTGCGGCCTGCTCGTCTTCGGGCCGACGCTGTCCGCCTGGGTCGGCCGGAAGACGACCTCCGAGTCGCTTGTCGGCTGGATCTGGTGGGGCGCCGAATGGCCGCTGCTGATCGGCGCGCTGCTCTCGCTCCTGACGATCATGCTCTGGCTCGCACCGGCCCAGCGGCCGTCCTGGCAGGTGCTCTTTCCGGGCGCGCTGCTCGCGACGCTGATCTGGATCCTCTCCTCGGCCGGCTTTGCGTTCTTCACCGCGACGTACGGCACCTACAACAAGACGTGGGGATCGCTATCGGCGGTGATCGTCACGCTCGTCTGGCTGTGGCTCACCGCGCTGGCGCTCTTGCTCGGAGCCGAGCTGAACGCCGAGGCGGCGCGCCGCGTCGGCCGTCGTGCGGCCTAGGCCTTCGCCGGCGCCTGCAGCTCGGTCTCGGCCGGCAGGCCGGCGCGAAGCTCGCGGCTGCGCTCGGCTTCGGCGTTGACCTCGGCTCCGAACAGCAGCGCGACGGCCGTCAGCCACAGCCAGGTCAGCATGATCACGACGGCCGCGAGCGAGCCCCAGGCCTTGTTGTACGACCCGAACTTGCTGACGTAGAAGGCGAACGCGCCGGACGCGACGAGCCAGATCACGATCGCGACGACCGCCCCCACGGTGAGGAAGGCCCAGCGCGGGTGCTTCACGTTCGGGGCGAGAAACATCACGCCCGCGAAGGCGACGAGCAGCCCGGCGATCAGCAGCGGCCACTGTGCGATCCACCAGACGAGGTGCACGACGGACTCGGAGCCCGTCGCCTTGCCGACCCAGTGCGACAACTGGGGGCCGAGGACGAGGAGCCCGAACACGAGCGCGAACGCGATCAGCCCGAAGACCGCCATGCCAAGCGCGACGAAGCGCCGGCGGACGAAACCGCGGCTCTCCTCGCGGTCGTACGCGATGTTCACCGCCCACATGACGTTCTGCATGGCCCCGGTGACGCTCCAGAGGGCGAGCACGGCGCCGACGCTCAGCAACGCGACGCCGGTGCCGTGGTGCTGCGTCAGGTTCTTGAGGCTGCCCTCGATCAGGCTCGTCGCCTGGCCCGGCATGACGACGCTGAGCTTGTCGATCACGGTCGAGATGGCACTCGGGCCGGCGACGAGGCTGAAGACTCCGACCGCGACGAGCAGCGCCGCCGGGATCGCGAGAAACGCGTAGTACGCCAGCGCGGCGGCGATGCTGGTCATGTGGTCGGCGTTGAACCTCTTCGCCGCTCGCTTCACCGCGGCGAAGTAGTCCTGCCGCGACAGGTCGCGCAGGCCCGGCTCCTCGAGCCGTGGCTCCTCGCGCTCGGGCTGCGGCGCCGGGGCCTCGTCTGGGAGCGGCCGCTCCTCGTAGTAGTCGTCGTTCTCCGACCGGTTGCGCCTTCTCTGCAGCAACTTCACGCGGCCCAGGTACCCGAAGGCACAGCTCACAAACGCAGTGGAGAATTCCGCGATGGCCCGCTACGTCGTCCTGCTGCGCGGGATCAATCTCGGCTCGCGCAACCGCATCGCGATGCCGAAGCTTCGTGCCGCGCTCGAGAGCGCAGGGCTCGACGACGTCCGCACCTACCTGCAGAGCGGCAACGTCGTCGTCTCGAGCCGCGCGAGCCCGGCGAACACCGTGCGCGGTGTCATCGCGGACGAGTTCGGCCTCGACATCGCCGTCGTCACGCGCACGCGAGCCGACCTCGCGAAGGTCGTCGCGCACAACCCACTTCGTGACGTCGCGACAAACCCGAAGCGCTATCAGGTGAGCTTCTGCGACGCCAAGCCTTCACGCGACGCCGTGCGCCTGATCGAAGCCGCCGCCGCGAAGGGAGAGCGCGTCGTGGTGCACGGACGCGAGATCTACGCGTGGCACCCGGACACGATTGCCCGCTCGAAGCTGTGGACGCTCCTCGCCGGCTCCAAGCTCGGCGTCACGGCGACGGCACGGAACTGGACGACGGTGGAGCAGCTGCTGGAGCTCGCTGATGCTCCAGCGCCCAGTTGAGCGCAGCGTCCGCGATCTCCTCCCAGCCGTCCATGCCCGCCATGAAGTGCGTCCGGCCGTTGTACGTCTTCAGCTCCGTCGCCGACGCGGCCTTGCTCTGCAGCTGCAGGACCTTCCGGTTGAGCGAGAGCGGGCTGATGTGGTCGAGGCTCCCGGCGACGAGCAGCAGCGGCGGGCGCGCGGCCATGCCGGAATCGACCGACGCCGCAGAGCCGAGCGCATCGAAGAAGGGCCGATTCGTGCCCGGGATGTAGTGCTCGTCGTAGATCCGCTTCGTGTCGGCCTCGCCGAGCGTGTTCGTGAAGCGGTACTGGAACTGCTGCACGGAGAGCGCGCAGAGGCCGTCGCGGTCGAACGGGTTCTTGAGGGCGGGAAAACCGGATCGCAGCGTCGACAGCGGCAGGACGAGGATGCCCTTCGGCGGCGCCGTCCCGATCGCGACGCCGGCGGCGCCGAGGCCGCGGTTCAGGAGGAGTTGCGTCGCCAGCCCGCCGAACGAGTGGCCGATGATGATCGGCGGCCGGTCGAGGCCGCGGATGACCTGCTCGTAGTGATCGACGACCTGCGTCAGGCGGAGACCTTTCAGCACGGACGGATCGCGCCGCACCTCCTCAAGGCCTTCGACGCCCGGCCAGCCCGGCGCAATCGCCTTGTAGCCACGCGCCTCGTAATGGCGAACCCAATCGTCCCAGCTGCGCGGCGTCATCCACATGCCGTGGATGAGCACGACGGTCTGTCCTTCAGCGCTCATCGGCGCCTCCCCGGTCAGGTTTGCGACCCCACCGGCGTTATCGCATAGTGGCGGGGGGCTATGCCAGCCAGCCGTCGCCTCTCGCTCCTCACGGCCGCCCTCGCCGCCGCTGCGGCCTGCGGGTCGGCGCACGCCGCTGAGGGGTCCTTCGTCCGTGACGTGACGAACCCGTGGTTCCCGCTCGAGCCGGGAACGGTGTTCACGTATACGGGCGAGAAGGACGGCGGGCACGGCCGCGACGTCGTGACGGTGACCCACGCGACCAAGGTGATCCGCGGGGTGCGCTGCACCGCCGTCTCCGACCGCTTGTACGTGCGCGGCCATCTCGCCGAGCGAACGACGGACTGGTACGCGCAGGACACTCGCGGCAACGTCTGGTACTTCGGCGAGGACACGGCGGAGCTCGACAGAGCCGGCAAGGTCACGAGTCGTGAGGGAACCTGGCAGGCGGGCGTTCACGGTGCGCAGGCGGGCATCTTCATGCCGGCGCAGCCGAGGGTCGGCCGGTCGTTCCGGCAGGAGTACCTCAAAGGCCACGCCGACGACCACTTCGCCGTGATCAAGCTCGCCGGACGGTCGCTGGTCACGAAGGAGTGGACTCCGCTCGAGCCGGGCACGCTCGACCACAAGGTCTACCGGCGCGGGACGGGCCTCGTGAAGGAGGAGACGGTCAGGGGCGGGAACGAGCGCTGGACGCTTGCCGACGTCCGCCACCGGTAGGCTCGCCCTTCATGGCGCACGTCGAAATCTTCTACTGCCCCGTCTGAAGCGGCTATGACGAACGGGCCGCGAGTCTCGCGGCCGAGCTCAACCAGGCCGGGCACGACGCGGAAGCCGTCTCGGGCGCGAAGAGCCAGTACGACGTCGTCGCAGACGGCGCGCTCGTCTTCTCTAAGCAGCGGGAAGGTCGCTGGCCGGCGCCGGCGGAGATTCTGCAGGCACTAGGCGCGGGTACCGCGGGGTGAGCAGCAGGGCGTAGGCGAGCGCCTCGAGCTCGTAGCGCAGGCAGAACGTTCCTAGCTCTTCCAGGCCGGCGGTGGTGCGACCGAGCGCGAGCCCGGCGACCCACGCCGGCACGGACGAAAGCGTCAGTACGACGCGCAGCGCCGTGGCGAGCAACAGCGCGGGGATCGCGAGCACGAGCCGGAATAGCGTGACGAGCCGCGGCTGCCGCGGCCGCTCCGGCACCTCGATCGCGAACGGGTGCGTGCGCGTGTGGAGAGGATCCGGGTAGCGGGCGGAGAGCAGGAAGAACCAGGCCGTCACCTGGCCCACGTAACGCAGGAACGCCGCGATGAACCGGTGCAGCCAGGTCGGCAGGCGCCCTTCGATCAGCAGTGCGAGCCATGCGACAGCGACCGCCGGCGCAGCGACGAGGCTCCAGAGCGCGACGACGATCGCGTGCGGGAGGTACAGGACGAGACGGAACAGGACCGCGAGGCGTCGGCGGCGGAGCGCCTCGTGCTCGTGCACGCGTACGCGTTCGTCCTCCATGGGAGCGGGTACGGTACTCCGCGTGCGGCGGGCGTACGCAGTGGTGCTCGCGTCGATCGTGCTCGCCGGTTGCGGCGGTTCCAACGGCTCGCGCCTGACGCGCGAGCAGTACGCAGCGAAGGCGGACGCCGTCTGTCAGAAGTACAAGCAGAAGTCGGACCCGCTCTCGAGCCCGACCACGCTGCACGGCCTCGCAAGCGTCGCCGACCGGCTGCTGCCGCTGCTGCACGACGCGCGCGGGGAGCTGCGCGCCCTGCGGCCCCCGGCAGACGAGCAGGCGACCGCGAACGAGTGGCTCGGCGCGTTCGACGTGATCGTGGACGACGTCAAGAAGATCCGCGACAGCGCGAAGGCAGGCGACAGAGCCGGAGTCGGCACCGCAGCGACGCGTGCGCAGCGGCACAACGGGCGCGCGAACGAGCTCGCGGCGCAGCTCGGGATGACCGTCTGCTCGAAGAACTAGGCGCCGCGGAACCGCGGCTGGCGCTTCTCGAGGAACGCGGCGACGCCCTCCTTGAAATCGGCGGTCTGGGTCGCGGCCGCCTGAAGCTGCGCCTCCCGCTCGAGCTGCTCGTCGAGGGTCGCCGTCACTGCGCGATCGAGCAGCCGTTTCGTCATCCCGACGCCCCGCGTCGGGAGCTCGGCGAGTTGCGCCGCAAACGCGGCCGCGCGCCCGGCGAGCGCATCGGACTCCACGACCTCGGTCACGAGACCCCACGCGTGCGCCTCGGCAGCGGTCAGCCGCCTGCCGGAGGCGAGCCATTCGAACGCGCGTGCCGGCCCGAGGATGCGCGTGACGAAGTACGAGCCGCCCGAGTCGGGGATGAGGCCGATGTTGATGAAAGCCGGCACGAACGTCGCCGAGTCGGCTGCGAGCCGCAGATCGCACGCACACGCGAGCGACATGCCGGCGCCGGCCGCGGCACCGTTCACGGCGGCGATCACCGGCTTCTCGAGCGCGCGGATCGCGCGCACGTTCGGGTGGTAGTTGTCGCGCAGCCGCGAGCCGATGTCCCCGGGCGCTTCGCGGAACTCGGTGAGGTCCTGGCCGACACAGAACCCGCGACCCGCGCCCGTGACGACCACGGCACGCACGCCGGCGTCACGCGCGTCACGAAGCGCCGCTGCAAGCGCGCGATGCATCGCGGTGTTGAACGCATTGAGCACGTCCGGACGGTTGAGCGTGATCGTCAGGACGGCGCCGTCGCGGCTCGTCTCGACCTCGGCCATCGACGAACTCTCGCAGATCGTCGCAGCGGCGAGGGCCGTTGCTAGCTTGGCCGGATGGAGCTTCAGTTCGTCTCGCTGCCGTCGGAAGACGATGCGCTCGACGCGTACTCGCAGGCGGTGATCGGCGTCGCGGAGCGACTCTCGCCCTCCGTGGCGAACGTCCGGATCCGCCGCGGCGGCGGCAGCGCCGTCGTCATCACGCCCGACGGCTTCATGCTCACGTCTGCGCACGTCGTGGCACGCACCCGCAGCGGCCGTGTCTCGTTCGTCGACGGCCGCGAGCTGGAGTTCGAGGTCGTCGGCACCGATCCGCTGTCGGATCTCGCCGTCCTCCGCGCCGACGGCGGCGAGCTGGCGCCGGCGGTGCTCGGCGACGCAGAGCATCTTCGAGTCGGGCAGCTGGTCGTCGCGATCGGCAACCCGCACGGCTTCACGGGCTCGGTCACGGCGGGCGTCGTCTCTGCGCTCGGCCGCTCGCTGCCGACGCGCTCCGGTGCAAACGTGCGCGTCGTCGACAACGTCATCCAGACCGACGCGGCGCTCAACCCGGGGAACTCCGGCGGGGCGCTGGCCGACGGGCGCGGGCGCGTCGTCGGGATCAACACTGCCGTCGCCGGTGTCGGCCTCGGCCTCGCCGTCCCGATCAACGCGGCGACGCGGAAGATCGTCGGCGCGCTGATGACGGAGGGCCGGTTCCGGCGCGCCTACCTCGGCATCGCGGGCGGCCCGCGGCCGCTCCCGCCGCGGCTCGCGCGGAAGCTGGGCCGTCGTGCGGGAGTCGAGATCGTGCAGGTCGTCGAGGGCGGGCCGGCCGAGCGGGCCGGCCTCCGGCCCGAAGACCTGATCGTCGAGCTCGACGGGACGCCGATCGAGGGGATGGACGAGCTGCAGCGGGTCGTCGTCAGCGAGCTGATCGGCCGAGCGGTGCGCGCCACGGTCGTGCGCGAAGGTCGCGAGCGCGAGCTCGAGCTCGTGCCGACAGAGCTCGACGGCTGATCCCGTAGAGTCGCCCGGTGGAGCCGGCGACCGTCCTGCCGTGGGTGACGTACGCCGATGCGCACGCGGCAATCGACTTCCTGCAGCGGGCGTTCGGCGGCGAGCCGGGGAGGGTGGACACCGCGGACGACGGGTCCGTCACGCACGCCGAGCTCCGGTTCGGCAACGGTCTCGTGATGGTCGGATCGGCGGGACCTGATCTGCCGACGTCCGCCGGCGCGAGCGGGCGCGGCACGGGCATCAACATCGCCGTCGACGACAGCGACGGCCACTACGCGCGTGCGCTCGACGCGGGAGCGCAGGTCGATGCGCCGCCGCGCGACCTCGGGTACACGCGCGAATACGCGACGCGCGATCCCGAGGGCAACGTGTGGCACTTCGGGACGTACCAGCCCCTCGACCGCGACTAGATCTCGGCAGGATGCGTGTGCGCCTCGTGGCGCGCGAGCTCGAACACGACCTGCGCCACGAGCAGGACGGCGAGCACCCAGACGACCGTGAGCGGACGAAGCCCGAACGGGATCAGCAGCAGCGAGATCGCCGCCGTCGACAGCCTCAGCACCACGTCGGAGTCGATCACCATCGTGCCGGCGACGAGCTGGATGACGCCGAGACCGAACATCGCGAGCGCAAGGCCGGCGCACAGGATCCAAGCCGTGTCGTCGTAGACGTGGTCGCCGCCGGACGCGAGGATCGCGAGCTTCACGCCGGCACCGAGCGCTGCGAGCCCTGCGACGACGAAGTAGTTCATGTACACGTAGATCAAGCCCCCGAGGATGCCGCGCGCCGTCAGCGCACCCTCGTCGAGGAAGTCGAAGTAGATCCACCAGATCGCCGCGGCGACGAGGAAGCCGGCGACCGCTGCGGCCGCGGAGCCGCCGTCCCAGCTCACCTTCGAGACGCCGAGCACGACTGCCAGGACGGACTCGCCGAGCACGATCAGGGTCAGCAGCCCGAACCGCTCCGGCAGGTGGCGGCGATCGACCGGCGCGTCGCGGACCGCGCGCCAGCCGCGGCTCGGTGCGGCCAGCTCGATGCTGAGCGCAACGGCCCACGCGACGTAGACCCAAGGCCGCTCGAGCGCGAGCGAGACGGCCCACACGAGGACGGCCAGGCTGAAGAACGTCAGGAAGGTCCGCGTGAGCCCGCGCGCCTCGGGCACGTGCCTGCTCGCGCGCGCGTACAGGGCGATCAGCACGACACGCACGCCGATGTACGCGAGCGTGAACCCTTCCGTCGCGCCGCGGAAGACGCTCGGGATCGTCGTCGCCAGCACGGCGACGGCGAACATCGCGGCCAGCATCAGCAGCCGGTAGACGAGATCGTCGGTGTCGAAGCGATTCGCGTAGAAGGTGAATCCCATCCACGCCCACCACACCGGCACGAACAGGCCGAGAAACTCGAAGAACCGCGTCGGTGTAGGCTGCGCCGCCAACGCGTTCGCGAGCTGGCTGACGGCGGCGACGAAGACCAGGTCGAAGAAGAGCTCGAGCCAGGTTGCGCGGCGCTGCTCGTCGATGTCGCGGCCGCGGGTGCGCAATCGCGGCGGCTCGAGCAGCCGCGCGAGTCCGGTCAACGTCCTCCGAACTCTGGCTTGCGCTTCTCGGTGAAGGCCGTGAGCCCCTCCTTCGCGTCTTCGGACGCGAAGGCGAGATAGAGCGCACGCCGTTCGTACTCGAGACCGAGCTGCAGCGGCGACTCGTAGGAGCGGTCGACCGCCTCTTTCGCGAGCCGCGTCGCAACCGGACCCTTCGACGCGATGTCGCGGGCGACCCGCTTCGCCTCGTCGAGCCACGCCTCCTGCGCCACGACACGCGCCACAAGACCGGCGGCGAGCGCCTCCTCGGCGTTCAGCAAGCGCCCGCTCAGGATGACGTCCATGGCGACGGACTTGCCGACGGCGCGCGTGAGCCGCTGCGTTCCGCCCGCTCCGGGGATGATGCCGAGCGACGTCTCCGGCTGCCCGAAGCGTGCCGACTCGGACGCGACGATCAGGTCGCACGAGAGCGCGAGCTCGCAGCCGCCGCCGAGGCAGTAGCCGGACACGGCGGCGACGAGCGGCGTCCAGAGGTTGCGGATCGTGTCCCAGCGCTCGACGCGCCGCGCGTAGTAGAGCTCGATCGCAGTGCTCCGCGCCAGCTCGCCGATGTCGGCGCCGGCAGCGAACGCACGCTCGGAGCCGCCGAGGACGATGCAGCGGATCGCCTCGTCGCGGTCGAGTCGCTGCAGCTCCGCGACGAGCTCCGCCATCAGCTCGTCCGACAGCGCGTTGAGCTGCTGCGGCCGGTTGAGCAGGACGACCGCGATCGGGCCGTCGCGTTCTACGAGGACGAGCGATTCAGGAATGCGTTCACCGCCTCCTGTGCCTCGTCGCCGAGCATCGACAGCGCCAGCCAGTCACGCGCGTGGTTGACGGTCTCGTGCCAGGAAAGATCACGCCAGAAATTCAGCTGCTGCTTGGCGTAGCGCGTCGTCTGCGGCAGCTTCGCCGCCAAGTTCGCGACCACCTCGTCGACCCTGGCGTCGAGCTCCGTCGCGGGCACCGCCCAGTTGACGAGCCCCCAGTCCGCGGCCTGCGCGGCGGGAATCTGCTCGCACATGTAGATGATCTCGCGCGCGCGCCGATCGCCGACCATCACCGGCAGCCACTGCGTGGCGCCGCCGGCGGGCACGGAGCCGTGCTCGACGCCGACATGGCGGATGAACGCGTCGTCCACCATCACCGCGAGGTCGCACGCCATCTGCAGCTCGTTCCCACCGCCGACGGCGATCCCGTTGATGCGGGCGAGCGTCGGCTTTCCGACCTCGCGCAGCTTGTCGTGCATGTCCTTGAAGGCGCCGAACCACTTCCAGTACTCCTTCGGCTGTCCGAGGTAGTCCGCTGCCCACGACTTCAGATCCGCGCCGACGCAGAACGCGCGCCCGGTGCCGGTGACGACGACGACACGGATGTCGTCATCCCACGACGCGTCCTCGCACGCGCGCGTGATCTCGCGCAGCATGCGGAAGTCGAAGGCATTCAGCACCTCGGGCCGGTTGAGCGTGATCGTCGCGCGCGGCGGCGCCTTCTCGTAGACGATCGACTCGAAGCCGAGCTCGTCCGGCGTGCTCGGCCGCGGGTGTGTCGGCTCAGCCAACGTCCGCGAACATGACGCTGAACTTGCCGCCCATCTCCATCGCGTCCTTGCCGGTCGCCATGAACTCGTCAGTGCGGGCCGCGGTCTTGAACGCCTCCATGTCGGGCCACTCCCATTCGGCGTAGTAGCGGTACGGCGGCTCGCCCATCGGTGCGCCGAAGACCTTGCCGTGACGGAACGTGCCGCCGGGAACCTTCCGGCACAGCTCCACGTGCTGCTCGTACCGATTCGCGTCCGGCTCTTGCTCGTACAGGACGATCGCGCGAACCACCCTCGCCTCCCCTTCGTCGTAGAGGGTCGGAGCGTATAGCTTCACCTGCAAAGGAGGTGCTCATGGGCAAGAGGGTCGTGCACGTCGAGTTTCCGGCACAGGACGTCGAACGCGGGCGCAAGTTCTGGGAAGGTGTCGGCGGCTGGTCCGTCAACGACGCCGGCATGGAGGGCATGCAGTACCTGATGTGGCAGGAGGGAGATCAGGGCGGCGCCATCTACGGCATGGAGGGCCAGTCCGGCACGATGGTCTACCTCGGAAGCGACGACATCGACGCGGATCTTGCGAAGGTGAAGGAGCTCGGGGGCCAGGCCGGCGAGAAGCAGGCGATCCCGCACGTCGGCTGGTCGGCGCGCTGCCAGGACAGCGAGGGCAACCCCTTCAGCCTCTTCCAGAGCGACGAGTCGGTAGCCCCGGCGCAGTGACGGCCGTCGCGATCGCGCTCGCGGTGGCGGCCGGCCTCGCGGGCGCGGTACAGGCGGCGGTGATGGGGACGCTGGGCGAGCGCACGGGCGTCTTCCCGGCGCTTGCCTTCTCGGGAATCGTGTCGGTCGTCCTCGGCCTCGGCCTGCTGCTGGTCGTGAAGCAGAGCCTCCGCGGCCTCGGCGACGTCGTCCGCGAGCCGCTGTGGCTGTGGACCGGTGGAGCGCTCTCGGTCCTGATCATCCTCGCGATCACGGTTGCCTCGCCGCGCATCGGGCTCGCCGCCACGATCGGGACGATCATCGCCCTCAATCTGGTGACGGCCGCGGCGATCGACCGCTACGGCTGGTTCGGCCTCGACCGCGTCGCGATCGGCTGGCCGCGCGTCCTCGGCCTCGTCTTCCTCGGCGTCGGCGCCGCGCTGACGCTCGTGAAGAGTGGCTGACGAGCTCGTCGTCGCGACCGTGACGGCGGCCGAGCCGCAGCCGGGCGCTCGTGCG
The DNA here is from genome assembly GCA_036526315.1 of Gaiellaceae bacterium. Lineage (GTDB taxonomy): Bacteria > Actinomycetota > Thermoleophilia > Gaiellales > Gaiellaceae > 3-1-20CM-4-69-9. The sequence continues at coordinate 21,067 of DATCYR010000016.1, read as the reverse complement.
CCGGCGTTGCTGCTGACGCTCGACCTCGGAACCTACGGCACCGAGGACGCGGTCGTGCAGGGCGACGACCCCGGGCTCTTCGTCGGCACGCAGATCGTGTGCCGCCGTGCGCCGGACGGCGTCGTCGTCGTCGTCGCGCGCTCGCACGCGCAGGGCGACGTGCCGGTGCGCCCGGATCGCGACGTCGATCCCGGAACGCTCGTCAGCTAGAGACCGACGATGTCATCCGGCTTCACCGGGACACGCGTCAGCTCGTGGCCCGTCGCGGCGCGGAGCGCCGCCACGACTGCCGCCGTGGAGACGACCGTCGGCGGCTCGCCGACGCCTTTCGCGCCGTACGGCGCATCGGGGTCGGGATCCTCGACGAGCTCCGAGACGACCGGCGGCATGTCGAGCGTCGTCGGGATCAGGTAGTCGGTGAAGCTTGCGTTCGTGATCAGCCCGTCGCGCGTCTGGATCTCCTCCATCAGCGCAAGCCCGACGCCCTGGGCGGTCCCGCCCTCGATCTGACCGGTCACCGCCTGCGGGTTGACTGCCTTGCCGACGTCCTGGGCGGTGCCGATCCAGACGATGCGCGTGAGGCCGAGCTCGACGTCCACCTCGGCGACGACGCGCATCGCGGCGCACGCGTACGCGACGTGCGAGCGCTCGCCTGTCGTCTGCCCCGTCTCCGGGTCGAGCGGCGAGGTGCGCGGATGGCGGTAGATCCGCTCGACGTCGACGTCGCCGCCACCGTTGCGATCGCGCTCCTCGAGCGCCGCCCGGCAGGCGTCGCGCACTGCGCCCGACGCCATCCACGTCATCCGGGACGCAGACGCCGAGCCCGCCGAGCCGACTGTGGCGGTCGTGTGCGGCGCGAGCGTCACGTCGTCGGTGCCGAGCTCCGTCCGCGCGACCTGCAGGATCACGCCCGCCACGCCCTGGCCGACCTCGGCTGCCGCGCAGTGGATCTCGGCACTGCCGTCGGCGAAGAGCTGCACCCGCGCGGCCGTGTAGTCGTCGTAGCCCTCCGAGTAGCCGATGTTCTTGAAGCCGACCGCGAAGCCGACGCCGCGCTGCACGCCCTCGCCGCGCGTCGTGTTCCCTGAGCCGCCGGGAAGGCGCAAGGGATCACGCGGCAGCTCCTCCGGCTCCGGAACCGGCAGCGCGGCCGCGCGGCGGATCACCTCCGCCACCGGCAGCGAGCCGGTGATCAGCTGTCCCGTCGGCGTGCGGTCGCCCGGCTGCAGCGCGTTCAACAGCCGCAGCTCGACCGGGTCGATGTCGAGCTCCGCGGCAAGCTTGTCCATCTGCGCTTCGTGCGCGAAGCAGACCTGCACGGCGCCGAAGCCGCGCATCGCGCCGCACGGTGGATTGTTCGTGTACACGCACAGGCTCTCGATCAGCGCGTTCTCGACCTGGTACGGGCCGCACGCGAACGAGGCCGCGTTCGACGTGACGGCGGTCGAGCTCGATGCGTAGGCGCCCCCGTCGAGCAGGATGCGAACGCGGACGTTGACGAGCCTTCCGTCGCGGGAGGCGCGGTGCTCCATCCAGATCTTCGCCGGGTGGCGATGGATGTGGCCGACGAACGACTCCTCGCGGTTGTAGACGATCTTCACCGGGCGGTTCGTGTGCAGCGCGAGCAGCGAGCCGTGGATCTGCATCGACAGGTCTTCGCGCCCGCCGAAGGCGCCGCCGACGCCGGCGAGGTGGATCCGCACCTGCTCGGGCTTCAGCCCGAGACACGGTGCCACCTGGTCGCGGTCGACGTGCAGCCACTGCGTCGCGACGTAGACGTCGATGCCGCCTTCGCCGTCGGGGACGCACAACCCAGACTCCGGGCCGAGGAACGCCTGGTCCTGGATGCCGACCTCGTAGGCGCCGGAGACCGACACGTCGCCCTCGGCGTCGGGGTCGCCGTGACGGATGACGAGCGAGCGCACGACGTTCGGACGCGGGTCGTCGCGGTAGCCGTGCCCCATCGTCGGCCGGTCCGGGTGCAGGGGCTCGCGCTCCGTCGCCGTCTCCGCGTCGGCGATCGGCGGGAGCGGCTCGTACTCGACGCGGATCAGGTCGGCCGCGCGCCGGGCCTGCTCCGGATGCTCGGCCGCGACGAGCGCCACCGGCTCGCCGAAGTAGCGGACGCGGTCGACGGCCAGGACGGGCTGGTCCTGGAACTCGAGGCCGTAGAGCTTCGCGCCGGGGACGTCGTCGTGCGTGAGCACGGCGTGCACGCCGGGCGCGGCCACGGCGGCGGCGATGTCGATCGCGGTGATGCGTGCGTGCGCGTGCGGGCTGCGCAGCGTGTGTCCCCAGAGCATTCCGGCTGCCTGCAGGTCGCTGGAGTAGGCGAACTCGCCCGTGACCTTCGGAACCCCGTCCGCGCGCCGGACGATCTGGCCGACACGGCCGAGCTCGAGCTGGACGCTCATCCGGCGGCCGCCATCCGCACGGCGTCGAAGATCTTGGCGTAGCCGGTGCAGCGGCAGAGATTGCCCGAGAGCGCTTCGCGGATCTGGTCGTCGCTCGGATCGGGGACGTGCTCGAGCAGGTCGGCCGCCGCGACGACGAGTCCCGGTGTGCAGAAGCCGCACTGCACCGCGCCCGAGGCGACGAACGCCTCCTGGACGGGATGAAGCCGGCCGTTCTCCGCCAGCCCCTCGACCGTCACGACGTCGTGCCCGTCCGCCTGCGCCGCCAGCACGAGGCACGCGCAGACGAGCTTCCCGTCGAGCAGCACCGAGCACGAGCCGCACTCGCCCTGCTCGCAGGCGTTCTTCGACCCCGGATACCCGAGCCGCTCACGCAGCACGTAGAGAAGGCTCTCGCCCTCCCAGACGTCCGCCTCGTGCGGCGCGCCATTGACGCGCAGCGTGATCCTCATGCCAGGCAGCGCTCGAGGGCGCGTTCGGTCAGGACGCGGAGTGCGTGACGGCGATATGCAGCCGTCCCGCGGACGTCGTCGATCGGGCTTGCCGCGTCGGCGACCTGCTCTGGGAACGAGGCGGCCGCGGCGAGCGGCGCCCGCACGAGCCCCGGCAGCGGGCCTGCCGACCCGAACGACGCCGTCAGGTCGCCGTCGACGCGGAGGGCGAGCGAAACGACCGAGATCACCATCGCGTTCCGGGGGCCGACCTTCATGAACGTCTGCCGCGCGGAAGCGGCGTCGACCGTCACGTCGAGGATCAGCTCGTCGTCCGCGAGCGCGTTCCGCTTCACCCCCGTGACGAACTCGTGTAGCGGCAGCACGCGCTCGCCGCGCACACTCGCGAGGCGCACATCGGCGCCGCACACGAGCAGCGGCGGCAGCGCGTCGCCCGCCGGCGAGGAGGTGCCGAGGTTCCCCCCTATCGTCCCCCGGTTGCGGATCTGCGGCCCGCCGACCGTCCGCGACGCCTCGGCGAGCGCCGGCAGGGGCGTCTGCATCGCCTCCGCGTACGTCAGGCCGGCACCGAGCCGGATGCGGTCGTTCTCGCGCGACCAGCCGCGCAGTTCCGCGACCTCGTTCAGGTTCAGGAGCGCCGTCGGGCGCGCTCGGTCGAAGTTGAGCTCCACCATCACGTCGGTCCCGCCCTGGATCGGCACCGCCTCGGTCCGCTCGGCCTTCAGCCGCAGCGCCTCCTCGAGCGTGCGGGGAGTCAGCACGTCCACGGCGCGAAGCGTATTAGCTTCCCCAGGATGGACAACCTCGCCCGCCGCCTCGCCGTCGCCCGCGGCGACGAGCCCGCCGACGTGGTCGTCCGCGGGGGCCGCGTGCTGTCCGTGTTCACCCGCGAGTGGCTCGAGCTCGACATCGCGGTCGCGGACGGGTGGATCGCCGGCCTCGGCGACTACGACGGGCACGAGGTCGTCGACGCCTCCGGCCGCTACGTCGTGCCCGGCTTCATCGACGCGCACATGCATCTCGAGTCGACGAAGCTCCTGCCGGACGAGTTCGCGCGGCTCGTGCTGCCGCTCGGGACGACGGCCGTCGTGCTCGACCCCCACGAGCTCGCCAACGTGCTCGGCACCGACGGCGTCCACTGGCTGCTCGATGCGTGCGACGGCCTTCCGCTCGACTTCTACTTCATGGCCTCGTCCTCGATCCCCGCGTCGGGATTCGAGTCGCCGCGCAGGCCGCTGCGAAGCGGCGACCTGGAGAGCCTGCTGCGACGCCGCCGTGTCCTCGGACTGGCGGAGATGATGAACTTTCCGGGCGTGATCAATGCCGATCCGGCCGAGCTGCAGAAGCTGCAGCTGGCGGAGGGGGTGCACGTCGACGGGCACGCGCCGGGCCTCCTCGGCCGCGCGCTGAACGCCTACGTCGCGTCCGGCATCCGCTCCGACCACGAGGCGCTGACCGTCGACGAGGGCCGCGAGCGGCTGCGCTGCGGGATGTGGCTGCTGATCCGCGAGGCCTCGATGGCGCGGAACCTCCAGGCGCTGCTGCCGCTCGTCGGCGAGTTCGGCACGAACCACATCGCGTTCTGCACCGACGACCGCGACCCGGAGGACATCGCCGAGAACGGCCACATCAACGGGATGGTGCGCGAAGCGGTCGCGGCCGGGATCGCGCCCGAGGACGCGGTCGTGCTCGCGACGATCAACCCCGCGACGTGGCACCGGCTATGGCACCTGGGCGCAATCGCTCCCGGCTACCAGGCCGACCTGCTCCTGCTGGGCGACCTCGAGCGCTTCGAGCCGGAGCTGACGCTGAAGGCCGGCCGCCCCGTCGGCGAGATCCCGGAGCCCGAGGTGCCGGAATGGGTCAAGCACTCGGTCCGGAACCGGCCCGTGAGCGCCGACGACTTCCGCATCTCGGCGGGGGGCACGGTGCGTGTGATCGGCCTCGTCCCGGATCAGGTCGTGACGGAGCTGCTCGAGCAGGAGCCGGACGACGAGCTCGCGACGATCGCCGTCGTCGAGCGGCATCTCGGCACCGGCCGAATCGGCCTCGGCCTCGTCGCACGCTCGGGCCTGCAGCGCGGCGCGCTCGCGTCGACCGTCTCGCACGACGCGCACAACATCATCGTCATCGGCAAGACACCGGAGGACATGGCGCAGGCGGTGACTCGCATCGGCGAGCTCGGCGGCGGCATCGTCGTCGTCGACAGCGGCACGGTCACCGCCGACCTGCCGCTCCCGGTCGCGGGGCTCCTGGCAGACGCGCCGCTCGCGGAGGTGATCAGGCGCAGCCTCGAGTGCAACGACGCGGCGCGCGCGCTCGGGTGGTCCGGCGCGACGCCGTTCCTCACCCTGTCCTTCCTCGGCCTGTCCGTGATCCCGAGCCTCAAGATCACCGACCGCGGCCTCGTCGACGTCGACCGCTTCGAGATCGTCCCACTGAACGTGTGAGCACGCTCTACGCGAACGCACACGTCGTGACGATGGACGACGAGGGCAACGAGCATCCGTCGGGCTGGCTGCTCGTCGACGACGGCTTCGTGCAGCGCACCGGCGACGGCCCGCGCCCCGACGCCGACGAGACGGTCGACCTCGATGGCGCCGTCGTGACGCCGGGGCTCGTCAACACGCACCACCATCTCTGGCAGAACCTCACGCGCGCCCGCGCGCAGGACGACAACCTCTTCGGCTGGCTGCAGACGCTGTACCCGGTCTGGGCACGCATCGACGAGGAGGCGGAGTACGCGGCGGCGCGCTGCGGGCTGGCGGAGCTCGCGCTGTCCGGCTGCACCACCGTCTTCGACCACCACTACCTCTTCCCGCCGGGGCGCGCCGGCGTGCTCGAGGCCGAGATCCGGGCCGCGCGCGAGCTCGGCGTGCGCATCGTCGCCTCGCGCGGCTCCATGGACCTCGGCGAGTCCGCGGGCGGGCTGCCGCCGGACTCGGTCGTCGAGGAGCGCGACGACATCCTCGCCGCGACCGAGGCGGCGGCGCACCTCGCCGACGGCGCGATGGTCGAGATCGCCGTCGCGCCGTGCTCGCCGTTCTCGGTGACGCAGGAGCTCATGCTCGAGTCCGCCGGGCTCGCCCGCAAGCTCGGGCTGCGGCTGCACACCCACCTGGCGGAGACGGTGGAGGAGGATCAGTTCGCACGGGAGAAGTTCGGGCTGACGCCGGTGCAGTACGTCGAGGAGCTCGGCTGGGTGCTGCCGGACGTCTGGCTCGCGCACTGCGTGCACCTGTCGACAGACGACGTGGCGCTGTTCGGGCAGCGCGGCGTCGGGGTCGCGCACTGCCCGAGCTCGAACATGCGGCTCGGCGCCGGCGTCGCGCCTGTGCGCGAGCTGCTGGACGTTGGCGTGAACGTCGGGCTCGGCGTCGACGGCTCCGCGTCGAACGAGCGCGGCGACCTCTTCCTCGAGGTGAAGATGGCGGCCTACGTGGCCCGTTCGCGCGGCGGCCCGAAGGCGATGACGGTGCGTGAGGCGCTCCGGCTCGGCACGCGCGGCGGGGCGGCCGTGCTCGGCCGCGACGACATCGGGCAGCTCGCGCCGGGAAGGCGAGCCGACTTCGCCGTCTGGCGCCTCGACCGCCTCGAGCTCGGCGGTGCGTCGGATCCCGTCGCCGGGCTCGTCTTCGGCGGCCCGCAGCGAGTCGACCGGCTCTACGTCGCCGGCGCGGAGGTCGTGCGCGACGGGCACCTCGTGCGTGGCGACGAGGACGAGATCGCTCGCGAGCAGCGGCGCCAGGCGGAAAGATTCGCGGCGTGATCTCGCTCTCGACGCACGTCCTCGACGTCGAGGCCGGCCGTCCGGCGCGCGGCGTCCGCGTCGAGCTGTGGCAGGACGAGCTCGTCACGTCAGCCGAGACGAACGACGACGGCCGCATCCCGGAGCTCGCGTCCGGCCTCGACGCGGGCACGTACCGCCTCCTGTTTCGGCCCGAGTCGCCGTTCTTCCAGCTCGTCGCGCTCGACATCGTGCTCGAGGACGGCCACTACCACGTCCCGCTGCTCGTCTCGTCGTATTCGTGCACGACGTATCGCGGCAGCTGACCGTCGACGAGCTCGCGGAGCTCTTCGAGGGCCGCACGCGCCTCGTCGAGGAGCTCGCAAAGCGCGACGACCCGCTCGGGGACGCGCATGACGTCATCGCCGGCCTGAGCGAGGACGACAAGCTGGCAGCGCTCAACGCGCATCCGGCGATCGGTGCGAAGAAGCTGTCCGCGCGTTCGGCGGCCGAGCAGGGCGACGACGCGGAGCCCGCCGTCCTGACGGAGCTCGCGTACCTGAATCAGGTGTACGAGGAGAAGTTCGGCTTCAGGTTCGTCGTCTTCGTCAACCGGCGCCCGAAGGCCGAGATCCTCGAGGTGCTGCGGACTCGGCTCGAGCGGACGCGCGACGAGGAGCTCGACACGGCCGTCCACGAGCTGATCGCGATCGCGGAGGACCGATGGCGACGCTCCTGACGCTCGATCCGTACGCCACCGACTGGCTGAACCTGCTCACGCGGTGGCTCCACGTGATCGCCGCCATCGCCTGGATCGGCTCCTCCTTCTATTTCATCGCGCTCGACAACCACCTGCGTCCGCCGCGAGACGCCGACGAGGGAGTCGGCGGCGAGTCGTGGGAGATCCACGGCGGCGGCTTCTACCGGATCCACAAGTACAAGGTCGCGCCGGAAGAGCTGCCCGAGCCACTGCACTGGTTCAAGTGGGAGGCCTACACGACCTGGCTGAGCGGGTTCGCGCTGCTCGTCATCCTCTACTACTTCCACGCCGACACGTACCTGATCGACAAGAGCGTCGCCGACCTGTCCGTCTGGGAGGCGATCGTGATCAGCATCGCGCTGCTCGCGACGGCCTGGCTCGTCTACGACGGTCTCTGCCGCCTGCTCGGGTCGCGGCAGCTGCTGCTCGCAGCGACGCTGCTGGTGCTGATCACACTCGCGGCGTGGGGCATCTCGCACCTGTTCAGCGGCCGCGCGACGTACATCCAGGTCGGCGCGATGATCGGGACGATGATGGTCGGGAACGTCTTCTTCGTGATCATCCCGGCGCACTGGGAGCTGGTGCGCGCCAAGGAGGCGGGTCGCGAGCCCGATCCGCTGTGGAACGAGCGGGCGAAGCTCCGCTCCGTCCACAACAACTACCTGACGCTCCCGGTCGTGTTCACGATGCTGTCGAACCACTTCCCGTTCACCTACGGGCACAGCTACTCGTGGCTGATCCTCGTCGTGCTGCTCGTGATCGGCGCGTGGGTGCGGCACTTCTTCAACCTGCGCCACACGGGGCGCACGGTGTGGGCGATCCCCGTCAGCGCGGCGATCGCGATCGCGGTGCTGGCGATCCTGATCCGGCCACAGAGCGAGTCCGCCGCCGGCACCGCGGTCCCGTTCGCGACGGTGCAGCGGATCATCGACCAGCGCTGCACTGCATGTCACTCGCAGCACCCGACGAAGGTCTCCGAGGCGCCGCTCGGCATCACGATGGACACGGCGCAGCAGATCCAGAAGCTCGCGTCGGCGATCCAGCAGCAGGCGGTCGACTCGACGGCAATGCCGCTCGGGAACGCAACCGGGATGACGACGGCCGAACGGCAGGTCCTCGGGCGCTGGATCGCCCAAGGCGCGAAGATCCCCTGATGAGCGCTGTCCGCCTCGACCACAGCGTCATCGCGGTCACCGACTGGGAAGTGTCGAACCGCTTCTACCGGGACGTCGTCGGCGCGGAGGTCGTCGAGCACACGCCGGGCCGCTTCGCCTATCGCATCGGCGAGACGCAGCTGAACGTCCACGGGCCCGGCGTCGACGCAGGCAGCAACGTCGCGCGGCTGCCGGTGCAGCCAGGCAACAGTGACGTCTGCTTCGTCTGGTCGGGCTCGATCGACGCCGCTGTCGAGCACCTCCGCAGCCACGGCGTCGACCTCGAGACAGGGCCGGTCAAACGCTTCGGCGCCCGCGGCCGCGGCACGAGCGTCTACTTCCGCGACCCGGACGGGAGCCTGCTCGAGCTCATCTCGTACGGGGAAGACTGACGATGCTCGAGATCGTCTCCGACGACCTGCGCTTCGTCGCCCGCTTCGAGGAGCAGCTGGCGCCGCAGACCGTCGCCGCATTCCGGAGCATCCTGCCGTTCGACGAGCGCATCATCCACTGCCGCTGGAGCGGCGAGTCCAACTGGATCCCGTGGGGTGACCGCGAGCTCGGCATCGGGCCGGAGAACGCAACCTCCTATCCGCATCCCGGCGAGCTCGCGCTCTATCCCGGTGGCCAGAGCGAGACGGAGCTGCTGTTCCCGTACGGCTACTGCAACTTCGCGTCGAAGGCCGGGCAGCTCTGGGCGAACCACTTCGCCACGCTGGTCGAGGGGAACGAGCACTTGAAGGAGCTGGGGCGGCGCACGCTGTGGGAAGGAGCGCAGCCGGTCTCGTTTCGCGAGAGATGACGCTGTACCGGCCGGAGGCGTTCGACCGGCTGACCGACGCACGCTGGGACGAGGCGCGCGTGCGCGATCGCATCCGCGAGATCGTCGCCGACGCCGACGCCGCGTGGCGGGGGCCGAAGCTCTTCTGGAAGGCCGACGCATGGGACCGTTGGCACGCCACGAGCCCGCTGAAGAACCTCTACGTCGGCGGCGCCGGCGTCCTCTGGGGGCTCGACCAGCTCGCGCAGCGTGGCTATGCCGAGACGAGCCTCGACCTCGGGACCCTCGCCGTCTCGAACCTCGAGCGCTTCCGCGCGCGCCCCGACTACATCAAGCTGCCCGCCTTCGCGCCGCCCGAGCCGCGCGACTCCGGTCTCTTCGTCGGCGAAGTCGGCATCCTCCTCGTCGCGTGCAAGCTCGGGAACCGCGAGCACGAGGGCGAGCTACGCGGCCGCCTCGCCGCGAACGTCGACAACGAGGCGGAGGAGGTCTTCTGGGGAGCGCCGGGCTCGCTGATCGCCGCCGACGCGATCGGCGACGAGGGCCTGCGGCAGGTGCTCGCCGACGCGCTGCTCCGCCGGCGCGACGAGAACGGGCTCTGGACGCAGCGCCTGTACGGACAGGAGTACCAGAGCCTGACGCCGCCGCACGGCCTCGTCGGCATCGTGCAGGCACTGGGGGTCAAGTCCGTGAAGGACGACGCGGCGAGGATCCTCCGGGAGTCGGCGCACCGCGAGGACGGCCTCGCGAACTGGCCGCCGCGACCTCGGCCGGATCTGGCCGGGCCTGACGGCGAGATCCGGCTGCAATGGTGCACCGGCGCGCCCGGCACCGTCATCGGCGCGGCCGACTACCTCGACGAGGACCTGCTGCTAGCCGGCGCGGCGCTCGTGTGGCAGGCCGGGCCGCACGGCGACGAGAAGGGGCCGGGCATCTGCCACGGGACAGCCGGCAACGGCTACGCGCTGCTGAAGGCGTTCGAGCGCACGGGCGACGAGCTCTGGCTCGAACGCGCGCGGCGCTTCGCCGTGCACGCCCTCGAGCAGGTCGAGAGGATGCCGCCGCGTTACTCGCTGTTCACCGGCGGCCTCGGCGCCGCGATCTACGCGGCCGATTGCATCGACGCGCGCACGCGGTACCCGGTCATGGAGTACGTCTAGCGTTCTTCGCGGACGTACGGCCGCCCGAGCGCGGCCGGCGCGCCGAAGCGCAGGCGCGCCGCGCGCGACGAGACGAGCACGAGCGCGACGATCGTCATCAGGTACGGCAGCGACTGCGACAGCTCCGGCGGCGGCGCCCACGAGTAATCGCGCGCCTGCAGCGCGAACGGGAGATAGGAGAAGGCGCCGAACAGATACGCGCCGACGAGGCAGAGCGTCGGGCGCCAGAACGAGAACACCACGAGCGCGATCGCGATCCAGCCCGCGCCTGCCGTCAGCCCCGCGATCCACTGCGGTGTGATCGAGAGCGAGAACGTCGCACCGGCGACGCCGGCGAACGCGCCGCCGACGAGGGTGTGCGCATAGCGGTACGCGCTGACGTTCAGGCCCATGGCGTCGGCGGCCGCAGGCGAATCGCCGACCGCGCGGACGTTCAGCCCGAGCCGCGTCCGCGAGAGGTAGAGCCCGACGAGCACGACGCACACCCACGAGGCGTAGACGAGGATCGACTGGCCGAAGATGATCGGCCCGACGACCGGCAGGTCCTGCCACGACGACGGGAACACCTCCTGGAACTGGTGCCGTGCGGGCGACGTCGCCAGATCGAGGTCGTTGCCGAGATACGACGAGAGGCCGGCGATGCCCGCGAAGATCGTGATCGCGAGCCCGGAGACGATCTGGTTCGCGCGCAGCGTGATCACGAGGAAGGCGTGAATCGCTGCGATCGCGGCGCCGGCAAGTGCTGCAACCCCGACCGCGGCGAGGAGCGCGACGCTCGTCGTCGCGTGGAAGCGCTGCACGGCCCAGAAGCCCATCACGGCGCCGACGAGCATCATCCCCTCGACGCCGAGGTTGAGAACGCCGGAGCGCTCCGCGAGCAGCTCGCCGAGCGCCCCGTACAGGAGCGGCGTCCCGTAGGCGATGCCCTGCGCGATCACGACGACGAGCAGCGCGTCGTTCACGCCGGCTCCGTCGCAGTCGCGTGCCGACGCTCGATGCGGACGCGGTACCGGATGAACAGCTCGCCGCCCAGCACGCAGAAGAGCAGCAGTCCCTGCAGCACGCCGACGAGGCCGTTCGGGAAGTCCGCGCCCTGCAGTGTGTAGCCGGCGTTCTGCAGGCCGCCGAGCAGGAACGCGACCAGCAGGACTGCGAACGGGTTGTAGCGCGCGAGCGCGGCGACGACGATGCCGGCGTAGCCGTAGTTCGCCTGGATCAAGCCCCGAGGGTCGAGCTGGTGGCGGAAGTCGCCGTCCTGGCTGGCGCCGCCGAGCCCGGCGATCGCCCCGGAGAGGCACATCACCGCGACGATCTTGCGGCGCGTGCGCATGCCTGCGTAGCGGCCGGCGCGCGCTGAGTCGCCGATCACCTGCACCTCGAAGCCGAAGCGCGTGCGGGCGTACAGGAACCAGACCGCCGCGGCGACCGCGACAGCCACGAGCGCGCCGAGCGGGATCACGAGCCCGTGGATCGTCCAGCTCGGCCACGTCGCCGAGTCGGGCAGCGTCTTCCCCTGCGGGAACACGCTCGCCTGGAACCCCGAGGAGTCGCGCAGATACGAATGGCTGCCGAAGATCAGGTAGTCGATGATCAGCGCGACGACGTAGTTGAGCATCAGCGACGTGATGATCTCGCTCGTCGAGAAGAACGCGCGCAGCACGCCCGGGATCGCGGCCAGCAAGGCACCGCCCGCCGCGCCGGCCAGGATCATCGCGACGATCACGACGGGCGACGGCGCGCCGCCGACGAGCAGCGCGACCGCCGCGCCGGTGATGGCGCCCGCGTAGAGCTGGCCCTCACCGCCGATGTTGAAGAGATTCATGCGGAATGCGACCGCGGCGCACAGCCCGGTGAACGCCAGCGGCGTCGCCGAGACGAGGGTCTCCGTCAGCGCGCCGTTGTCGATGAACGCCGCCTGGAACAGCCGCGCGAAGGTGTGCAGCGGCGGGTGGTGCGTCGCGAGGAGCACGAGCGTCGCGAGGAGGAACGCGAACGCGATCGACACGACCGGCACGACGACCGTCAGCCACCGCGGCTGCTCGAGGCGGCGCTCGATCCTGATCATTCGCCGCCCGCCATCAAGAGCCCGAGCTCCTCGACGGTCGCAGTCTCTCCGTCTCGCTCGCCGACGACGGCGCCTTCGTACATGACGGCGATGCGATCCGCGAGCGCGCGGATCTCGTCCAGGTCCTCGCTGATCAGCAGGACGCCGACGCCGCGCTCGGCCGCCTCGCGCAGGTACGCGTGCACCGTCTGGATCCCCGCGACGTCGAGCCCGCGTGTCGGCGACGCGGCGACGAGTGCGACCGGCTCGCCGGAGAACTCGCGGGCGAGCACGACCTTCTGCAGGTTTCCGCCGGAGAGCTGGCGCGCCGGCACGTCAGGCCCGGAGGCACGAACGTCATAGCGGTGCATGAGCGACTCGGCCAACTCGCGGATCTTCGACAGGACGAGGAACGGCCCGCGTGACGCCGGCGGCCGGCGGTACGACTTGAGCACGACATTGTCCGCGACGCTCAGCCCAGGCGCCACGCCCGTCCCGAGCCGGTCCTCCGGCACGTACGCGATCCCGGCCGAGATCGCCTCGCGGGCGTCGCCCCCTTTCAGCTTCCTCCCGCCGACGTGGATCGCCCCCGAGGTCGGCGTGCGAATTCCCGCCACGGCCTCCGCGAGCTCGCGCTGCCCGTTCCCGGCGACACCCGCGATCGCGACGATCTCGCCGCTCCGTACTCCGAGCGACACGTCCTTCACGGCCGGCAGGCCGCGGTCGCCGTCGGCGGAGAGGCGGTCGAGCTCGAGACACGTCCCGCCAAGGTCGCGCGGCCCGCTGCGCCGCTCGACCAGCTCGACCTCGCGGCCGACCATCAGCGCCGCCAGCGAGCGCCGCTGCGCCTCCGCGGCGGCCAGCGTGGCAACCGTGCGGCCCCGCCGAAGGATCGTGACGCGGTCGGCGATCGCCTTCACCTCGTGGAGCTTGTGCGAGATGAAGATGATCGTGCGGCCGTCCTCCGCCATCGCCCTGATCGTCCCGAACAGCTGCCGCGACTCCTGCGGGGTCAACACCGCAGTCGGCTCGTCGAGGATCAGAATGCGCGCCTCCTTGTAGAGGGCCTTCACGATCTCGACCCGCTGCTGCTCGCCGACCGAGAGCTGCCAGATGCGCGCGCGAGGCTCGACTGCGAGGCCGTACCGCTCCGACAGGTCCGCGACGCGCCGCTCGATCGCGCGCGTGTGCAAGAGGAACGTACGGCCGACGTCGCGGTGGTCGCCGAGCACGATGTTCTCCGCCACCGTGAACGGCTCGACGAGCCGGAAGTGCTGGTGCACCATCGCGACGCCCGCCTCGAGCGCGTCGCGCGGCGAATGGAACTCGACGTGCTCGCCCCAGAGCCGGATGTCGCCCTCGTCCGGGTGGTAGAGCCCGGTCAGGATGTTGGAGAGCGTCGTCTTGCCGGCGCCGTTCTCGCCGAGCAGCGCATGCACTTCGCCGCTCGCCGCCTCGAAGTCGACGTCCTCGTTCGCGACGACGCCGGGGAACCGCTTCGTGATTCCCCGGAGCGCGACCGCAGGAGGAGGCGGGGAGGCTTGCGCCTCCCCGCCCGGACTATCAGCCCTTGGCGCTACCGATCACGCCTTTGACGAGCCAGTTCATTGCGTACAGGTCCTTGACCGTCAGGCGCTGGCCCTTCTTCACGCGCAGCTTCCCTTTCTGGTCGTAGAGGGGACCCGTGAACTCGTAGAACTTGCCGCTGACGATTGCCGCCTTCTTGGCTGCGATCGCCTGCTTCGTCTTCGCCGAGACCTTCGGGCCATACGACGCGAGCCCGATCATCCCGTCCTTGATGCTGCCGTAGTAGAAGCCGCTCTTCCACGTGCCGTTCATCGCGGCCTTCACACGCTTGAGGTAGTACGGCCCCCAGTTGTAGACGGCCGCGGTCAACCACTGCTTCGGAGCGAACGTGTGCGCGTCCGAGTCGTAGCCCACCCACGGAACGCCCTTCGACTCGGCGTACTGGCCGGTCGCCGGGCTGTCGACGTTCTGGCCGAGCACGTCGGCGCCGGACGCGACGAGATTCTGCGCCGCCTTCTTCTCCTTGCCGAGGTCGAGCCACGAGTTCGTCCAGATGAGCTTCACCTTCGCGCCGGGGTGCGTCGCTTGCGCGCCGAGCGCGAACGCGTTGGCGTGCCGGATCACCTCGGGGATCGCGTACGGCACGACGTACCCGAGCACACCCTTCTTGCTCGCGGCTCCTGCCGCCATGCCGGAGAGGTAGATGCCGTCCTCACCGGCGCCGAAGTACTCGGCCAGGTTCTTCGACTGCGCGGTGCCGGTCGCCTGCTCGAACTTCACATCCGAATGCTTCTTCGCCTCGGAGACCATGCAGTTCTGGAAGCCGAACGACGTCGCAAAGATGAGTTTGTTGCCGTCGCGGACGAGGCTCTCGATCACCTGGCACGTCTGCGGGCCTTCGGGCACGAGCTCCTTGTACGTCGTCTGCACCTTCGACCCGAGCTGCTTCTGGACGTACAGGCGGCCCTGGTCGTGCGCCTGCGACCAGCCGTGGTCGTTGTGCGGGCCGACGTAGATCCACGCAACCTTGTATGCCGCCTGTTGCTTCGCCGAGCCGTTCGCGACGCCGAGCGTCAGGACGAGCGCGACGAGGGCGAGCGGCAACGCGAAGGCAAGCCTCCGTTTCTTCATGGTCTCCTCTCTCCTGTTCCGTGCGGGGCCGACCGCGCGACTCTATTACCGGCACCGGGCGGTGCCTAGGCCAAACGTGTTAAGGCTGCCGTGAGGATGTCGACGGCGAGCTGGACGTCCTCCGGCGACGACTCCTCCTCGGGCGAATGGCTCACGCCGCCGTTCAGGCTGCGGACGAAGAGCATCGCCGTCGGCACGCCCGCGGCGGCCAGGACGGCCGCGTCGTGGCCCGCACCCGAGGGCAGCTCCACGACCGGGAGGCCGCGGCGCTCGATCTCGTCCCGGAACGCCGTGAGCGGGCGCTCGGCCATCGGCACGGGCTCGAGGCGGAAGTCCGGCTGGAGCTCGAGCGCCGCCACGAGGCTGTCGAGGCGCGAGCGGTCGGGGGCGCGGACGTCGACGGACACGCGCACGCGACCGGGGATGACGTTGACGGCGCCGGGCTCCACGTCGACCTGGCCGACCGTGCCGACGGCGCCGTCGATCGTTGTCGCCAGGTCGCGGACGCGCAGGATGTACTCCGCCGCTGCCACCAGCGCGTCGCGCCGGCCCGCCATCGGCACGGTGCCGGCGTGCCCGGGCTCGCCGACGAAGGTGCGCTCGCCGCGGACGATGCCGACGATGCCGCGGGTGAGCCCGACGGGCGCGCCCGCGCGTTCGAGCACCGGGCCCTGCTCGACGTGCACCTCGAGGAAGCACGCCGGCAGGTCGCCGCGCTCGACGAACGCCGTGCTGCCGACGCAGCCGCGCTCCTCGTCGCGGAAGACGGCGACCGCCCCCTTGCGCACGCGCTCGACCGCCTCGATCGCCGCGATGACACCGAGGGCGCCGTCGAACTTGCCTCCCTCCGGAACCGAGTCGAGGTGCGACCCGGTCCAGACATCGGCGTCTTCGGTCCGCCCGATCAGGTTCCCGGCCGGGTCGACCTCGACCTTCATGCCGGCGTCGCGCATCCAGCCGGCGGCGAGGTCGTGGGCCTGGTCCTCGTCAGCCGTCCCGCCGACCCGGTTCGCGCCGGGACCGCCGCCGATCGCGTACAGCTGTTCCAGCCGCTCGAAGACTCTCTCAGACATGTCTCAGGGACTGTCCCCGGGGCGCGTCTCTAGAGGCCGAACGGGTTGAACGGCCTCGACCCCGTGCCGACGAGGACGCTCTTCGTCTCGAGATACAGCTCGAGCGTCTCGAGGCCGAGCTCCCGGCCGAAGCCGGACTGCTTGTAGCCGCCGAACGGGATGCCGGGGAAGGCGGTGTACGGGGTGTTGATCGCGACCGTCCCGGCCTTGATCCGGCTCGCCAGCCGGTGGCCGCGCGCCGGGTCGCCCGTCCACACGGTCGCCATCAACCCGTAGCGGACGTCGTTCGCGATCCGGATTGCATCCTTCTCGTCCTCGAACGGGATCACGGTAACGACGGGCCCGAAGATCTCCTCCTGCGCGACCGTCATCGAGTTGTCGACCTTCGCGAGGACGGTCGGCTTGTAGAAGGCTCCCTTGCCGTCGCCGGCGTCGCCGCCCGTCACGACCTCGGCGCCCTCCTCGCGGCCGCGCTCGACGAAGCCGTGCACCTTGTCGCGGTGCGTCGTCGAGATCAGCGACCCCATCTGCGTCTCGGGATCGAGCGGGTCGCCGACGCGGAGCTGCTCCGTCTTCGCCGCGAACTGCGAGACGAAGTCGTCGTAGACCGACTGCTCGACGAGGACGCGCGAGCGTGCCTCGCAGCTCTGGCCGGCCGAGTAGTAGATCGACCACACGGAGCTCGGAATCGCGTCCGCGAGATCCGCGTCGGCGAAGACGAGGTTCGGGCTCTTGCCGCCGAGCTCGAGCGTGAGCCGCTTGAGCGGCGACGAGGCAAGCCGCATGATCTCGCTGCCGGTCTGCGTCGAGCCGGTGAACGCCACTTTGTCGACGCGGGGATGCCGCACGAGGTAGGCGCCGGTCGTAGGGCCGTCGCCGGGAACGACGTTGACGGCACCGGGCGGGAATCCGACCTCCGACGCGAGCTCTGCGAGCCGCAGCGCCGTGAGCGGCGTCGCGGGGTCGGGCTTGAGGACGACGGCGCACCCGGCGGCCAGCGCCGGCGCCAGCTTCCACGTCGTCATCATCAACGGGTAGTTCCACGGCACGATCTGTCCCGCCACGCCGACGGGCTCCTTGAGCGAGTAGAAGAGGAGCGACCCGCCGAGCGGATTCGAGCGGCCGCCGATCGACGCGATGGCGGCCGCGTAGAAGCGGAAGTTCTCGACACCTTGGTTGAGCTCTGCCTTGACCGAGGAGATCGCCTTGCCGACGTTTCGCACCTCGAGCTCGGCGAGCTCCTTCCGGTTCGCGACCATCGCGTCGGCGAGCGCGTGCAGCAACCGCGACCGCTCCGTCGGCGGCGTCTTGCCCCATGGGCCGTCGACGGCCGCGCGGGCGGCGTCGACCGCGCGATCCACGTCGCCCTCGCCCGCGACGGCCACGCGTGCGAGTGGCTCGCCCGTCGCCGGCTCGGTCAGGTCGCGCACCTCGCCCGACTGTTGCTCGACGAGCTCGCCGTTGATGAACAGCCCGTACTCGCGTTCAGTTGTGACCGCCATCGCGGCGACGAAGAATAGGTGTTTCGCGGGGGGAAAGGAGGGACAGACGATGGCCATGTCGGACACCGCTCACGTGGAAGCCGCGCGCATCCCGGACCGCGATCGCCTGCTGCAGGAGCTCCAGGCCGCGGGACTCGACGCGCATGCGCAGGACGAGGTCGGAATCGAGGTGCGGACGAGCGACGACGCGCTCCTGGCGGAGGTCGAGGGGCTGATCACCACCCTCGGCGCGCCCTTCGTGCCGATCAAGCACGAGGGCGTCATCTACGTGCGCCCGCCGGTCAGCTAGCGCGCACGTACAACACAGCGGCGACGTCGCGCCCCGCCTCGCGGAAGCCGCGCATCTGCGCGAGCCGGCGTTGCGCAGGGCTCGCGAGCGTGACGAGCACGACGCGGTGTCGCCGCACCAGCACATCACCTGCAGGGCGCCCGCGCAGCCACGCGAGGTAGAGCCGCTGGTCCCCGCGCGGGAATGCATCGAGCGGGTTCGCGATCCAGACCCGTCGGCCGTCGAGCGCGAGCTGCTCCGCGTCCTCCGCGTCGGCGAGCAGCGGCGCGCCGGCTGCAAGCCGCACCGCTTTCGCGCGCAACGCCGGGCCGGCCACCGACTGCACGGGCTCGCGCGCGAACGCCGCGACGAGCAGGACGACGGGCACGACCCACGCGACGACGACAAGCAGGCGACGCGACGCCGAGATCTCCCGTAGGTGCAGCCCGGCTGCGGCGGGAGCGGCGACGAACAGGACGAGCCAGATCGAGTTCCGCGCGACGTGGATGCTCGACAGCGCGAGGAAGGCGAGCGCGACGAGCTCCCATCGTCTCGGCCGCGCGCGGACAGCCAGCACGACGAACGGCACGGCCACGGCGACGAAGATCACGTCGAGCGGGTTGTGCCAGGAGAGCGGCGCCCACAGACCGAAGCCGCTCGCGGCGGGCTCGCTGTGGAGCACCGTCCAGTAGTACTCGCCGGTGTGCAGGAGCGCGGGCGTGACGAAGAGCGCCGCCCAGGCCGCCGCCAGCACGGCGAGGGAGCGCCGCTGGAACAGGAGATAGATCGTCGCGACGACCAGGCCGGCGAGCACCCCGCCGTGCAGGTTCGACCAGACGGCGACGAGCGGCACGAGCAGCCAGATACGCGGTGTCCGCAGGCGTGCGTCGCTCCGCAGGAGCACCACGAGGAGCGCGAAGAGCGGCAGCGAGAACATCTGCGCGCGCACGACGAAGAGCGACGAGGCCGTTGCGAACGGGATCGCGACGAGCACGAGCGCCGACGCCGTGTCGCTCGCGCCGGCCGCGCGCATGTCGCGCAGCACGAGCATGAGCGTGGCTGCGACGGCCACCGCCTGCGCGACGACGAGGGCCCTGTCGCCGCCGAGCGCCCAGAGCGCGTGGAAGACGAGCTCCCCGAGCACCGGCACGTTCACCCAGTCGTGCGACGGTGCGGCGGCGTACGGAACCGACGACGGGATGTGCCCGGCGCGGGTGATGACCGCACCGAGCGCCGCGAGCCAGCGCGCGTCCGCGCCGACGGCCGCCACCGAGGCAGAGAGTGCCGAGGCTGCGGCCACGGCAAGCCAGCTGAGGCGGCGTTCGACCCTCATTCGGGTCGTATCGGCGCTGGGCTAGCCCCGCTTGAAGAGCGCGGCCTGGCCCTGCCCGACGCCGACACACAGCGTTGCGAGGCCGTAGGTGCCGCCACGGCGGCGCAGCTCGTGCAGGAGCGAGACGACGAGGCGGGCGCCGCTCATCCCGAGCGGATGCCCGAGCGCGATCGCCCCGCCGTTCACGTTGACCTTCTCGTCGTCGAGCCCGAGCTCGCGGATCACGACGAGGCTCTGCGAGGCGAATGCCTCGTTGAGCTCGACGAGATCGAGCTCCCCGGCGCCGACACCGGTGCGCTCGAGCAGCTTCCGAACTGCAGGGATCGGGCCGATCCCCATCACCCGCGGATCGACGCCGGCGACGGCGCTGCCGACGAACGTGCCGAGCGGCCCGACCCCGAGCTCGCGCGCCTTCTCCTCGCTGGCGATCACGAGCGCGGCCGCACCGTCGTTGATGCCGCTCGCGTTTCCGGCCGTCACCGTACCGCCCTCGCGGAAGACCGGCTGCAGCGCGGCGAGCTTCTCGGCGGACGTGTCCGGACGCGGATGCTCGTCGCGCTCGAGGCCGTTCACCGCCACGAGCTCGTCGTCGAAGCGGCCGGCCTGTGCGGCGGCGGACCAGCGCTGCTGCGAACGGAGCGCGAACGCGTCCTGCTCCTCGCGCGAGACGTGCCAGCGCTCGGCGACGTTCTCCCCGGTCTCGCCCATCGACTCGAGCGGGAACAGCTCGGCCATGCGCGGATTCGGGAAACGCCAGCCGAGCTGCGTGTCGTATTCCGTCTCGTCCCCGTAGTCGGGACGCGCGCGCACGAGCGGCGCACGGCTCATCGACTCGACACCGCCGGCGACGAAGAGCTCGCCGTCTCCGGCGGCGATCGCGTGGCAGGCAGACACGACGGCCGACAACCCCGACGCGCAGAGACGGTTCATCGTCACGCCCGCGATCGACTCCGGCAGCCCGGCAAGCAGGACGGCCATGCGCGCGACGTTGCGGTTGTCCTCGCCGGCCTGGTTCACGCAGCCATAGATCACGTCATCCACGCCGCCCCAGTCGACGCCGCCGTTGCGCTGCATCAGCGCCTTGATCGGATGGGCGGCCAGGTCGTCGACCCGCACCGGCGCCAAGCCACCATTGTAGCGGCCGACAGGGGTGCGGATGGCGTCGCAGATGAAGGCTTCGGTCATCTCGGGAAACTCCGGCGGAACGGGTTCTGCCCGGTTAGCACCGGGCACCGGGGCTGCCAATGGCCGAAGCGACCGCGGGATCAACCAGCGAGACGGCGACAGATCGCGTACTGGGCGTAGCCGCGATACGGCCGTTCGAACACCGTGATGGCGCCGGAACGCAGGCCGAGCAGGCTCAGCTCGGCCTCCAAGTCGTCACGGGGTGTGACGTGAAAGAGGCTCAGCCACTGGCGCAGGCCGCCGCGGAACCAGACCGGCAGGCCTTCCTGGCCGCCGAAATCGACGACATGCAGCTCGCCGCCCGGCGCCAGCCAGGTGAGCGCGCGGGCCAACACGGCCTGCCAGCCCGGGATCATCGACAGGCTGTAGGACACGAAGATGCGCGAGAAGCCCGGCACGCCGAACAGCAGCGCCGGATCGAACGAGGTCGCGTCGGCGCGGGCGAGGCGGATGTCGAACGGCCCCTCGCGCTCGACCACGCGGCGCGCCGTCTCGAGCATCTCCGAGGAGATGTCGATGCCGAAGAAGCGCACGTCGGGATAGGCGCGCGCCGCGC
>DATCYR010000015.1:0-31087 GCA_036526315.1 Gaiellaceae bacterium | reverse complement strand
GTGCCCGTCGTCAGCCGAGGCGCGCACCCGCACGCGCTCGCCCGCGGACGAGTACTTGACGGCGTTGTCGACGAGGTTCTGGATCACCTGACGTAGCCGCTCGCGATCGCCGCGCACGCTTGGCAGCGTCGCGACCTCGGTCGTCAGAGCGACCTCGTCCTGCGCGAGCTCGGCGCCCGCGACGACGTCCCGCAGCAGCTCGGCGAGGTCGACGTCGCTGAACGTGAAGCTGAACGTGCCGGCCTCGATCCGGGAGGTGTCGAGGACGTCGTCGATCAGCGTCGCCAGGCGGGAGGTCTCGTCACCGATCAGCGCGAGGAACGCCTCGCGCTGCTCCGGTGTAAGCTCGCGCCACCGCCCTTGCAACGTGCGCGCGGCGCCGATGACAGCCGCCATCGGGCTTCTGAGCTCGTGTGAGACGAGCGACACGAAGTCGGCGCTCCCCTTCGTAGGAGCGAATGTTCTGCACGGCGGTCGCGACGAGCCGGCCGAGTAGCGACACCGGCTCGAGCTCGGCCGGGACGAACGCATGCTCCTCCGCGCGGACGAGACCGAGCATCCCGATCGTCTTCGGCCCGACCTGCAGCGGCGCGAGGACGCGGCTGCGCAAGCCGAGCTGCAGCAACTCCTCCTCCTCGGGAAACGCCGGCGGGTCCATCGAAGCGCGATAGACGAGCTTCCCGTCGAGCACGTCCTCGAGGACAGAGCCTCCGACCGGTCGCGCGGAACCCGGCGGGAACACGCGGTTCGTGCCACGGCCCGCGACCGCCATCACCTCGGCTCGTCCGCTCTCGACGAGGACGAGCGACACGCGCTCGAACGGGAGCAGGCCCCGCAACTCGCGGCTGAACGCACCGAACGCCTGGTCGAGGTCGAGCGACGACGCGAGTGCACGCGCGCAGCGGTTCGCCGCCTCGAGAACGTCCACGCGGCGGCCCAGCTCGTCGCGGAGCGCCTCGGCCTCGCGCGCACGCACCTCCGCCAGCGCGGCCTCGCGCGCGAGGCGGTTGACGAGCCACCCGACGATCGCGCCCGTGATCAGGAAGACGCCGAACGGAAAAGTGACGCGGTCCCAGAGGAAGCCGGGATGCTCCCCGAAGTTGTGGGCACGCCACCACTCGACGAACACGAGATACGGGAAGAGGACGACGGGCAGGAGAACGGCGCCGAGAAGCCCATAGCGCAACGCCGCCTCGACGACGACGAAGATCAGCGCCCAGCGCGTCGGGCTGCCGTACTCGAAGGAGTACATCGTCGCGTACGCGGCGATCACGCATGTGTCGAACGCGAGCGCGATGATGCCCACCATGCGCGGGTCGGACCGCTTGCTCGCGACGAACAGAACGATCGCCCCGAGGGCGAAGACGCCGGTCGTGATCCACGCGTAGCCCTCGTAGCGCGGCGGAAAGTCCTCTGTGAGAAACGCGACCTCGACGATCCCGAAGAGAACGGCAACGAGCCGGACGCGCGCGATCCAGACCTCCATCTCGCGCAGACGCGCAATGCGCGGCGTGTCAGTCGCCACGTCGTTCCTCGATCCGCCCCAGCGCCCACCGCGCGTGCTCGCGCAGGAGCTCGTCTCCGTCCTCGAGGAAGGGCTCCGCGAGCGAAGCATCTTCTGGCCGGCCGACGTTCCCGAGCGCGACGAGCGCGTTGCGGCGCAGGTAGCGGGCGTCGTTGCGCGGAACGTACAGCCGGTCGTAGCGCTCGCGCAGCACCTCGCTCTCCTCCTGGAGCCAGTCGGCGAGCTTCACGTGCGCCTCGCCGGCGGCGGCGTCGGCGCGGCGCTTCTCGACGCCGCGGTTCCACGGGCAGACGTCCTGGCAGATGTCGCAGCCGTAGATCTGCGCGCCGAGGTCCGCCCGGTAGCCCTCCGGAATGGCTGCCGGGGCTTGTGTCCAGTACGAGAGGCACCTGGTCGCATCGAGCACGCCGGGCTCCTCGAGGGCGTCCGTCGGGCACGCGTCGATACAGAGCGAGCAGGTCCCGCAGCCTGCGTCGAGCGGCGGCGTCGCCTCGACCTCGGCCGTCGTCACGAGGGTTCCCAACACCACCCAGGAGCCGTGCTTCCGCGTGATTAGCAGGGTGTTCTTGCCGTAGAAGCCGACGCCCGAGCGCGCCGCCGCCTCGCGGTCGACATGCTGGTTGGCATCGACGAGGACGCGATACTCGCCGCCGAGCCGCCGGCCGAGCGTATCGAGCCGCTCACGGAGCAGCGCGTAGCCGTCGTGCCACGTGTAGCGCGGCAGGCGTCCCTCCCCCGCGTCCAGCGGCGGCTCGGGTGCGTAGTAGCAGTGCGCCGCCGACACGACGGTGCGAGCCCCGGGCAGAAGCGTCTCGGGATGGCACGACACCTCGGGGCGCGCCATCGTGAAGCGCATGTCCGCGAACAGGCCGCGTGCCTTCCGGTCGCGGATGTGACGCTCAGTTTGATCGTATGCAGCGGCAGGGGCTGCGCCGACGACGTCGAGCCCGAGCTCCTGCGCGTGCCGCTCAAGCTCGGCGGCGGTCATATGGAAGATTTTGCCGCGTGAAAGCGATTCGAATCCACGAAGACGGCGGTCCGGGCGTCCTCCGCTACGAGGACGCCCCCGATCCCGTGCCAGACACAGGACAGGTCCTCGTCGACCTTCGCGCCGCCTCGCTCAACCATCTGGACGTGTGGGTGAGGAAGGGACTCCCGTCAGTGCCGAAGCCGCGGATCCTCGGCGCGGACGGAGCCGGCGTGGTCGTCTCCGGCGGCGACTTCGCGCCGGGCGAGCGCGTCGTCATCAATCCCGGGCTGGACCACGGCGACGGCAGGATCACCGTCGTCGGCGAGCACATGGACGGAACGCACGCGGAACGCATCGCCGTCCCCGCCGAGCAGGTGTACCGGATCCCCGACACGCTCGAGTTCGAGACGGCTGCCGCATTCCCGCTCGTCTTCGAGACCGCCTACCGGATGCTCGTCACGAAGGCAGGCCTGCGGGAGGGCGAGTGGGTTCTCGTCTGGGGCATCGGGAGCGGTGTGTCGACTGCATCGCTCGCGATCGCGAAGGCGCTCGGCGCCCGCGTGATCGTCACCTCCGGCAGCGAGGCGAAGCTCGAACGCGCGCGGGAGCTAGGCGCCGACGCCGCGCTCAACCACGACACCGACGACGTGCCTGGCACCGTGAAGGAGATCGGATCGGGCGGTGCGCACGTCGTCGTCGACCATGTCGGCGAGGCGACGTGGCAGCGGTCGCTGGCAGCTGCTCGCGCGGACGGCCGTGTGTGCGTCTGCGGCGCGACGAGCGGGCCGAACCCGCCGGCTCAGCTCCATCGCATCTGGTGGAAGCAGCTGACGATCTACGGCTCGACGATGGGCTCGCGCGCCGACTTCGAGGCCGTGTTCGAACTGGTCACCTCAGGCCGCGTGGTGCCAGTCATCGATCATGTCTTTCCGCTGGCGGAGGCTGCAGCCGCGCACGAGCGCCTCGAATCCGGCGAGCAGCTCGGCAAGATCGTGCTCCGAATTCCGGAGTAGCGAGGTCTAGCCGATGCCGAGGATGAACTTGGCGTCGTCGGACATCCGCTTCCGCCGAGTAGGCGGAAGCGGGCTGCTACCCGCTGCGACAATCCTGGAGAATCGGCTCACGCATACGGGTTCGACAGTTCGATGAAACGCGGTGAAAGCTACGACCTGTGCCCATTCTGTACCCGTCGTCGCCGGTTCAGGCAACGGCTGGCCGCAAGCTCAACGCGGCGCCGCGAGACGTTCGCGCGCCGCCGGCCTCTTAGCCAGGTGAGAGGTCGACCGCGACGGCCTGTCGGAGCGGCTCAAACCTAGAAGCACGACCCGCGAAATGGCTAGAAGCGGCCGGAGCCCGCCCGGTAGACCTGTGACGTTGAACTCCCGCGCGTGAGCTACCAGGGCCTCATGCTTACAACGACGGTGCACCGGACTTCCCATTGGTGTGCGAGCGGATGCTGCTGCGCCGCCGACATATCCCTGTCGTCTACGTGATCTTCGACGTACTAAGTCTCGCCGGCGAAGACTTGATGCGAGCGCCGTACTCTGTGCGGCGTGCGCAACTCGAAGCGTTGAACCTCAACGGCACCTACTGGCGGACGCCGGAAACATTCGACGACGGCGATGCTTTGTTCGCGGCCGTGTGCGAGCGCGAGCTTTGAGGGCGTCGTTGCGAAGCGTCTCGACGGCCGCTACCGGCCCGGGGAACGCGGCTGGGTCAAGATCAAGAACCGCGGCTGCTGGCGGTGGGAGATGGAGCGTGAAAGCGCGCTGAACAGGCCGCGCGTGCAACAGTTCGTCTGAACCGGCTATTCGAACTCAGAGCCGCGCCGACGACGTCTCCGTGCCCTCGCTTTCAGCGGTCCGGGCCTTCCCTTGTCCCGCATCAGCCGGTCGAAGGTCTCCCACCGACGCGAGAACGTTCGTCGGTAGCCGGCAGGGGTCCAGTCGACGCCGCCCTGGCTGATGTCGAGCCATCCGAGGAGTTCGCCGCGCGCGCGTACCTCGACCTCGAGATCCTGCCCGCGTATTGCGACCGGCCCAGGGACCAGTCCCTGAATCTCGTGGACTTGCCTAGCCATCGGAGGCTTGTTCAAGTTCTCACTCTGTTCTCCTCCGGAGGGGGTCGCGTCTCTATTTCTCACGGCTGCGACTTCAGCTTCAAGCCATTATGTGTCGATAGCGTGTCCGGTCCGCCATGAAGCTCTATCTCGCCGTCATCGCCGCCGCCGTCCTCGGAGTTGTCGCCCCGTCAGCGGCAGTTGCACAGAGCCCTTCGGCGTACCGCGCACAACTGAACCGCCACTGCCGCACATTCACACCGAAGTTCAAGCGAATCGAAGCGGACCTTAAAAGGGCGGTGAGCACAAAAGACCCGAAGCTGCTCGCGGATGCTCTCGGGCACGGGCTCGCGCTTGACCTCGAGCAGGACGCCTACATCGAAGGGGTTCCGGTGCCGGTCGCGATGCGCACGCAGATGGTCCCGACCTTGCGTCTGCTCAGGACAGTCGACAGACATGCTCGGCTTGCTCTGCTCGACGGCAACAAGAAAGACCGTCGCGGGTTCATGACCGAGGTCGAAGAGGTCGACCGGCTAGTGCCACTTCTCAACAGGCGCCTCGACCGCGCCGGCTTGCGCGATTGCGGCTCTAACCAGGCTTAGTTCGCTGACAGCTCACGCTCGTCGAGTTCGATCGGCTCGACGCTCAGTGTGCTGGCCCAATCGGGCTCGTCCCGGATCGCGTCCTTCGAGCGCAGCTCGTGCGTCCTCCTCGCGGAGGAAGAGGTCGATCGCCTCGGAGTCTCCGAGCTCGACCAGGGCGTAGGCGCGCACGGCTCGAGCGTAATGCGGTCCGGTTGGGGCGTCTGTTGTCCGAATAGCCATCGCCCCAGCGGCATCGAAACCGATGACCAGTCAGGGCACGGCACGCGGACGCTTCCAACGGGCGATACACGCCCACGCCCGGCACCTTCAGAACGCTGAGATGGCAGCGCGGGGGTGGACGAGCGAGCCGCGCTGCGATGGCTGCAACGTTCATCGACGAGCGCCTACGACCACTGACCGAGGTCACGCTCGCAGCGTCCGCACTCGCAGAACTCAGACACGGCCAACGGAACGTCGGCGCGGAAACGCTGAAGAACTTGCTGCCCCGATAGATCCGGGACCTGACTGACGAGCCACCCGCCTCGGCGGCGGCACTAAGACGGAGCCGCCGGAATCTCGGGAGGGTGGCGGCCCACCTTCCTAGGTTCCGGCGACTCTGTTAACGGGGTTGACGGTCTTCTCCCCTGAAGGTCCCGTTGGGCAAGCATATGGCGGCGACGCCACTCTGACTACGAATCGTTCGGGTAGCTCCCCGCCCACGTGAAGGGGAGCACGGAGCGGTGCCGCTTCGCCGGTCATCGCGAGAAAGGCGCCGTCCCCTTGGGCCCTTTCTCTCGACCGGACCGCTCCCGAGCTCACCCAATGCGCAAGGCCAACATCAGCAGGACGATCCGTTATTCCTAGGATCCGGGTCGAACGACCGCGGCAGGTCCAGCGCACACTGAGTATCGCAAGAAAATGTTGCAATCACAACAAATCCGTTGAGATAGGTCTATGTTGGAGTGAGCGGGTCGGCGTGGACGATTCGCTTGGGACGCTTCGATCGGCCCGGGCGATGGGTCCAGCGCAAAAACGCCGGCTCGCCTATCCGGGGCGAGCGGGAATGCCAGCCGAGCGTCCGTTCTACGTGGCGCTCCGAATAGCCCAGATGATGGCCTCTTCACACCCGAACCCCGAGGGGGGTGTCGAGGGCTCAGCGTCGAGCGCCGCACCGTCGGCGCCTAACGGCCGAGGCGCGTCTTGCGACGGATGCCTAGGCGCCGCTGGATCGCTCGATCCTCCTCGCCGTCGCGTATCGCGGCCCACACGAACATGACGCCAACGATCACGAGCGGCAAGGCAAGAAGTGCGATGAGGACGGCAGCGGCGAGGGCATCCATACGCTCAGTCTGCCGGTTCGATGTCGCCGACCGGGAGCACTCCTCACGCGGATCAGAGAGTGCCAATGGGGATCGCCCAACCCTCCGAGCGAAGCCGCTCGTCGAGTTCGACTGCAGGTCGGCGCTTCCGCGCCGCGAGTTGCGTGATCGGCACAGCACTCTTGAACGAGCTGTTCGCGATCGGTGCTACTGTCGGTGGCGTCTCCTGATTCAGTTTCCTCGTCGCTCGCAACGGCGGCTCAGTCAGGAGCAGTCCATCTAAGGAGGCCACTCGTGGCCAGCGCCATGCCTGACTCTAAGAACGGGACGACCGTGCGCGATCGTTCGAAGCGTGTCCTTGTTCGCTTCACCGGGGCGCCGAGTTTGACGCCGGAAATGTACGACGAGACCGTCAAGCGCCTGGAGAACTCCGCTGCCGGCCAGTGGCCACCGGACGGCCTTGTTTCGCACGTTGCGTTTACTTCAGGTGGGCGATTCCGAGTGAGTGAGATCTGGGATTCTCGTGAACAGGTCGACGCGTTCGGTGAGCGGCTTATGCCGGTGCTAACGGACACCGGGATCGAGCTCGATGGCCAGCCTGAGATGATCGAGGTTCACAACATCGTCCAGCGTTGACCCTCTGCACCGTTGGGGTCTTGGAGCCGCATAGTGGGGGGCTGTGCGGCTCATTCGTGTCCCGCGACGCTCGGAACTACGAGAGTCGTGACCTGAAGCCGCATCGTGGGGGAAATGGCTTCGAGCGGGGTAGCCGGAGCCCCATCGGTTTACGTCGTCGCCCCACCCCCGGGGCGTCTTTTCGCATCCTTCACGACCTCGGCGGCGGCGCCGCGCATTGCAACGATGAGATAGCCGTCGTGCTCACCTACGACGTCCTCCAGATCGAGGTCTTCGTGTCCTCGACAGACGATGAACCGGTTAGCTGCACGGTCGATCGCATCGAACTCCTCGATCGTCATCACGATCGGCCGGTGGCAATCAATGTCGTTGCACTCACAGGCGAAGTCGATCTCTGAGGCGGCATTGAGGATGGTTTCGCCGAGTTCCTTGATTCGCTCGTTGACCGCGCGGAACAGGAGCTGGTTTTCCGCCGCTCGCAGGTCACGGTCTAGGTTGGCGATCGCACAACCCCCAGTCTCCGAAAGCCGGGACAGCCGGCCGGGGGGAAAGCCCTATGGCAGCGAATCGCCCTCCGTCACGAACATCGTACTCCTCGTCTGCCTTGTTTTCGACTGGCCAGTCTTGGAACTGCTCCCGACCGAGACCCTGCTCGGGCTGCTCCGGATGTATGACACGGGTATTGCCGACCTGCGGGCGATGCGCGATCCAGCAGTCGCCAAGCTCTAGGTCGCGCTCACCGATCTGGCGTTGGCGACGATCACGGTCACGAAGTTCGAGTGCCCGTACATGACTCCCGACGATGGCAGTGCCACGGAGATCGTCGCCGTGTTCGCTCCGCCGACGATTCTGACGCCCGTCATCGTGAGCATGCCGCCGCCCAGTTCCGCCACCGCCCGCGCCGGCACGCCGAATTCCGAGGGCCGCGCAGCCAGAACGTTTGCAGAGCGCACAAAGGGCTTAGCGTATGGCGCCGGCGCGCAGAATTCGGTTTCGCAAGTGGAGTGGGCCGCCAGTCCGCCTCGGTGTCCTCACACCCCCTACGCGCCGGTCGACCGAGTGTACGGAGGAGCAAAGACATTTGTCACTACCCGGGACTCACTCCGCCTCTCTCGATATTTCCGATGCAAAGGGAGTAGGGTCGCAAGCGCCTAGGCATCCCGCCGCAGGGCGCTCACGACGTGGGGCAGACGAAGTCTTACGGTGTGGCCGCGCACCGTCGGTGGGCTCTGGCTTGGGGGCGGTGCAATCTCCCCTAGACCGCCCCCGAGCCCATTCCTTGCGTCGGCTCCCCAAAGGGGGTGCAGAGATGCGCGCGCCTCAATGTAGAAGCCCGGGAGAGCCGCTTTTACTCTCCCCTGACGAGCGTCCCCCAGAAAAACGCGCCGAGGCGAGCCACTAACAGGTCCGTTAGCCCTCAGCCGCGGCGACGATTTCGGCCCACGTCGCTCGCACGAACTCCCTGCAAATCAGACTATCCGATACCCAAAATGAACTTGGCGTCGTCGGACATCCGCTCCGGAGTCCACGGCGGATCCCACGTCAGCTCGATATCGACGTCCTCGACTCCCGGCACTTCGCGGGCAACGCGGTTGATGTCCTCCTGGATCATCGGCCCCGCCGGACACCCCATCGACGTCAGGCTGTGGGTCACCCTCACCGTGCGTCCCTCGACCTCGACGTCGTAGAGCAGTCCGAGCTCGACGATGTCCATCCCGAGCTCGGGATCCTCGACCTGACGCAGCGCCTCGTAGACCTCTTCACGCGTCGGCATCTCGTTCGAGTGTAACGAGAGCGACTGTTCAGCCGTTCGGCGCCGTCACCGTGAACGACGAGTTCACGATCACGCGGCCGCTCCCACCGTTTCGCGGCAGGGCGGTGACCGTCCAGCGGTAGCGGCCGGGCGCGAAGCTGAATCGCGCGGGCAGCGCCAGCCTCGGAGCACCCGCGCGGATCTTCAGCACTTTGTGCCCGTTCCGGAGGAAACGGACGACGTACGCGCGGGCGCCGGGAACTGCAGCCCAGCTCCACACGCGGGTCGGCACGAACCCGGCGGTGTGCTTGGCGCGCGGCTTCGACTTGACCGGCTTCGGCTTCGACGTCGCCTTCGCCTTGGGCTTCGCCGCCGTCGTGACGCCGTGCGTCGGCGTGGTCTTCGCATGCGCCGCCGGCTTCGGCGCCGTCACCTGGCGCGGCGCAGCGGGCTTCGACGACGACGCCGCCGGCGCCGCCGGCTTCTGCTGCGTCCGATCGCGGGCCCAGGCCAGGCCGACGACGATCGCGACGGCGGTCAGCGCCGCGAGCGCGACGACCAGCCGCTTCCGGCCGTTCGGCCGGACGGAGACCGGCGGGCGGATGCGCGGCGGCGCAACCGGCTCGACGGGCCGGCTGCGGACGTCGGCAAGGAACTCGTCCCAGTCGACCGAGGCGGATCCATTCGCGGGTACCGACTCGGCCCGTCGCGCAAGCGGCGGCTCGGGCAAGGCGGGGAGCTGCTCTCGCGCGAGCGCAGCCTCCTCCGGCGGCGCCACGAGAATCAGCTCGGGGCTGAGCGGCTCGGCCGTTCGCTCCGGCATCGGCCCGAAGGCTATCGGCAAGCGCGGCCGGCGGACTTAGTAGCCCAGGAG
Organism: Gaiellaceae bacterium; assembly: GCA_036526315.1. Classification (GTDB taxonomy): domain Bacteria; phylum Actinomycetota; class Thermoleophilia; order Gaiellales; family Gaiellaceae; genus 3-1-20CM-4-69-9. The sequence continues at coordinate 21,367 of DATCYR010000015.1, read as the reverse complement.
ACGAACTTCCTCGCGCCGCTCGCGCGCGAAGAAGTGGATCCCGTCCGTGAAACGCACCCAGTTGCACCGCGTGCACATGACGAGTGAGTGCGTGCGCGCCGAGTCGGCGAGGAAGCGCACGCCGCGCAGCAGGTCGCCGTTCGAGACACCGGTCGCGGCGACGATCACCTCTCCCGGCGCGAGCTCCTCCGTCGTGAAGACGCGGGTCGGGTCGTCGATGCCGAGCTCGCGTGCGCGGTCGATCTCGCGACGCGACGTCGGCCACAGCTGCGCCTGCACCTCGCCGCCGAGACAGCGGAGCGCGGCTGCCGACATCACGGCCTGGCGGGTTCCCCCGATCCCGACCGCGAGGTGGTCGTTCGTCCCGCGGATCGAGGCCGAGATCGACGCAGTGACCGTTCCGTCCTGGATCAACTTGATCCGCGCGCCCGACGCGCGGATGTCCTCGATCAGGTCGTGGTGGCGAGGACGGTCGAGCACGATCGTCGTGATGTCGTTCGGACGTCGGCCGAAAGCGTCGGCGATCGCCTGGATGTTCTCGCCCATCGGCCGCAACAGGTCGATCGAGCCGCGGGCGACGGGGCCGACGGCGATTTTCCGCATGTACATGTCGGGCAGCTTGAGCAGCGAGTCGCGCTCGCCGACGGCGATCATCGACATCGCCCCGTTGCCGCCGCGGGCAACGACGCCGCGGCCTTCGAGCGGGTCGAGCGCCAGATCGACCTCCTCCCCGCCGGCGCCGATGCTGCCGCCGACGTGCAGCGGCGACTCCTCGTCGATCGCGCCGATCACGATGCGGCCGTCGATCGGGAACTCGTCGAGCCCTCGCCGCATCGCGTCGGCGGCGTCACGCTCTGCCGCCTCCTGGTCGGCGCGTCCGAGCCAGCGCGCTGCGGTCAGCGCCGCGCCTTCGGTGACGCGGACGTACTGCTCGCACAGGCAGAGGCCGGGACGAGCCTCCTGCGCGGCGGCCGGAGCGGCCGACGTCTCCTGCGCGGTCTCCGCCATCAGACCCGTTGTACCTGCTCGGCGCTCGCGAGCACCAGTTCGAGCACCGCGTCGATCGCCGAGCGCATGTCGGTGTTCGAGATCACCGGGACGCGGTGCCGGCGCGCGCGCCGAACGATTTGCTCCTGGACGCGCCGGATGTCGTCGAGATGGTCGATGTACTTCTGGTGCGGGCGGAGACCGTCGAGCGCGGCGTCGCGAACCATGAAGTGGGTGCTGTGCTCCTCCTCGTCCTCGATCGCGAGGACGCACTGCACGACGAGCGCGCCGTCGATGCGCGGCAGCATGCCTGGCACCAGGTGCACCCCCTCGAGCACCATCGACCAGCCTTCCTCGAGGGCACGCTCGATCGACGCGCGCACGCCGACGAGGACGTTCCGCGTCTGCTCGAGAAAGCCGGCGATGACGGGGTCGTCGGCCTGTTCCGGCTCACGCAGACCGGCCGCGGCCTCGAAGGACGAGTAATGGATCGACGGCATGAACTCCTTCGAGAAGAACGCGCGCATCGTCTGCCGCACGAAGTCGGTCGAGGTGACGCGCGTGATGCCGAGGCGATAGGCCGCCTCGGTCGCTACCGTCGACTTGCCGGTGCCGGTCGCGCCGCCGACGAGGACGATCACCGGCAGGTCGAGCTCCTGGAGCTCCCGGAACCGCCGCAGGCGATCGACCGCACGCGAGCCCTCCTGCTCGCCGAGCACCTCGACCGCGAGCTCTTCGAAACGGTCGAGCTCCACGCTCTCTTCGTTCCGGGCCGCAAGATCTTGCTCGATGCGCTTCGCCAGCTCGTACGCCCGGCCGATGGGAATCCCGACGGCGACGAGCGCACGCGCCATCAGGCCCTTCGAGTACGGCTGGTTCGGCGTCCCGAGCGGGAGCGGCTCGGCGTAGCGCGGCTGGCTCACGCGGCCGCCCTTGCGGGGACGAGGCCGAGCACGGCCTCGTCGAGCCCCGGGCACAGCACCTCGTTCTCGGCGAACATGACCTCCGCGCCGCGCGCGAGCGCCGCCTCGGCGACGAGGTCGATTGCCGCCGCCTTGATCTCGACGAGATAGACGTCCGCGTCCGTCCGCGCGAGGTCGTCGGCGAGCAGGGGGCGGTTCGCGAGGTTCCGCGAGACGCTCACGACGTCGGCGTCGAGACCGTCGGTGACGACCGGCCCGGTCGCGAACACGGCGACCCGCCGGCCGTGCAGCGGCGCCACCGCCCGCAGCCGGAGGTCGGCCGTCAGCACCGGCACGTCCTTTACCTCGCGGATCGCGTCGGCGTCGCCTCCCCCGACGAGAACGACCACGTCCGAAACGAGCACCCGATACGGGTTCAGAAAGGCCACAGGATCGTGCCCGGTGCCAGACACGAGGATGCGCGCGTCCGTCTCGACAGGCGGGATCGCGGCGCCGCTGCCGTCGAAAACGACCACGTCCGGTTCGCGCGCGGCCGCGAGGGCTGCCCCCGCCGACACGTTGGACGTCATGACGGCGCCCGCGAGGCCCCCGCCGGCGCGGCGGCAGCCGACCGTCACGACGCCGGTGAGCGCCGCCGTCTCGAGGTAGTCCGAGGCCGCGTGGTGCCCGCCGCGCGACAGCTCGAGCAGCGACGGCAGCGTCGGCGGCACCACGGCCAGCTCGGGGCTCGCCGGCCCCCCGCGCCCCATCGAGACGACGACGACGTCGCGCTCGCGCGCCAGCAGCTTCGCGACATGGCCGGTGACGGCGGTCTTCCCCACGCGCTTGCCGGTGCCGATCACGGCGAGCGAGGGCAGCGGGAACGGCTCGTACCTCGGCGGCTCGAAGCGGAAATCGGCGCCCTCGTACCGCAGGCCGGCAGCGAGCGCACGGCTCGCCAGCAGCAAACGCGCGCCCGGCCCGAGCACCGGCTCGTCCGACAGGTCGACGACGACCTCGGCCTCGGCAAACGCCTGCTCCAGCTCGCGAACGAGCGGCACGCCGTATTCCTCGCCGCCGCGGAGCTTCTCCGTGCCACCTGCGAGCCACGCCGCGACGACGTCGTACGGCAGCCGCGCAATCGCGTCGCGCACGACCGGCGCGTAGTGCTCCCCGTCGATGACGGCGACCGCGCGCGTCACCGGCGTGACGTCACCTCGCCCTCGATGCGCGCCGTGTACTTCTCGAACTCGAGCGTGTCGGTGGCGAACTGGATGATCCGCTCCTGCCCGTGGAACGGGTACTTACGCCACACGTCGACGTGCGTGCCGGAGAACTCGATCACGTTGTAACAGGGGCGCGTGTTGCCGCGGAGCCGCAGCGAGGAGACGGTGCCGGCGTTGACGATGAAGAGATCCTCGAGCCGCCACGCGTACGGCACGTGCTTGTGCCCGGAGAGGACGAGGTTGACGCCCGCTCGCTGCAGGCACTCGATCGTGTCGCCCGCGTCGTAGATGACGTTTCGCTCACGTCCGGTGCCTGGCACCGGCAGGAGGTGGTGGTGGCAGACGAAGATGCGGAGGTCGGCCGGGGGCGCGAAGCTCTCTTCGATCCACGGGTACCGGCCACGGCCGATCTGGCCGTGGTCGAGGTCGGGCTCGGTCGAGTCAACGGCGACGACCGTCACGCCGCCGACCCGGGCGACGGAGTTTCGGTCGCCGAAGAGCTCCTCGAAGTGGACGTAGCCGACGTTCCGCGAGTCGTGGTTCCCGGGGATGACGACGACAGTCGCACACTCGATCCGGTCGAGGTAGTCCTTCGCCAGCGCGTACTCCTCCTTGAAGCCGAACGTCGTCAAGTCGCCCGAGCAGATGACGATGTCCGGCTCAAGATCGTTCACCTCCGTGATCGCGCGCTCGAGCAGGTTCGGCAGGAAGAACTGCGTCCCGCAGTGCAGATCGGAGATCTGCACGATCGTGAAGGTTCCCGTTCCGTCCCGACTCGCCACGTAGGCGGAGTTTAGGGCGTCCGGACCCGCTGCTACCCTGATTCGAAGTGACGCTGGAAACGCCGGATTTCCAGGCATATCGCGGCCAGGAACCACCGCGCTTCGCCAACCGGGCTGAGCTCGAGTGCGCGAAGGTCCTGGACTACTACGGCGTGCCCTGGCAGTACGAGCCCACGACGTTCGTGCTGGAGGAAGACGAGGATGGCCGCATCGTCGAGGCGTTCAAGCCCGACTTCTACCTGCCCGAGCAAGACCTGTACGTCGAGGTCACGGTGATGAAGCAGTCGCTCGTGACCCGCAAGAACCGCAAGCTGCGCAAGCTGCGCGAGCGGTACCCCGACGTCCGCGTCAAGCTGTTCTACAAGCGCGACATCGAGCGCCTGGCGGAGCGATACCGGCTCGAGCTCGCGTCGTAGGCCGCGGCCCTCGCCTCGGCGCCGTCTACCTCTCACGGGAGGAGCTGCACGCGCGCGTTCGTGAGCTCGGGCGCGAGCTCGCGCGCGACTACGACGGACACGAGCCGCTGCTGGTCGCACCGCTCAAGGCGAGCGTCGTCTTCGTCGCCGACCTCTCCCGTGCGCTCCGCATCCCGCACGGCCTCGACTTCCTCGAGCTCGCGAGCTACGCCGCCGGCGCCGACAAGGGCGGTCACGCGCGCATCCGGCTGCTCAAGGATCTCGACGCCGAGATCGCCGGGCGTCACGTCGTCATCGTCGAGGACGTCGTCGACACCGGTCTGACGCTCAACTACCTCTGCAAGACGCTCGCGCTCCGCTCGCCCGCGTCGCTCGCCGCCGTTGCGCTGCTCGACCGGCCATACCGCCGCCTCGTGGAGGATCTCCCCGTGCACTACGTCGGGTTCACCGTGCCGGACGAGCTCTTCGTGGGCTACGGCTTCGATCTCGACGAGCGGTACCGGAACCTCCCGGACCTGCACGTTTGGGAAAGTTAGCCTAGGCTAAACTTCGGGTGGCATGATGGCCACCCGCGCGGAGTCGCTCGAACCTCGGCCTGGTCCGGGCGAGCGCGTCCTGCGCGGCGACCGCAGGTCAATCTGGCCCTTCCTCGGCCCCGCGTTCGTCGCCTGCGTCGCCTACATCGACCCCGGCAACTTCGCGACGAACATCGCCGGCGGCGCGAAGTACGGGTTCACGCTCGTCTGGGTGATCGTCGCCTCGAACCTGATGGCGATGCTGATCCAGACGCTGTCCGCAAAGCTCGGCATCGCCACCGGGCGCAACCTCCCCGAGATTTGTCGCGAGCGCTTCTCGCGCCGCACCTCGTTCGGCCTCTGGGTGCAGGCGGAGATCATCGCGATGGCGACCGACCTGGCGGAGTTCCTCGGCGCGGCGCTCGGCCTGCAGTTGCTGCTCGGCATCCCCCTCTTCCCGGCGGCGCTGCTCACCGGCGTCATCACGTTCCTGATCCTCGGGCTCCAGCGCTACGGCTTCCGGCCGCTCGAAGCCGTGATCACCGCCTTCGTCGCGGTGATCGGCGTCTGCTACCTCGCGGAGCTCTGGTTGACGCACCCGCCGCTCGGGACGGTCGCGAAGCATGCAGTCGTCCCCCAGTTTCAGGGCGGCGACTCGGTGCTGCTCGCCGTCGCGATCCTCGGCGCGACCGTGATGCCGCACGTCATCTACCTGCACTCCGCGCTGACGCAGCACCGGATCGTGCCGCGGAACGACGACGAGGCGCGGACGCTCTACAAGTACACGCGCATCGATGTGCTGATCGCGATGGCGATCGCCGGGCTGATCAACGTCTCGATGCTCGTCGTGGCCGCAACCGTCTTCTTCGGCAGTGGCCTGAACGACATCGAGTCGCTCACGCAGGCGCACCGGACGCTCGAGCCGCTCGTGGGCGGCGCCGCCAGCGTGCTGTTCGCCCTCGCGCTCACCGCCAGCGGCCTCTCCAGCTCGACGGTCGGGACGATGTCCGGACAGGTGGTGATGCAGGGCTTCGTCCGGCGCCGGATCCCCCTCTGGGTGCGCCGCCTGGTGACGATGCTGCCCGCGTTCGTCGTCATCGGCCTCGGCGTCGACCCGTCGCGGACGCTCGTCCTCAGCCAGGTCGTGCTCTCGTTCGGCATCCCGTTCGCGCTGATCCCGCTGGTGCTCTTCACGAGCAGGCGAGACGTCATGGGCGCGCTCGTCAACCGCCGCTCGACGATCGTCGCCGCGTGGGCGATCGCCGGCCTGATCTCCGCGCTGAACATCTTCCTGCTCGCGCAGACGTTCGGGCTCGCCTAGAAACAACCGGCCGCCCGGAAGGCGGCCGGCATCGTCGGGAGACGATCTGTCGTACTCGGCACGACCCTGTCTCGATTCCTGCTGAATACGACTTACAATCTGTAAACGGCTGCGGCGCCGTCCCGGGCACGGCCTAGAGGTAACCGAGCGGGTCGACCGGCGTCCCGTTGATCCGAACCTCGAAGTGGAGGTGCGGACCGAAGCAGTGGCCGGTGCAGCCGACGTATCCGATCACCTGCCCCTGCGCGACCGAGGCGCCCTGCGAGACGGCGTACGACGACTGGTGGGCGTAGCACGTCGCCATCCCGCCGCCGTGGTCGATGCAGGTGTAGTTCCCGTAGCCGTCGACCCAGCCGGCGAGGACGACGGTTCCCGCCGCGGCCGCATGGATCGGCGTCCCGTACGCGACGGCGATGTCGATGCCCGCGTGGAGGCGCCCCCAGCGATAGCCGAACGGGCTGACGACCGGCCCGCTGACGGGCCAGATCAGCCCTGATGCGGACGGCGTCGAGTCGGTCGGCGCCTGCGCGGCGGCGAGCCTGCTGCGGACCTGAGCCTGAGCCGCGGCGATCGCCTGCGCCTCGGATTGCAGCGTCTGTTCCTGCGAACGCGTCAGTTTCAGCGCCGTCTGCTGCCTGGCACGCCTGCCGCTGAGCCGGCTCTTGCTCGCAAGCAGCTGGTCGCGCGTGTCGCGCTCCTGTTGCGTGCGGACGGCGATCACCTGCGTCTCGGAATGGACACGCGTGCGCACGGCCTTCGTCTGCTCGCGCGTCACGCGCATGGCGTTCCGCGCGACGGCCACCCTCGCCGCGATGTGCTTGTCCTGCTGCGCGATCGAGTCGAGATACTGGATGCGGTCGAGCGCATCCTGGAACGAGCTCGACGCGATGATCACCTCGACGAGCGTCGGATCGTGCGTCTCGTAGAGGTCGATCATCCTCAGGTTGAGCTCGTGCAGCGCTGTCGCGTACGCACGGCGCAGGAACGTGAGCCGCTCGGTCTCGAACGCGTACAGGGCGTTGAGCTTGTCGAGGCGCCGTTGGTGGAGCGCGAGATCCTCCTGGAGGACGGAGAGCCGCCGCGACACGTCGCCGACGTGCGCCTCGAGCTGGCGGATGCTCGAGGTGAGGTCGCCGATCTGCTGCTGCAGCCGCGCCTCTTTCTGACGTGCGGCCGAGAGCTTCGCCTGCACCTGGCCGAGAGAGTGGCCGCTGTCGCCGGCGGCCGGCGCGGCCAGCAGAAGGCAGCCGACGGCGAGGATCGCGAGGCGGCGCGCCATAGCGGAAGGTTCGGCAAGGCGTCGGACGTCCCTGCCGAAGGGCCCTACTCCGCGGGTTCCTCCGGCGCGAGCGGGCCCGGCTCGGGAATCACCGCCGGCTCGGGCGGATTGCCCTCGTCGGGAGGCGGATACGGCTCTGGGATCACGGCCGGCCCGACTGGATCCCCCTGGCCCGGAGGCGCAGGCTCGTCGGGGAGCTCGACCATCTCCGTCGGCTGCACCTCGAGCCGACGGCGGCTGATCCTGTCGTGTGCCTGCGCGGTCACCGTGTGCATCTCTTCCTCCCTCTGACGCCATGCCTCGTCCAGCTCGTCGAGCCGTCCGCGGGCAACCTCCGTCGCCTGCTCGTCGTCACGGTATACCGCGCTTCCGAGCTCGTACAGGAGACGGGTACGCGCAGCCTCGAGCCGTCGCAGCTCGCGACGCAGAGCGAGTAGCCGCGTGGTTGCCCGCCCGCGCGTCGCGAAAGCGTCGGCGGCAACTCCGGCGCGATCACGGAAGACGCCGGTCTCGACGCTGACGAGAAGCAGGAGCACGCCGACGCCGAGCACGATCAGCGCGATCGGCCAGTGCCCCGTCGCAAACAGGACGATCGCGGCGGCGACGGCGGCGGCGCCGAGACCGACGGCGAGCGCCGTCGGCGTCACGCCGTAGTAGCGCCGCTCGGCGTGCGTGACGGTGACAGGCACCGGACCTGTCTCGTCGGCAGGGAGCTCCTGCACCTTCGTGTCGCCGTCGCCGACGGCGCGCCCGCACTCGGGGCAGTAGCGGCTCCCCTTCGGCAGCCGCTTGCCGCACGTTCCGCAGCTAGCCATCGGCCTGGCGGAGCGCCGCGGCCGCCCGCTGGCGCAGATCGCCGACCTGGGTGCGGTAGTCCTCGTCCGAGACCTTCCCCGTGCGGTGGTCGAACTCGAGCTCCCGCAAGGCGTCGAGCGCGCGGTCGCGTTCCTCCGCGTGCGCGAGCCGGCGCCGCTGCGCGGCGTCCGGCTGCAGCAGACGGTCGTCGGAGGCGACCGGCTCGCGCAGGAACGGTGCGGCGACGAGCACGACCGACGCGACGGCCAGGAGGCCGCCGACGAGAAGCGCGACGCTCATGCTCGAACCGTCACCCCTTCGTAGCGCTCGGCGAGCCGGCGTTCCTCGCGCGCGTCCGGCCACAGCGCGATCAGCGAGCCGCCGACGAAGACGAGGCCGGCGAGCCAGATCAGGTTGACGAGCGGCTTCTGCAGCACCTTCAGGTCGACGCTGCCGTCCGCGTTCACCTGGTCGGCGATCATGAAGAGGTCGCCGCCGGTGAGCAGGTCGTGCCGGATCGAGACCTCGTTCGAGACCTGATCCTCGGCGAAGTACTGGTTCTTGCCGGGGCGGTAGCGGCCGAGATAGTCACCGCCGCGGTAGACGTCGACGTTCGCGCGAATCGCGCGGTGGTTTCCCTCCAGCTTCGTGTCGAAGCCGCGGAAGACGACGCGGTTGCCGGCGACGTTCATCGAGTCGCCGGGATGCAGCCGCGTCTCGCGCACGGTCTGGTACGCGCTCGAGCCGGCGACGCCGATCGCGAGCAGCACCACCGCGGCGTGCACGACGTAGCCGCCGTACCGCCGCCGGTTGCGCGAGACGAGCGACGTGAACGCACCGCCCCACCCCACGCCGCCGAGTGCTCTCCGCGCCCTCGTGCCGCGCGCGAACTCGAGCACGATCGAGGCGAGCACGAACACCGAGAACGTGTACGCGATGACGCCGATCCGCGACGAGCCGGCTCCGGCGGCGAGCAGGCCGATCCCGGCGGCGAGCGCTGCGACAACCGGCCAGAGGAACGTCCTGCCAAGCGCGCGAAGCGACGCGCGGCGCCAGGCGACGAGCGGCCCGATCCCCATGAGCAGGAGCAGCGGCAGGCCGAAGCTGTGGAGGAAGAAGTTGTAGTACGGCTTGCTGACGGTCGCGGCCTGGCCGGTCACCGCTTCCGACACCAGCGGATAGATGACGCCCCAGAGGATCGTCAGCGCGAGCGCGACGAGCAGCAGGTTGTTGTAGAGGAACGTCGCCTCCCGGGAGACGAGCGACTCGAGGCGGGTCTTCGCCCGCAGCAGCGGCAGGCGGGCGAACACGAGCGCAAGCGAGGCAGCGGTGATGAAGCAGATGAAGCCGAGGAACCATGGCCCGATCGAGCTCTGCGTGAACGAGTGGATCGACTGGATGATCCCGCTGCGCGTGAGGAACGTCCCGAAGATCGACAGGCAGAACGCGAGGACGACGAGCAGGACGTTCCACACCTTCAGCATCCCCCGCTTCTCCTGGATCATCACCGAGTGCAGATACGCGGTCGCGGCGAGCCACGGCATCAGCGCGGCGTTCTCCACCGGATCCCAGGCGTAGTAGCCGCCCCAGCCGATCTCGACGTACGCCCAGTGCGCGCCGAGCAGCTGGCCGACGCCGAGGAAGGCCCAGGCCGCGAGCGTCCAGCGTCGCGTCGCGACGATCCAGCGCTCGTCGGTGCGGCGGGCGAGCAAGGCGCCCATCGCGAAGGCGAACGGCACCGTCAGGCCGACGTAACCGAGATAGAGCATCGGCGGGTGAATCGCCATGTACGGGTTCTGGAGACTCGGGTTGAGGCCGGCGCCGTCGGCGGGGGCCGCCTGCGTCGCGAACGGGCTCGCGACGAACACGAGCAGCATGGCGAAGAACGAGCCGATCAACCCGAGGACGGGAACGACCCAGGCGATGACCTCGCGCCCCGCCCGGCGCGCCGTCAGCACTGCAGCGACCGAGTAGCCGCACAGCACGAACAGCCACAGCAGGAGCGATCCCTCCTGCCCGCCCCAGAATGCGGTCAGGGTGTACCCGAGCGGCAGCTCGCGGCTCGTGTGCTGCGCGACGTACGAGTAGGAGAAGTCGTGTCGGGCGAGCGCCGTCAGCAGGACGACGACGGCGACCGTCGTCGACGCGAACGCGGCGATGAGCGCGTTCTGCGCCGATTCCGCGAGCCTTCGGCGACCGTGCCAGGCAGCGAACACGCCTGCAGCGGACGCGTACACGAGCAGCAGGAACGACGTGACGAGGGCCGCGCGGCCGAGATCAGGCATCTACTTCTTCGGTGCGTACTTCGACGGGCACTTCGTGACGAGGCTGTTCGGCACCGCGACGAACGTGCCGTGCTGCAACTTCCCGTCGACGACGACCTCACGGCCGGTCTTGAAGAGGTCGGGGACGGAGCCCTTGTAGACCACGGGAACGCTCGTCATCGCGTGCCGGTCCCGGATCAGGAAGTGGAGCCCGCCCTCGTGCGCGTCGCCGGTCGGCTGCCCCGCGACGATGCCGACGAGCGAGACACGGCCCGCATGGCCCGCGAGCTGGCTCGGTTGCAGCGACGGTGTGCCTCCCCCCGCGATCGACGTGTAGAGGAGGAAAACGGCGAGTACGGCCGCGACCGAGAGCGCGACGATCAGCCGCGCCGGGCTGCCTCTACGGGCCACGCCAAGATTGTAGTCACGGCCGGCCTCACCCCCGGGCCGCAACCTCGATCTGGCTGCGGAGGGCCGCGGCGGATAGTTGACCGCGCGTCATGCCCCGAATGCGACCGTGACGATCGAGGTAGAACGTCTCGGGCAGCCCGACGAGCCCGAAGCGGTCGCTGGTCGAGTTGCCGGAGCCCACCGCGACGAACGGCACACGGTGCCGCCCGAGAAAGCGCCGTGCGTCGCCCGAGAAGTCGTGCACGTCGACGCCCAGGAAGACGACACGGCCACGCTTGGCTTTCGCCGCGGCCGCGAGCAGGCCCGCCTCGCGCTCGCACGGGGTGCACCACGATGCCCAGAAGTTGAGCACCACCGGGTAGCCGCGGAGAGCGCTCAGTGCCAGCGTTCCCTGTTCGGCCGCTGCGCGGAGCTTGACCGGCCATGTCTCGAAGTGCGGCCAGATCACCTTGAAGCGCATGTCAGGCGCCGCCGGCGCGCGCTTTGCGCGAACTGCGTTCACGAGCCCGGCGCCGGGATTGCCGGCGGCGACGCGATAGACGAGCGCAGCGAAAAGCGCGACCACGCTGAGCAACGCCGCTCCGCGTAGTACTCCAACGACGAGCCTCGAGCTGGGCCGCCGCGTCACGCCGAGAGTCTAAGTCTTGGGGAGCTCGCAAGCCTTTCCGGGAGCGCGCCGCTTAGCATCTCGGCAGATGCTCGCCGCGAGCCGCCTGCTCGCAGTACTCGTGCTCGGCGCACTCGCCTCGGGCTGCGGCGCCTCGCACCACCGAGCGACCGCCGTAGCGACGACCACCGCGACCGTCGCGGTTCCGCCCGGCCGCCCCGACCCGCGAACGTTCCTGCGCTCGAGCCGGGCTGCGCGGTCGGCCCAGCTGACCCTCGCTGCGGGCCTCGGCTCGTCGAACAACGGCTACAACTTCGACGGGTACGGACGAGGCGAGCTGCTCGTCACCGTTCCGGTCGGCTGGCGCCTGACGATCGTGTGCGCGAACAAGAGCTCGCGGCGGGCGTCGTGCGCGGTCGTGCCGAGCACCCAGCAAGGGGGACCGGTGATCCCCGGCGCCGCCACTCCGAGCCCTGTGACCGGTCTTGCCCCGGGTGCGCGCGCGAGCTTCAGCTTCACGCCGCGGGCAACGGGCTCGTACCGGCTCGTGAGCCTCGTTCCCGGCCAGGCGGGCGCCCGCATGTTCGCCATCCTCGATGTCGTCCGCGGAGGCGTGCCGTCCGCGAACGCGCGAGGCGGCCCCTAGACGGCGACGTCGGCCGCCGCAGCCACGAAGAGCAGCGCGAGGTAGAGGAGCGAGTAGTGGAACGCGAGCGACGCCGTCGCGCGTCCGGCGCGACGGCCGAGCCGAACGGCGAGCGCGATGAAGACGGCGCCCAGCACGGCGGCCGCGGCGCCGTAGAGCAACCCGAACGAACCGGCCAGGTAGGGGACTGCCGAGAACGCGACGAGCACGACCGTGTAGCCAACGATCCGCCGCGTCGTTCTTCGCTCGCCGGAGACGACGGGCAGCATCGGGACGCGCGCCGCGGCGTAGTGGTCCTTCAGAAGGAGCGCGAGCGACCAGAAATGCGGCGGCGTCCAGAGAAACACGATCACGAACAACCAGACGGCCGGGAGCCCGAGGCTTCCGGTCGCGGCCGCGTAGCCGACGATCGGAGGAACCGCTCCGGCGGCGCCACCGACGACGATGTTGGCCGGGCCGCGCCGCTTGAGGTAGCCGGTGTACACGCACACGTAGAAGAGGTTGCCGCCCAGGGCCAGCAGCGCTGTCAGCAGGTTCACCGTCGACGCGAGCAGCGTGAAGGACGCCGCGGAGAGCACGAGGCCGAACTCGAGCGCGCGGGGTGCTGCGAGGCGCCCGGCCGCGACCGGGCGGCGCTCCGTACGCGGTCCCATCAGCCGGTCGAGGTCGCGGTCGAGAACATGGTTCAACGCACTTGCTCCGCCGCATGCGAGCGCAAGCCCGACGAGCGTGGGCACGAAGCGTCCGGCGGGCGGCATGCCCTGCGCGCCGACCACCATGCCGCACGCGCCGGTCAGCAGGAGCAAGGCCATGATCCGCGGCTTCGTCAGCATGAGGTAGTCGGTCGCCGCGCCGCGCGGGAGCCGTTGTCCTCGGAACGACATCGCGGCGAGCCGCGCCGTCGCCGCCAGGCCGAGAGCTGCGAGCGCCACGTGTGCGCCGCGCTCGGTGACGGCGGCTGCGACCAAGATGAGGGCGAGCGCCGTGAGAGCGGCGGGGAGCATCGCCCGATGCGCGACGCCTGCGGCGATCACGAGCGCCACGAGCGCCGGCACGATGAGGGCGGCAACGGCACGGTGCGCTGCGCCGGTGCCCTGTGCCCCGGTCGCCACAGCGAGGACGGCCGCGCCGACCGCCACGATCCCGGTCAACCGCAAGGAGATACCGGGCGAAGCGCCGGTGTCGAGCGCTTCCATCAGAGCTCGTCGCTGAAGCGGCGCCGACGGAGCACGACTGCCCAGTAGATCCCGATCGCGGCCACGACGGCGACCGGAAGGACCAACGTCAGGATCGCGCCGGTCAGGAAGTCAGCTGCGAGTGCGTCAGCCATACGCGTGCTCCTTTCGTGCTCCGTTGCGGCCGCCCAGCATGCGCGGCTCGGGCGTCGGCTCGAGCCAGCGGTAGAGCGCCCAGAGGATGGCGATCGTGAACGGGATCGAGCCCGGCACCCACATCACACCCGCGGCAATCTGCTGGTCGGCGAGTGCGGAGAGGCCACCCGGCCGATGCGCGAGGTGCACGTATCCCGCATAGAGCGGCTCCTGCGCGAAGGCGAGGACGATCGCTAGCACCCAGCTCGCGAGCGTCGCGCCCATCAGGTAAACCGCGCGCATGCCGTACGTCAGGCGGGCGTGCACGGGCGGTGAGTCGAGCACCTGCAACCAGAAGAGGAGCCCTGCCGCGAAGAACGTCGCGTGCTCGACCTCGTGGACGTTCTGATTGGACAACGTCGCGTCGTAGAGGGACGGGACATGCCAGACGAGCAGGACCGCGCAGAAGAGGACGAACGCCGGGACCGGCCGCGACAGCACCCGGGCGAGAAAGCGAAGCGGCGCCGACCAGCGCTTCCGCGCGATGTTCTTCGCGACGGTGCGGCGGAAGCCGAGCGGCAACGGCTGCCACAGGCGCAGCCAAGGCGCGGAGAGCACGATCAGCGCCGGCGCAACCACCAGCAGGAGCAGATGCTGCGTCATGTGCACGGAAAAGAGGCGGTCGGCAAGTGGTTCGACCGGCGTGTCGAGGGCGATGACGACCGACAGGAGGCCGCCGTAGAACGCGGCGGCTCGCCAGCGCCGCTCCGACGCGGCGCGATAGCCGGGGCCCCGCCGGCGGGAACCACGTAGGTAGAGAAGCGCCGCCGAGACGATGACGAAGACCGGCACCTGCTCCACCGGCCAGGCGGCAGCGCTTCCGAGGCTCGGCATCGCCCGACGCCCTCAGGCCAGGTAGAGGATGACCCACGCGACCACGACGAGGGCCGCGAAGTAGATCCAGAAAAAACCGACGGCTTCGAGGCTCGGCGGGACGAGCGCGAGCGGATCCTCGATGTCGTGTGCTGAACGATATGGATCGCCCGACGCATGCCCGGGCTCAGGCGAGGCCGTCTGCGTGTTCCGATACCGAATCGCCGGCGCCAGGGTCGTCTCGAGCCAGAAGATCGCGCCGACGCCGAAGAGCACGATGAAGGCGGTCCAGCCGAGGTACACGCTTGCGTACGCACCGTCCGCAGGCCCGAAGCCTTCGGTGAACCACGCGACGACCTGGAGCACGATCGCCACGATCCCCAGAGCCAGGGCGACGGCGCCTTTCACGCGCCATTGCGCACGGCGCTCCCGGCGTCGGTCGAGAACGCCGAGCCAGAGCACGGCCGCCCCGGCCACCCAGGCGGCGGTCGAAAGCGTTCCGAGGGTCATGGAAGGATCGACGTGCTTCGGGCGCCACAGGCCGCTGTTGTTCACCGAGCGCAGATAGAAGTACGCGAAGACGAAGCCGAGAAAGAACGTTGCAGTGGCGCCTGCGAGGAGATGGGCCGCCGACGCGAGATTTCGCGCCAGCAAACGCGGCTCTTCTGCCTCGACGATCTCGTACGTCGCGCCTTCACTGACCCATTCGACCTCGGTCATCGTCAGCTGGCCCTCGCAGGAGCTCCGGCCGGCCGCGCGACCGGGACCGGGCCGTCACCGTAGCCGTATGGGTCGCCCTCGAAGGTCGGAAGGGTGTCGAAGTTCTGCACCGGCACCGGCGAGGGCAACTGCCACTCGATCGAGAGCGATCCCCACGGGTTTCGCTCCGCGCGGACGCGCGCGAAGAGCATCGAGTAGACGAGGTTGTAGAGGAAGACGAGCATCGACAACCCGAGCACGAATGCCGCCGCCGACGCCCAATCGTTGAGCCACTGGAGGTGCGGCGCGTACGTCACCACTCGCCGAGGCTGGCCCAGGAACCCGACGGCGAACAACGGGAAGAACGTGAAGTTGAACGCCAGGAACATGCTCCAGAAGTGGATCTTCCCGAGGCGCTCGTTGAGCTCGAACCCGGTCATCTTCGGCAGCCAGTAGTAGATCGCCGCGAAGAACGTGAAGATCAGGCCGCCCATGATCGTGTAGTGGAAGTGGGCCATCGAGAAGAAGCTTCCGTGGGTGCTGACGTCGCTCGGCGTGTCGGACAGGAAGATGCCCGACAGGCCACCGATCAGGAAGTTGAAGAACCAGGCGAGCGCGAACAGCATCGGGACGGTGAAACGGATGCTTCCCCGCCATAACGTCATCAGCCCGCACAGGAACGTGAAACCGGTCGGGATCGAGATGAGCTCGGTCGACAGGATGTAGAACGGCCGCAGGTTGCTGTTGATCCCGCTCACGAACAGGTGGTGCTGCCACACGAGCCAACTGAGGAACGTGACGCCGAGCATGCCCGCGACGGCAAGGCGGTAGCCCCAGAGCGGCTTGCGCGCGAACACGGGCAGCAGCTCCAGCAGAACGCCGAAGCCGGGCAGCGCGAGGATGTAGACCTCCGGGTGGCCGAAGAACCAGAAGAGGTTCTCGTACAGATACTGGCTCCCGCCACCGGCCGGTATGTAGAAGGTCGTCTGCGCGGTGCGGTCGAGCGTCGACATCGCCAGCGCAGCGACGAGCACCGGAGCGGCGAGGAGGTTCAGGATCGCAGTCGAGATCACGCCCCAGACGAAGATCGGGAGCCGGGACCACGTCATGCCGGGAGCGCGCATCGTGACCACCGTCGCGAGCATGTTCAGGCCGAGCAGGCACATGGAAATGCCCACGAGCGCGAAGAACATGATGTAGGAGTCCATGCCCCGGTTCGCCTGGACGTTCAGCGGCTCGTAGCCGGTCCAGCCCGTGGGGAAGCCCCCGAAGAAGACGGTCGTCATCAGGATGGCGCCGGCGGCCATCAGCATCCAGAACGTGAGCGACTCGATGCGCGGGAATGCCATCCGCCGCGCGCCGATCATGATCGGGACGAAGTAGTTCGCGAACGGCCCGAGGATCGCGCTCGTCATCATCCCCATCATCATCGTGCCGTGTAGGCCGACGAGGGTGATGTAGTTGCCTGCGTTGAAGACAGGCGTCGGCCGCAGCAACTCGAAGCGGATGAGCATCGCGTTCAGGCCGCCGACGAAGAAGAAGAGCCCGACGCCGATCAGGTACTGCATGCCGACGACCTTGTGGTCCGTGCAGAGCCCGAAGTAGCGGCCGATTCCCTCCGTCTCCTTCTCGCGGAGCGACGGCGGGTAGCCGCGGATCCTGGCGAGCGGGTACTGCAGGAAGCCGAGGCCGGTGAGGAAGCCGATGACGCCGAGGATGTAGCCGAGGAAGACCGAGATGTCGTTCTGGTCGGTGTCGCCGAAGTAGCTGACGCTCTTGCCCGTGATGTGGTGCCCGAGGAACCAGCCGAGATACCAGCCGCCGATCCCGAGGACGACGGCGGTGAGGAGGTTGAAGCCGATCAGACGTCGCCAGAAGGGCTGGTGCGCCGGGTGGGTGGCGGTTGGGCTCATCCAGCTCTCAGGGGAGGCTCGGGGTGGTAGACCGTCGCGTACGGAGGCAGATACTTGAAGCCTGCGGCGAACTCCGCCTGCTGCTGCTTGATCCAGGTCTTGAAGTCCGACTCGGAGACGACCCGCCCGGCGCTGTCGAACATGTAGCCGTGCCAGAGGCCGCAGAGCTCGGCACAGCGGATGTTGAGCTTCAGCGGATGCTTCGTGTGGACGTAGACGACGTTGTCGGCGCCGGGATTCGCGTCGGCTTTGACGCCGAGGTTGATCGCCCAGAAGGAGTGGATCACGTCGAGCGACGTGACGTGCAGACGGATGAGCGTGTTCGCAGGGAGATACAGATGCGGCGTCTCGAGACCGCCGTACGTCGGATACCGGTACGTGAACTCCCACTGCTGGCCGATCACCTGGACGTCCATCGCCTTGCCGTGGTCCGCGGGGAGGAACGTGGCGCTCGGGCCCTGGCCCCCGCCGGAGCCGTCCTTGACGAGCTCGTACGTTCCGAAGCCGGCGAGCGCGAGAACGGTGACGCTCGTGATCACGATCCAGAGCAGCTGGAGCCCGCTGTCGCCGCGAACGGGCGCTCCCTGAGCGGCCGCGTCGCGCTGGCGAAAGACGATCAGCGTGTAGCCGAGCATCACGAGCACGAACATCACGATCGGCGCGCTGACGGCGACGAGAACCTGGTTGTCGAAGACCTGGCCCTGACCCTGCTCGCTGCCGTTCCCCGGCGGGATCATCGGACCGATGACGAAGGCGGCGATCGGCGTGGCCACCACGCTCGCCCCCAGCCAGATGTACAGCAGCCGTCGTCCGTGGCGGACGTCGGCAACACGTGTCGTGTCGGCAGCCGCCATCCCGCTAGACCACGTTGAGGAATCCGTCCATGTACCCGATGGTCTGCATCGGGCCGCCGAAACCGAACTGGAAGCCCGCCGCGCACGGGACGAAGCACTGCCAGCGGAACTTGCCTTTCTTGCCCGTGCGGAACGTGAACGTGATCGTCCGGTGCGCCATCGACTTCGGATCGCACGGCGCGAAGTCGCACTGGTTCTTCGCGTTGTCCGCGACGCCTTCGAGCGGGACGAGGACACCGAGCTCGGGGATCGCGAACGTGTGCGAGGCGTTATCGGGATTGATCGCGGCGAACGGCTTGCCGTCGAGCGTCGCCATGCCGACCAGTCCCTGCGTCTTCGCGAGGAACGGGTTGCGCAGACCGCTGTCGCCGTCGAACTGGTAGACGGTGACGTGGACGAGCGAGTTCGCCGGCACCGTCCAGATCGTGCTTCGCTCCCACGTCCCGGCCGGCTTCTGCACGAGGTACGAGACCCAGTCCGGGTTCGGCGAAAGCGTTGGTCCCACCGCGGCGACGGTCTGGATCGTGATGTTCACGCGGTTGGCGGTCGCGCTGGGGCGATACGTCGGCGGTCCGCTCAGCAGCCAGTTGGCGACGTAGAAACCGATGAGGATGCCGGCGACGGCGACTCCGACAACGATGCCACCGATCTTCCACGCGACAGTGGATCGCATGGCGAACGAGCGTATAAACGCCGCGTTCCGGAAGCGAACAAGATGACGAAACTGTCATCCAGCCCGTGTCGCCCGTCGGACGAGCGAACGCCCGGCTCCTGAAGGCGATATTCTCGCGGCGAAAGGATCCGCTGCGGATGGATGGCAAGTCTCCCGAAGGTGCTCCCGGATCCCGGCAACGCGCAGCGCCGCAGCGTTGGCTCGGGCGAGTTCGTGCACGGGTCTGGCTGCTCGCGCTCGCCCTTCTGCTCGCGGCGGTCTCCGCCGGCGCCGCGCTCGCGCTCGTCAGCCGACCGGCGTCCGACCGTACCGCGAACCCGGTTTCGGCGTTCGGCCCGGCCGCCACGTGGTCGCCCGGCGTCAAGGTGGCGCCGGTGTTCAGCCTCCGCGGCGAAGACGGCCGCGGGATCTCACTCGCCGCGCTGCGCGGCCGCACCGTCCTGTTGACGTTCATCGATCCGGCCTGTCGAAATCTCTGCCCGCTCGAGGCACGAGAGCTGAACGGCGCCGTCGAGTCCACGCCGGCCGCGCAACGTCCGGCGATTGTCTCGGTCAACGTCAACCCATGGGCTGAAACGGCCGCGCTGCTCCGCGCCGATCGTTTCAAATGGGCGCTCGGAAGCCACTGGCACTGGGCGCTCGGCTCGCTCCGCCAGCTTCGCCCTGTGTGGCGAAGTTATCGGATCGCGGTCGACATGCGAACACGGAAGCTGGCGCACGTCGTCGTGCACGATGTCAGCCACACCGAGGCGACATACGTGATCGATCGCTCCGGCCATATCCGCGCGTTGTTCCTCTGGCCGTTTTCCGGCGACGCGGTGATGCGCACGGCCGCGCGGTTCTGACGATGAGGCCGGCCGACGGGGCAGCGGGGAACGGCAACGGCTCTGATTCGCTCGTGCGTGTGCTCGTCATCGAGGACGAGCCGCGAATTCAGCAGATCCTCGCACGCGGCCTCGCGCGATCGGGGATCGAGGTCGAGCAGGCCGCCGACGGGCGTAGCGGACTCGAGCGCGCGCTCCGGAGCAACGTCGATCTCGTCGTGCTCGACTTGCTGCTACCCGAGCTCGACGGCCTCACCGTCTTGCGGGTGCTGCAGGAACGGCGGTCGGACCTGCCGGTTGTCGTGCTTTCCGCACGCTCTGACCTGCGCACGAAACTGCAAGGGTTCAAGCTCGGTGCGTCCGACTATGTCGCCAAGCCGTTCTCGATCGAGGAGCTGGTTGCGCGCGTTCGGGCTCAAGTCCATCGGCATCGCCTGACCGGGCCATTCGTGAGAGCGGGCTGCCTGACACTCGACATCGCCCAGCACCAGGCGCAGATCGACGACACCGTCACCGACCTGACGCGCCGGGAGTTTCAGCTCCTCATGCACCTGATGAGCCATCGCGGCGAGACCGTCAGTCGCGAGAGCCTCCTCGCGGAGGCGTGGGGGTACGGCTTCGACCCGGGCTCGAACATCGTCGAGGTGTGCGTCCGCCGGCTGCGTAAGAAGCTCGGGCCACGCGCCCCGATCGAAACGGTCCGTCATGAGGGCTATCGCGTTCCTTCGACGTAACTGGCTCGTCCTCACGTGGGGCGCGTTCGCTGTCGCGAACTTCTTCGTGATGACGAAACTCCCCCGCTGGGAGACGATCCCCTTCCACTTCATCTGGGTCAGTCTCACCCTGCTCTACGGCTTCACCGTCCTCCCAACGCCGGTGACGGTCGGGATCCTCGCCGCCGTCGTCGTGGGCACGGGCATCGGCATCGGTTATGACGTCTCGCAGGGGACGCAGCCCTGGGACGAGATCGCGGAGGTTCCACTGATGTCGGCCATGTTCCTCGCGATGGTCTGGCATGCGCATCGCCGGCGCGCCGCCCTGGCGCTTGCGCGCGAGGAGGCGGCCCAGCGGCAAGAGATGCTCGTTCGTCAGGAGCGCTTCGTGCACGACGCTTCGCACGAGCTGAAGACACCGGTCACGATCGCCCGCGGACACCTCGAGCTCTATCGACTGGCGAAGGACTCGGACGCGCCCGAGCTCGATGTCGCGCTCGACGAGCTGCAGCGGGTCGAACACATCATCGAAAGGCTCCTCGTGCTCGCCAAGGCGGGGCAGTCCCCTGCCGCCACCCAGCACATCGACGCGGAGACGTTCCTGGAAGACGTCTTCATGCGCTGGTCCGATGTTGCTCCGCGCGCGTGGCGGCTCGGCCCGTTGGCGGCCGGCACGCTCGTTGCGGACGTCGAGGCTCTGCGCATCGCGCTCGACGCGCTCCTCGAGAATGCGGTCGAGTACACCGACCCGACGGCCGCGATCGAGATCCGCTCACGAACGACCGGAGGAGAGCTCGTGATCGACGTCGCCGACGAGGGTTGCGGAATCTCGCCTGCTGCTCTGGACCGCATCTTCGAGCGTTTCGCACGCGTCGACGCAGCCCGTAGCCGAGCGGACGGCGGCGTGGGCCTCGGGCTGGCGATCGTGGCGGCGACCGTCAAGGCGGCCGGCGGTCGGTGCACGGTCGAGTCGTCGGAGCGGGGCTCGGTCTTCACGCTTTGGCTCCCGGGCTTCGAGCCGGCAGCCGCGGTCGAGCCGATCGCGGGTGACGCTCAGCCCGCGCTCGAGCTCGGCTGAGGTTCGCGGGGCTCGACTAGGCTTCGCGCGCCGGAGCAGGACGCCGCGCCGGGATCCGGTAGCCGTGGTCGTGGCAGAGGGATCCGGGCGAATCCTCGGTGAGGGCGTCGCAGTAGCCCTTGCCGTACGCGGCCCGCATGAAGGCCGCCACGACGTCGAGATTCCACTCCGTGATCTCCCCTGCCTCACGCCACAGGTCGGTGAGGCGCAGGTCGATGTCCAGCTCGAGCAAATCGATACGTGACGGCTTCTTGGCCATGAGGCGAGGGTACGAAGGGG
>DATCYR010000014.1:0-4283 GCA_036526315.1 Gaiellaceae bacterium | reverse complement strand
GACGCGTGCATCGGCGACTACCCGCACATCGGCGCCGATCACTACGGCTTCTACATCACGACGAACGAGTATCCGTTCTTCACGGACGGCTTCAAGAGCGGGCAGATCTACGCGCTGTCGAAGCACAAGCTCGCGGCGAACGCGTCGTCGGTGCCGTGGGTGCAGTTCTCGAACACGAAGCTCGCGAACGAGAAGCGCGGTCCGGTCGGCTTCACGATCTGGCCTGCCGAGGTCCCGGGCACGGCGTACGACGAGGACAACAACGGGACGGAGTTCTTCCTGAGCTCCGACGCCGCGGAGGAGTCGGGCAACGTGACGGGATCGTCCGACACGATCGGTCTCTGGGCGATCACGAACTCGAAGTCGCTCGACTCGGATCACCCCGACCTGCACCTCAGCAGCCGAGCGCTGTCATCGGAGGCCTACGGCGTCCCGCCGCACTCGGCGCAGCCCTCGACGGGGACGCAGGATCCGTCGCAGAACTGGCCGCTCGGCCAGTGCCTCAACATCGACGCGTGCTTCGTCGCGCTGCTCTCGGCGCCGGGCGAGAGGGCCGATCCGTACAAGCCGGAGGTGATCGGCGAACTCGACAGCAACGACAGCCGGATGCAGCAGGTCTACTACGCGAACGGCAAGGTCTGGGGCGCGCTCGACACGCGCATGAGCGTGGCCGGCAAGGAGCAGGCCGGCATCGCCTGGTTCATCGTCAAGCCGGACATGATCGCTCCGGGTGAGGGTGGCAAGGTCGGGCCGCAGTCGGCCGTCGTCAACCAGGGCTACGTGGGCGTCGCGAATGCGAACGTGACGTACCCGGCTCTCGCCGTGACGTCTGCCGGGAAGGGTGCGATGGCCTTCACGCTCGTCGGGCCGACGACGTATCCGAGCGCCGCGGACGTCCGGTTCGACAACTCCGGGCCGACGGGCTCGATCTTCGTGACCGCTCAGGGGCTCGGGCTGCAGGACGGGTTCAGCGAGTACAAGTACTACTCGCCGTTCGCTCCGGGCCCGAACGGCGAGGCGCCGCCTCCGCGCCCGCGCTGGGGCGACTACGGCGCGGCCGACGAGGACAACGGCACGATCTGGATCGCCTCCGAGGAGATCCACAACAACTGCAGCCTCGCCGTCTGGGAGGCAACGGTTGGGCATTGCGGACCGCAGGCGGACCGGAGCCCGCTCCCGGCGGGAACCGTGACCTTCGCGGGCACGCCGCCGGCGCCGATGCAGCCGGAGGCGCGCCGACTGCTCGGCAACTGGAACACGCACATCGCACGGATCACTCCGTAGCGAGCAGCAGGTGCGAGAGGCCGGCCCGCGTGGGGCCGGCCTCTCGTTTCCACGTACACTCGAGCTGTGATCGCGCGCGCTCGGGTCTGGAGCTGCGTGCTCGCTGCCTGCGCCGTCGCGGCAGCGACCGGCTCCGCTGCGGGCTCGACCCGCTCGGCGGTTCTGCACGGGACGGCGCTCGTCGCGCCCGCGGAGCCCGTGTGCATGCCGCGCGTCCCGTGCATGCGTCCCGCCGCCGGCGTCGTCCTCGCCTTCGCACGTGCGGGCGTCGTCCGCGCGCACGCCACGACGGGCGCGGACGGGAGCTACCGAGTCTCGCTTGCGCCGGGCAGCTACCGCGTCCGCGTCGGGCGTCCGGCCGGGGTGTCGCGCCTGACGCCGAGGACGGTCTCCGTCGCGGCCGGCCAGGCGAAGCGCGTGAACTTCTACCTCGGCACCGGCATTCGCTGATCCCTCATAGACGTTCCTACATTTCTCAAGTACCATCCCCCCGCTGCCGACGTTCGTCGGTAGCGCCCGCCGTCATCGAACGAAAAGGGGAAACGCGTGCGACGAGTCTTTACTGCGCTTGCTGCGGCGGTCGCGGCCGTGGCGCTGCTCGCTTCGCCTGCCGGCGCCGTCCAGGGCGGCGTTCCGGACGGGAACGGGCATCCGAACGTCGGCCTCTCGGTGTTCCTGTGGCACAACATCCCGCTCTGGCGCTGCAGCGGGACGATGGTCGCCGCGAAGGTCTATCTCACCGCCGGCCACTGCACGGGGATCGACACCGATCTCGGCGTCGCCCCCGACCGCGCGGAGGTGTGGTTCAGCTCGGGCCCGATCCCGCTCGGGACGTACGCCTTCGACGGCAATCCGTGCAAGCCGACGGACACGGGCTATCCGTGCAAGGGCGACTTCACGGGAACGCCGGTTCCGCATCCGGGCTGGAACGGGGCGCTCACGCTCCCGAACACGCATGACATGGGCGTCGTGCAGCTCACGCAAGCGCCCAATGTCGGGATCTCGAAGATCGCGCCGCTCGGATATCTGGACAACCTCTCCACGCAGCGTGGGCTCCAGAACGTGAACTTCACGATCGTCGGCTACGGCGTGCAGTTCGAGCGCCCGAACCTCGAGGTCGCGGTGAAGACGCGCTACGTCGGAACGGTGCAGCTGCAGAACCTCCGCAGCCACCTCGCGGGCGGCTATCAGCTCATGCTGACGGACGCGGCGGGCGCCGGCACGGGCGGCGGCGGCACCTGCTTCGGCGACTCGGGCGGCCCCGTGTTCCACACGGACTCGGCCGGCAACGTCTGGGACGTGGCAGTCATCTCGTTCGGCACGAAGTACTGCAAGGGCCAGTCGGGCACCTTCAGGCTCGACAACGCTCAGGCTCGCGCCTTCCTGGCGAGCCAGGGCGTGCCGCTGAACTAGCGGCTCGACCTAGTAGGCGACGGCGCCACGTCCGCTCTCGGCGGCGTGGCGCTGCTCGTCTGCGCGGTAGCTGGCGCGCACGAGCGGGCCCGAGAAGACGGAGCCGAAGCCGAGCGCCTCGCCCTGCTCGCGGAACCAGCGGAACTCGTCGGGATGAACCCAGCGGTCGATCTGCGCGTGCCTCGGGCTCGGCTGCAGGTACTGGCCGATGGTGACGACGTCGACGCCGTGGGCACGCAGGTCGCGCATCGTGTCGACGACCTCGTCGTTCGTCTCGCCGAGGCCGACGATGATGCCCGACTTCGTCAGGACCGGATAGTCGGCGATCTCCTTTGCCCGCTGCAGCAGCCAGAGCGCCTTGTCGTAGCTCGCCTTCGCGCCTCGCATGCGCGCATGCAGGCGGCGCACGGTCTCGATGTTGTGGTTGAAGACCTCGGGCCGCGCGGCGAGGACGACGTGTAGCGCCTCTTCCTCGACGCCGAGGAAGTCCGGCGTCAGCACCTCGACGGATGCCTGCGGGACCTTCGCCTTCAGCGCCCGGATCGTGGCGGCGTAGTGGCCCGCACCGCGGTCGGGAACGTCGTCACGGTCGACCGAGGTCACGACGACGTGCTTGAGCTCCATCTGCGCCGCGACGTTCGCGAGCCGCAGCGGCTCGAGCGGGTCGGGCGGGCTCTCGGGCCTGCCGCTGTGCACGTAGCAGTACCGGCACGCACGGGTGCACGTGTCGCCGAGGATCTGGAACGTCGCCGTTCCGCGCCCCCAGCACTCGGAGATGTTCGGGCAGCGGGCCTCCTCGCAGATGGTGTGCAGGCTGGCGCCGTGGATCAGCTTCTTCACGTCGAAGTAGCGCGAGTCCGCGCGCGGTGCGCGCACCTTCATCCACTCGGGGCGCCGTGGGCGCTCGGCAACCGGTAGCGAGCTCTGCATCTCTGTCAGTCTATGGGCGGCGATGGTTCCTGAGGCCCCACTGGAGGACACCGAGCACGGCCGCAAAGCTGCGGGCGAGGGCTGGTTCGTGCTCAACGCCCGCGACGCCTGCTGGTACGACCGCGGCGAGCGCGGCGCCGTCTGCGACTTCGAGGCCGGCCAGGACTGGCCGCAGGTGGGCGTCAACCTGTTCGTCCTCAACCCCGGCAACCCGATGTCCATGTACCACTGGGAAGCGGACCAGGAGGACTTCCTCGTCCTCCACGGCGAAGCGCTCCTGATCGCCGAAGGGGAGGAGCGGCCGCTCGGACAGTGGGACTTCGTCCACTGCCCCGTGGAGATGAATCACGTGATCGTGGGGGCCGGCACCGGTCCGTGCGTCGTCCTCGCGGTCGGCGCGCGCGAGCACCAGGACGGCGAGGGTTGGGGCGGCTATCACGTGAACGAGGTGGCGCAGCGCCACAATGCGAGCGCGGAGGAGGAGACGACCGACGCGCGCCTCGCGTACGCGCGGTTCAAGCACCGCGAGCCGACGCGCTACCGCGACGGCTGGCTGCCTTAACGCTTGACTGCGAGCTGCTCGTGCACCGGTTGCGGCCAGAGGCCGTGACCGTCCTGGGCCGGTAGCGGCTCGAGCTGCAGGTCGAACACGTCGC
>DATCYR010000013.1:0-46783 GCA_036526315.1 Gaiellaceae bacterium | reverse complement strand
GCGCGAGCAGGTAGTTCGCGTTCAGCACCGCGACCTCCGACATCTCGCGCAGCCGCGGGCCGTAGCTGCGGATGTACGCGTACGAGCGGACGAACACGCCGAACGGCCCGGTGAAACCGCGAACCTTGCCGATCGACTTCGGCCGGTCGTGATCGAACCTGAACGTGTCGCCGTCGCGCACGATCGCCGGCACCGGCAGGAACGGCTCGAGGATGTCGCGCACGACGATCGGCCCGCCCCCCGGACCGCCGCCGCCGTGCGGCTGCGAGAACGTCTTGTGCAGGTTGATGTGCACGATGTCGAAGCCCATGTCGCCGGGCCGCGAGATGCCGCAGACGGCGTTCAGGTTGGCGCCGTCGTAATAGAGGAGCGCGCCGACGTCGTGGAAGATCTCCGCCACTTCCTCGATGTGCTCGTCGAAGAGCCCGAGTGTCGACGGGTTCGTCAGCATCAGCCCGGCCGTTCGCTCGTCGACGAGCCCGCGCAGATGCTCGACGTCGACGTTGCCACGTGCGTCGGTCTGCACCTTCGCGAGCTTGTAGCCGGCCATCGTGACGCTGGCCGGGTTCGTCCCGTGCGCCGTGTCGGCCGTGATGATCGTGTCTCGCCGGTCTGCCTCGCCGCGGTCGGCGAAGTACGCGCGCATCAACATCAGGCCGGTCAGCTCGCCCTGTGAGCCCGCGGCCGGCTGGAGCGAGCACGCGTGCAGGCCGGCGACCTCCATCAGAGCCTCCTGCAGACGCCACATCAGCTCGAGCGCGCCCTGTGCGGCCTCTTCGTCCTGGTACGGATGCAGGTCGCGGAACCCCGGAAGCGTCACCAGCCGCTCGTTGACGCGCGGGTTGTACTTCATGGTGCACGACCCGAGCGGATAGAAGCCGGTGTCGATGCCGAAGTTCCGCGTCGAGAGCGCGGTGAAGTGGCGGAGGATCTCCGGCTCGGCGAGCTCCGGGAGCCGCGGTGCGTTCGCGCGACGCAGCTCTGCGGGAACGTCTGCAGCCGGCACGTCCGGCTTCGGAAGCTCGCCCCCGCGCCGCCCGGGCTGCGACTTTTCGAAGATCAGCTTCATGTCTGTGCCAACACCTCGACGAGACGGTCGATGTCGGCCGGCGAGCGGCGCTCCGTGATCGCGACGAGCAACGTGTCGTCGAGACCCGGGTAGTCGCGGCCGAGCGCGTAGCCCGGGTTCACGCCCTGAGCGCGCGCTTCGCGAACGACCTCTTCGGCGCTCCGTCCGACGCGGACGGCAAACTCCTTGAATGTTGTCTGTTCGGGAAACGCGAGCTCGAGCCCGGCCTCGGCGAGGCTGTGCTTCGCAGAGGCGCCGAGGCCCATGCAGGTCTCCCCCAGTTCCCGTAGTCCCTCGGGCCCGAGCCAGCTGAGGTACACGAGCCCCGCCAGCGCGAGGAGCGTTTGGTTCGTCGTGATGTTCGACGTTGCCTTCTCGCGTCGGATGTGTTGCTCGCGGGTCTGAAGGGTGAGGACATAGCCGCGCTCGCCCGCGGTGTCTACCGTCTCGCCGACGATACGGCCCGGCATGCGGCGGATGTACTCGCTCTGCGCTGCGAGGAATCCGTAGTGCGGCCCCGCGAAGGACTGGTAGTTGCCCGCGCTCTGGCCTTCGCCGATCGCCATCCCGCAGCCGTACGCGCCGGGCGCCTCGAGCACGCCGAGCGACAGGAGGTCGACGTGCGCGACGGGTATCGCGTCGGCTTCCGCGGCAACTGCAGCGAGATCCGGTGCCGGCTCGAGGCAGCCGAAGAAGTTCGGCTGCTGGAAGATGACGCACGCGGCATCCTCCGCGGCCTGCCGCAGCTCCTCGGGGTCGGTCACGCCGTCCCGGTGCGGCACCTCGACGATCTCGAGCCCGAAACCGGGTGCGTATGTCTTGACGACCTGGCGGACCTGCGGGTTGGTGGCTTCGGTGACGACGACCCTCGCTCGGCCGGTTGCGTGCTTGGCGACGTAGCACGCGTCGGCGGCGACCGTCGTGCCGTCGTAGCCGGATGCGTTCGAGACGTCCATCCCAGTGAGCTCGCAGACGGCGGTCTGGTACTCGAAGATCGCCTGGAGCACGCCCTGGCTCATCTCCGGCTGGTACGGCGTGTACGCCGTCAGGAGCTCGCCTCGTTGCAGCACCGCGTCGACGATCGCCGGCACGTAGTGGTCGTAGATGCCGGCGCCGAGAAACGAGAGCTCGCGCGAGGTGTCGACGTTCCGGGCCGCGAGCTCCTCGAGGTGGCGGGAGAGCTCCTGCTCCCCGAGCGCCGGATCGAGCGCCAGCTCGCGGTCGAACCGCACGCCGGCTGGAATGTCGCGGAAGAGCTCCTCGAGCGAGGAGACGCCGATCGCCGCGAGCATCTCCTCGCGGTCACGTTCCGTCAGTGAGAGGTAGCTCAACCTAGGACTCGGCGACGACCTGCTTGTACGCCTCGACGTCGAGGAGGCTGTCGGTCTCGGAGGGGTCGCTGAGCCGGATGCGCACGAGCCAGCCCTCACCGTACGGGTCGTCGTTGACCGTCTCCGGCTCGTCGACGATCTTCTGGTTGACCTCGAGCACCTCACCCGACAACGGCGCGATCACGTCCGAGACTGCTTTGACGGATTCGACCTCGCCGTAGCTGCTGTCGCGGGCGATCGTGTCGCCGATGTTCGGAGGCTCGTAATGGACGAGCTCGCCGAGCGCGTCCTGCGCGAACCATGTGATGCCGAGCGTCGCCTCGTCCCCGTCGATGCGGGCCCAGTCGTGCTCCTTGTGGTACTTGAGGTCGTCCGGGTACGTCTCGGTCGCGGCCAACTAGGAACTCTCCTCTCGCTTGTAGATCGGACGCTTGACGACGCGCGCGCGGCGCCGGCGGCCGCGGACGTCGATCGAGATCTCGCTCTCCGGCACGGCTCGCTCCGCCGGCACGTACGCGAGCCCGATGCCGCGGTCGAGCATCGGCGAGTGCGTGCCGGAGGTGACGTCGCCGCCGCCTTCGACCGCCATCCCCTGTCGCGGGACGGCCTTCTCCACCATCACGAACGGGACGAGCTTGCGCTCGGGCCCGCGCGTCTTGATCTCGCGCAGCTCGTTGGCGCCGGTGAACTCCTTGTCCAGTGCGCACGCCCACGCAAGGCCGGCGGAGATGGCATCGGTGTCTTGCGTGATGTCGTTGCCGTGGAGCGGGTAGCAGACCTCGAGCCGCAGCGTGTCGCGCGCGCCGAGACCGCAGGGCACGGCGCCCCGCGCGAGCACGCGATCCCAGAGCTCGGCGCCGTCCTCGGCCATCGCCAGCAGCTCGCAGCCTTCCTCGCCTGTGTACCCGGTGCGGTTGACCATGCACTGGATACCGTCGACCTCGGCTTCCGCGAACGTGAACGGTTTCGCAGGCGGCAACCCGAGCCGCTCGAGTGCGCGCGGCCCCTGGACGGCGAGCAGCGCGTACTCGTCAGAGACGTCGCGAATGTCCGACCCCGGAACCTCCCGCTCCTTCAGCCAGGCGTAGTCCAGCTCGCGGTTCGACGCGTTGACGATCAGCAGGTAGCGGAACGCGTCGAGCTTGTAGACGATCAGGTCGTCGACGATCCCACCGCGCTCGTTCGTCAGCAGCGTGTACTGGGCGTCGCCCGGCTCGAGGCGCGCCAGGTCGTTTGAGAGCGTCGCCTGGAGAAGATCGGTCGCGCGCGGGCCTTCCACCTCGAGCTCGCCCATGTGCGAGACGTCGAAGACGCCGCAATCGCGGCGGACGGCGCGAACCTCTGGAATCACGCCTTCGTACTGCACCGGCATGTCCCAGCCCGCGAACGGCACCATCCTCGCTCCGAGAGCGACGTGGCGGTCGTGGATCGGCGTGCGCTGAAGCGTCTGAGCCATCGCGCCGATGCTAACGAGCCTCAGAAAGGTGTCGCTCCGGCTGTGCCTCGACGAGACGCAACCGGAGCGACTGACCGGGTCGTGGGGTCAACCGGGGAGGAAGAACCCCAAGAGGGCACCCCATCACTACCGCGCCGCGGCGCTCGTCAAACCTACGAGTCGTCGCGCAGGAACGAGGGGACGTCGAGGACGTCCTGAGAGACGTCGAACGTCTCCGAGGCGGTCGTGGCCGGCACCGGCCGGTCGAGCGCGGGCGACTCCCGGCGGCGCTTCCGGCGGCTCTGGCCGCCGAAGCCGGTGGCAATCACCGTCACCTGGACGTCGTCGCCCATCCCATCGTCGATGACGGCGCCGAAGATGACGTTCGCGTTCTGGTCTGCCGCGCCGGTGACCACCTCGGCGGCCTCGTTCACCTCGAACAGGCCGATGTCGGAGCCTCCGGTCACGTTGAGGAGGATCCCGGTCGCGCCCTCGATCGATGCTTCGAGGAGCGGCGACGAGACCGCGGAGCGGGCTGCCTCGGCCGCGCGGTTCTCCCCGGACGCGCGGCCGATGCCCATCAGGGCGGAGCCGGCGTCGCGCATGATCGTCCGGACGTCGGCGAAGTCGAGGTTGACGAGCCCGGGCTCCGTGATCAGGTCGGTGATGCCCTGGACGCCCTGGCGGAGGATGTCGTCGGCCATCCGGAAGGCCTGGACGACGGAGGTCTGGCGCTCGACCACCTGGAGCAGTCGGTCGTTCTCGATCACGATCAAGGTGTCGACGCGGTCGCGGAGCTGGTCGATTCCCCGCTCCGCCTGCTCCGCGCGCTTGCGGCCCTCGAAGCCGAACGGCCGCGTCACGACGCCGACGGTCAGCGCCCCGATCTCCTGTCCGATCTCCGCGACGATCGGCGCCCCGCCCGTGCCCGTGCCGCCGCCTTCGCCGGCGGTGATGAAGACCATGTCCGCGCCCTTCAGCGCCTCCTTCAGCTCGTCACGGCTCTCCTGCGCGGCGGCGAGGCCGACCTCAGGGTCCGCACCGGCGCCGAGCCCGCGCGTGACCTCGGAGCCGACCTGGATCTTGATGTCGGCGTCCGCCATCAAGAGCGCCTGGGCGTCGGTGTTGACGGCGATGAACTCGACGCCGGAGAGGCCGGCGTCGACCATCCGGTTGACGGCGTTCGTGCCGCCGCCGCCGACACCGGCGACCTTCAAGACTGCGAGGTAATTGCCTGTCTGGCTCATGTCTGGATCGGGCGTTCGACCTCAAGCTGCGGTGGAGCTTTGGGGCTCTCGAGGTCTGCCTTCGCCCGAGGGTACGCACCCGCCACCCGCCTGTCAACGGCAATAACCCTCAAGCTCAACCTCCGGGTTGAGGGTTGCGCCCGGCCACCGGTCGTTCGGGGACGCTGAGGTCGAGGAAATTCGGGCCGCCCGCGGCAGGCGGCGCGAGCGACGGGACAATGCCGTGCGCGATCGCGATCTTCAGGCGGAGGTCGACGGGAGCACCCAGCTGGAGCTCGAGCCCGCCGCGCAACCCGAGCGTGATCTGGCCGTCGAGCGCCCGCACGAACGTCACGCGGCCCGGGAAGCCGCTCCCGACGAACGCCGCGACCGAGCGCGCAGCGAGGCCGCCGTCCTGGCCGCCGAGGAACGAGCCGAGCTCGATGTCCGTCGACGCGGGGACCCAGATGCGCGCGAGCTCGCGGTGCGTGCCCCGGTCGACGCGCGAGATGACGCGGCCGCGGGCAGAGACGAGAAAGGAGTCGGGGCCGCGGCGCACGACGGCGACGGGCAGCTCGGGGACGATCTGGACGCGAAGCGTGTGCGGGAACGCGCGGTCGACGCTCGCCGAGCGAACGGCCGGCAGGCCCGCCAGGCGCTGCGCGACCGACGCGGCGTCGAGGCCCACGAGGCTGCGGCCGTCGTAGCCGCGGAGCTCGCGGCGCACCTCCGCGGCCAGCGGGGCGGCGGCGCCTTCGACGCGGACCGTGTCGACGGCGAACATCGACGTTCCGCGGGCGAGGCCGTAGAGGCCGCCGGCGATCAGCACCAATGCGAGCCCGATCAGGACTGAACGCCCCGACGGCACGTAGCGCGCGAGATCGGCGCGATCGCGGCGCGGCAGCTGGAGG
Organism: Gaiellaceae bacterium; assembly: GCA_036526315.1. Lineage (GTDB taxonomy): Bacteria > Actinomycetota > Thermoleophilia > Gaiellales > Gaiellaceae > 3-1-20CM-4-69-9. The sequence goes on along the minus strand of DATCYR010000013.1, from coordinate 40,811 downwards.
ACCTTCTCGCCCACCCCCGGAAGTTCGGCGCGGTGCGTTCCGGTCCTACTTCAAAGGCGGAAGGTCGACCTCGCCGAGAAAGACCACCTCGTGCTCGAGCTCGACGCCGTATTCGTCCCACGCGCGGCGGCGGGCCTCGGCCATGAGCGCGAGCGCGTCCGCGGAGCGTGCCCCGTCGGCGTTCTCGATGAAGTTGGCGTGCCGTGGCGAGATCTGCGCCCCGCCGATGCGGTAGCCCTTGAGCCCGCATGCTTCGAGCATGCGGCCGGCGCTGAGCTCGTGCTCCGGGTTCTTGAAGACACTCCCGTAGGTGCGCTTGTTCGTCGGCTGGGCGGCCTTCCGCTGCGCCTGGAGGTCGGCGACGAGCGCCTTGATCTCCGCAGGCGGGCGCGGCTGCAGCCGGAACTCGACCGAGGCGACGACCTCCCCCGGCCGCAGCCCCGAGCGGCGATATTGGAGCCCGAGCTCGTCCCGGGACCGCCAGCCGGCGTCGTCCGTGTCGACGACGAGCGCACGTTCGAGGATGCCGGCCCAGTCGCCGCCGTACGCGCCCGCGTTCATGCGGACGCCGCCGCCGGCGGTACCGGGGATCGCGCAGGCGAACTCGAACCCGCCGAGACCCGCCGCACGGGCACGATGAAGTGCGACGGCGTTCGTGGCCCCGCCGCCTGCAGCGAGCAGGTCGCCGCGCACCTCCACGTGCGCGAGCTCACCGACGAGCTTCAGCACGAGCCCGTCGTAGCCGCTATCCGCGACCAGCAGGTTCGAGCCGAGCCCGACGACGGCGACCGTCAGCCCGTGCTCGCGCGCATAGGCGAGCGCGTGCCTGAGCTCGGCGAGCGTCTCCGGCCGCGCGAAAGCGGCGGCGGGGCCACCGGTGCCTAGCGTGGTGAAGCGCGAGAGCGCGACGCCGTGCTCGATGTTCACGCGAGCAGCTCCAGGAGGAGCGGCGCCGCACGGTCGACGTCTCCGGCGCCGATCGTCACCGCGCGGTCGCCGCGCCGCGCGTGAGCGGCGAGAAAGCGAGCCCCGTCGTCGGCCTGCGGCGTCCATGCCAGCGGCATCCCCGCCCGCTGCTCGGCGAGGGCGTCGACGACGAGCTTCCCGGTGACACCCGCCACTGGCTCCTCGCGCGCCGCGTAGATCTCCGTCACTGCGACGACGTCGGCCGCGGCGAGCGCGCCGGCCAGCTCCGGGGCGAGGTGGCGCGTCCGCGAGTAGAGGTGCGGCTGGAACAGAACGAGCAGGCGCCCGCCCGCTCGGGCGGCGGCGAGTGTCGCGGCGACCTCGGCCGGGTGGTGCGCATAGTCGTCGTAGACCTCGACGCCGGCGGCTTCGCCGCGCCGCTCGAGGCGCCGACCGGCGCCGGCGAACTCCGCCAGCACCGGTGCGATCTCGGCGTGCGAGAGCCCGATCCGCTCGAGCGCGGCGAGCGCACAGGCGGCGTTGCGCCGGTTGTGCTCACCCGCGAGGGCCAGTTGACCGTCGTAGGGCGGCAGCCGCTCGCCCCGCACGACGTCGGGAACGTGCACGAGCCACCCGTCGAACAGCGCCTCGACCTCGGCCTTCGACGCGAAGGTGGAGTGATGATCGAGGTCGACGTTCGTGACGACTGCGACCTCCGGCCGAAGAGCTGCAATCGTGCGGTCGGACTCGTCGCCCTCGACGACGAGCCAGCCGCTCCCGGTGCCGGCGTTGCCGCCGAGCTGCGGGATGTTCGCGCCGATCAGCCACGCCGGGTCCCGCCCGAGGCGCTGGAGGCAGAAGGCGATCATGCCCGCAGTCGTCGTCTTTCCGTGCGCGCCTGCGACGACGACGGTCTGGCGAAGCGAGACGAGCTCCGCGAGCAGCTCTGCCCGCGCGCGGCCGGCGACGCGATCAGCGAAAGCGGTCGACACGAACACCTCCCACTCGGGCGGAGGAACCGGCGGCTCATCCGAGATCGTCACGTGGATCCCGTCGAGGTTCTCCATGTACGGCGTCCGCACACGATCCCAGCCACGCACTTCAGCGCCCCACGCGAGGGCGAGCGCCGCGTAGGCGCTCATCCCCGCACCGCCGATGCCCGCGAGCCACAGGCGGCGGCCGTCAAGCGGCGAGGGCAAGCAGCTCCTCGGCGATCTCGTCCGCCGCGTTCGGCCGTGCGACGCGCAGCATTGCGGTGGACAGCTCGTGCAGCCGAGCTGGATCGGCCAGCAACGAGCGCACGACGTCGGGCGCGCGAGCGGCCTCGGCTTCGGGGACGACGACCGCCGCACCGGCAGTCTCGAAGTAGCGGGCGTTCTTCGTCTGGTGGTCTGCCGTCGCGAAGGAGCCGGGAATCAGCACGGCCGGCTTGCCGGCAGCGGCGAGCTCCCAGACGGAGCCGCCCGCGCGTGCCAGGACGAGATCGCTCGCACCGAGCGCCGCACCGAAGTCCTCCGTGAAGGCGAAGAGGCGGTAGTCCGCACGCTTGACGTGCGGCACGAGCCGGTCGTAGTCGCGCGTGCCGCTCAGATGCAGGACGGCCGGAGGCCCCTCCCGGCCGAAGGCATCGACCGCGAGGTCGTTCAGCAGCGCCGCACCGAGCGAGCCGCCGAACACGAGCAGCACCTGACGGTCGCGCGGGAGACCGAACAGCTCTCGCGCCTCCGGCTGCGGAACCGAGCGCGACCGCGCGGGGATCGGCCTGCCGGTGACCTTGTACTTCGGGCCGTGGCGGCCGTCGATCGGGAACGACAGGAAGACGCGCTGTGCGAACGGCGCCGCGAGCCTGTTCGCCAGGCCGAGGTATGCATCGGCCTCCATCAGTGCCGCCGGGATGCGCAGGCGCGACGCGGCGTAGACCATCGGCCCGCCGACGTAGCCGCCGCCGCCGAGCACGATGTCCGGATTCCGTGCGCGCAGGATGCGCTTGCAGGCACTCGGCGCGGCGCCGGCGAGCAGGAGCGCTCGCGCGAGCGCGACCGACGGTCGCCGCGGCAGGCCGGAGATGCGAAACGTGTCGAGCTCGTAGCCCGCGTCAGGGACGAGCTGCGCCTCGATGCGATCCGGCGACCCGGCGAACGTCACGTGGACGCCGCGCCGCTGCAGCGCCTCCGCGACCGCGAGCGACGGCGCGACGTGTCCCGCCGTTCCCCCGGCCGCGATCAGACACCGAAGCTGCCGCTCGTGTTCCACCTCCGGCGATGTTAAGGAGGACACCGACGGCAAGTAGCGTGACGACGAGGCTCGAGCCGCCGTACGAGATCAGCGGCAGCGGAATTCCCGTGAGCGGCGCGAGCCCGAGGACGGCTGCGAGATTGATCACCGCCTGGCCGCTCACGAGCGCGACGACGCCGACCGCGAGGCGCTTCCCGAACGGGTCTTTGCATGTGAGCGCGACCCGCAGCCCTGCCCAGGCGAAGACGACGAATGCCGCGAGCACCGCGGCGACGCCGACGAGCCCGAGCTCCTCGCCGATGACGCCGAGGATCATGTCCGTGTGCGCCTCCGGGAGGTAGTTGATCTTTGCGACGCCATGGCCGAGGCCGACTCCGAACGGCCCGCCCGAGCCGAGCGAGATCAGCGCCTGCACCGTCTGGAAGCCGGCGCCTTGCGGATCCTTCCAGGGGTCGACGAAGCTGAAGATGCGCGCGCGCCGGTATGGCTCGAACCAGATCGCCAGCAGCCCCAGCGAGACGGCGATGCCGCCGGCCCACGCGAGCGTCGGCCCTGGCGTCCCGGACGCCACGAGCACGGCGACGACGACGAGCACCAGCGCGATCGCCGTGCCGAGGTCGGGCTCCGCGAGGATGAGCACGCAGAAGAGGCCGAGCAGCAACCCGATCGGGCGCCACAGCTCGCGCAGCGTGCGCGGCGCCGGACGGCGCGACAGGTAGGCGGCCGCCCACACAGCGACTGCGAGCTTGGCCAGCTCGGACGGCTGGAAGCTGGCCGGGCCGAGCTCGATCCAGCGGCGCGCGCCGTTGATGCGCGCCCCGATCGCGAGCACCGCGAGGCAGCCGGCGAGCGAGGTCAGCACGAGCGCGGGCGCGAACAGGCGCAGCCGGCGATAGTCGAAGCGCGAAGCGGCGATCATCAGGAGGAGGCCGAAGAGCGCGTAGCCCCCCTGCTTCTTCAGGTACGACATCGGGTCGGTCTGCGCCAGCGCCGCGGGCGCCGATGTCGCGCTGTAGACCATCACGAGCCCGAATGCGACAAGGCCGAGCGTGACGAGCACGAGGACGTGCGCCTCGAGCTGCCCCTTCTTCACCAGAGATCCTCGACGAGGCGACGGAACGTGTTGCCGCGCTCCTCGTAGTCGCGGAACTGGTCGTAGCTCGCGCACGCGGGCGACAGCAGGACGACGTCCCCTGGCTCAGCGTCGCCTGCGGCGGCGCCGACCGCAGTCGCGAGGTCGCCCGAGCGCCGAAAGAGCCGGCCGGCGCGGCCGAGCGCAGCGGCGAGCTGCTCGCTCGCCTCGCCGATCAGGTCGATCGAGCGGACACTCGCCGGCAGCGACTCCGCGAGCTCGTCGAACGACTCGCCCTTGAGCGAGCCGCCGAGGATCAGCCGCAGCGGCTGCCCCGCGTACGCGTCGATGCCGCGTCGCGCGGCCGCCGTGTTCGTCGCCTTCGAGTCATTGACAAAACGCACGCCGTCGATCTCGGCGACGAGCTCGAGGCGATGCTCGACGCCGCGGAAGGTGCGGAGCGCCTCGGCGATCGCGTCGTCGGCGATGCCCGCTGCGCGCGCTGCCGCGGTCGCGGCGGCCGCGTTCTCGCGGTTGTGCGCGCCGGGGATGAGCGGCTCGGCCGGGAGCTCGTCGCCGCCGTCGAACTCGACGTGCCTGGCACCGCCGGGGGTAGCGCCGAAGCCGCGCGGAACGATGGCGACGTCGGCCTCGGTCTGGTTCTCGAACAGCCGCAGCTTCGCGGCGCGGTACGCGTCGAACGTGCCGTGGCGGTCGAGGTGGTCCGGCTCGAGGTTGAGCAGCACGCCCACGCGCGGGCGGAAGCGGTGCACGTCCTCGAGCTGAAAGCTCGAGAGCTCACAGACGATCCAGGTGTCGTCGCCGATCGCGCCGTCGAGCGACGTCACCGGGCGGCCGACGTTGCCGGCGACCTCGACCGGCCGCTCGGCGGCGCGGAAGATCGCGCCGAGCAACTCGCTGGTGGTCGTCTTGCCGTTCGTTCCGGTGACGCCGAGGAAAGGGTTGCGGAGCAGGCGGAAGCCGAGCTCCACCTCGCTCCAGATCTGGATCCCGCGCGCGCGCGCGGCTGCGGGCAGCGGCGACTCGCCCGGCACGCCGGGGCTCTTGACGAGCAAGTCGACTCCCTCGAGCAACCGAACCTCCTCCGTCCCCAGGTGGACTTCGACGCCCGCCTCGACAAGCCTCCCGCCATCGAGGGCCTCGGAGCGGTCGACGGCGATCGTCGACACGCCGTGACGCGCGAGTGCCAGGCAGGCGGCCTGTCCCGAACGGGCGAGGCCGACGACGAGGGCTCGCCGCGGCAGCCTCACGGCTTGACTGCCGTGAGGAAGGCGTACGTGCCGCACGAGCGAATCGTTCGGCCGGCGAGGAAGCCGACCAGCCGCTCGACGTCGGGCGCGGCGAACGCCGCTTCCAAACGCTCGAGCACGGTCGGCCGGCCGGGCGCACCGACCTGGGTCAGGTAGCGCTCGGCAGCCATCTGGTGCTCGTCCACCTCCAACTCGACGGCGACGGCGAAGCCGGCGTCGGCGAAGAACCGCTCGAGGTCGGCCTCGTCGAAGTCGAGCATCGGGTCGTCGGAGCTCTCATAGAACTCGTCGTTCAACGCGCGCAGGCGCTCCCCTAGCTCGCCGAGCGGCGCGAAGTCGACCGCGTCCGTCAGCCGGAGGTTGCGGCTGTTGATCGGCTCGAACATCGACACGCGTCCGCCGCTTCGCAACACGCGGGCGAACTCGCGGGCAGCTTCCGCCTTGTCGCGGACGTAGATGAGCACGGAACGCGTGACGATCACGTCGATGCTCGCGTCCGGCAGCGGCAACACGTCTGCCGTCGCGACGAGGTAGGAGATGTTCGGCGCCGTCGCCTGAGCCCGAAGCTCCTCGAGGGCGTCGATCGAGATGTCGAGGGCGAGCACGTCGCCGTCCGGGCCCACACGCTCGACGGCGGCGAGCGTCAGCAGCCCGGTGCCCGCGCCGACGTCGGCGAGGGCTTCCCCAGGAACGACGCGCGCGCCGTCCAGCACACGGTCGCGGCACCGGCCGAGCTGCTCGAGCGCTGCAGCGACCTCCTGCTCGGGCCAGCCGGCGAACCGAGTGCGGACGAGCCACTCCGCCCACTGGTCGAGCTCGCCGCTCAGCGCCGGAAGAACGTGAAGTCGCGGTAGAAGAGAGCGAAGCCGACGGCGCAGAGGATCGCGGTGACGATCCAGAAGCGCACCATGATCTTCGTCTCGGACCACGCCTTCATCTCGAAGTGGTGGTGGATCGGCGTGATGAGAAACACGCGCCGGTGGAAAAACCTGAAGGAGACCACCTGGATGATCACCGACAGTGCCTCGATCAGGAAGATCCCGCCGATCAGGAGCAGGAGCGAGATGGTCTTCGTGAAGATCGCCATCGCCGCGAGCGCACCGCCGATCGCGAACGAGCCGGTGTCGCCCATCATCACCTCGGCCGGGAACGCGTTGTACCAGAGGAATCCGATCACGGCGCCGATCAACGCCGCGCCGACGATCGCCAGGTCGAGGCGGCTGTCGAAACGATGGTTCGGGTTTCCCGAGCGGATGTACGTGACGACGGAGATCGCGGTGAACGTGATCAGCGCGATGATCCCGGTGCCGGCCGCGAGACCGTCGAGCCCGTCGGTGAGGTTGACGCCGTTGACGGTCCCGGCGATGACCAGGAAGAGCAGGATGTACCAGCCGTACGACAGCTGGAGGTTCCAGTGCACGACGGGAATGAAGACGCTCGTCGGCAGGTCCTGGTGCTGCGCGGCGAAGCCGACGCCAACCGTGATCAGCCCGAGCAGGAGCAGCTTCCAGCGCCCGCGCAGGCCGAGCGACCGCCGGTGCCGCAGCTTGATGAAGTCGTCGAGGAACCCGATCGCGCCACACGCGAGCGTCACGAACAAGACCGTCAGCGCCGGCACCTTGTACTTCGACACGGCGAGGAACGCGACCGTCGCCACGACGAGGATCAGCAGCCCGCCCATCGTCGGCGTGCCCTGCTTCAGCTGGTGCGCCTCGGGCCCCTCCTCGCGAATGTGCTGCCCGAACTCGTTTCGGCGGAGGAACTCGATGAACTTCGGACCGATGACGATCGAGATGATCATTGCGATCACTCCCGCGGCGAGAACGCGGATCACGCGGTCGTCAGCTCTGTCAGGGCCGTTGCCACTGCTTCGAGGCCGATCGCGCGCGAGGCCTTGACGAGAACGGCGTCGCCAGGGCGGACGACGTCCGGCAGCTCGCGGACAGCCTCGTGCACGTTGGGGACCCAGCGACCCGCGACGCCGCCCTCGAGGTAGCCGCGCGCGAGCTCCCCGACCGCGAGCAGCTCGTCGACGCCGAGCGCTGCGGCGGCGTCCCCCACCTCGCGGTGATACTCGGGCGCGGTGCGGCCGAGCTCGGCCATGTCGCCGAGAATCGCGACGCGTCGCCGCTCCCCGGCTCGTTCCGCCAAGTACGCGAGAGCAGCGCGCATCGAGACCGGATTCGCGTTGTACGCGTCGTTGATCAGGAGGCCGCCGCCCGGTAGCTCGTCCTCGTCGCCCCGCCAGCGCGAGAAGTCGACGTCGACGCGTGCCGGCCGCGGGAGGCCGAGGGCATCGAGCGCCGCCAGCGCGCTCACGGCGTTCTGCGTCTGGTGCCGCGCCGTGAAGTTGAAGCTGACACCTGCGACCTCCGTGCGGCCGCCGTTGACGGTCGCGTTCGACTTGCCGGTGCGCACGACGTCGATGTCGTCCCGCGTCACGGCGAAATCGGCCGGCACGACGGCGGTGCCGCCCGCGGGCAGCGCCGCCACCAGCTCGCCTTTGGCCTGCCTGACACCGTCGAGGGAGTGGACGAGCTCGAGGTGCACGGGCCCGATGTTCGTGATGACCCCGATCTCGGGGCGCGCGATGTCGCAGAGTGCTGCGATCTGACCGAAGCCGCGCATCGCGAGCTCGAGGATGCACACCTCCGTGTCTGGCTCGAGACGGCACAGCGTCAGCGGGACGCCGATCTCGTTGTTGTAGCTCGCCTCCGCGGCAATCGTGCGGGCGGACGGCATGCAGAGGGCCGCGAGGATGTCCTTCGTCGACGTCTTCCCCATCGACCCCGTGATGCCGACGACGCGCGCAGCGCTCCGGTCGCGGACGGCGCGTCCGAGCTCGGCGAGCGCCGTGAAGGCGTCGTTCGGCACGAGTGTTGCGGCCGCACCTCGCTCACGGGCGTCGGCGAGAAAGTCCTCGCCCCGGCCGACGGCGACGAAGAGGTCTCCCGGTGCGATCCGACGCGAGTCGACCTGTACGCCCGTGAATTCCGCGGCGGTTGTCTCGACGCGGCCGAGGCCTTCGAGCAGGGTCGTCTCGAGCGCGATCACGCGGGCGCCTTCAGCCGGCGCAACGCGTCGCTCGCCACGGCGCGGTCATCGAACGGAAGCTTTCGCCCCGCGATCTCCTGGCCCTGCTCGTGCCCTTTGCCTGCGATCACGACGACGTCGCCCTCCTGCGCTTGCTCGAGCGCGCGCTCGATCGCCCGGCGCCGGTCGAGCTCGACGTCGAGGTCGAGAGCGCCGACGACGTCGGCGGCGATGACGGCAGGGTCCTCGCTGCGGGGGTTGTCCGACGTGACGAGCGCGACGTCGGCGAGGTCGGCCACGACCTGTCCCATCAGCGGCCTCTTTTCCCGGTCGCGATCCCCGCCGGCGCCGAAGACGCAGATGACACGTCCGCGTGCGAGCTCGCGCGCGGACTCGAGCGCTGCCTGCAGCGCCCCGGGCGTGTGCGCGTAGTCCACGAGAACAGTGAAGGGCTGGCCCTCGTCGATTTCGTCGAAGCGACCGGGGACGCGTTCCACCGTCTCGAGGCCGCGCTTGATCGCCGACTCGTCGACGCCGACCGCACGCGCTGCCGCGGCGGCCGCGAGCGCGTTCTCGGCGTTGAAGCGGCCGCGGAGCTTCAAGTCGATGCCGGGCAACTCGTCGCCGGGCCGGAACGCGACGGCGTCGGGGAGCTCGTCCGCGAGCCGCGCACCGTACGGGTCGCCCGCATTGACGACGGCACGCGCCGACTGAGCGAAGAGGCGTCGCTTCGCTTCGAAGTAGTCGTCCATCGTCCCGTGAAAGTCGAGATGGTCCCGGGTCAGGTTCGTGAAGACGAGCACGGCGAACCGCGTGCCGTCGAGCCGGCCCTTGACGGAGGCCATCGACGTCGCTTCCATCACGCAGCTGCGGTCGCCGGCGTCGAGCATCTCGCGGAAGAGGCGCTGGAGGTCGATCGACTCCGGCGTGTTCAGCCCGACGGGGCGCGAGCGGCCGCCGACGCGCCGCTCGACGTTGGTGAGCAAGCCGGGACGCTGGCCGGCCGCGTCGAGGATCGACCACAGAAGGTAGGCCGTCGTCGTCTTCCCGTTCGTCCCGGTCACGGCGAGGACGCGCAGCTCGGCCGTCGGATCGCCGAAGAACGCGACAGCCGCGCGGGGCATCGCAGCGCGGACGCTCGGGACGACGAGTTGCGGCACGTCGACCTCGAGCCGGCGCTCGACGACGAGCGCCGCCGCCCCGGCCGCGACCGCCTCGCCCGCGAGCTCGTGCCCGTCGACCCTGGCACCGGGGATGCAGAAGAAGAGTGAGCCGCGCGGCACCTCCCGGGCGTCGTAGGCCAGCTCGCGGATCTCGACGGCCGCGTCTCCAACGACGTCGGTCGGAGCGAGCGCAGCGATGAGCCGCTCCAGCTGCATCTCGGCGACCAAGTCTAGTGACGGCTCCTGCGGGTGTTCGTTGTACACGCGAGAAACCGGGTCCCACCACGCCCGCCCACCGACACCTTACGGCGAAAGGTGTGACGTGTCCGCGACGCGGGCGTGGCGGGGGTGTGACGGCTCTCAGCCGGTGGGCGCGTCCGGCGGCACCTCGAGGTACTGAAGGTCGAAACGGGCGATTTGCTGGAACGCCGGCGCGGCCACGACCCCGCCCCAGATGGCGTTCTGCGGCTCGTCGACCATCACCAGGATGACGAGCCGGGGTCGCGACGCCGGCACGATCCCGACGAACGACGCGACGTAGCGGCCGGTTGCGTAGCCGCCGTGCGCGTCCGGCTTCTGGGCAGTCCCGGTCTTGCCGGCGACCTGGTAACCGGGCATCGCGGCGTACGTTCCGGTGCCCTCGGCGACGACGTCTTTGAGCATCAGCATCAGCTGGGAAGCGACGGCCGGCGAGACGAGCCGGCGCCGGTAGAGCGACGGGCGGCCGGCGCCGGCGACGTGGTCGACCAGATGCGGCCGCGACCAGACGCCGCCGTTCGCGATCGCCGCGTAGGCCGCGGCCATCTGGACAGGCGTGACGGCGATGCCCTGACCGATCGGGACGTTGCCGATCGTGGAGCCGGACCACTTGTCCGGCGGCAGGACGATGCCGGGGCTCTCACCGGGGAAGTCGATACCCGTGACGCGGCCGAAGCCGAAGCGCGAGATCCACGAGGACAGCCTGGTGCGTCCGACCATCTCGGCGAGCTCGATCGCGCCGATGTTCGACGAATGCGCCAGGATCTGAGCGACCGAGTAGTTGACGGTGCCACGCGGCTCCGCGTCGTGGATCACGCGGTCGGCGACCTTCAGCGAATACGGCAGCGTGAAGCGCGTCGACGGGGAGACGAGGTGCTCGGAGAGCGCCGCCGCGACCGTGACGAGCTTGAACGTCGATCCGGGCTCGTACGTGTCTGTCACCGTGCGGTTGCGCTGCAGGTCACGCGACACCGTCGGGTAGCGGTTCGCGTTGTAGCCGGGCTGCACCGCCATCCCGAGCACGGCGCCCGTCCGCGGGTCGAGGACGACCGCACTTGCGCTCTTTGCGTGCCACTTCTCGACTGTCTGGCGGAGCACTTCCTCGGCGTTCGCCTGGATGCTGTGGTCGAGGGTCAGAAAGACGTCGCGACCCGGGCGCTCGGGTTGCTGCTGCTGGACGTCGATGACGCGGTCGGCCGGGTCTTTGACGATCGTCTCCTGGCCGGCATGCCCGGCAAGCTGATGGTCGAACTGCAACTCGAGACCGGCGAGGCCGTTGCCGTCGATGCCGACGTAGCCGAGCACCTGCGACGCGACGGAGCCCTGCGGGTAGCTGCGGCGTTCCTCCGGATAGAAACCGAAGCCCGGCAGCTTCAGCCGCTGCAGGGCAGCGGCCTGCGCCGGGTCAGCCTGGCGCTCGACGTAGACGAAGCCGCGGGAGCGGTCGGCGAGCTCAGGCTCGACACGGCTCGCGTCGAGACCGAGCGTCCGCTCGACGGCGGCGGCAGCGCCCTGCGGGTTGACGATCTGCTTCGGGTCTGCGTAGACGGTCGTCGCCCGCTCGCCGAGCCCGAGCTCGACGCCGGTGCGGTCGTAGATCGTACCTCGGCTCGCAGGCAGCGTCACCGTCTCGCGATGCTGGGTCTGCCCGAGCCGAGCAAGCGACGCGGCGCGCACGCCCTGAAGCCACGTGGCGCGCAGGAGCAGCCCGGCGAACGCGAACGTCAGGATGGCAAGTAGAAGCCTGATCCGCCGGTTGACGAGGCGGTTCACGCGCAGGCCCTCGCTAGTGCGGCAGCGTCACGTAGGTGGTCTGGTCCGGCGTCGCCTGCACGTAGCCGAGCCGCTTCGCCGCGAGCTGCTGGATGCGCGGCGCCGATGCCTGGCTCGACAGCTGCACCGAGAGAGCAGCGTTCTCTGCACGCAGGTTGGACCGCTCCTGCGCGAGGTGGTCGAGCTTCATGTTGAGCCGTAGCACCGCGACGTTCAGCGCGACGACCCCAGCAAGCAGCGCCGCCACGACGCCGATCCAGACGACGCCGCCGGCGACCCGGCGCGGACGCTTGACCGCGCGCGGCGCGGGCCGCGGCCGGGCCTGCCGCTGCGGCCGCTCGGCCTCTGCCGCCCAGGTCGCCATTCAGACTTTCACTCCAACGCGCAGACGCGCCGACGACGCGCGGGGGTTTGCGGCCGTTTCGCGCGCGCTCGGCCGAATCGCCTTCCGCGAGATCGATCGCAGCTGCGGCTCCTTCCCGCAGACGCACACCGGGAAGTCGGGCGGACACTCGCAGCCGCGCTCGAGGTCGCGCATGAATCGCTTCACGATCCTGTCCTCGAGCGAGTGGAAGCTGATGACGGCAAGGCGTCCTCCGGGCCGCAACATCTCGAACGCGGCGGGCAGCGCTGCCTCGAGCGAGCCGAGCTCGTCGTTCACCGCGATGCGCAGCGCCTGGAACACACGCTTGGCCGGATGGCCGTCGCCGAAGCGCGCCGGCGCGGGAATCGCGGCTTTGATCGTCTCGACGAGATCGTTCGTCCGCTCGAAACGTTGCTCTTTGCGGCGGCGCACGATTGCGCGGGCGATCGGCCGCGCGTAGCGCTCCTCGCCGTAGCGCCGGAAGATCGTCGCGAGATCTCGCTCCGCCGCCTCGTTGACGATGCCGGCCGCAGTGACTTCGGCTGATGGGTCCATCCGCATGTCGAGCGGAGCGTCGACCGCGTACGAGAAGCCGCGCTCGGGCCGGTCGATCTGCATCGACGACACGCCGAGGTCTAGAAGGATCGCGTCGGCCTCGACGCCGTTCTGCGCGAGCTGGTCGAGGACGAGAGCGAAGTCGCCGCGCAGGAAACGCGTCTGCGCGCGTGTTCGCTTCGCGAGCCGGTCGAAATACGCGCGTGCGCCCGGGTCGCGATCGATCGCGATCAGCTTGCCGCGGTCGCCGAGGTCGGCGGCGAGGAGCGACGCGTGTCCGCCGGCGCCGAACGTCGCATCGATAACGGTCTCACCCGGGTGAACGGCGAGGAGCTCCCGCACCTCCTCGGGCAGGACGGGAACGTGGTCAGTCGCGCTGGTCTGCAAGGCGTTCGGCAACATCCTCCGCACTCCCTTCGACTTCGGCCAGTTCCGTGCGCCAGGCGCCGCGGTCCCAGATCTCGAGGTGGTCATGGACGCCCGCGACGACGACTTCGCGGCCCAGCTTCGCGTGCTCGAGGAGCTGGGCGGGAATCATCACGCGGCCCTGTTTGTCGAGGTCGGCCTCGGCCGCCCCCGCGAAGAAGAAGCGCTGGATCCGGCGCCCTTCCTGGCTGAGCGGATCCATCGTGGCGAGTCGAGACTCGACGAGTCGATCCCAATCCGGACGACGGTAGGCGTACAGGCAGCCGTCGAGGCCTCGCGTGACGACGACACCGTCTTGGAAGGCTTCCCGGAACTTGGCCGGAAGAGTGAGACGGTTCTTGTCATCGATCGTGTGGTCGTATGCGCCGAGGAGCATCCTGGGGCCGGATTGGGTTTTCCACTTCGCCCCACTTTAAACCACTGCCCCCCACATGTCCACCCCAGAAGGGGGATTTTCGTGTCGTCTAGGGCGCTTCGAGTTGGGCGGCATACGGCCCGCGGCCGGTCATGACGGCCGCGCCGCAGCGCGCGGCGAGCGCTACGGCTTCGTCCACGGGGTCACCGCGACCGAGCGCGAAGGTCAGGCCCGCCGCAAAGCAGTCGCCGCAGCCGTAGGCATCCACGACGGTGCCAGGCACGTGGGCCGGCCGGAACGGACCGCCTGGCTGGATCCAGCCGCCGAGCGCGCCTGAGGTCGTGACGACGACATGCGGGGCGGGATCGAGCTCGCCGGGGCGGTAGAGCTCGCCCTCGTCCTCACCGCTTCCGACGAGCGCGTCGAGCTGAACGCCCGCTTCCCGCAGCGTCGGCAGCTCGCGCGCCGTCGCGACGAGGACGCGTGCCAGACGCGCGTGGTGGAGGGCCTCGGCGTCGCCGCTGACGAAGTAGACGGCGTCCAGGCCGGCGAGCTCGCGCCAGGGAAGCCTGCTGTCGCCGCCGCGCGGGCGGAGCTTCTCGCCGAGGACCGTGATCGTCCGCTCGCCGGTCTCGTCGATGTACGTGAACGCGCGGCGGGTGGGCTCGGCGTCGGGGATCGCGCGGAGCTCGATGCCCAGCTTGCTCAGCTCGGCGCGCGAGCGACGGCCGAGCTCGTCAGCGCCCAGAGCCGTGAAGAAGAGGCACGAGCCGGCAAGCCGGGCGAGCTGCGCCGCCGCGACGGCGCCTCCGCCGGCAGGCTCCTCCCACGTCTCGAGCGCATGGACGATCTCACCTGGCCGCGGAACCCGCTCGACGCGGGCAAACTCGACCCACTCCACGTGGCCGACGACGGCGACGCGCATCGGCGGATCCTCACACGTCTCGTGCCTGGCACGTTTCAAGATGTCGCCGATGACGTTGCCGCCGTTCGAACGGTTCTACGAAGAGCACCGCGAGGAGATCTACGCATTCCTCGTGCGCCGCGTCGGGCGTGAGCGCGCCGAGGACGCGTTCCAGGAGACCTTCCTCCGCGCCCTCCGTGCGTACCCGAAGCTGCGCCACGGCGAGCACCTGCGTGCGTGGGCCTACACCATCGCGAGCCGCATCGCGATCGACGAGCACCGCCGCCCACGCGCAGACGCCGAACTGCCCGAGCTCGCGTCGCTCGATGGACGGCCGGCCTTCGCCGAGCTCGAGCACCTCGCCGACGAGCTCCCGCCGACCGAGCGCGCGGCGGTCGTGCTCCGCTACGGCTACGACCTCGACTACGCAGACATCGGCGCGGCGCTCGGCTCGAACGCGACCGCCGCGCGTCAGGCCGCGTCTGCCGGCATCCGCAGACTTCGACGAAAGGAAGCGCAGTGACTCCCGTCTCCGCCGACCTCGACCGTCGCTTCCGCGACACCGCCGCAAGCGAGCAGCTGCTCGACGTGGCCTACGACTTCGTCGACTCGCCCGTCGGCGCGCTCCTCGTCGCGGGCACCGAGCGCGGCCTCTGCCGGATTGCGTACGACGCCGAACCGGAGCGAGAGGTGGACAGGCTCGCGCACGCCTTCGGCGTCCGCGTGCTGCGCTCGCCGCGGCCGATCGACCCGGCGCGCCGTCAACTCGACGAATATTTCGAAGGCGCGCGGCAGCGCTTCGACCTCGCGGTCGACATCGCCCTGCTCGCCGATTTCAATCGTCGCGTGCTGCGCGAGTTGGCGCGCGTGCCGTACGGCGAGGTCGTCACCTACGGCGACCTCGCGGCGCGGGCCGCGCGCCCGCGCGCTGCTCGAGCCGTCGGCACCGTGATGAACCGCAACCCGCTGCCGATCGTGCTGCCGTGCCACCGCGTCGTCGGCGCGAACGGCAAGCTCGTCGGCTACGCCGGCGGCCTGGAGCGGAAGGAAGCGCTGCTTCGTCTGGAAGGGGCGCTGCTCTAGGGCCAGCGCGGCGACAAGCCGTCGACCTGTGGCGCGTCGCGCCAGTCATCACGCGTCGGGGCGAACACGTCGATC
Source organism: Gaiellaceae bacterium (assembly GCA_036526315.1). Taxonomy (GTDB): domain Bacteria; phylum Actinomycetota; class Thermoleophilia; order Gaiellales; family Gaiellaceae; genus 3-1-20CM-4-69-9. The sequence continues at coordinate 25,338 of DATCYR010000013.1, read as the reverse complement.
ACGACCGCGCCGTCCGGCCCGACATGCACCTCGTGCGGCGTGTCGCTCGGGATCGACCACGTCGACCCCGGACCGAGCTGTTGCGTCTCGTCTGCGACGCGAAACGACAGCGACCCCGTCAGCACCATGCCGAGCTGCTCATGCTCGTGTCGGTGCTCCGGCACGATGCTGTTCGGATCGAGCTCGACGACGCTGAACGTCAGCCTGCCGCCGTGCACGACCCGGCCGTGCACGCCGTCCCAGATGCGGTGCGCGTCGAGCGACGACAGATCGTTGAAGGCGCTCATGCGCCGAGCCTACAGCAGCCTGTAACCCACCCCCCACACGTTGACGACGACGGCGCCTGCGCCGGCGGCCGCGAGCTTCCGCCGGAGCCGCGAGGCGTGCGAGTCCAATGTCCGTGTGCGCCCGAGCGAGCGGAAGCCCCAAACGTCGCGCAGCAGCTGCTCCTTCGTGAAGACGCGGGTGGGGTCGCTCATCAGCTTGAGCAGCAGCTCGTACTCCTTGCCCGCGAGCGTCACCGCACTGGCGCCGACGGTGACGGTGCGCGTCGCGAGATCCGCGACGATCTCGCCAGCGCGCCGTACCTCGTGCGGCGACGGCGACGTCCGCCGCAGCACGGCGCGGATGCGCGCAAGCAGCTCCTCGTAGGTGAACGGCCGCACAAGGAAGTCGTCGCAACCGCGTTCGAGCGCCCGTACGCGGTCCAGGGCATCGGTCCGCGCGTCGCCGAGGACGATCACCGGGACGTCGCCGTGCCGCGCTCGGTACTCCTCCAATGCGGCGCTGTCGGCGAGCAGCACGAGGTCTGGGCGCGCTGCGTCGTCGACGACATCGAAGCCGTCGCTGCGCAGGTGACGTTCGAGAAACGGCTCAGGGTGAGCGAGCAACAGTGCTGCGGACATGCAGCGAACGTAGCGCCGCTGCGCGCTGCGGAACAGATGTCCTTTCGCTCGAAAGCGTGACGAACGTTCTACAAGCGTCCACTCCGGACCACGCCCCACAGCAACCAGAGCCCGAGCAGTCCGGAGACGACGAAACCGATCATCGAGATCACGTTGATGCCGAGGACGTGCGGGCCGCCCTTGGCGAAGATCCCGATCAGGCTCGATCCGATCAGCCCGCCGGCGACGATCATCGCGACCACGAGGCGGTTGAAGACGACGTCCAGCCGGTTGAGCAGGTCGTCGAGCCCCTTGTGCACGAACCCGACCTCGATCTGTCCGTCGCGCACCTGTTCGAGTGTGTCGTGAAGCTGGTACGGCAGCTCGAGCGCGATCTGGCCGAGGCGAAGCCCTTCCTTGCCTGCGCGGGCCGCCATCCGGCGCGGACCGAAGCGCTCGAGCAGCAGCCCGCGTGCGTAGGGGCGAGCGACCTCGAACACGTTGAAGTCCGGGTACAGGTCGACACCGACCGAGCCGAGTGTCGCGATCGCGCGGTCGAGCAGCAAGAAGCGTGTCGGCAGCTGCAGGTTCATCGAATAGATGAGCTGGAACACTTCGCGGATCACCTGCATCGGGTCGATCTCCGACAGGCTCGCGCCGTAGTAGCGGTAGTAGATGTCGCGCAGTTCGGCGAGGAACTCCTCCTCGCGTTCCTTCGGGTAGCGGACGCCGAGATCGGCAAGACGCTTCGGCAACGCGTCGACGTTCTCTGCCGCGGCGTCGATGAACATCCGCGTCAGTTTCGACATGTCGTCGTCGGTGAGCTTCCCGACGGCGCCGAAGTCGATCAGGCCAATCTGGTCGGGTCGCCCCAGCACGAGGATGTTCGCCGGGTGCGGGTCGCCGTGGAAGAAGCCGTGGCGGAAGATCATCGTCATCCACGTCTCCGCCATCAGGTACGCGAGGTCGCGCCGGTCCTCGACCGTCCACTCGTCCGGATGGATGTCGGCGACCTGCATCCCGTCGAGCCACTCGAGCGTCAGCACGCGGCTGCGCGTGTAGGTCCAGTACACGCGCGGGACACGGACGTGCGGGTGACCCGCGAAATTGCGGTGGAACGTGTCTGCGTTGCGAGCCTCGAGCCGGTAGTCGAGCTCTTGCCGGATCTGCCGCGCGAACTCGTCGACGAGCCGGCGCGCGTCGATGAAGTCGAGCGCGCGCACACGCTCCTTCGCGATGCGCGCCGCCTGGTACAGGAGCGCAAGGTCTGCCTCGATCTGCCGCGGCGCGCCGGGACGTTGCACCTTCACTGCCACGCGGCGGCCGTTCGGCAGCGTCGCGCGGTGCACCTGTCCGATCGACGCAGCGGCGACCGGACGCTCGTCGAAGCTGCTGAAGAGCTGCGCCACGGTGAGCCCGAGCTCCTCCTGCACGACGTTCTCGATGTCGGCGAAGGGGACCGGCCGCACGTCGTCCTGGAGCCCCCGAAGCTCGGCGATGATGTCGGGTGGTAGCACGTCCGGGCGCGTCGAGAGCAGCTGCCCGAACTTGACGAACGTCGGACCGAGCTCGTCCAGCATCTCGCGCAGATGCTGGCCGCGCTGCGACGGCTGTCCGTTGTCGTCCAGGCGCGACCCGCGCCGCGGGAAGAGGTCGGTCAGCCGGTGGGTGTCGAACCAGTAGCCGAACCCGTGGCGAACGGCGACCTGCGCGATCTCGGAGAGGCGCCCGAGGTTCCTCGTGGCGGGTTGAGCCATGACGTCAGTCTTGCAGCTGGGCGGCGCTAGACCTGCACGGTCGAGCGGCGCGCCCACGGCCCCGGCGGCGTGAGCAGGGACTCGACCCAGAGGTACGCGACCGCGACGAGCGGCACGTCCGTCAGGCGTTCGACGCACACGTAGCGGGGCCGCCATTCGGGCGAGAACTTCCGGCTGAATCGGAGCAGGCGCTCGAGCTGGAAGACGCGGTCGCCGGCGCGGAGCGCGCCGCGTGCCAGACACTGGACGCGTCCGGCCGGGTCGGCGAGAACGTCGGCGAAGACGCAGAAGTTGAGCGAGAGCTCCTGCGCTCCGGCACTGCGCGCCCAGGCAAGGGTCTCGACGATCAGGTACTCCATCAGCCCGTTCGGGGTTGCCGGATCACGCCGCATCGCGCTGAGCGAGTAGCCGTTCGCACTCGGGACGAGGTGGAGGAAGCCGCCGACCCGTCCGTCGCAGCGCGCGATCGCGAAGAGCGTCTCCGGCTCGGCGAACGGGTCGTCCATCGCCATCGAGAAACCACGTTCGGCATTCGCGCCGCGCCACACCGCCGACACGCGGTCGAGCTCGGCACGCAGCTCCGCGTCGACGTCCGCCGTCGAGACGACGTCGACCGCGTAGCCGGCACGCTCGAGCCGTGCAACGGACTGGCGGATCTTGCGGACGGAGCGTCCTTCGAGCGAGAAGTCGGCCGGATGGACGACCGCCTCGTCGCCGAGCTTGATCGCGCGCAAGCCGAGCGCTTCCGTCACCGGCAGCAGATCGGCGTGCACACCGAGCAGTGCCAGACGCCAGCCGCGTGCGTGGCAGACACGACGGAACTCGGCCAGGAGCTCGTGGAACTCGGTCGCCTCGCCGATCGGGCCGCCGCTGACGAGGGCAACGCCGGCGACGACCTTGTAGGCGAGGAAGCTCTCGCGCGTGGGCGAGAAGAAGTAGTTCTTGTCGCGGCGGAGACTGAAGAACGCGAGGCTGTCGTCGCCGTGCGAGCGCACTAGGCGGCGTGCGATACGCCTCTCGTCGGCCGACTGGCGGATGAGGTCGGAGACCGGGCGCAGCCATAAGTAGAGCGCCCGGGCGGTGAGAACGAGCGCGAGCGCGACGAGCGCATCCTCCCAGCGCACCTTCTCCCAGCCGCGGCGGTCGAGCTCGAAGCCCAGCGCGGCGAGCGCAACCAGCGCAGCGCCGGTCGTCACGAGCGGGCGAACCGAGTCCGGATCGCCAGGGACGTCGAAGCGACTGCGGTACCGCAGGAGCGCGACGAGCACCATCAGGCTGAGTGTCGCCTCCTCCACGTCGAGGCCCTTGGCGAGGTGCGCAAGCGAGATGCCGATCGCCAGCACCACCGCCAGGTGCCAGGCACGACGGCGGCGGCGGGCGAGGGCGCGCGACAGCCAGACGAGGCAAAGGCCGAACGAGAGCACGAGGATGCGGGCGGCCCCGGGGACGCCGGGCGGCAGGACGCCGCGGACGAAATCCGAGCGGTTCGCGAACTCCGGCGTCAGCGCGGACGCGATGCCGACGGCACCGACGATTGCGGCGGCGGCACCGAGCAAGAGCTCGCCGCGGAGGAGCCTCGACGGCACGTCACCAGGGTAGCGGCCGTTACGGCCAGGCCCCCAAAGAACCCGTCGTCTTGCATGGCACCCGAAGGGGAGCGGAACGGACTAGTCCGAAGGGACGCTGCGGAGCGGCGGCGGCTGAGTCTCCACGAGCCGCAACCGGTGCTCGAGCTGCGCCACGCGGAGCTCGAGCTCGTCCCACTCGTCGCGCGTCACGAGGCCGAGCTCGCGCAGTGCGCCGTTGAGCGTCGCCCCGGCCTTCTCCCCCACGCGCATGGCGTCGCCGCGCCAGCGCGTCGTCGCTTCGTCGATCCAGCCCCGCACCTCGTCGCGGCTCATCCCGCCGCGCGAGGCAAGCGCATCCGCGAGCTCGTCCGCACGCTCTGCCGTCAGCGCGACGGCACCGACGAGCGCGAGCGCGAGACGCCTAACGGGCTCGTCCATGCGGGCGCGCACGCCGGCGCTGCCGGCGCTGCTCGCGCTTCGCCTGCGCGGCTGCAGCGGTGCTGCCGTCGCCGGCGTCGACGGTCGCGACGGGGGCGAGCTCCGCAGGCGCCGGCTCCGCAGCCGCCGCCTCCTCCGCCTCCTCGAACGCCTCCTCGAGGCCGGCCTTGGTGACCTTGACGTCCTTGCGGCGCGCGTATTCCGGCTCCCGCTCCTTCCACATCGTCAACAGGGGCGCCGCGATGAAGATGGACGAGTACGCCCCGGACACGATGCCGACGATCAACGCGAACGCGAAGTCCTTGAGCGTCGCGCCGCCGAACAGGAAGAGCGAGACGACCGGCAGAAGCGTGATGAACGACGTCGCCAGCGAGCGGCGGATCGTCTCCCACAGCGAGACGTTCGCGATCGTCGCGAACGACGACCGCCGCATCAACGGGATGTTCTCGCGAACGCGGTCGAAGATGATGATCGTGTCGTAGATCGAGTAACCGAGCACGGTCAGGATCGCGGCGACGGTCGAGCTCGTCACCTCGCGGCCGACGAGCGCGTAGATCCCGATGCAGATCAGGACGTCGTGCAGCATCGCGAGGATCACCGGGATGGCGAACTTGAGGTCGAACCTGATCGTGATGTAGAGGACGACCAGGAAGAGCGAGAAGAGGATCGCGACGATCGCCGACCTCGCGATCTGTCGTCCGAAGCTCGACGAGACCGTCGTGGCGCCGGGGGCCGTCGTCTGGAATCGCTCCTCGAGCGCATTCGTGACGCTCGTCAGCTTCGCGCCGCTCAGCGCCTTCGTCCGGATCTGGAAGCTCTTGTACGCGCCGTTCGTCGACGAGCCGCGTCCCTGGATGATCGCGTCGCCGTAGCCCTGGTTCGACATCACCTGCCGGATGTCGCCGGTGGTGTGCGCGACCGGCGTCTTGAAGGCCAGCTGTGTGCCGCCCTTGAAGTCGATGCCGAGGTTCAGCCCGCGGATGCCGAGCGCGAGCACGCCGAGGACGATGACCGCGCCGGAAATCGCGAGCCACAGATAGCGCTTGCCCATGAAGTCGATCTGCAGCCACTTGGCGGTCTGCTGACCCTGCGCGCCCATGAAGCGGGGCTTGTTGAACCACGAGAAGCCGCCGAGGAGACCGAGCATCGCGCGCGTCGCCGCGACAGCGGTGACGAGCGAGATCACGGTGCCGATCAGCAGCATCAGCGCAAAGCCCTTGACCTGCGCGGTCGCCACCGCGAACAGCACGAGCGCCGTGATCGCCGTCACGACGTTCGCGTCGAGGATCGTGTGGAAGCCCTTCGCGTATCCGGCCGAGATCGCGGCGCGCACCGACTTCCCGGCGCGCACCTCTTCCTTGATGCGCTCGAACACAACGACGTTCGCGTCGGCGGCCACCCCAATCGTGAGGATCAGTCCCGCGAAGCCCGGCAGCGTCAGCGTGACGTTGAAGAGGAGGATCGCCGCGTAGAGGAAGGCTGCGTAGATCGCGAGCCCGATGACGGCGACGAGGCCGAGGAACCGGTAGAAGAGCAGCAGGAAGAGCGCGACGACGAGGAGGCCGACGAGCGCGGCCTTCTTGGCCTGGCTCAGCGAGTCCTTGCCGAGAGTCGCCGAGACGTCGGTGCGCTCGGCGGTCGTGAACGTGACCGGCAGCGCGCCGGTCTGCAGGACGAGTGCCAGCTTCTTCGCGTCGCCCAGCGAGCCGCCGCCCATGTCGATCTGCGCGCCGTTGTCGCCCGGGATGCCGTCCGGGTTCCGTTTGAAGTCGATGTACGGCACCGACTGGATCTGGTTGTCGAGGACGATCGCGAAGTGCTGCGCGCAGCGCTGGATGTCCTGTGCGCTACTGGCGCCCTGGCACGCCAGCGAGCCACGCTGAGCCTCACGGCGGGTGATCTCGTGGAAGACCTTCTTGCCGTGGCCCGTGAACTGCATCAGCACGACTGGCTGGCTCGTGTTCGGATCGATGTCCGCGCGCGTCCCGGAGAGCTTCAGGTCGGTGCCGGTCATCTCCGGGATGCCGCCGTTGCCCTGCGCGTCCGGCAGGCGGTGCTTGAGCAGGTAGAACGCCTTGCTGCCCGTGATCTGCTTCGCGCTGATGCAGTTGCCCTGGGTCGGGTCACAGCTGACGACGATCGTGTTCTTCGGGACGCGGAGGATCGTCGCCGGCCCTTTGAACGTGCGCTTTTGCTTCTTCTCGGCCTGCTTGAGCGTCGGCAGGAGATTCTTCGACGGCACCGGCCCCGCGATCACACGATGGTTCGCGTCGAACAGGTACCACTGCGACGGCGTGCCGCTGTCGGCGAGCGCGCGCGTCTCCGGCGCATTCAGCAGCCCGTAGAGGCTCCCCGTCGCGACCGGCACCTTCTGCAGCCCCGAGGTCACCGACGGGCCGGTCAGGTCCGCCTCGAAGTCGTAGAACTGCAGGACGGCCGTCTTGCCGATCAGCTTCGCGGCCGAGGCCGGGTCGTGCACGCCCGCGAGCTGGATCACGATCTCGTTCGAGCCCTGCTTGCGGATCTCCGGCTCCGAGACGCCGAGCTTGTCGATCCGGTTCCGCATGATGTCGATCGAGCGGGTCAGGTCGTCTGCCGTCAGCGTGTGGCCCTTCGGCGGGTTCGCCTTCAGCACCACCTCGAGGCCGCCCTGGAGATCCAGGCCGAGGGTCGGCTTGCGGTGGATGGGCGAGCCGGGAACGGCGAGCAGCGCGACGCCGACGAGAGCCGCGACGATGCAGCCGAGCAGCGTGAGGTGTCGACGCCGGTCTGACACGAGCTAGGGAAGGGTACCGGGGGTTTCTTCGGGTTCGGGTAGCTCGTTCGGGTCGTCTTCGGGGTGCTCGTCCGGCTCCTCCTCGGAGACGACGCCGGCGATCGCCCGCTTCGCCACGCGCACTTCGATGCCGTCGGCGATCTCGAGGCGCGCCTCGTCCTCATAGAGCTCCATGATCGTCCCGTAGATGCCGCCCGCGGTGACCACCTCCTGCCCCTCGACGAGCGAATCGAGCAGCCTCTGCGACTCCACCTGCCGGCGCCGCTGCGGCCGGATCAGGAGGAACCACATCAGGATCAAGATGGCGATGATGAAGATGTAGCCGCCCACCGGGCCTCCTCACACGGCGGCGGCCAGCCGGCCGAGCGCCTCGGCCTTGAAGGCCCGGAAGCGCCCCTCCTCGATCGCCGCGCGTGCGTTCGCGGTCAGTTCGAGCAGGAATCGTAGATTGTGGAGGCTGAGCAGGCGCAGCCCGAGCAGCTCCTGCTGGTTGATCAGGTGCCTGATGTACGCGCGCGTGAAGCGTGCGCATGCCGGGCACGTGCAGCTTTCGTCGAGCGGGCGCGCGTCGCGCGCGAAGGCGGCGTTCCGCAGGTTGAGGCGTCCCTCCCACGTCAGCGCGCTGCCGGTGCGGGCCGTCCGCGTCGGCAGCACGCAGTCGAACATGTCGACGCCCCGCGCGATCACCTCGAGGATCCCCTCCGGGTCGCCGATGCCCATGAAGTACCGGGGCTTGTCCTTCGGGAGCAGCTCAGCCGCCCAGCCCGTCGTCTCGAACATCAGCGGGCGCTCCTCGCCGATCGCGAGGCCGCCGAGGGCGTAGCCGTCGAAGTCGAGCTCGACGAGCTCCGCGATCGAGCGGCGCCGCAGCTCCGGGTCCGACGCGCCTTGCGCGATCCCGAACAGGAGCTGGCCGTCCGCACGCGGCTCGGCGCGCTGGCGGGTGGCCCACAACGTCGTGCGGCGAACCGCCTCCTCGAGCGTGGCGCGGCCGACGTCGGCGGGCGGGCAGATGTCGAGGCACATGGCGATATCCGACCCGAGCTCTGTCTGGCACCGCGCGACGGATTCGGGTGTGAACCGCGCCGCCGCGCCGTCGTACACGGACCTGAACGTGACGCCGTCGTCGTCGACGCGTGCGAGCGTGTCCCGCAGGGAGAAGACCTGAAAGCCGCCGGAGTCCGTCAGGATCGGGCCGTCCCAGCTCATGAAGCTGTGCAGGCCGCCGAGCTCCGCGATCAGGTCCTCACCGGGGCGGAAGTGCAGGTGATACGTGTTGCCGAGCAGGATCGTCGTGCCGAGCGCACGCAGTTCCTGCGGATCGACGGTCTTGACTGTCGCCTTCGTCCCGACCGGCATGAACGCCGGTGTGGGCACGTCGCCGTGCGCCGTCGGGACGGCGCCGGCGCGTGCCGCGCCGTCAGTCGCCGCGAGCGTGAACGTGTCGCTCATAGAAGCTCAGGTCGCGTCCGGCGACGACCTCGTCGCGGAGATGTTCGAAGCCGAGCTGCTCGTAGTACCTGCGGATACCGGGATTCGTGCGCATGCAGTCGAGGCGGAGGAACGAGCGGCCGTTGGCGGCGGCGGTGGTGTCTGCCCACTCGACGATCTCATGCCCGATCCGCTGCCCGGCGCACGCGCGGCTGACGGCCAGCTTGTGCACGTAGGCCGCGTCGGGCGGTCGCTCGCCCCAGTGGAGCTCGTCGTCCCAGAGCAGCGTCACCGTGGCGACGACGTCGCCGTCGAGCTCCGCGACGTACACCTCGCCGCGCTCGATCGCCGCCGCGATCTCGCCCCGCGGATACGGCAGCGGCCATTGCTCGTACCCCCGCTCGCCGACCCAGACGGTCGCCTCGTCGAGGAGCTCGGCCACCGTGGACACGTCGTCTGCCTGGCACGCCCGCACGTTCACAGCAGGAGCATCGCGTCGCCGAAGGAGTAGAAGCGGTAGCGCTCGTCGATCGCCAGACGGTAGAGGCGCCGGGTCTCCTCCACGCCGGCAAACGCCATCACGAGCGCGAGCAGCGTCGAGCGCGGGAGGTGGAAGTTCGTCAGCAGCGCGTCGGTCCGCTTGAACTCGAACCCGGGCGTGATGAAGAGGTCCGTGCGCCCGCTCAGCGGACCGCCCCGCGCGAGCGTCTCGAGCACGCGGACGGTCGTCGTCCCGACGGCGAGGACGCGCGGCGCCGCCTCGATCCGGTGCCAGGCACGAGACGTGACCGAGAAGGACTCGCCGTGGAGCCGGTGCTCCCCGAGATCGTCGACCGCGACCGGCCGGAACGTGTCGAGCCCGACATGCAGCGTCACCCGCTCGACGTCGAGCCGGCGCAACACGTCGTCGGTGAAGTGAAGACCGGCGGTCGGCGCGGCCGCCGAGCCGGCGTCGCGCGCGTACACGGTCTGGTACCGATCCGGATCCGCGAGGGGTTCCGTGATGTACGGCGGCAGCGGGGTCTCGCCGTCCGGCTCGCCGTCGAGCCGCAGCCGCCAGCGCCCCTCGCCGAGGTGCTCGAGCAGCTCGACCGGCCCGTAGCGCTGCCCCGCACGGAGCCGGCGCGTCGGCCGCGCGAGCCCCTCCCAGAGGCCGTCCTCGCCGAGCCGTTCGAGCAGCAGCACCTCGCCGCGCGGCCGCTCGATCGGGATGCGCGCCGGCACGACCCGCGTGTCGTTGACGACCGTGAGCGCCTCACCGAGCACGTCCGGGAGCTCTGAGAACCTCCGATGGTGCACCCGCTCGGACACGCGTTCGTAGACCAGCAGGCGCGACTCGTCGCGGCGCGCCACGGGATGCTGCGCGATGAGCTCCGGCGGGAGGTCGTACTCCAGCTCCCTCGTTTTCATCCGGCGCCAACGGTAGCCTTCCGGCCCATGGACGACGGCGCGCTGGAGCGGGCACAGGAGCGAGTCGAGCAGCGTGCGGAGGGCGCCGCGCTCGAGGGCCTGCTCGTGCGGGCCCGCGAGCAGGTCGAGGCGCTCGTCGCCGCCACCGCTGCGATCGAGCAGTCGCTGCCCGGCCAGGTGCAGGAGGCGGTCCGCAACGAGGCGCAGCCCGTCGGGCGGAACCTCGCCGAGATCCGCGGTCTGATGAATCAGCTTCTGCGGCGCGTGTCGGCGCTCGAGAGTGACCTCCTCGCCGAGCGCAACGCGCGCGTCGACGATCTCGCGCTCCTCGTCGACCTCGTCTCGTCCGGGTGGAAGGGCGTCGACGCACGGCTTGGCCGCATCGAGGCCGTCGTCAACCGGCTCGAGCACCGCCACGATGACCGGGGCGCGGTCGTCTACCGCATGGAAGACCGCCGCGCCGACGCGGCCACGTCCTAGGTCAGAACGAGGATCACGGCCGCCGTCACGGCCCACGCGGCGATGCAGAGCAGGATCGGCAGGTCCCGCAGCAGGACCTCTTCCGGCTCCTCGCCGAGGTCGCGGCGGTGCATCAGCAGCAGGTAGCGGAAGACTCCGAAGACGACGAACGGGATCGTCACCATCATCGCCTTCGAGTCGCGCGCGGTGAACGTGTAGAGGCAGTAGGAGATCACCGTCGATGCGGCGACCACGGTGATGAGCTGGTCGACGAGCGCGAGCGAGTAGCCCTCCAGCACGGGGCGCCCCGGCGTCGCCTCGGCGCCGACGAGCACCAGCTCGCCGCGACGCTTCGCGAGCGCGAGGAAGAGCGCGAGCAACGCGGTGCAGAGCAGCAGCCACGGTGAGATGCGCACGTCGACGGCCGCCGCGCCCGCGCCCGCGCGGACGACGAACAGGCCGGCGATCGCCATCACGTCGAGCAGGACGACGTGCTTGAGCGACAGCGTGTACGCGGCCTGCAGCAGGAAGAAGCCGCAGAGGAACAGGACGGACGCGACGCCGAGCGGCACGACGAGCGCCAAGGCGAGGACGAGGAGCACGGCGGCGAGGACGATCGCCAGGCGCGGCGGGACCTCACCGCGCGCGATCGGCCGCGCGCGTTTCACCGGATGCAGGCGGTCGTGCGGCGCATCGCGGACGTCGTTGACGAGATAGCTGGCGCTCGACGCCGCGCAGTACGCCGTGAACGCCGCCACGGCTTCGACCCAGCGCGAAAGGTCGCCGACCTTCGCCGCGAAGATGATGCCCGCGAAGAGCAGCAGGTTCTTCGTCCACTGGCGCGGGCGCAGCGCGACGAAGACCGCGCGCGGCAGCGACCGCCGCTGCGGCAGCTCCACGACGCGCGCCGGAACGCTCATGCCGGACTCCAGGTTAGTGGCGGCCGGCCGGCAGCACGAGCTCGAAGCGGCTGCCATGCCCGGCCTCGGACTCCAGCCGGATGCTGCCGCCGAGCGCTGCCGCAAGCTCGTGGGCGATTGCGAGGCCCAGGCCCGTGCCGGAGTCGTCGCGCGACCAGAATGGCCGGAAGATGCGCTCGCGCTCGTCCGGGGCGACGCCCGGGCCGTTGTCGTCGACGGCCACCGAGATGCGGCCGTTCGTCGCCGCGAGCTCCAGCTCGACCTTGCCGCCGTCCGGCGTCCAGCGAAACGCGTTCGAGAGGAGGTTCGAGATGATCTGCAGCACACGGTCGCCGTCGGTGACGATCGTCGGGCTCGCCTCGAAGCGCTTCTCGTAGTCGATGCGACGGCGTCGCGCCTCCTCGCCGAACGCCGCGTACGCCTGCTCGCACAGCCGGCTCATGTCGACCTCCTCGGAGAGGAGCGTGAAGCGATGCGCCTCGAGCTTTGCGAGGTCGAGCACGTCGCCGACCAGGCGCTCGAGCCGCGCGGTCTCACTCGCGATCATGTCGAGCGACGCGGCACGCACCTCGGGATCGGACGCGACCCCCTCGCGCAGCGCCTCGACGTGACCACGGATCGCCGTCAGCGGCGTGCGCAGCTCGTGCGAGACGCTCATGAGGAAGTTGCGCTCCTGCTGCTCGGCCTCGGCGAGTCGAGCCGCCATGTCGCGAAAGCTCTGCGCGAGGTCGGCAACCTCGTCGCTGCCGCGCACGTCCGGAACGGTGACGTCGTAGTGGCCGCGCGAGATCTCGTCCGCGGCCGCGGTGAGCGCGATGACGGGGCGGGTGATCCGCCGCGACAGGTACCAGCCGAGCAGGCCGGCAGCGACGATGCCGCCGATGAGCGCGAGGCTGAGTCGTTCGAGCAGGCGCCGGAGCCCGCTCGCGATCTCCGTTTTCGGGGTCGCGACGATCAGCGCGCCGAACGGTGTGCTCTTCGGCGCCAGCCGCATCGGCTGGAGGACGGCGAGGTAGGTGCGCTTGAATCCCGGCGGCCGGAACTCGAACGTTCGGGTCTCCCCCTGCCGCCAGTCGACGGCGTCCTGCGGGAGCTGCCGCAGACCCGTCGGGCCCGAGCCGGGGAACACGTCGGCACCGACGTAGAAGATCTTGTCGCCGGTGGCTCGCTCGAGCTGCTCCGGCGCGAATCGCAGCGGCCGCGCGCCGGTGTCGTTCGCCGCGATCGCCTGCCGCTGGTACAGCTGCGTGAGCCCGTTCGCCTCGCGCCGAAGCTTCCCGAGCAGCTGCTTGTGCGCGTAGGTCTGGAAGAGCGCGAACGCGATCGCCGCTGCGATCACTCCGCTCACGACGATGCCGACCAGGAAGAGGGCGGGCAGCCGGAAGCGCAGCGATCCGAGCATGGCGGCTACACGGTACTGCTAGGCGCTGACCGCATCGCGTGCGGGGCCGACCTTGTAGCCCACGCCCCACACGGTCACGATCGGCGACGCCTCGCCGAGCTTTCGCCGCAGCTGCCGAACGTGGACGTCGACGGTGCGTGTGTCGCCCGCGAACGTGTAGCCCCAGACGCGCTCGAGCAGCTGGTCGCGCGTCAGCACAAGCCCTCGGTGGTCGAGCAGCTCCCAGAGGAGATCGAACTCCTTCGGAGCGAGCTGAATCTCCTGGTCGCCGACCTTGACCTCACGCCGGCCGGAGTCGATGACGAGGTCGCCGTGGCGCAGAACCGCGCTCTCCGGCTCCTTCCGCTCGGGAGCCGCACGGCGCAGGATCGACTTCACGCGCGCGACGAGCTCCCGCGGGTTGAACGGCTTCGTCATGTAGTCGTCGGCGCCGACCTCGAGCCCGATGATCTTGTCGACGTCCTCGTCCCGCGCAGTCAGCATCAGGATCGGCACGTCCGACCGCTGGCGGATGCGCCGGCAGATCTCGATTCCGTCGATGTCGGGCAGCATCAGGTCGAGCACGATCAGCGACGGCTGCTGGCTCTGCACCGCCGCGAGCGCCTCGGCCCCGTTCGTCGCGGCGCGAACCTCGTAGCCGGCGTTCTTCAGGTACAGCGAGACGAACGACGCGATGGAGGCCTCGTCCTCGACGACGAGCACCGATTGCGTGGCACTACTCATGCGCGAATGCCTTAGGGGCTGGTGGCGTTCAGCGTGAACGGCACCGCAAACGCCGGGATCAGGTTGTACACGCCGCCGTTGACCGCGTACGAGCCGTCGTCGTCCGTGCCGGCGCCGTTGACGATGACGTTCGCTTTCCCCACGAAGGACAGGTTGATGCCACGGCCGCGCACGACGACCTTGAACGTCCCGCCGATGTTCCGGAAGCGCACCTTCGTGCCGCCCCAGATCGTTGCTGTGTCGGTCTTGTCCTTCGACCACTCGTCGCCGCTGACGATCGGGCCCGTGCCGTCGCCGTCGATGGGGTCGTTGATCATGACGCTGCCCTTGGCAACGCTGCCAATGACGGCACCGCGGCCCTGGATCGTGATCACCCCGCGGGCGTCCTGCACCGACAGCGTCCCGTCGGTCGAGCCGAGCGGGCGTGCGGCGGAGGCCGCGGGCAGCGCCAGCGCGACGACGAGCACGGTAAAGATGAGGAGCCGCCTCACGGACGTCAGTATCGGTGTTCGATAAGTGTGCGTGTTCAGTGGAACGTAAGGAAACTGTAAGCGGCGCGATCGGCCCGTGACCGCGCTCGTGCTCGCGGCCCTGGCGCTGTCTCCGGCGCTCCACGATCTGCACGTCACCAACGGGTCGACGCCTTTCGCCGGCGACGGCAGCCTGCTGACGACCGTGAGCCCGAACGGCGACGGCTTTCGCGACCGCGCGACCGTCCACTTCCGGCTGACACGCGCGGCCCGCGTCGAGCTCGACGTCGTCGCCACGAACATGGCGCGGGCGGGCAAAGGAGCCACGTCCGTTGTCTGGCACACGGCGCGCGACCTCGCCGCGGGGCCGGCGAGCCTGACGTGGCGGCCGGCACGGGCGACGCAGCCGCGCACGTACATCCTCCGGCTCCGCGTCGGCAACCGCGTCTACGGCGCCTACGGCCCGGGCGGACGCCAGGACGCGCCCGTCGTCCGCGTCCAGGGGATCGACGCGGCGTTCACGAAACGGAGCTACGCGCCCGGCGAGACCGCCGAGCTCCGGCTCGCGACCGACGCGCGCCTGCTGCGCCTGCAGGTGTTCGCGTACCAGTCGCCGGGTCGGCCGAGCGAGCAGGACGTGAACACGAGCGGCGTCGCGAAGACGGGGCCAATCCGGATCGACTGGAGCGCGCATCGCAACGGCCCGGCGCTGCTCAGCGTCGTGCGCGCCGGCGACTGGCCGAGCGGGCTGTACTTCGTGCGCGCGACCGCAGCGGACGGCCGCGTCGGCTACGCGCCGTTCATCATCCGGCCACGCACGCTCGGGACGCGGCGTGTCGCGGTCGTGCTCGCGACCAACACCTGGGCGGCCTACAACTTCGAGGACGCCGACGGAAACGGCTGGGGCGACTCGTGGTACGTCACGGGACGCCACAGGAGCGTCGATCTCGAGCGCCCGTTCCTCGACTTCGGCGTCCCGTTCCGGTTCCGAGACTGGGATCTCGAGTTCATCGCGTGGCTCAACCGCACGGGTCGGTCAGTGGACTTCCTGTCGGACGACGACCTCGACCGCGTGAGCAGCGGCGACGAGCTCGCGCGGCGGTACGACCTCGTCGTGTTCCCGGGGCACGAGGAGTACGTGACGCGCCACGAGTACGACGTCATCCAGCGGTACCGCGACGTCGGCGGCAACCTGGCGTTCCTCGCCGCCAACAACCTGTACCGGCGTGTCGATCTCGTCGGGCACGAGCTCGTTCGACGTGCGCCGTGGCGCGACCTCGGCCGGCCCGAGTCGTCGGTCGTCGGCGTCCAGTACGTCGGGTCGAACAACGGCGCGCGCCAGGCCGGCTACACGGTCACGGGTGCCAGTCAAGCGCCGTGGGCCTTTGCGGGCACGGGCCTCGCAGACGGTGACGCGTTCGGCCGGTACGGGATCGAGATCGACGCCAGGACCGCAGCCTCTCCTCCCGGGACGCAGGTGCTCGCACGGATCCCGAACCTGCTCGGCGGCGGCCGGACGGCCGAGATGACGTATTACGAGACGCCCGCCGGCGCGAAGGTGTTCGCGGCAGGGGTGATCAACTTCGGCGCGTCGCTCGGCGATCCCGCCGTCGAGCGTTTGCTCGAGAACGTGTGGGCGCGGCTGACGGTGCCCTGAGGAGGGCCGTCCGGGGCGGCGGCGAACATGCTCGCGTGACCGAGGACGCCCGCGCCGACCGCACCGCCCGCCTGCTCGTGGCGCGACTCGACGCCGTTGCGCGCGTCGCGGGCCAGCTGCGTCATGCCGAGGCCGAGCGGCTCGTCGAGGTCGCGTCCATCGCGACCATGCGCGCGGTCGCGCTCGAGCTGATCCGCGCCGAGCAGGCAGACGAGATCTGGCGGGATGCCCGCATGCGGCACCCCCAGCTGCCGCAACCCGTACGGCTCGCGCCGCCCGAGCGCCTGGCCGCCTAGTAGGTGTAGAAGCCGGCGCCGGACTTCCGGCCGAGCTTGCCTTCCTGCTGCATGCGCACGAGCCGTTCGGGCGGCGCCATCCGCGTCTCGCCGAGCTTCCCGTGCAGCGCCTCAGATGCGTGCACGTGGACGTCGATGCCGATCAGGTCGATCAGCGCGCAGGGCCCCATCGGCCAGCCGGCGCCGTTCGTCATGGCCTTGTCCAGGTCCTCGGGTCGCACGTCTGCTTCGTCGAGAACGCGCACGCAGTCGTTCAAGAGTGGGATCAGGATGCGGTTGACGATGAAGCCCGGCGTGTCGTTGCAGCGAACCGGCTGCTTCCCGGCGCGCTCGGCCCAGTCGTAGGCCGCGTCGACGGCGTCGTCGGCGCTCCGCGGTGTGCGAACGATCTCGACGAGGGGCAGCACCGGCGCCGGGTTGAAGAAGTGCATGCCGACGACGCGCTCCGGATGCTTGGTCGCTTGCGCGATGTCCGAGACCGACAACGCGGACGTGTTCGTCGCCAGGATCGTGTCTGGCACCGCGAGGCGATCGAGCTCGGCGAAGACCTCGCGCTTGAGATCGAGCTCCTCGAGGACTGCTTCGATGACGAGGTCGCAGTCCGCGAGCTCCGACAGCTCGGTCGTGAGGGTCAGGCGGCCCACGGCCGCGTCGCGTTCGTCTTCGGACAGGCGGCCCTTCTCGACGCCGCGTGCCAGGTAGCGCTCGATCGTCGCGCGCCCGCGCTCGCCGAGCTCCGTGCTGACCTCGCGGCCGACGGTCTCGAACCCTGCCTGCACGCTGACCTGCGCGATCCCGGCTCCCATCGTCCCGAGCCCGACGACGCCGACCTTGCGAATCTCCTTCACGCGCGCGCGAGCACCCATTGGAACGCGACGTCGCCGTGGCCGGGCTCGTTCTGGCTCACGATCTCGTCGCGAATCGGCTCGAGCCCGCAATCACGGAGCAGCGGCAGATACGACTCCGCGCCGAGCGACGCGAAGAACATCGGCGCCCCGAGCCAATCGGCGTCGACGTCCTCGCCCGCCTCGCCTGCGGCGAACGTCGCGAGAAAGAAGCCGCCTTCCCGTAACCAGAGCGCGACGCGCGCGATCAGCTCACGCTGCTCGTGCATCGGCACGTGACCGAAGAAGAAGAGCGCGACGACCGCGTCCAGCGTTCCCTCGGCGATCTCCAGCTCGAGCGCGTCCGCGTTCAGGAACGACGCCTCCGGGACGTGATGGCGGGCGAGCTCGATCTGCACGGCTGAGATGTCGACACCCGTTACGCGATGTCTCCGCGCGAGCTGTCTCGTGCCTGGCACGCCGCGGCCGCAGCCGAGCTCGAGCACGTTCGATCCCTCGGGAAGACGTGCGTCGAGGTCGCGCAGCCAGGCCATCGCCGGTGACGCGACGCGACCAGCCCACTCCGCGTAGCGCAATGCGATGGCGTCGTAACCGCGCGCGACAATCTCCTTCGGATCGCGCGCGACAGCCCGCCCGGCCAGATCCCCCACGCGCCTGAGGGTAACGGCTACACGCGCTCGATGATTGCGGCAATCGCCTGGCCGAAGCCGATGCACATCGTGGCGATGCCGTAGCGCGCGTCGCGGCGCTCGAGCTCGTTCAGCAACGTCGCGGTGATGCGCGCACCTGTCGCGCCGAGCGGATGTCCGAGCGAGATGCCGCCGCCGTTCGGGTTGACGTCCTCCGCGCGATCCTCGAGCTGTGCGTCGCGCAGGAACTGGAGCACGACCGACGCGAACGCCTCGTTCACCTCGATCACCGAGATGTCATCCCAGCCAAGGCCGGCCCGTGCGAGCGCGGCCGCGCATGCCTGTGGGTTGCCGTGCAGCATCCGGTGCGGGTCGACGCCCGCGAGCCCGAACGCGACGAAGCGCCCTCGCGGCCGGAGCCCGAGCCTGTTCGCCGCGTCCTCGCTCGCGATCAGCACGGCGGCCGCACCGTCGCAGATCTGCGAGGAGTTTCCTGCCGTGACCTTCCCCTCGGGGAGGAACGCAGGCTTGAGGGCCGCGAGCGCGTCCAGCGACGTGTCGCGGCGCGGCGTCTCGTCCACGTCGACGACGACGCCGACGTGCGGGTTCGTCAAGTCGACCGGCACCACCTCGTTCGCGAAGCGGCCTTCGTCGATCGCGCGAACTGCGCGCCGGTGTGATTCGAGCGAGAACGCGTCGAGCTCTTCGCGCGACAGCCCCCACTCGTCGGCGATCACCTCTGCCGAGATGCCCTGTGGGACGATCTCCCACCGCTCGAGCAGCTTGTCCGAGAGGTCGCCGCCGTTCGAGCCCATCGGGACGCGCGACATCATCTCCGCGCCCGCCGACACGACGAGGTCGAGCTGGCCGGACCAGATCGCCGTCGCAGCGTTGAAGTTCGCCTGCATCGACGAGCCGCACTGGCGGTCGACGGTGGTGCCAGGCACGCTCTCGGGCCAGCCGGCCACGAGGGGCACCATCCGGCCGATGTTCCAGCCCTGCTCGCCGATCTGCGTGACGCATCCGAACTGGACGTCCTCGACCTCGGCCGGATCGACATCGCTGCGTCCGACGAGCGCGTTGAGCACCTGGGCGGCGAGCTCGTCGCCGCGAATGGACGACAACGCTCCGTTCCGCCTCCCGATCGGCGAGCGGACGGCGTCGACGATCAGCGCTTCGGAGTGCCAGGCAGACACCGGGTCTACACTAGCCACGTGGTCGCTGCACTCACGGGAAAGCGCCTGCTGATCGGCGGCGAATGGGTCGAGACGGGCGAGTGGATAGATGTCCGTTCGCCGTACTCGGGCGACGTCGTCGGTCGCGTCGCGAAGGCCGGCGCGCGCGAGACCTCTCAGGCAGTGGACGCGGCCGAGCAGGCGATGCGCGAGCCTCTGCCTGCACACAAGCGCGCCGAGATTCTCGTCAAGGTCGCGGGCGCGCTCGGTCGGCGGCATGACGAAGTCGCGCGGCTGATCTCCGACGAGGCCGGCAAGCCGATGAAGGCCGCACGCGTCGAGGCGCAGCGAGCCATGTCGACATACACGTTCGCGGCCGTCGAGGCGCGGAAGCTCGCGGGCGAGATGGTGCCGATGGACGCCGCGCAGGCCGGCACCGGAAAGCTCGCGTTCACTCTCCGTCGGCCGATCGGGATCGTCGGCGCGATCAGCCCGTTCAACTTCCCGCTCAACCTCGTCGCGCACAAGCTCGCACCGGCTCTCGCGGCCGGCTGCGCCGTCGTGCTGAAGCCGGCGAGCCAGACACCGCTGTCCGCGCTGCTCCTCGCAGAGCTGGAGGAAGAGGCCGGGCTTCCGCCGGGATGGCTCAACGTCGTCGTCGGCCCTGCGTCGCAGATCGGCGACGTGCTGGTCGAGGACGAGCGGGTCAAGCTGATCACGTTCACGGGGTCGAGCGGTGTCGGCTGGGGGCTCCGCGAGCGCGCGAACAAGAAGCGGGTCAACCTCGAGCTCGGGAACGCAACGCCCGTGGTCGTCGCGGCCGACGCAGATGTGCCGCTCGCCGCTGCGAAGGTCGCACAGAACGCGTTCTCCTTCGCGGGACAGAGCTGCATCTCGGTTCAGCGCGTCTACGTCGAACGCGGCGTGTACGAGGAGTTCGTGGCCGCTCTGCTCCCGCTCGTGGAGGGGCTCAAGGTCGGCGACCCCGGCGACGAGCAGACCGACGTCGGCCCGGTGATCGACGAGGACGCGCGTACGCGCATCCTCGACTGGATCCGCTCGTCGCAAGGTGATGTCCTCATCGGCGGCGAGCTGGAGGGCGACCTCATCCGCCCGACGGTGATCGCGAACCCGTCACCCGACGACGAGGTGTCGTGCGAGGAGGTCTTCGGCCCGGTCTGCACCGTGACCGCAGTCGACTCCCTCGACGAGGCGATCGCGCTCGCGAACGGCACGCGCTACGGCCTGCAGGCCGGGATCTTCACCAGCGCGCTCGCGAACGCGCTCACCGCGGCACAGCGGCTCGAGTTCGGCGGTGTCACCGTCAACGAGGCGCCGACCTTCCGTAGCGACCAGATGCCCTACGGCGGCGTCAAGGACTCGGGGAACACGCGCGAGGGCCCGCACTACGCAGTCCGTGAAATGACCGAGGAACGGCTCGTCGTCGTCGAGCTGCCGTAGTTTGCACCCGCCCTCGTAGGGAATCTCGAGAACGTGATCGGCCTCGTGCTCGCACTCCTCGTCGTCGCGATCGTCGTGACGCTCTTCGGCGGGTGGATCTTCGCGATCCCGATCGGGATCGTCGCGATCATCCTCTTCGTGCTCTTCGTCGCCGGGTGGGGCCGACGCGCCGCCCGCACACCGGACTCCTCCGCGTAGCGCGTCGAAGGCCGCTGTTACATTGATCGCGTGGCGCGGCCCTCGCTGCTCGGACGTTTTCGCCGCAAAGTGCCCGCAACGACGGCGCCGCGTCCAGCCGGTCCGCCGCGCCGCGCGCTGCCGCATCCGGGGCAGCTCCGCCGCGAGCGGCGCGCGCTGATCCGTGCGCGTGAGGAGCGTCTCCGAGACCTGGGCGGCCTGATGCTGGAGATGTTCCGCCGCGACCAGTTTCGCCAGGATCTGCTCGTCGAGCGCTGCGACGAGCTGCTCGCGCTGGACGAGCGGCTGCAGGAGCTGGACACGCTCCTCGCTGCGTCGGTCTCGTCACGCCGACCGGCGCCTGCCGCGCGCTGCGCGTGCGGCGCCCCGATCGTGTGGGGCTCCCACTTCTGCGCGAATTGCGGCCGGCCTGTCGGGGCCACGCCGGCGGTGGTCTCCTGCGAGAAGTGCACCGCTCCGTTGGCCGCGGACGCGAAGTTCTGCGCCGTCTGCGGGCACGCGGTGTCCGACGAGCTGGTCGAGGCGCTCCCGGCGCCCGCGCAGGACCGCTGGGAGCAGTGAGCGTCCCGCCGCGGCCGCCGGGGGACATTTGCCCTCGCTGCGGCGCCCCCCACGAGCCCGGCCAGGAGTACTGCCTCGAATGCGGGTACCGGCTGCAGCCGGCGTCGGGCGTCGTGGGGCGTCTGTCGTCCGCCTGGCAGCAGCGGTTCGGCTGGTATCCCGGCGACTGGTTCTGGCCGGTCGCGCTGGCCCTGCTGATCGCCGTCGCGGGCGCTGCGGCCGCGATCGTGCTGAGCGACGCCGGCGCACAGGACAAGCCGCTCGTCGCGACTCAGGGCGGCCCTGTTCACGCGCCGACGACCGCGCCGGAGACCGCGACCGTGACCCTGCCGTCGGTGTCGACCGCCGCGGGGCCCCCGCCCACTCCCTCGACGCCGCCACCGTCGGCGACCACCGCGCCGGCGCCTGGCGCGCTCACCGCCTGGCCGGCCGGCCGAAGCGGGTTCACGGTCGTCCTCGAGTCCATCCCCACGAGCTCAGGACGCTCCCTGGCCGTCGCCCGGGCGCGCGCGGCCTCACGCGCCGGGCTCCCCCAGGTCGGGGTCCTCGACTCCGGCCGCTACTCCAGCCTCCATCCCGGCTACTTCGTCGTGTTCAGCGGGATCTACGCCTCGCAGGCGCAGGCCGACTCGGCCCAGGCAACCGCCGCCGCAAAAGGTTTCCGCCTGGCCTATTCGAGGCAAATCACCCGGTGAGGGAGCCCGCACCCGTTCTCCGAGAAGGCAACGGCAGGGCCGACTTTGTAACAGGGCTTTGGGTCTTATAGACTCCGTCGTCGAGGGACCCGGCCCGCGGACGGTTTACCGCGACTTAACAAAGCTTTGCGGGGGATTAATGGGAGCCAGAGATACTGTGAGTGAGGAGTACGCCGCTCAGCTTCAGGCCTGCATGTATCAATATTCGAGAGCCATATACAGGTCGATTAAGGACCTGATCGACCCGTACGTGGCCCCAGAGCTTCATCTCGAGTACCGGCGAGCGGTGCTCGAGCAGTGCGAGCAGACGATGGAGCGGCTCGCCCGCGACCCGCTCTACTTCGCAAAGCCGGATCGCGCGCTCTTCCAGGACATTCGCCGCTACTTCCCGATCACCGCGCAGGCGGAGGTCGCCTGGGCCGTTCAGGAGGGCGTCGCCGCGGCGGTCGCGTTCATCGAGGAGCAGATCGAGGCCGGCGCGCTCGACGGCGGCGTCGCACGGTGCCGAGCGACCACGCGCAAGGGGAAGCCGTGCCAGCGCACGCCCCTCCCCGAGCGCGACTACTGCCCGTCGCACCAGCACCTCGAGCGCTCAAAAGTCGCCGCCTAGGCACACGTCTCGTTTCGCACCGTCCACGAGCGCGGTGGCTCCCGCGGCCGTGTCGCCGTGCCTGGCACGTGTCGTCTCCGTAACGGAAGTGTCGAGAGACGCGCACAAGCATCTGAGCGCACCGGCCGCGGCTACGGTCGCCGCATGGGACGACCGCTCCGCCACAACGAGGCCGGCGCTTGCTACCACGTCGGTTCCAAAGGGAACTGCGGGTCGCCGATCTTCCTCGACGATGCCGACCGGCGGGTCTTCGTCCGGATCCTGAAGCGGGTCCGCCGGCGGCACCGCTGGCGCCTGCACGCTCGCTGTCTCCTCGGTAACCACTACCACCTCGTCGTCGAGACGCCGCTCGGGAACCTGTCCGAGGGGATGCGCGACCTCAACGGCCAGTACGCCCGCGCCTTCAACGAGCGTCACTGCCGGGAAGACCATGTCTTCGGCCGACGCTTCTGGTCGCGCGTGATCGAGTCGGAGGAGCAGTACGCCTCGACCCTCGACTACGTCCTCTACAACCCGGTCCACCACGGCTTCGCCCGTCGGCTCGGGACATGGCGCTGGACGTCGGTGCCGGCGGCAGGTCGGATAGATTCGCTCCGTGTCGCACGACACCGACAAGCTGATCCGGCAGCTCTCGCTGGTCGCCTACCTGATGGCCGAGCGGCGGCCCCTGACCGCCCGCGACGTGAAGTCGAACGTCGAGGGCTACTCGGAGATGTCCGACGAAGCGTTCGCGCGGCGCTTCTACTCCGATCGGGCCGAGCTCCTCGCACTCGGCGTCCCGCTCCAGTCGCAGCGCGACGAGTTCACGGGCGAGGAGCTCTACACGCTCCGCTCGGAGAACTACTTCCTCGACAAGCTCGAGCTCGACGACGACGAGCTCGCGGCCCTCCAGACGGCGCTCTACCTCCTCGAAGGCAAGTTCGCGTACGCCGAACCGCTGCGCCTTGCGCTGCAGAACCTCGCGCTGGGCCGCCCGGGCTTCGAGGAGCCGGCAAGCGATACGGCCGTCCGCGTCGAGGTGCTCGATCCCGACTACTCCCCGGAGATGCCGGGACGCCTCGGGAAGCTCGAGGGCGCGATCTCGAAACAGCGCACGATCAAGTTCCCGTACTACTCGATCTCGCGCAACCGCCAGAGCGAACGAACGCTGAATCCGTACGGGCTGCTGTCGGACAACGGCAGCTGGTACGTGATCGGACAGGACCTCGACCGTAAGGACATCCGGACGTTCCGTGTCTCCCGGATCCGTGGCGACATCCGGTTCGCCACGCGGCGCGAACGAGACTTCCGAATCCCGTCCGACTTCGACATCGACGTCTACCGCGGCCGCGCGCCGTGGCAGATCGGGGACCTCGTCGGCGAGGCACGGATCGAGCTGGCCGGCGACACCGCCTGGTGGGTCGAGCGCGCCTTCGGCGGCGCGGGCGAGCTCGAGGACGGTGTCTTCGTCACGGACTATTCCTCCCTCCCCCAGCTGGCGTCGTGGATCCTCCGGCAGGACGGTCGCGCCATCCCCCTCGAGCCGGACGAGCTGCGGCGCGAGGTCGCTCAGGCGCTCCGCGACGTGCGTGCCAGACACGAGGCAGGTCCGCCGGCGCTGGCGGCCCCGGCGCCGCCGCCGCGCGAGGACGGTGTCGGCGAAAGGCCCGCCGGGCCGGTCGTGCCCGAGCGCTTCGCCGTGCTCCAGGCGCTCCTCGCGTACCTCCTCGCGGCCTGCGGCGAGGGACACGATGCCGTCATCCCGGCGAGAGAGATCGTCGAGCGGTTCCACATCCCCGAGGACGAGCTCGAGGAGCACCTCCAGCTCCTGAACCTCGTCAACTTCGGCGGTGGCTGCTACACGGTCTATGCCGCGCTGGAGGGCGACAGCGTCCACGTCGACAAGGAGCTCTACGGCGACACCTTCAGACTCGCGCCGCGCCTGACACCGCTCGAGGCGCGGGCGATCCGCCTGGCACTCGAGTTCGTCGGCCCGATGATCGCGGCCGACGCGCACACACCGCTCGACCGCGTCCGCAAAAAGCTCGAGGAGACGTTCGGGCAGTTCGAGCTCACGCAGACGCCGGAGCCGCGCAGGGGCGACGCCGAAGCAGACCTCGTCGCGACCCTGACCGAGGGCATCCGCGAGCGCCGGCTCGTCGAGATCGAGTACCAGAAGGAGGGCGAGCAGACGTGGTCGCAGCGGCTCGTCGAGCCGTATTCGCTCGAACGTGAGCTGCCGAACTGGCGCGTCCATACCTGGGACCGCACGCGCAACGCGGAGCGGAGCTTCCGGCTCGATCGCATGCGGAGCGCGAAGGTCACGGAGGAGGCGTTCGACCCCAGGCCGGCGTTCGAGCCACGCGGGCTTCGCGACGCGCGGACGGCGAAGGTGCTGTATGCAAAGGGAGTCGCCGCGCGCTGGGCGGCCGAGCGAGGCGCGACGCTGCTGAAAGACGGCACGGCGCTCGCGGAGATGCCCGTCGGCAGCCAGGAGTGGCTGATCGGCGAGATCCTCTCGCATCGCGGGGACGCGATCCTGCTGGAGCCCGACGAGATGCGCGACGCAATCGCCGCCCGCGTGCGCGAGCTGGCGAACGAGCTCGGAGTCGCTCGGCTCCGCGTGCGCGCCTAGTCGACCGGCAGCTCGAGGCGGAAGACGGAGCCGCTCTGCGGCACCGACTGGACTCCGAGCGAGCCGCCGTGGGCCTCGGCGATCGAGCGGGCGATGAACAGCCCGAGACCGGTCCCCGGCTTCGCGTTGCCACCGCTCGAACGGCCGAACTTCTGGAAGATCAGTTCGTGATCCTCCGGCGCGATGCCCGGCCCCTCGTCGACGACGTCGATCAGGACGTGCCCGTCGTCAGCCGAGGCGCGCACCCGCACGCGCTCGCCCGCGGACGAGTACTTGACGGCGTTGTCGACGAGGTTCTGGATCACCTGACGTAGCCGCTCGCGATCGCCGCGCACGCTTGGCAGCGTCGCGACCTCGGT
>DATCYR010000012.1:0-15765 GCA_036526315.1 Gaiellaceae bacterium | reverse complement strand
CCCCGCCGTCGAGGAAGACGGAGTCGCCGAGGAACGTGTCGCTGAGGCTGCGCGTCGCGATCGTCGCCTGGGCCGTCCCGTCGTAGACCTTGTCGGCAGCCGTCATGTGGCCGTCGACGTCCTTCGCGCTGATCGTGGCATTGGTCGTGAGCGTCGACGAGCTGAGGTTGTAGTTGCCTGCGTCGCTGCCGCTGAGCGAGAAACCGACACCGGTCACGAGCTTGCCGCTGCCGACGTTCTTGTCGGCGAAGGTTGCGGTTCCACCGGCGAGGCTGACGTCGTCGCCCCCGAAGGTGCCGGAGAGCGTCCGCGTCTCGATCGCAGCCGCCGTCGTCGCGTCGTAGGTCTTGTCCGCCGCCGCGAAGTGGCCGGCCACCGACCTCGGCGTGATGTCGGCCGTCGCCATCAGGTTGGACGTGTAGAGCGAGTAGTTCGGCGCGTCTGCACCCGAGAGGACGAAGCCGGTGCCGGAGACGATCTTGCCGAGCCCGACGTTCTTGTTGTCGAAGGTCGCGCTACCGCCGGCGAGGTCGACGTCGTCGCCGGCGATCGCGCCGACGAGCGAGCGCGTGGCGATCGTCGCGGAAGCGGTCTGGTCGTACTCCTTGCTCGCGGCGGTGAAGCTCGCGGTGATCGTGAGGACGCTGATCCTCGCCGTCGCCGTGAGTGTCGTGGACGCGAGGCTGTAGTTGCCTGCGTCGCCACCGGCGAGCGTGAAGCCGGTGCCGGTGACGGTCTTGCCGGCGCCGACGTTCTTGTCCGCGAACGTCGCCGTGCCGCCGCTCAGGCTGACGTCGTCGCCGGAGACGGCGCCGCTCAGCGACCGGTTCGCGATCGAAGCTGCCGTAGTGCCGTCGTAGACCTTGTCGGAAGCCGTGAACGAGCCGCTGATCGTCGCCGGCGTGATGTCGGCCGTCGTCGTGAGCGTGGTCGCGGCGAGGCTGTAGTTCGCGGCGTCCGTCCCGGAAAGCCCGAAGCCGGTACCGGTCACGGTCTTCCCCGTTCCCACGTTCTTGTTCGCGAATGTCGCGGTGCCCCCAGTCAGGGTGACGTTGTCGCCGGCGACGTCGCCCGTCAGGCCACGGGACGTGATCGACGCGCCACTGGTGCCGTCGTACGTCTTGCTCGACGCCGCGAAGTGCCCGCTGACGTTCCGCGCGGCGATGTTCGCCGTCGTCGTCAGCGTCGTCGATCCAAGCGTGTAGTTGCCGGCGTCGGTGCCGGCAAGCGTGAAGCCGGTCCCGGTGACGGTCTTGCCGGTTCCGACGCTCTTGTTTCCGAAGGACGCCGTGCCGCCCGAGAGCGAAACGCTGTCGGAGCCGAGGACACCGGTCAGCGACCGGGTCGCGATCGTTGCACCGGTTGTCGCGTCATAGACCTTGTCCTGCGCAGTGAAGTTCCCGGTGATCGATCTCGGGCTCACCGTCTGGCCGAGGCCGGTGCTCGTGCTCGCGCCGAACTGGACGGTCCCGCCGAGCCCGCCGCTGTACTCGGCGGTGAGCGTGTACGAACCGGCGCCGAGTGACGGCGAGCAGGTCGCGCTGTTGCCGCTGAGTGGTACCGCGTTGCAGATCGTCGTGCCGCCGTTCTTGAAGGTGACCGTTCCGACACTGCTCGGATTGCCGCCCGTCGCCGTCACGCTTGCGGTGAGGGTCAGCGCGCTGCCGTACACGCTCGGTGTGGATCCCGTCGTCCGGGCGATCGCCGTGGTGGTCGCCCGGTTTGTGATCGGTGTGTAGTTCGCGACCGTGTTCTGCGTGTTGTTCCCACCCGTGAGACAGCCGGGGTTGCTCGTCGTCGACGCGAAGCTTCCGTTGCTCCAGTTCGAGAACACTGCGCCGCTGACGGCATTGGCCGTAAGCCGCAACGACTCGGTCGAGCTGACGTCGATCGGGATGTCGGCGCCGTTGCCGCCGGTGCCGGCCGTGACAGACCCCGACCCGACGCTCGAGCCGCTGCACGTCGTGTTGTTGAACTTGACCCAATCAACCGTCGCGGCCGTCGTGATGCCCGCCGTCCGGACGCGGACGGCACCGTCGGTGAACGACGCCGTCGCAACCGCCCCGGAGTCACCGGTGGCGCGAACGGCGTACGTTGCGACAAATGCCTGCGGGAGCTGGAATTGCAGCGTGAAGCCGCCGTCGGCGTCGGCGGTGACGTCGGCGTCGTACGACCACGTCTTGCCGACGTCGTCGTTCACGAAGACGTGCACGGCCTCGCCTGATCCCCAGCCGGCGCCCGTCAGCGTCACCGTCGAGCCCGGCGCGTAGTCGTCCTGGTCGCTCGAGATCGTCGGGCCGGCGGCCTGGAACGATCGAGTCGTCTCGGTCGTCCCGCCGGTGACGAGTTCGAACGCGTAGCTCGAGCCTCCGAGCAGCGCTGCGGCCGCGGCTCCCGCCGCGAGCACCGCAACCAGTGCCGCCGTCTTCTGCAGCCACCCCATCTGCTGCTTCCGGTTGCCGGCGTGCCGCTTACCCCAGATCCGTCGCGCCATTCGAAACCCCCTCGTTACGAATCCTCGCGCGCAAAACGTCCAGCGCCCCTAGCCGCGGGTCGCGACGTGCCTGCCGCAAAGTCCGGTCTCACTTCAGTCCCCTATGTCCGCAGTGTGAGCCGAGCTGCCGCAGAGCTCGGCTCGTTTTCAGTGTTGGATTCGCCGGCGCCGCTGGCAATGGGCCGCGCGGCTCATCTTGCGTTCATGTCGTTGAACGCTGAAAAGGCCGACAGGCTCAGGCGCTGCGGACGAGGTTGATCGCGTCCGTCCGCGTGGGGACGCTCAGCTTCTTCAACACCGAGCTGATGTGCCGGCGCACCGTGACCTCGGAGATGAGGAGGCGGTCGGCGATCTGGCCAGTCGAAAGGCCGTCGCCCATGAAGTCGAGCACCTCCCACTCGCGGCCGGTGAGATCGGCCGGCACGTCGAGGCGGGGTCGCGGCGGCCGGTGCCGGTAGCCGTTGATCAGCGTCACCACGAGCGACCGCGGAACCGCAGGCTCGCCCTTCGCCACCGCCCGCACAACGTTCGACAGCGCTTCGGGCGAGATGCCCTTGTCGAGGTAGCCGGCGGCGCCGACGCGCATGGCGTCCAGAAACTCGGTCTCGTCCACCTGCTCGGTGAGCAGCACGACGGCGACCGACGGGACGCGGGCCTTGAGCTCGGCCGCCGTGCCCACCGGCGACGCGGAAAGGCCGCCGTCCATGATGCAGACGTCCGGCTCCTCTCGCTGCACCACGGCGATGAGGTCGGCGAGGGTTTGCGCCTCGGCGCAGACGTTGATGCCCGGCCGCTGCAATGCCAGGCGCACACCCGCACGGGTGGCCGCGCTGCTCGCAGCGACGACGACGTCCGTTCTCTCGCGAACGGTCCTTCCCTTCCCTTCCATAGCCGCAGGACCCCCGTCCTCTGGTGTCTGCCCTTGATCCTTTCGTCGGCGAGGTCGGAAGTCATCCCCCTTTTGGGCGACAAAACTTGGGCAGCCGCGCCGCTATGGTGAAAGAGGTGCGCGTCTTGATTGCGGACGACCATCGCCTGATGGTCGAAGGGACGAAGCAGGCCCTGGAGCGTGCGGGGGGCTTCGACGTGGTCGGAGAAGCGGTGAACGGCGTCCAGGTGCTGCCGCTCGTCCGGCGGCTGAAGCCCGACCTCGTGCTGCTCGACCTTCGCATGCCGCAGATGGACGGCCTCACGTGCCTCTCGAAGATCCGGAAGGAGTTCCCGGACATGAAGGTCGCGATGCTGTCCGTCTCGCAGGACCCCGACCTGATCCAGACGGCGCTCAAGCGGGGCGCGAACGCCTACATCGTGAAGTCGATCGATCCGGACGACCTCGCCGGCGCGCTCCGGCAGGCGCTCGACGGCAACGTCTTCACGACGGCGGGCGTCACCGAAGACCCGGGCGAGCGCGCCGCCAAGGACGCCGGCCTGACAGAGCGCGAGCTAGGAATCGTCCGCGCCGTCGCGCGCGGCTTGTCGAACGAGGCGATCTCGAAGGAGCTGTGGGTCGCCGAGCAGACGGTGAAGTTCCACCTGACGAACATCTACCGGAAGCTCGGGGTGTCGAACAGAACGGAGGCTGCACGCTACGCCTTCGAGCACGGGCTCGCCGAGCCCGAGGACGGTCACTGACGCTCGACGCGTGAGCCGCCGACGATCGCGTCGCGGCCGTTGTCGAACCGAACCCAGGCCTTCCCGCCGCCGTCGTAGTCCGGCGACCAGACGATCAGCGTCGCGTCCTCGCCGCCGACCCGCACACGCTCCGTCCCCTCCGGCTGCGCACCGCGCCAGACGACGACGAAGGGGTTCTGCTCCCATTCGCGTCCGATCGTCGTCTCGTCCGTGTGGCCGGGCAGCACGCGCGTCTCGGGCGGCAGCTTCATCAGCACGTCCATCACCGACTCGCGCACCTGGTCGACGTTTCCTCCGCCGACCGAGTCCTTGAACAGCGTGTCGCCGGTGAACACCGCCTCGCCGTTGACGACGAACGCGACCATGTCGTCGGAGTGGCCGGGCGTCGGCAGCGCCTCGACCCGTAAGCCGCCGACCTCGACGGCGTCCATGACGACGGGCAGGGCGAGCTCGGCCTCGTGCACGACATGGTCGTGATGGGAGTGCGTCCGCAGCACGCAGGCCGGCTCCACGCGCCAACGCTTCGCGGCCGCCAGAAGCGGCTGCACGTCGGCCCCGGAGTCGACGAACACGGCCGATCCGCCCTCCTCGTCTGCTACGAGGTACGCGTTCGACAGCCATTCGGGGTGCATGCTCCGTTCGACCAGCACGCCGGTACGCTACCCGCAGACCAGCGAAGAGAAGGAGTCGAAGCGATGGGCCTGGTGTCCCGAACGACCGAGATCATCAAAGCGAAGTGGAACGCGCTGCTCAACCGCGCGGAGAACCCGAACGAGACTCTCGACTACTCGTATGAGCGCCAGCTCGAGTCGCTCCAGAACGTCAAGCGCGGGGTTGCGGACGTCGTCACCGCGAAGAAGCGCCTCCAGATCCAGACGCAGCAGCTCGAGCAGAACGTCGTCAAGCTCGACACCCAGGCCCGCCAGGCGCTTGCGGCCGGACGCGAGGACCTCGCGCGCCAGGCGCTCGAGCGCAAGTCCGGCATCCAGCAGCAGCTCCAGGACCTCGACGGGCAGGTGAAGCAGCTCGAGGATCAGCAGGAGAAGCTCGTCGACAACCAGAAGCAGCTCGAGGCGCGCATCGAGCAGTTCCGCTCGCAGAAGGAAGTGATCAAGGCGCAGTACTCGGCGGCCGAGGCGCAGGTCCGCATCGGCGAGGCCGCGACCGGGATCGGCAAGGAGATGGAGAACACCGGCCTCGCGATTCAGCGCGCGAAGGACAAGACCGACCAGATGCAGGCGCGCGCGTCGGCGATGGACGAGCTGATCCAGTCGGGCGACCTCCAGGAGCTCGGCTCCGACAAGACGCAGCTCGACCGCGAGCTGCAGCAGGTCGCGTCGCAGCAGCAGGTCGACGCCGAGCTGGAGCAGCTCAAGGCTGAGATTGGCTCAGGAGCTCCCCAGAAGGAGCTCGAGGGCTCTCAGCCTCAGACGGAACAACAGCCCGGCGGCTGAGCAGGTACGCGGCGCAGAGCGCGACCGCGACCGATTCCGTGAGCACGAGCAGGCGGTAGTCGACGACGGAGATCAGCACTGCGCCGAGGGCGATCGACACCGTCTGCGGGGTGCTGATGAAGACGTCCGCCGCCGACGACACGCGTCCCTGGAGGCGCAGCGGCGTCCGCACCTGCAGCGCCGTCATCAAGCCGACGATGAACCACGAGACGCCGAAGCCGGCCACGACGACGCCGACGGCGACCACCTGCAGGCTGGAGCTCGCCAGGCCCAGCTCGCCGACCGCGAAGCCCGCCATGCCGATGCCGGCGACCCGGACGTCGCCGAGCACGCGCAGGCCGCGAGCGGCCGTCAGGCCGCCGGCAATCGCACCGATTCCCTGCAGCGAGCTGAGCACGCCGAGGAACGACGGCGGCCGGTGCAAGCCCTGGTCGATGGCGGCGAAGATGATCGTCTCCGAGAAGCCGACGACGAGCAGCGCGGCGCCCGTCGAAAAGACGATCTGCCTGAGCGGGAGTGTGTGAACGATGTGCTTCGCGCCTGCGAGCGCCTCGGACATGAAGTTGTGCTCGACGCGCGCGAACCGCGGCTCAGGCTTCCGCATCAGGA
Source organism: Gaiellaceae bacterium (assembly GCA_036526315.1). GTDB lineage: Bacteria > Actinomycetota > Thermoleophilia > Gaiellales > Gaiellaceae > 3-1-20CM-4-69-9. Next base: position 9,576 of record DATCYR010000012.1, on the reverse strand, counting down.
GCAGCGCGGCGACGACGAACACGAAGCTGACCGAGTCGATGACGGCGACGGCGCCGCCGCCCCACGCCGCATAGATGCCTGCGCCGATGAGCGGCGCGATCAGCCGCAACCCCTCGCGCACCGACTGGAAGATCGCGTTGCCGTCGCCGAGCAGCTCCCGGGGGATCGTTGTCGTCATCAGGGCCGACCGCGCCGAAGCGCCGAGTGTCCCGAAGCAGCCGATGAAGACGGCCATCGCGTAGAGGAGCCAGACGTCGCCGCGGTCGTGCACGAAGAGCAGCGAGAGCACGCCGACTGCTTCGATCGAGTACACGGCGATCAGCAGCGGCCGGCGGCGGACGCGGTCGACGACGATGCCGGCCAGCGGCGCGAAGATGGACGGCGCCGCGAGCGCAAAGAACACGAGGCCGGCCGATGCGTTGCTGCCCGTAAGGGACTTCGCCCAGACGGCGAGCACGATGATCAGCGCCCAGTCGCCGAACTGCGACACGGTCCAGCCGGCCAGGAAGATGCGCGCGTCGCGTATGCGCAGCAGGTCGCGCATCAGTTCCCGAGGTGCTCCACTCCGACGGGGGCGGCATCGGCGACGAGCGGGCCGTAGATGGCAGCCGCTTCGTCGGCGACGGGCTCGGGCATTTCCTGGATGTCGCGCACCTGCGAGAACAGCACGGGCAGGACGGACGTGAAGGCGCCGATGCCGCTGACGACCAACGTCTCCTTGACGCCGATGTTGCTCGCGAGCAGGCCGCCGATCAGCGAGCCGACCGGAATCGTCCCCCAGACGATGAAGCGCATGACCGAGTTCATGCGGCCCTGCAGCCGCTCGGGTGTGATCGCCTGCCGCAGGCTGACCTGCGTCACGTTGTAGATCACGTTCGAAAGCCCGCCGACGACGAAGGCGGGGATCAGGACGAAGAGCGAGGCGTTCCCCTCGGGCGCGAACGGGATCACGAGGAACGTCGGCGCGCCGATGATCGACGCCACGATGATCGTGCGCCCCACGCCGAGCCGCGCCGAGATCCGGTTCGCGTTGAACGCCGCCAGCAGCGGGCCGACGTTGCTGAGGGTGAAGGCGAGCCCGATCGCAAGCGGGCTCAGGTGCAGCTCGCGCCGCGCGAAGACGAGCAGCACGGCGAAGCCCATGTTCCCCCAGAAGTTGAAGAGCGCCGTGCATGCCGCGATGTTCTTGAGGAAGGGATGCCTGAGCACCCAACGCAGCCCCTCGCGGAGCTCCTCGCGCATCCGGCGCCGAGGCGCATCGGTGCGCGCGGAGCTTTCCGGCCTGCGGATCGCGAAGATGAAGAGCGCCGAGCCGACGTAGCTGATGGCGTCGAACGCGAGCGCGGCCGGAGCCCTCAGGAAGTCGATCACGATGCCGGCCAGCCCCGGGCCGCCGAGCTGCGCAGCAGCGCGGCTGATCTCGAGCTTCGAGTTGCCGTCGATCAGCTGCTGCCGCTCGACGATGGACGGCAGGTACGACTGGTACGCGACGTCGAAGAACACGGTCGCGATGCCGACGAGGAAGCCGACGACGTAGAGCTGCGTCATCGTCAGGTGGCCCGTCCAGTACGCGACCGGCACCGACGCGAGCAGCAGCGCGCGGGCGAGGTCGCCGACGACGAGGATCGGCCGGCGGCGCAGCCGGTCGACCCAGACGCCGGCGGGGAGGCTCACGAGCAGAAACGGCAGGAACTCGACCGTCGTCAGCGCCGCGACCTGGAACGCGCTGACGTGCAGCACGTCGATCGCCACGAGCGGGAGCGCCAGCTGCGTGAACTGCGTCCCGAACTGGCTGACGGTCTCGGCCGACCAGAGCCGGATGAAGTCCGGGTGGCGCCAGAGCCCTCCGGTCGGCCAGAGCCTCATGCCGTCAGCGGTGCAGGTGCGCGCTCGAGCCGGACGTCGCCGGAGACGGTCTTCGCGTAGACCTCGACGAGCGGCGCATCCTCCGCGGCGGGCTCGGCTGCCTGCGGCGCGTCGGACAACTCGAACTCCGAGCTCGTCGAGCCGCTGACCGTGTTGGCGTCGATGAAGACGCGCGAGCCGCGGCGGATCCCGACGGCGATGTCCCCCGAGACGGCGCGCAGCTGGACGCGGCCGTTCACGACGGCTTCGTAGCGCTGGTCGCCCGACACGCTGCTCGCGCTGATCGACGCGCCCGCGTCGTGCACGAACACGTCGCCGGAGACGGCCTGGAACGTTGCGTCCTCGGCGACGGACGCGACGTGCACGTCGCCGGACACGGTCTTGACGTCGAGCACGCCGGCGACGGTTTCGAGGTGGACGTCACCGCTCGCCGTCTTGACGTCGGCGTTGCGCACGCTCTCGACGCTGAGATCGCCGGACGCCGTCTTGAAGTCGAGGTCGCCGTACTCGCCGTGCGCCTGCATGTCGGCGGACTTCGTCTTGACGTCCAGCTGGGCGCCCGCGGGGCACGAGACGCGAAGCCGGATCTCCGGCGTGCCGACGCGGATGTCGGGGCCGCCGCTGAACGAGATCCACACGCCGTGGCGCGTACGCACCTCGATCTTGACGTGGAAGACGTCGCCGCGGCGGCTCAAGTCGATCCGCGCCGCGGCGACCATCTCCTGCACCTGCTCGTTGTGCGAGTCCGACTCGAGCTCGACGTGCGTCTCGTCGGTGTCCGCCGCCGCGATCTCGATCTCGCCCGCCGGCATGTCGATGTCGAGCAGAACGGGCCCGGGCGTCGCGAAGGTCTCGCTCCGCATCAGATCGAGCCCCGAGTGCTGTTGAAGTAGCGGACGTCGCCGAGGTACGCGTCGCGCGGCCGGACGGCGTTGCGGACGTGCGGCCGGATCTCTTCCTTGCGGCGGAAGGTGTTGGCCTCGCGGCGCGGCATGAGCGCCAGCGCGAGCCCGAACGGCAGTGGGAGGACGTGCATCGTGACTCCTTTCAGCTCTGGCCGTAGCCGGTCATGCGGCGACCGGGATGCGACCGCCGCTTCTTCGGGTCAGCGCTGCGCGTGATCTGCTGGAGCAGCCAGGTGTTCGCCGACACGCCCGCCTCCTGGGCGGCTGCATCGACGATCGACTTCAGCGTCTCGGGCAGGCGCAGCGTGATGCGTGCGCTGAGATCTTCGAGGCCGGTGGGCGGAGGCGCCCCCGGCTCCGGGACGTAGACCAGCTCCGGCTCGCCTCCGGTCACGCGCACCTCCACGTGACCGTCGGGAAGCTGGTTCGTCAGCTCGGCGGCGGCCTCGCCGAGAGCGTCCATCAGCCTGAGCCGGAGGGATGACTCGAGGGCTGCGCCGATCCGGCGGGCTGCTTCCGCGATTGCGTCGTCGCCGATGCCGGCGACGTTCGCCAGATCCTGCTGGAGCGCCTCGACGTAGGCCGCCACGTTCATGGGCGGCACTGTGACATCACGGTGATGTCATGTCAAGGTCACTTATGGCGTCATCGTGCGTCACGATGACGCAAAGCCCGCAAATTGCGGGAAAAGCGGCTCGAAAGGCGCTGCTTTAGGAGGGCTGCCGCGGATACCGCGGCACGACCGAGATCAGCGCCTGTGCCGCTTTGTCGTACGGCACGGCCGTCATCTGGGTGAACGTCTTCGAGAGCTCGCGGGCGCCGAGGGAGACCGGCCCCTGCACGTTGCCGCGGCCGCCGCCGATGATGTTGCCTTCGGCGTCGACGAGGACGGTGCCCATTTCGCCGCCCTGGAGCTGGAGCCCTGATTGGTTCAGCAGCTGGGCGTAGACGGTGGCGACGAACCGGTCGCGATCGGGTGCGATCAGGATGTCGCTGATCAGCGGCGGCGTCGCCGGCGCGATCGGCGTCGAGGTCGCGGTGACCGCGACGACCTCCACACGGGCGATCGGGATGTTCACGAGCCGCGAGAGCTGGTCGCCGATATAGACGGTGGCACCAGCCGGGATCCGGATGAGCGTGAGGTGATCGGTGCCGATCACGCGGTTGTCGGCGTCCACGAGGTTGACGAGGACGGCGACGTGCGTCGCGTCGACCCGCGTGCGGTCGTTGCGGAGCTCGAGCCCGAAGCACACGTTGGTCGAGCCGTCGCGGTTCAGCCGCTGGGAGAAACCCGTTCGCTCCGTGACGATCTTCGGCGCCTGGAGCGCGGCGCGAACCTGGAAGGGGATCGATCCCTTGCCGGCCTCGCCGCAGTTGATCACGGCGCGCGCGGTGCCCGGCTTGACCGCCGGGACGCGGAACGACCACGTCGCCCCGGACGAGCTCGTCGCGCGGTCGCCGAGCTTCTGCACCTTCCCGCCCGTATAGCCGACGGTCGCAACGCAGTGCACCGACTGGCCGTGGAGGATCACCCGCAGCTGCATCGTCTGGCCGATGTAGACGGGCTTGCTCGGGCCGTGCACGGTCATGCCGGACGTCCGCGCAGACGCGTCCCCGAGGGCGGACGAGCCGACGAAGACGCACAAGGCGAGGATCGCGATGCGGAGCAACGGACGCACGTCCCGAGCGTTGCAGCGGGCCGGCAGCGGCTCCAGACCGGGAAGGCGAGGAGGTCGTGGACAAAGGTCTAGGCAGCCTCCGGGTCTGAACCCCGCAGGGGGTCTGACCCCAGCAGTTCAACGCGACGCTCACCAACGGCGCCTGGCTTCTTCCGGCGAAAGGCTGGGGTCAGGCCCCTCCGGGGCCAGACCCCTCGAGGCCGGCGCGGGCTCGCCCGCTAGAGCGGCGAGTCGAACACTCCGAACCAGCGGCTGAGGTCTTGTTCGACCGGAAGCTCGGGCTCGAGCTTCGCCTTCAGCTCGAGCTCCTCCGCGTTGTCGCGCTCCTGGCCTTCGCCCGTCGGGACGAAAGGCCAGAAGGCGCCGCGCTTGTAGCCGTAGATCCAGTAGACGGGATGCTTGCCGCCGTCGAACTTGAAGACCGCGGCCAGGAGCTGGCCGCCGAAGCCCTGCTCCTCGAGACCTTGCGCGACGGCGTGCACACCGGCGACCTGATCCTCGAGATCGGCGTCGCGGACGACGATCCAGGTGTACCCGAACTTGTCCTCACGCCGCTCGAGCTTCGACCCGGAGTCGGCGGCAATGCCGTCGAGCAGCTGCTGGAGGTCGTTCTCGGCACGAACGAAGTCGCCGGCCGACAGCGGCTTGAAGCAGATGGCGCCTGCACCCGCCGTCCGCAGGCCGAGCTCCGTGTCGAGCGTCACGGCCGCGGTCGTCAGCGCAAAGAGACGCTCGCGCGCGGGCCCGGCCAGCTGCTTGCGACCGAAGAGAACGTTGCGAAGACCCATGAGAGAGGCCGGGGTCTGACCCCTGGGGTCAGACCCCGGAGCGCTACTGAACCGGCCGGCCCATTTCGCGCGCGATCTCTGCCAGCGCGGCGAGGCGCTTCTCGAGCGGCGGGTGCGTCAGGAACAGGCTGCTGATCGAGCCCTTGACGTTCGCCGGGATGATGAAGAACGCGTTCATCCCCTCCACCTCGCGCAGGTCGCTCTGCGGGATCCTGAACATGTCGCTCGAGATCTTCTGGAGCGCGCTCATCAGATGCTCGGGAGCGCCGGTGATCAGGGCAGAGCCGCGGTCGGCGGCGAACTCGCGGTAGCGCGAAATCGCCAGGATCAGGATCTGGCTGAGGAAGTACGTCACGACCGAGACGAGCAGCACGATCAGCCAGACCGGCACGGAGTTGTTGTCGCGGCTGCGGCCGCCGCCGAACATCCCGGAGTAGAGGCCGAAGCGCGTGAGGAGCCCCGCGAGCATCGCGAAGAAGCTGGCGACGGTCATGATCAGCACGTCGCGGTTCGCGACGTGCGAGAGCTCGTGCGCGAGGACGCCCTCGATCTCCTGCGGCTCGAGCCGCTGCCACAGGCCGCGGGTGACAGCCACGGCGGCGTGCTTCGGGCTCCGCCCCGTCGCGAACGCGTTTGGGACGTCGGTGTCGATGACCGCGACGCGTGGCTTCGGCAGATCGGCCATCGCGCAGAGGCGCTCGATCATGTCGTGCAGCTCCGGCGCCTCGTCGCGCTCGACGATCTTGGCGCCGGCGGCGCGGAGGGCCAGCTTGTCGGAGGTGTAGTACTGGAAGAAGGCCAGGCCGACGACGATCACGAGCATCGGCACGAGCCCGACGTTCAGCACCTGGAAGAGGACGACGGCGAAGACGACGTACAGAAGGCCGAGCAGAGTCGTCGTCAACACCATCCGCAGCGACAGACCGGCGTCGCGCCCGTAGGACCTGCGTTTCATCGAGAATCGCTCTCCTTGGAGGCGAGGTTTACGAGACGAATCGTAGCCAGTTGTCTGGTCGTTGCGGGGGCGCTCGCTCCGAGCGCAACGGCGCAGGCGATGCCGGAGATCCACGTCGTGGCCCCGGGGCAGCCGCTTCCCGGAGCCGTAGGGCTGTATGTCCCCGGCTCCGGCAGCACGGTCAGCCGCGCGGGCACGATCGCCTCGCTCCGCCGCGGGAAGATCGAGAACGCACTCCTCGGCGGCAGGCCCCACGGCAAGGTCGTCGTCGACCTCGTCAACGGCCCCGGACAGGAGCCGGCGGTATACGTCGAGCTCCCCCCACCCGGATCGCACCCCAACACCCGCCGCTACCACGTCTCCGTCGCAGCGCCCGGATACGCCGGGATCTTGACGTCCGACTCCACGCACCTCGACGGCCTGGTCTCGATGACCGACATCACGCAGACCGCCGTCGCGCTGACGGAGCAGCGGCAGCCGAGCATCCGTGCCGTCCCGGGCACACGCGCCGACCTGAAGGCGCTCGACCGGAGGCTGGCCGAGGTTCACCACGCCCGCGGCTGGACGATGGTCGCGCTCGTCATCACGTATGCGGGCCTCGTCGCGTTCGCGCCGGCGGCGTCCGTGCTTGCGCCCGCCTCGGCGATCGCCGCCTCCATGATGCTGTCGGCCCTCGGGGCGACGCGCCTCTGGGTGGTGATCGCGGGAATGGTCGCGCTCACGGTCGTGCTCGCGTCGGCCGCATCGGCGCGAAGGCGCTTCATCCCGGCGGCCGTGCTGGTGTTCCTCGTCGGCTACCTGATCGCACTCGCGGCCTCGCCGAAGACGAACGCGCTGGGCGTTCTCGGCGCCCGCCCGGACGGCGGCGGCCGCTTCTACGGGATCGGCAACCAGCTCGAGACGCTGCTGCTCGTCCCGGTGATCGCCGCGACCGCGGTGGGCGGCCTGCCTTGGCTGCTGCCGGTCGGCATCCTCGCGCTCATAACCGTCGGCTGGAGCAAGGCCGGTGCTGACGGCGGCGGCCTCGTCGTCTTCGCGGCGGCGTTTGCGGTGCTCCTCGTGCGGATGCGCCCCGGCCCGTTGAGCTGGCGCCGGCTTGCGGTCGTCGGCGCCGGCGCGGCCGCCGTGGTCTTCGCGCTGATCGGGATCGACGCCGCGCTCGGCGGGTCGAGCCACGTCACGCACTCCGTCGGCAGCGGCTCCCTCTTCGGCGACTTCTGGCGGCGCCTGCACCTGTCGTGGGCGTCGGTCACGAGGGCGTGGTACTCGGCGGCCCTCTTCCTCGGCTGTGCCGCCGCTCTCGTCTGGGCCGGCACGCGACGGCCCCGGCATCCGAGCGTCGACGCGATGCTGATCGCGGTCGTCGTCTCGCTCCTCGTCAACGACACGCCCGTCGACGTGATCCTGCTCGGGACGCTCGGATGCTTGGCTCTGCTGCGGTTCGAGACAGTAGACTCGCGCCCCATGCGTGCTGCCGTCCTGACCGTCGTCTGCGCCGCCGCGGTGCTCGCGCTGGCGGGCTGCGGCAACGAGGGCATCAAGACGCCGACGCCGAACACCGTGGTCGGCACCGTGGCAAAGGAGTCGCCCGGCAAGGCGATCTTTGCGGCACAGGGCTGTGGCGCGTGCCACACGTTCACGCCCGCAGGGCCCGACGCGAAGGGGAACATCGGCCCCGACCTGGACAAGCTCCCGCAGTACGCGAAGCAGGCGAACAAGCCGCTGAGAGAGTTCGTGTTGACGTCCATCGCGCACCCGGAGGCGTACATCCAGCCGGGCTATCCGAAGAACGTGATGCCGAAGACGTACGGCGCGCTGCCGGCGCAGGACCTGAAGGACCTGGTCGACTTCCTGACCATGCCGCAGGGCTGAAGCTCCCGTCCGATTTCCCGCGGACGGTCGAGGCAGTCGCCTGCGACCTCGACCGCACGCTGATCGGCGAGGACGCCGTCCTTCGGCCTCGGACACGGGAGGCGCTCGCCGCCACACGAGCAGCGGGCATCCACGTCACGCTCGTGACCGGTCGCATGTTCCAGTCGGTCCGGCCGTACGCGCTCGAGGCCGGGCTCGACGATCCGGTCGTCTGCTACCAGGGCGCCGTCGTCGCAGACCCCGTGAGCGGTCGCTGGCTCCGGCACGTCCCGATCCCGCTGGAGCTCGCCCGCGAGACGATCGCCGCGCTGAACGAGGAGGGCTTCGGCCTCAACTGCTACCTGCACGACGAGCTGTACGTCGCCGAGGTGACGCCGGAGGCGCGCCGCTACGCCGACTTCCAGCACCTCGAGCTGCACGCCGTCGGCGATCTGCTGCAGTGGCTCGACGAGCCGCCGACGAAGCTGGTCGTGATCGACGACGCGGATGTGCTCGACGGGCTCAAGGAGCGGATGCTCGCGCGGTTCGACGGGCGGCTGTACATCTCGAAGTCGCTCCCGTACTTCCTCGAGTTCGCGTCGCCGGATGTGACGAAGGCGGCAGGACTCGACTTCCTCGCCGGGCACATCGGCTTCACGCACGAGCGGACGGTGGCGTTCGGCGACGGCGAGAACGACATCGAGCTCGTCGAGTGGGCCGGGTACGGCGTCGCCGTCGCGAACGCGCACGAGCGCGTCAAGGAGGAGGCCGACTTCGTCTGCCCCTCCGTCGACGAGGAGGGCGTCGCCCAGGTGCTTGAGGCATTCTTGGCGCGATGATCGACCTCCGCGCCGCCCGCCAAAACCCGGATGCGGTGCGCGCCGCGCTCGAGCGGAAGGGCGCGGGCGGCGTGTTCGACGAGCTGCTCGCCGCCGACGCGGCCGTGCGCGAGGTGCAGCCGCAGGTCGAGGAGCTGCGCGCCGCGCGGAAGCTGAAGGGGAAGCCGACGCCGGAGCAGCTCGCGGAGCTCGAGCGGGTCAAGCAGGAGCTGCAGGGCCTCGAAGAGCGGCTGACGACGGCGGAGGCACGGCGGAAGGAGCTCCTCGATCGCGTTCCGAACCCGCCTGACGACACGACGCCGGACGGCGCGACCGAGGAGGACGCGGTCGAGCTGCGCCGGGTCGGGGAGCCGCCGTCGTTCGCCTTTGCGGCGCGCGACCACCTCGCGCTCGCCGAGAGTCATGGCTGGATCGACCTCGAGCGGGCGGCGAAGGTGTCGGGTGCGCGGTTCGCGTACCGCCTCGGCGACGTCGCGCTCCTCGAGCTTTCGCTCTACCGCTTCGCGCTCGACCGCCTCGTCTCGCGCGGCTTCACGCCCGTGCTGCCGCCGGTGCTCGTCCGCGACGAGGCGATGCACGGGACGGGGTTCTTCCCGACGGACGAGGTGAACATCTACGGGATCGAGCGCGACGAGCTCTACCTCGTCGGCACGTCGGAGGTGCCGCTCGCGGCGATGCGCGGCGGCGAGATCC
>DATCYR010000011.1:0-8790 GCA_036526315.1 Gaiellaceae bacterium | reverse complement strand
GGCGGCGGAAGCGGTCGAGCAGGCGTTCGGTCCGATCGACGTGTGGGTGAACGACGCAATGGCGACGATCTTCTCCCGCTTCCTCGAGGTCGAGCCCGACGAGTACAGGCGGGCGACAGAGGTGACCTACCTCGGTGCCGTCTACGGGACGCGCGCCGCGCTGAAAAGGATGGTGCCGCGCGACCGGGGCGCGGTCGTGCAAGTTGGCTCGGCGCTGTCGTACCGCGCGATCCCGCTGCAGTCGGCGTACTGCGGCGCGAAGTTCGCGATGCGCGGGTTCACCGACTCCGTTCGCACGGAGCTCATGCACGACGGCAGCAACGTGTGGGTGACGATGGTGCAGTTGCCGGCGGTGAACACGCCTCAGTTCGACTGGTGCCGCACGAACCTGCCGGACCACCCGCAGCCCGTTCCGCCGATCTACCAGCCCGAGGTTCCGGCGCGGGCCGTGTACTGGGCCGCGCATCATCGCCGCCGCGAGGTCGTCGTCGGCTTCAGCGCGCTCAAGGCGATCGTCGGGAACAAGATCGCCCCGCGTTTCGCCGACTGGTATCTGGCGCGCACGGGCTTCTCGTCGCAGCAGATCCAGGACAAGCCCGTGAACGGCCGCGTCGACAACCTCTACCAGCCCGTGCCCGCGAAGGCGGCTACCCACGGCATCTTCGACGGGCAGGCCCGCAAGTCGAGCGTTCAGCTCTGGCTGACGACGCATCGGCCCCTCGCCGCCGGCGCGGTCGCGGCCGCCGCGGCGATGGCGGCGGCGGTGCGGGGCCGCTGACCCCGGCCTCCGGTCAAGCGACCCCGCACGTTCTGCGCGAGTACGCGCTGCTCGCAGACGGCGAGCGCGGCGTGCTCGTCGGCCCGCGCGGCGACTTCGCCTGGATGTGCTTTCCGCAGTGGGACGACGAGGCGGTGTTCGCGTCGCTCGTCGGCGGCGGCGGAACGTACGTCGTCGTGCCCACGGGCCGTTTCGTGTGGGGCGGCTATTACGACGGCGGCCTGATCTGGCGCAACCGCTGGGTGACGGACGGCAGGGCGACCGTCGAGTCGCGCGAGGCCTTGGCGCTGCCGAGCGATCCCGGTCGCGCGGTCGTCCTGAGGCGGATCGTGGTGCGCGAGGGCGAGAGCCAGCTCGAGGTGGTCCTCGCCTTGGGCGCGGAGACGAAGTGCGGCGACGACGGCGTCTGGCGCGGCCGTGCCGGCGACTGCCACTACGCCTGGCGCGCAGGCGACGACGTCGCGGTTCGCGACGGCGCGTTGACCGTGCAGCTCGCGCTTGCGGCCGGCGAGCACCGCGATCTCGTCCTCGTGCTCGCGCGCCGCGCCGACGCACTCGACGTTCCCGACCCCGACGTCGCGTGGCGGACGACCGAGGCGGAGTGGGAGAAGCGCATCCCGGACTTCGATGCCACGATCGCGCCGCGCGACGCGCGCCATGCCTACGCCGTCATGAGCGGTCTCACCGGCAGCGAGGGCGCGATGGTCGCGGCGGCGACGACGTCGCTCCCGGAGCGGGCGCGCGGGGGCCGCAACTACGACTACCGCTACGCGTGGATCCGCGACCAGTGCTACGCCGGTGAGGCGGTTGCGAGGGCCGGTCCTCATCCGCTCCTCGACGACGCCGTGCGGTTCGTCTCTGCACGCCTGCGCGACGACGGTTCGTCCCTGAAGCCTGCGTACACGGTCAAGGGAGGCGCGATCCCGAGCGAGCGGCGGCTGGATCTACCCGGCTATCCGGGCGCGGAGGTCGTCGTCGGGAACCACGTCAACGAGCAGTTCCAGCTCGATGCCTTCGGCGAGGCGCTGCTCCTGTTCGCCGCAGCCGACCGTCACGACCGGCTCGAGTCGGAGAGCTGGAGCGCGGCCGTGGCGGCGGCGGCCGCGATCGACGAGCGCTGGCACGAGCGCGATGCCGGGATCTGGGAGCTCGACCCCGACGCATGGACGCACAGCCGTCTCATCTGCGCCGCCGGGCTGCGCGCGATCAGCGCCTGCTCGGCGGCCGGCAGGCACGCGCCGGAGTGGTTGTCGCTCGCCGACCGGATCACGGCGGAAGTCGCCTCGAGCGCGCTGCACCCGACGGGGCGCTGGCAGCGTTCGCCGACCGACGAGCGCGTCGACGTGGCACTACTGCTGCCCGCGCTGCGCGGCGCGGTCGCGCCCGACGATCCCCGCAGCAGCGCGACGCTCGCGGCCGTGGTCGCCGAGCTGACGGAGGACGGCTACGCGTACCGGTTCCGTCCGGACGAGCGCCCGCTCGGCGCTGCCGAGGGCGCGTTCCTCCTCTGCGGTTTCTTGCTCGCGCTCGCCTGGTCGCAGCGCGGAGAGCACGTGCAGGCGGCGCGCTGGTTCGAGCGCAACCGCGCTGCATGCGGGCCGCCGGGCTTGCTGTCGGAGGAATTCGACGTCGGCCAGCGGCAGCTGCGCGGCAACCTGCCGCAGGCATTCGTGCACGGGCTGCTGCTCGAGTGCGCGGCTGCGCTCGCCGCCGGCGGCTAGGAGGCGGCGCGCTCGCGCGGCCGCTCTTTGGCGCGCGTGAGCCCTTCGTCGGCGTCCGCGCCGAGCTCCGTCTCGATCTCCTCGAGGCTGCGCCCCTTCGTCTCGGGCACCTTCCAGGCGAAGAAGATGAAGGCGAGGACGCCGAGCCCTGCGTAGACGAAGAACGTGCCGCCCTTGCCGGCCGTGTCGATCAGCTGCAGGAAGGTGAAGGCGACGAGGAAGTTGAAGCCCCAGTTGGCGACGGTACAGACACTCATCCCGGCGCTCCGGATCTTCAGCGGGAAGATCTCGGCGATCATCAACCAGAACACCGGCCCGAGGCCGATCGCGAACGACGCGATGTAGAAGATCAGCGACGCCAGGGCGAGCCAGCTCGCGTGCTCCTTGATCGCCGCGACCTGGAAGAACAGCCCGAGCCCGACAAGCGCGATCGTGAGGCCCGCGGTTCCGATCAGCAGGAAGAAGCGGCGCCCGAACTTGTCGAGCAGCAGGACGGCGACGATCGTGAAGACGACGTTGGTGACGCCGATGAAGACGGTCTGCCCGATCGCCTTCGAGGTCGATACGCCCGCGAGCTTGAAGATCGTCGGCGCGAAGTAGATGACGGTGTTGATGCCGACGATCTGCTGGAAGATCGCCAGGCCGAGGCCGATCACGAGCATCGGGCGGACGTTGCGGCCGACGAGGTCGCGGACTCTGGCCGACTGGCGGGAGACCTCGCGGATCTCCTCGATCTCCTCCTCGACGTTCTCTTGCTCGCGCGCGCGGTCGAGCACCTCGCGCGCGTCGTCCTCGCGGTCGTGCTCGACGAGCCAGCGCGGCGACTCCGGCATGAAGTACATGCCGACCGCCAGCGCGATTCCCGGCAGCGCGCCGAGGCCGAGCATCCACCGCCAGTTGTTCGTGACGTCTTTGAGCGCGAAGTCGACGATGTACGCGATCAGGATGCCGCTCGTGATCATCAGCTGGTTGAAGCTGACGAGCCCGCCGCGGATCTTCTTCGGCGCAAGCTCGCCGATGTACATCGGCGAGACGAACGACGCCGTGCCGACCGAGACGCCGAGCACGAAGCGCGCGACGATCAGGACCCACACCGTCGGCGAGAGCGCCGACCAGATCGCTGCGACGGCGAAGATGCACCCGGAGATGATCTTCGTCCGCCGGCGTCCGATCGCTCCCGCCAGGTAGCCCGACAGGATTGCGCCGAAGACCGCTCCGAGCAGCAGCGAGCCGACGATCGCGGACTGCTCGAACGTCGTCGCGTGGAGGTCGCCCTTGATCAGCAGCAGTGCCCCGGAGATGACGCCCGTGTCGTAGCCGAACAGGAACCCGCCGATCGCGGCGATGGAGGCGAGTGCGACGACGAAGCCGTTCGCCTCTTTGCGGACGTCTTGCACGAAGCTGCTCATAGTCCTATCGGGTTGCGATGATTCCCCGTCCAAGCCAGGTCAAAACCTATCGCACTACGATATGTTTCGGCAGCCGCGACTTCATCGAGCCCTTCGAGGCATGGCGGGCCTGGCGAGTCATCCGCCGCGGCGGCGTCTACAGCCTTGGCAGCATCGTCCGCGGCACGGTCTGGACGCCGTGCGAGCCGCTGACGGCAGCATGTCTCGGGACACATCTGTTGCCGCGCCTCCGGCGCAGGCGACACCATGCTGCGCCGGCCGCCGACTGCGACTGCGGCATCTACGGCGCGCCGCTCGGCCGCATCGGGCAGTACGTCGCCGATGAGCCCTGCCGCGGCGTCGCCCGCGTGCTCGGCCGGGTCGCGCTCTCGGGGACGGTCATCGAGTGCGAACGCGGGTTTCGGGCAGCGCACTCATACCCGGCGCAGATCTACGTACCGGCCGACGCCGCGTCCCGGTCGAGCCGCTCGCCGCGCGGGCATCCGAGGCCACGCACCACCTCGAGGAGCGGCTGGCCGCTTGATCGGCTAGACCGGAAGTTCCGGCGCAACGCGCTCGGCGAGCGCCTCGGCGACGCTGCGGCCGATCTCCGGTGACTTCTTCAGCAAGTTGTCGAAGGCGCGCTCGGTGATGACGAGGACGTCGACGTCGCTCGTCGCGGTGACCGTCGCCGTGCGCGGCATCTTCGTGACGAGCGCGATCTCGCCGAAGAAGTCGCCCTCCTTCATCGTGTTGATCCGCGAGCCGTTCTTCGTCACCTCTGCCTCGCCTTTGATCAGGACGAAGAATTCCCGCCCCCGGTCGCCCTCCGTCGCCATTTCCTTGCCGGCCGGAAGGTCCAGCTCGTCGGCGATGTGGGCGACGTCCTGCAGCCCTTTCTTGTCGAGCTTCGAGAAGAGCGGAACCCGCTTGAGGAGCTCCATCTTGGCGTCCTTGTGGAGTTGCATGGAGCGAATCTAATCGCCTTCCGGGGCCGTGGCTAGGGTGAGCGCGTGGACGTCGTACCGGAGCTTTTCGGCGCGGCGGCGGGTCTTGCGGGCCTGTTGCTCGTGTTTCTGGGGGTGACCGTCTCGGCTTTCCAGTCGTTCGGCGGCGACGTGCCGCCCTCGGTGACGGCGGGGTGGCGGCACGCCGGGGCGTGGATCCTCGGCGCATTCCTGCTCGCGCTCGTGACGGTGGCCGTTGCGTTCGTCTGGCTGCTGTCCCCGTCGCGCGCATTGCGGGACGTGGTGGTCGTGCTCTTCGCCGTCGAGCTCGCGGCGACGGCGGCTGCGGCACTGACGACGGCGAGGGCCGTGCTGTGGCGCTGAGCCTGCAGAAGCTGAAGCGACTCAGCGATGCGAGCCTCGCCGGGCTTTTCGAGGAGGACCGCAAGCTCTGGACGGCGATGGCAAAGGACGCGTACGGCTACACGAGCAAGTTCATCGGCGCCGAGGTCCGGCCCGACGACGTGGTGCCGACGCTCGTGCCGGCGCTCGAGGTGTCGGACCGGCTGCGCGACTATCTCGCCTCCCGCAAGCTCACCCAGAACTACTGGTATGTCTGGTACGCGGAGCTGATCGTCGACCGGCTGTGGGGTGACCTACACTCCTAGGTGTGGCGAAGACGCCGGATGCGGACCGGCAGGCGCGGGAGTACATCGACCGCGTGGTCGAGTCCCACCGCAAGAACGGCTATGGCCTCCACCTTTCGAAGAAGCGCTACGACGAAGCGGTGAAGCGCGTCGCAGACAGCTTCCGCGATTTGCTCTCGGCAAAGGGGTCTGGCCCCGAAGGGGCCTGACCCCAGCCGTTCAACTCGCTCTCCACAAACGCGCGGTACGCAAGCTGCGCCTCGTCGCGCCGCGGGCTGAACAGCGAGTAGACGGCGTCGACGTCGAGGAACGGACGGGGACGTGCGAAGCCGGCGAGCGCGCGATAGCTGCCCCATGGCCAGCCCGCCGGTCGTCCGCAGAGACCAGCCTCGACGGGGTTCAGTGCGATGTACCGATGCGCTGCGAAGAGATGGGTCTCCTCCGTGATCGTGCGCGACGAGAAGCGGTGTGCGAAGACGTGTCCCGTTCGGCCGTATTTCCAGTTGAACCACTGGGCATACGAGCTGCAGAGGCGGCCGATGCCGATCGACAGCGTCGGCTTCGGCGTGTGCACGAGGAGGTGGAAGTGCGTGCCGATGAGGCAGTACGCGTGGCACCGCCATTCGTTGCGGTGGACGACGACGCCGAGATCGTGCAGGAGCTCGCGCCGGTCCTCGGGCTCGCGGAACAGCAGTCCGCCGTTGTTGCCCCGCGCCGTGACGTGATGGAACGAGTCGGGTTCGTTGCTGCGCGGTTTCCGGCCCACGACGGAGACCGTAGGGCAGAGATTCGCGCGAGTCTGTCGCGTTTGTGTGACGACTTTCGAACTGCTGGGTCAGGCCCCTTCGGGGCCAGACCCCGACAGGCGCCTGATGACGAACGGGAGGATGCCGCCGTGGCGGAGGTACTCGCGCTCGACCGGCGTGTCGAGGCGGACGCGCGCGCGGAACCGCTTGTCGTCGGCGCGCACCGTGACCTCGCGCGCGTCGCCGTTGTCGACGCCCTCCACCGCGAACTCCTCGCGGCCCGTCAGGCCGAGGGACTCGGCGTTCTCGCCGTCGAGGTACTGCAGCGGCAGGATCCCCATCATCAGCAGGTTCGAGCGGTGGATCCGCTCGTACGACTCCGCGAGCACTGCCCGCACGCCGAGCAGGTTCGGCCCCTTCGCCGCCCAGTCGCGCGACGAGCCCGAGCCGTATTCCTTGCCGGCGAGGACGATCAGCGGCGTGCCCTCTGCGAGGTACCGCTGCGACGCGTCGTAGATCGTCATCTCCTCGCCGCTCGGGACGTGCACGGTCCACGTTCCCTCGGACCCCGGCACGAGCAGGTTCCGCAACCGGACGTTCGCGAACGTCCCGCGCACCATCACCTCGTGGTTGCCTCGGCGTGAGCCGTAGGAGTTGAAGTCCTTGCGCTCGACGCCGTGGTCGACCAGGTACTCGCCGGCCGGCGACGCGGGCTTGATCGCCCCCGCCGGCGAGATGTGATCGGTGGTCACCGAGTCGCCGACCCAGACGAGACACCGTGCGCCCGTGACGTCCTCGACGCGCCCCGGCTCGCGGGACATGCCCTCGAAGTACGGCGGCCGCCGAACGTACGTCGACTCCGGATCCCAGGCGAACAGGTCACCCTCCGGCACAGGCAGCTCCCGCCAGGCGGGATCGCCCGTGAAGACGTCGGCGTACGTCCGCGAGAACATCTCGCCGCGAACCGCTCGCGAGATCGTCTCCTGGATCTCCTGCGCCGTCGGCCATAGGTCCCGGAGGTACACGTCCTCGCCGTTCGCGTCCTCGCCGAGTGGCTCGTCGACGAGGTCGATGTCCATCCGTCCGGCGAGCGCGTAGGCGACGACGAGCGGCGGCGACGCGAGGTAGTTCGCCTTCACCTCGGGATGGATGCGCGCCTCGAAGTTCCGGTTGCCGGACAGCACCGAGCACACGACGAGGTCGCCTTCCGCGACGGCTTCGGAGATCGCCTCCGGCAGCGGGCCGGAGTTCCCGATGCAGGTCGTGCACCCGTAGCCGACCGTCTGGAAGCCGAGCTCGTCGAGGTACCTCGTCAGCCCGGCCTGCTCGTAGTACTCCGTGACGACCTTCGAGCCCGGCGCGAGGGAGGACTTCACCCACGGCTTGCGCCGGATGCCGCGCTCGACCGCCTTCTTCGCGAGGAGGCCGGCGCCGATCATCACCTGCGGGTTCGACGTGTTCGTGCAGGACGTGATCGCGGCGATCACGACGGCTCCGTGCTCGAGCTCGAACTCGTCGCCGTTCAGCGTCGTGCGGACGCTGCGCGCCTGCGGCGCGACCTGCCCGTTGCCGGTCTCGACCTTCGCGTCCGAGTCCGCCGCGAGTGTCGCCGGCGGATCGCTCGCGGGGAACGACTCCGCCACGGCCTCGTCGCGGCCGTTGCCGTAGTCGACGCCGAAGCTCGACAGCGAGTCGCGGAAGGAGTCCTTCGCCTCGCGCAGCGGCACGCGATCCTGCGGGCGCCGCGGCCCTGCGAGGGACGGCTCGACGTCGCCGAGGTCGAGCTCCACCACCTGCGAGTACTCCGGCTCGGCATCCCCGTCGTGCCAGAGCTCGTTCTGCTTGCAGTACGTCTCGACGAGCGTCACGTGCTCCTCGGAGCGCCCGGTCAGCCGTAGGTACTTCAGCGTCTCGTCGTCGACCGGGAAGAAGCCGCACGTCGCGCCGTACTCGGGCGACATGTTCCCGATCGTCGCGCGGTCGGCGAGCGCGAGCCCCGCGAGCCCGCGCCCGAAGTACTCGACGAACTTGCCGACGACGCCCGTCGCGCGCAGGATCTGCGTCACCGTCAGCACCAGGTCCGTCGCCGTCGCCCCTTCGGGCAGCGACCCGGTGAGCTTGAAGCCGACGACCTGCGGGATCAGCATCGAGATCGGCTCGCCGAGCATCGCGGCCTCCGCCTCGATCCCGCCGACCCCCCAGCCGAGCACGCCGAGGCCGTTGACCATCGTCGTGTGCGAGTCCGTCCCGACGAGCGTGTCGGGGAACGACAGCCCGTCGCGCGTGTCGACCACGCGCGCGAGGAACTCGAGGTTCACCTGGTGGACGATCCCGGTGTTGGGCGGGACGACCTTGAAGTTGTCGAACGACTGCTGCCCCCAACGCAGGAACGCGTAGCGCTCGCGGTTGCGCGTGAACTCGAGCTCGACGTTGCGCGCGAAGGCCCGGCTCGAGGCGAACAGGTCGACCTGCACCGAGTGATCGATCACGAGCTCCGCCGGGATCAGCGGATTGATCCGCGCTGGATCGCCGCCGAGCTCGGCGAAGGCGTCGCGCATGACTG
>DATCYR010000010.1:0-6341 GCA_036526315.1 Gaiellaceae bacterium | reverse complement strand
GCCGACGAAGCGGCCGGTGTTCACGTCGATGACGGTGAACGCCTCGGCGTAGTCGAAGATCAGATAGCCGCCGGACGGGAGATCGACTCGCCGGTTGAGCGTCGACTTGATCTCCGCCTCGACGCCGTAGGCGTCCATCAGGGGCTGCTTCTCTTTGTACCGCACGACGCGCTCGACCATGTGCGGCGACGTCTTCTTCAGGTAGCCGACGATGCGCTTGTATGCGCGGTCCTCGTCGACGAGCGCTCGCTCGAACGCCTCGGTGAAGAGGTCGCGCGTGACCCGCAGCGGCAGTTCGGCCTCCTGGTAGAGCAGCGTCGGGGGCTTCGCGTTCTTCGCGCGCGCCTCGATCGCCTTCCAAAGCTTCTGCAGGAAGACGAGGTCGCGCTCGATGTCCTCTGCGGACGCCCCCTCGGCAGCGGTGCGCACGATCACGCCGCCGCCCTTGAGGTCGAGCGCCTTCAGCACCTCCTTCAGTCGCGAGCGTTCGTCGTCGTCGAGCCGGCGCGAGACACCGAAGCCGTCGCCGTTCGGCTGGTAGACGACGAACCGGCCCGGGAGCGAGATCTCGGTCGTGAGCCGGGCGCCCTTCGTCTTCATCGGATCCTTGACGGCCTGGACCATGATCGTCTCGCCGCGGCTGATCAGGTCCTGGATCTTCTTGCCGTGGCGCTTGCCCTCGAGCTCGGGCGTGACGATCTCGTCGACGTAGAGGAAGCCGTTCTTCTCCAGGCCGATCTCGATGAACGCGGCTTCCATGCCCGGCAGGACGTTGTCGACCTGTCCGAGGTAGAGGTTGCCGGCGATCGACCGACGCTCCGGCCGCTCGAGGTAGACCTCGGCGACCTGGTCGTCCTCGAGGACGGCGACGCGCTGCTCGCCGACGTCGACGGAGACGAGCAGCTCGCGCTTTGCCTCCGGAAGCGGTGCGCGGCGCGGCGGCTCACGGCGGCGGCGCTGCTGCGGCCGCTCGCGCTCGCGGCGCTGCGGCTTTCGCTCCGGCCGTGCCTTGGGCGGCTGCTTCTCCTTCTCCTGCGTCTTCTCGGCCTTCGCCTCTGGTGCGGCGGCCGCGGGCTTCTTCGACTTGCCGCGCCCTCCGCGGGTACCGCGGCGGCGGCGGGGCTTCGTCGTGCTACTCGGTTGTCCCGCCTCCGGGGCGGGCTCTGGGGTTACGGGCTCGGGTGCTTCAACGGGAGCGGCAGCCTCGAGAGGCGCCTGCTCCTCCTGTTTCTTTCTGCTTCGAAACCAGCGCAAGCGAAATCTCCTTCGTGCGCGCGCGCTGCAGCTACGCCTGGCAAGCAGGCGGCGCGGAGCGTGCGCGGCATGTCGTTGTGGTCTGAATGGAACATCTGGTTGAAGGCTAGCAAGTGGCTTGACAGGGCCCTCCGTCCGGTCCCGGTCCTAGGGTTCATCGGCAGCGGACGACAGGAGGTGAACCTCTGGTGGCCGGACAGCGAGAAGCTCACGAACTGTTGTTGATCGAAGAGGCGGATGCCTGGTTCGAGTACCTCGAGGCAACCCGGGCGCAATCGCCGCTCCGGTACAAGGAGGTCGAGCCCTGGGCATGGGCTCGCCTGACCCAGCGGCTGCGGGCGATCAAGACCCGCCGCGCGAAGCTGAAGCCCGCCGCCGAAGCGGCCTGACGTCAGCCGCCGTCCAGCTCGTGCAGCAGATCGCGAAGCTGGCCGAAACGCCTCGGCCCGAGCTGCTCCGCCCACTCCCGCTCCACCTCGGTGACCGCCTCGCGCATCAACATCGCCACCGACGTGCCTCGCTTCGTCAGGGCAACGCGCTTCGACCGTAGGTCGTCCGGGTCCGGCCGTCGTTCCAGGTAGCCGAGGCGCTCGAGCTCGCCCAGCAGGTAGTTGAGCGCCTGCTTGCTGACGCGGAGACGCGTCGCGAGCTCGGACGGCTTCGCTCCCTGCGGCCCCGGATACTGGAACACCGTGAGATGCGCGGCGTCGAGATCGTCGAAGCCGCGGTCGTGCAGGCGCTCGAGCATTCGTCGCTGCACCGCCTCCCACGGCCGGCGCAGGAGCGCACCGATCAGCGGCGGGCCGAACGCCTGCTCCGGGTACGCCTGCTTAGTAAAACGACTTGACGAACTTCTGCTCATGCGTTATGGTCAAGTCACTTTACCACTACGAAGGGAGGACGGCATGGCGGCCGTCACACACGAAGAGATCCGAATCGGCGAGCTGAAGATCCGCTTCCTGCTCGAAGGAGCGCAGTCGGACGGAGCGGCCGCGATCTTCGAGTTCGACGTCCCGGCCGGCGCCGCGGTGCCGGCAGCACACAGTCACGACGCCTACGAGGAGACGATCTACGGGCTCGACGGTGCCTTGACGTGGACGATCGCCGGCGACGCCGTCGACGTCGCGCCGGGCGAAGTCCTCCACATCCGGCGCGGCGAGGTTCACCGCTTCGAGAACATCTACGACGCCGACGCGAGGGCGCTCGCGATCGTGACGCCCGGCATCCTCGGGCCGGACTACTTCCGCGAGGTCGCCGCGGTGCTCGACGCCGCCGCCGGCGGTCCGCCCGACCTGGCAGCCGTCGCCGCGGTCATGCGCCGCCACGGCCTCACCCCTGCCCCGTAACGCTCGCAAACAAGGAAGAGAACAGACGCCGACCACGGAGAAGTGCGCCGCGAAGCGGCCGCGCCTCAATCGCGCGAAAAGCGTGAGCTTTTCGCGCGAGCGTGTATCGAGAGCAGGATCCCGACCGCAATCAGGTTCGCGATCATCGACGAGCCGCCGACGCTGACGAACGGAAGCGGGATGCCGGTGATCGGCGCGATGCCCATCGTCATCCCGACGTTGACGAAGACCTGGAAGAGGAGCGCGACGACCAGGCCACCCGCGACGATCGCGGCGAACGGCTCGCGTGCGATCGTCACGATTCGCAGGCCGCGCCAGACGACGAGCAGGTAGAGCATCAGCAGGAAGGCGGCGCCGACGAAACCGCGCTCCTCGGCGAGCGACGCGAAGACGAAGTCCGTGTGGTGCTCCGGCAGGAAGTTGAGCGTCGTCTGCGTGGCGTTGTTCGGCCCGCGTCCGTGGAACTGGCCGGCGCCGATCGCGTTCTTCGACTGCGTGATGTTGTACGTCGTGCCGCCCGGATCGCTCGCCGGATTCAGGAATCCGGTCAAGCGGTCGACCTGGTACTGCTTGAGCACCGGGATCCCGGCCGCCGGCAACACGCCGAGCAGCAACGCGGCGGCGGCGACGGTGCCTGCGGCCAGCGCCGCCAGGTGTGTCCAGGGCGTGCCGGCGACCAGCAGCATCGCCGCCAGCGCGGCGCAGTAGACGAGCGCGCTGCCGAAGTCCGGCTGCAGGAAGACGAGGAAGATCGGGGCGAGCGCGAGCCCGACCGCCGCCAGCGTCGTGCGCGGGTCGTTCAGGCGCCGGCTGCGCTCGGCGAGGAAGCCCGCCAGCGCGAGCACGAACAGCACCTTCCCGAACTCGGACGGCTGGAAGCGGAAGAAGCCGAGATCGAGCCAGCGCCGCGAGCCGCGGATCGGGCCGGTCAGCAGCACGACGGCGATCAGGAAGCACGTGCCGCCGAAGATCAAGCGCCAGCGGGCTCGGTAGATCTCCGGATCGACGAGCACGGCCGCGACGAGGCAGATGACGCCGATCGCCGCGTACACCGCCTGGCGCGTGACGTAGTACTTCGGGTTGCCGGTGACGTCGTGGCGCGTGATGTCCGAGATCGACCACAGCCCGTACGCCACGAGCGCGGCCACGGAGCCGATCAGCACCCAGTCGAGCCGGCGGACGAGCGAAGCGACGTCCGCTGCTTCTCGGCGGCGCGCGCGGCCGGCTGCTCGGGATGCGTAGTCGACCATCAGTCGGAGTGGATCGGGCCCGTCTGCGCGGACTGCTTGTGGAAGAACTCCTCGAACACCTTCAACGCCGCCGGCGCAGCTGCGTCACCGCCGTGGCCGCCGTTCTCGATCAGCGCACACACGACGAGGTCGGGCGAATCCGACGGCCCGTACCCGCACCACCACGACTGATTGAAGATGTGCATGTAACCGTCGCCGGGGTCGATCGACTTCTCGGCGGTGCCCGTCTTGCCCGAGATCGGAACGGGAAAGGTGCCAAAGATCGCCGACGAGGTGCCGAGGGTGGAGTGGGTTGCCTCGTACAGCCCTTCGCGCACGACGGCGAGCGCCTGGGCGTCGACGTTCGTCGGCTCGGGTGCGGCCGGGCGCGGCGTCGGCAGCACGCGGCCGGCACTCCGCGTGAGCGACGGCTGCTCGACGTCGAGCAGCAGGTGCGGGGTGACGAGCTTCCCCCCGTTCGCGATCATCGCGTAGAAGCGCGCCATCTGGAGCGGCGTGACGAGCAGGTCCTTCTGTCCGATCGCCAGCTGGATCGAGTCGCCCGGCTTCCAGAGGCTGTCGATCTGCCAGTGGCCGGGGTCCGTCTTCGGCGTGAACGTCTTCTTGCGCCAGTCGGGCGTCGGCAGCAGGCCGGTCACCTCGGAGCCGAGATCGATTCCCGTCTTCTGGCCGAAGCCGAAGCGGCTCGCCCACGCCTGCAGGCGCGGCCCCAGGCGCGCCGGCATCCCGTAGAAGCGATAGCCGACTTGGTAGAAGTACGTGTCGCACGACTGCGCGAGTGCGGTGGGCAGCGTCATCGCCTCGTTGACGTACGGGTCCCAGTTCTTGAACACCTGCCCGTGGTTCGTGTACTGCCCGGTGCACGCGAGCGGCTCGTACGGCTGGAGGATGTGCTCCTGCATCGCGGCGAGCGCCGTCACCGGCTTGAACGTCGAGCCCGGCGGATAGGCGGCGTCGATCGCGCGGTCGAGCGCCGGGTAGTTCATCGCCCGCGCCGAGCGCGCGGTCAGCCCGGCCGCGTCGAGCGCCCGCTCGCGGACGCGACCGACGTAGAGCGAGGGCGGGTAGGTGGGATTCGACGCCAGCGCCCGGATCGAGCCGTCGCGCGGGTCGAGCGCGACGATCGCGCCGCCGTTCGAGTACCAGCAGCCCTGGCAGCCCGAGCTGCGGGCGCGCTCGATCCCGTACCGCAGCGCCTGCTCGGCCGCCAGCTGCAGCTTCAGGTCGATCGTCAGCCGCACGGCCTCGCCAGGATGCGCCGGGACGAGCGGCGTCGTCGGCGCGACGGGGCGCCCGAGTGAGTCCACGCGCTTGATCGCGAGCCCCGGCGTCCCCCGCAGGTACCGGTCGTACTGCGCCTCGATGCCGGTCTGGCCGATCGTGTCGCCGGCGCGGTAGCCCTGCTTCGCGAGCGCATCGAGCTGCTGCTGCGAGATCTCCCCGGTGTACCCGAGCACGTGCGCGGCGAGCTCGCGGTGCGGGTAGTAGCGCAACGGCACCGTCTCGACGTCGACGCCTGGGAAGTCGTCGGCCCGCTCGGAGAGATATGCCGCCTGCAGATCCGTCACGTCCGACTTGACCGTCACAGGCGTGAGCAGGTCGCTGCGATGGCGGCGGAGGTTCCCGCCGATGTCGCTCGGCGACATCTTGAGCACGCGCGCGAGGCGCCTGATCTCGCGCAGTCGCACGCCCTTGCGCTGCGGGAGCGTCGACTGGTCGATCTGGACGATCGTCCCCGGCACGTTGATCACGAGCGGCAGCCCGTTGCGGTCGAGAATCGCGCCGCGCGGCGCCGGCAGGCGCACCTCGCGCCGCTGGTTGTTCTCGGCCGCACGCAGGAGCTGCGCGCCGTTCAAGATCTGGAGCGACCAGAGGCGGAGGAAGAGCGTCGCGAACACGGCGACGGCGACGACGCCGAGCAACCCGACGCGCAGCGCGAGGCGCGGCGTCAGGCGGTAGGGCTCCTCGACGTTCGGGTCCGGCGGGAGGAAGCGCCGCGACAGGGCGCGCTTAGCCAAGCAGCCGCACCTCCCGCGCCGCCCACTCACGCGGCCGGAGCAGCCGGCGCGCGAGCGCGTAGACGGGAAGCGTCAGGAGCAGGTTGAGGAGCATCGTCGGCACGAGCCCCTCGAACACCGAGGCGCCCGGCGCGTTCTGGCCGAGCATGTAGCGCAGGACGAGCGCGGCGACCTCGTAGAGGAACGTGATCACGGCGACCGACAGCAGCGGCGCGTGGGCGCGATCGCGTCCGGTCGTCTCGCCGTAGCGGCCGGTCCAGTAGCCGGCGAGCGTGAGCAGCAGCGCCGTGAAGCCGAGCGTCCCGAACACGCCCGTGTCGGCGAGCAGACCTGCGCAGAAGCCGGCAACGGCGCCGAAGACGGCGCCGCGGAGGAGCGCGATGCACACGAGCGTGACGAGCAGGAGATTCGGATGCCCGCCGAAGATCGTGATCTGCGCAACGATCGAGAGCTGGATGACGACGGCGAGAAAG
>DATCYR010000009.1:0-66167 GCA_036526315.1 Gaiellaceae bacterium | reverse complement strand
GTGTGGAGAGTCGACGTCGACGACCCCGACGTGACGTGCACCGTGTTCTCGTCCGCGCGGTGCTCGATCGTCACCTCGCTGTCCGGTAGCAGCCGCACGAGATCGACCAGCAGCCGGCCGGGCACGACGACGGCACCGTCGCCGTCCACCTGCGCCTCGAGCGACGAGCGCAGCGAAAGCTCCATGTCCGTCGCGGCGAGATGCAGGCGGCCGGCCTCGGCGCGGAGCAGCACACCGGAGAGGATCTGCACGCTCGCGCGAGTCGAGACCGCACGCGCGATGACGGCGAGCTTCTGCGAGAGCTCCTCTCGCTGGCACACGACTTTCATCCCCGTCCCGACCATGGTGTTGGTTTCAATCATTTAAGAAAACCTCGTTGTAGTCATAGGGGATGTGGATCCCGTGGAGGAAGGCTCTGAGGCCGCTGGTTGAGCCATTCTCGCAGGGGATGCAGATGGTGGACAGCCGTGGCGATTCAACAGGCAGGGGCCCTCAGCGGACCTGCTTCACACGTGCGGTCAATTCCTGCACAAGGTTGTAGACAGATCTGTCCTCACGGATCAGGCGGGCGATCTTCGACGTCGCGTGGATGACGGTCGTGTGGTCGCGCCCGCCGAACTCCTTGCCGATCTTCGGCAGCGACGAGTCCGTGAGCTCGCGCGAGAGGTACATCGCGACCTGGCGGGGATAGACGATGTTCTGGGAGCGCTTGTCGCCGCAGAGCTCGTCCATCGAGAGCTGGAAGCGCTCGGAGACGAGCTCCTGGATCCGGCGGATCGAGACCTCGGCAGCCTCGCCCTGGGGGAAGACGTCCTTGAGGACGTCCTCGGCGAGCTCGACGGAGAGGGAGCGGCCCGTCAGCGAGGAGAACGCGACGACGCGGGTGAGCGCGCCCTCGAGCTCGCGGATGTTCGTCGAGATGCGCGACGCGATGAACGAGAGCACCTGGGGGTCGCCGACCTGGATCCCGTCCGTCTTGACCTTCTTGCGCAGGATCGCGATGCGCGTCTCGAGATCCGGCGGCTGGATGTCGGTGATCAGCCCCCACTCGAAGCGCGAGCGCAGACGCTCCTCGAGCGTTGCGATGTCGCGTGGCGGCCGGTCCGAGGACATGACGATCTGGGAGCCGGCCTCGTAGAGCGAGTTGAACGTGTGGAAGAACTCCTCCTGGATCCGCTCCTTGTGCTCGAAGAACTGCACGTCGTCGACGAGCAGCAGGTCGTACGTGCGGTAGCGCTGCTTGAAGCCCTCGATCCGCTTGTCGCGCAGCGAGTTGATGAAGTCGTTCATGAACGTCTCGCTCGTGACGTAGCGCACCGACAGGTCGCTCGAGTGCTCCCCGACGTACTGCGCGATCGCCTGCATCAGGTGGGTCTTTCCGAGACCGGTGCCGCCGTAGATGAAGAGCGGGTTGTACGCCTGCGCCGGCGCTTCCGCGACAGCGAGCGCCGCTGCGTGGGCGAAGCGGTTCGACGACCCGATCACGAAGAGGTCGAAGGTGTACTTCGGGTTCATGCCGGCGTCTGCCGCGCCGGCCGCGGCCGGCCTCGGCTTCGCCTCGGCCGTGGGGCTCGGCGTGTCCGCCGGCATCCGCTCGGTGACGGTCAGCGCCACGCGCCGCTCCTGGCCGGTGACGTCCCGGACCGCGGCGCCGATCAGGCCGAGGAAGTGGCCCTCGATCCACTCACGCGTGAAGTCGTTGGGGACGCCGAGGATGAAGGCGTCGTCCGAGAGCTCGATCCCTTCGGCCTCGGCGAACCAGGTGCGGTACGTGGTCTCGTTGAGGGCTCCCTTGAGCCGACCGGCAACCTCACTCCACAGACTCTCCGCGGTCAGCTCGATGGGGCGGTTCACGCCGCCGTACCACTCCTCTCCGGCTCGGGGAAGCGGCGAGCATACCAGCGTGCCCGAAGGCCGACAATGCGTGGAAACTGGGGAAGAAAAGGGGCGGATTTGCAGGGATTTCCTTCACTCCACATGACTCTCCACACCTGTGGAGGAAGCGTGGCCGTTTGTCATATTTGGAGGCACTTCGCACAGCCTCGGCTGTGGAAAACTCTGTGCAGCAGGCCTCATCTATACTGGCGCGACCACTGCCCCTCTTTGGGGCAATTTCGTTCCTCTCGACCTCGTGAAACGGACGTACCAGCCCAACGTGCGCCGACGGAAGCGTCGGCACGGATTCCGCGCCCGGATGTCGACGCGCGCGGGCCGCGCCATCCTCAAGCGCCGGCGAGCCAAGGGCCGGAAGCGTCTCTCCGCGTAGAGATCGAAGTGCAGCGCCGGCATCGCCTGTCTCGCTCGCGAGACTTCGACGCCGTCTACCGGCAGGGGCGCTCGACGTCGACGCGCTTCCTCGTTCTCTACTGGTTCGAGCGTGAGGACGATCCCGGCGATCCGAGGCTCGGCCTCGCGGTGCCGAAGGCGGCCGGCAACGCAGTCGCGCGGAACAAGATCAAGCGGCAGCTGCGAGAGCTCTGGCGCGAGCGCCTCGAGCGTGTGCCCGCCGGGCGCGACTACGTGCTGATCGCCAAGCCCGGACTCCCGGAGGCGGTGGCCGCGAACGGGTTCGACTGGCTCGGCGAGCGTGTCGACGAGGTCCTCGGGAAGGCAGCTGCGTGAGATATCTCGGCGTCGCGCTGATCTGGGCGTACCGGCTGACGGTTCGCCCGTTCCTGCCGGCGGGTAGCTGCAAGTACCACCCGTCGTGCTCGCAGTACGCGATCGACGCGTACAAGGAATTCGGCTTCTTCAAGGGCACCGTGCTCGCCGTCTGGCGGCTGCTCCGCTGCAACCCGTGGAGTCGCGGGGGCGTCGACTACGCGCACGACCAGCGGGTGTTCGGATGACGCTCCTCTCGCTTCTCTACATCCTGCAGCCGCTCGAGCACCTGCTCCGGCACATCCTCAACGGCATCCACTCGATCGGGTTCACGTGGGCATGGTCGATCTGCGTGCTCACGATCCTCGTGCGGATGCTGCTCGTTCCGCTGACGGTGAAGCAGATCCACTCGATGCAGAACATGCAGGCGCACGCCCCGCAGATGAAGGAGCTCCAGCGGAAGTACAAGGGCGACCGCCAGAAGCTCAACGAAGAGCTGATGAAGTTCTACAAGGAGAACAACATCAACCCGGCGTCGTCCTGCCTGCCGCTGCTGGCGCAGTTCCCGATCTTTATCGGCCTCTACTACACGCTGCGGAACTTCGCGAAGAACCCGCCGCCCGGCGACCTCTCGTGGCTGCACTTCGTGCCGAGCATCGCGGCGCACGTGACGAGCCACTGGTCGGGCTACATCCTGCTCGCCGTCTACGTCGCGAGCCAGCTCGCCTCGACGTACTTCATGTCGGGGTCGATGCAGCAGTCGCAGCGGATCATCATGTACGTGCTGCCGTTCGCGTTCATCTTCGTGATCGCGCGCTTCCCGGCCGGCCTCGTCCTCTACTGGATGACCACGAACCTGTGGACGGTCGGACAGGGGCTGATCACGCGGCGGCTCATCCCGAAGGTGGGTGCGCCGGCAATGCCGCAGAAACGAAGCTCGCGCACGGCGCCGAAGGAGGTCGATGCGCCGGCTCCCGCCGTCGCGCCGGCGCCGCAGCCGACGGATCAGCCGCGGCGGGTGAAGCGCAAGAAGAAGGCGAGCCGCTGATGGAGCTGCAGGTGGAGGCGACCGGCGAAACGGTCGGCGAGGCGAAGTGGTCGGCCCTTCGCGAGCTCGAGCGGCAGCGGCCTGGCCTCGACAAGTCGGCTGTCCGCTTCCAGGTCGTGTCCGAGGGCGACCGCGGCCTGCTCGGCGTCGGCTTCACCCCTGCCCGTGTGATCGCGAGCGTCTCGGGTGACGCAGCCGCAGCGGCCGACCCCGCGACCGCGCCTTCGTCCACGGACGACAGCGAGCTCGCCGCCGAGGCACGCGAGCTGGTCCAGCGGATCGTGGACGGCATCGGCGTCAGCGCGCAGGTGGGCGTCGAAGAGCGTGAGGACGCCATCACCGTGTCGTGCACGGGTCCGGACCTCGGAATGCTGATCGGCAGGCACGGTCAGACGATCGACGCGATCCAGTACCTCGCGAACGCGGCGATGTACCGCGGACACTCCGACGACCGCAAGGAGGTCGTCGTCGACGCGGCCGGTTACCGCGACCGCCGTCGCGCGTCGCTCGAGGCGCTGGCGGTGCGCTCCGCCGAGCGGGCGCTGGCGAGCCTCGAGGCGGTCGAGCTCGATCCCATGACGGCCGTCGAGCGCAAGGTCGTGCACGTGCGCCTGAAGGAGTTCGACGGCGTCGAGACGACGAGCGAGGGCACTGAGCCCAACCGCTTCGTCGTCATTCGCCCCGTGTGAGTGGTCCGAGCTGCGGGAACCGCCCGGTTCCCCCAGACCCCGTCCACCGGTTGGCTGACGCGGACGAGCGGCTTCGCCGCTGGCTCGCGGCTCTCGTCGCAACACCTGGGCTGACCGCGATCGACGACGTTGAGGAAGCGCGTCGCGCACTGCTCGACGATTCGTTGCGGGGTGTGGACGTCGTCTCCCGGTTCGACGGGCCGCTCGTCGACGTCGGATCAGGCGGCGGCGTTCCCGGCATCCCGCTCGCCGCGTCGCTGCCGACCCGCGAGGTGACGCTGCTCGAGGCGAACGGACGGAAGTGCGACTTCCTGCGCCGCTGGGCGCCGCCGAACGCGACCGTCGTGCACGGGCGCGCCGAGGAGCAGGAAGTCGAGATGTTCGGCGTTGCGGTGGCAAAGGCGCTCGCGCCGCCGCCGGTGGCGGCGGAATGGTGCTTGCCGCTCGTGCGCACGGGCGGCGCTGCGGTCCTCTGGGTCGGCCCCTCGGCGGACGTCGAGCACGTCGCGACAGTCGCTTCGCTCCTCGCCGCGGAGGTCGCGACCGAGCACGACGGGCTGCTCGTCGTGCGCAAGCTTGGGCCGACTCCCGCCGGCTTTCCGCGCCGCACCGGCGTCGCGCGTAAGCGTCCGTTGGCCTGAGTACGCTCCCGGCGTGGCGAAGGTCTACGCACTTGCGAACCAGAAAGGCGGCGTCGGCAAGACGACGACGGCGATCAATCTCGCCGCTTGCCTGGCCGAGGCCGGCGAGCGGGCGCTCGTGATCGACCTCGATCCGCAGGCGAACGCAACCTCTGGTCTCGGCGAGCGCGCGAACGGCACCTCGACCTACGACCTGCTCGACGGCGCGCCGCTCGGCGAGCTGGCGAAGCCGACCCGCTTTCCGAACCTGCACCTCGTCCCTGCGAAGCCGGAGCTCGCGGGCGCGACCGTGGAGCTCACGCGGCACGGCGACGGCGAGACGTACCTGCGGCACGCGCTGGAAGAGGGTGTCGACGCCTATTCGTTCGTCTTCCTCGACTGCCCGCCGTCGTTCGGGCCGCTGACCGTGAACGCGCTTGCGGCTGCGGACCGAGTGCTGATCCCCGTGCAGGCGGAGTACTACGCGCTGGAGGGCCTGTCCCAGCTCGTGCAGTCGATCAACCTGGTGAAGATGCGGCTCAATCCGCGTCTGGCCGTCGGCGGCGTCCTGCTGACGATGGTGGACGGCCGGACGCGCCTCGCCGCCGACGTCGAGGCCGAGGTCCGCAAGCACTTCGGCGAGCTCGTGTTCACGACGACCGTGCCGCGCTCGGTGCGCCTCGCCGAAGCGCCGAGTCACGGTCTCCCTGCGATCGCGTACGACCGCCGCTCGCGCGGCGCCGACGCCTACTGGAAGGTGGCGATGGAGCTTGTCGAGCGTTCCTGAACGCCGGGGCCTCGGCCGCGGCCTCGAAGTTCTGCTGGGGGGCGCGGGGCCGAGCGAGCTCGCCGAGCTGCCGGTCGACGCGATCCATCCGAACCCCCGCCAGCCGCGCCGCAAGTTCGACAGCGATGCCGGTGCCGGCCTCGCCGACTCCGTTCGGACGCAGGGCATCGTGCAGCCCGTGCTCGTCCGTCCGCGGACGGCGGGCGGCTACGAGCTGATCGCCGGCGAGCGGCGCTGGCGTGCGGCCCGCGACGCGAAGCTGCAGACCGTGCCGGCGGTGGTTCGCGACGCCGACGACCGCGATTCGCTCCTCCTCGGCCTGGTCGAGAACATCGCCCGTGAGGATCTCTCGCCCGTCGAAGAGGCCCGCGCCTACGCGGTCGTCCTCGACGAGTTCGGGCTGTCGCTCGGCGAGCTCGCGGAGCAGGTCGGGAAGTCGAAGCCCGCCGTCTCGAACCGCGTGCGTCTGCTCGAGCTGCCGGAGGACGTGCTCAAGATGCTCGAGCGCGGACAGCTGACGGAAGGGCATGCGCGCGCCGTCCTGGCGGTGCCCGATCACGAGGGCAGGCGCGCGCTCGCGCGCAAAATCGTGCAGAAGGGAATGTCGGTCCGCGCCGCCGAGCGTGCGGCCCGCTGGGCCGGCGCCAAGACGAAGCAGCGCCGGCAGCAGGTGACGCTCGACCCGGCCCTCGTCGCGCGGGCGAAGCGCGCCGCAGACCGCATCACGGGCTTCTCCAGCCGGGTGGTCTCGAACCGGCTCGAGATCTCCTTCGCCGACGAGACGGAGCTCGAGGAGCTCATCGAGGCGCTCGAGCGAGCCGCGCCCTAGGTCGCGTATCTCCCTGGTGCCGAGGGCCGTTAACCCCTCGAGATGCTGGGCCTGTGGACGCATCACGACATGGAGTCACTCGAGGCGATCTCGCAGGACGACGAGGCGAAGCGGATCTTCCTCCGCATGGCCGCGCTGTCCCGCGGCGGCCAGATGGGCAGCTTCCTCACCGAGCTGGCGCGAGACGATGAGCTCGACGACGAGACGAAGGGAACGCTTCGCGAGCTCGCCGAGGACAACTCGTTCCTGCTCGCGGTCGAGGACTATCTGCAGCGGACGGACCGGCTGCACTAGGCGTTGCTGCTGCGCAGTGGGCGATCGTGGATTCGAACCACGGACCTCCGCCTTATCAGAGCGGCGCTCTAACCAACTGAGCTAATCGCCCGCGAGGGGTGGATTGTAGCCGTGGTCTTCGCCTATGCTCGCCGCCATGCCAACGCTCGGCGAGGTGATGACGAGGGACGTGCTGACGGTCGAGCCGTCGGACACGATCGGCGAGGCCGCCGAGAAGATGACCAGCCACGGGGTGGGGGCCGTGGTCGTCTCCGACTTCGGCCGGATGATCGGGATCTTCACCGAGCGCGACCTGATGCGGGCGGTCGCCGGCCGCGTTCATTCGAGCGAGGCGCGTGTCCGGGAGTGGATGACCCCGGACCCGGTGACGATGACGGAGGACGCGTCCGTCGAGGAGGCCGGCGAGACGATGATCGAACGAGGCTTTCGTCACATTCCGGTCGTCGCCGGCGAGCGGGCGGTCGGGATCGTCAGCATCCGCGACGTCGCGGAATGGCGTCTCAAAGAGCGCTGACGAAAGCTGTGCTTTCGCCGGCGGGGGAGATGTACGCCGCTTCGCGGGTGAGGGGCGACTGTCTTCTTTCGTGCGGCACGGCGACGCTTCGCGATGCCGTTCCGCATCGGTTCGCCTCCGCCTAAGCCCGCTTCGCCCGCCTTAGGCTCCGGCCTCTGCGTGGACGTTCGTCGGGCGCCTTCGGTAAACGTTTTTGGAACGCTCGGAGGGGTGACGTTCGACGCAGAAACCCTGAGCTACCATCCGAAAAGGTCGCCCATGCAGGAGATGCAGATCTACGGCGTGAGCTTCGATCTGGTCGGCAAGCAGCCGATCGTTCTGCTCAAGACGGCCGAAGGCAACAAGTTCCTGCCGATCTGGATCGGTCATCCCGAGGCGGCCGCGATCCTGATGAAGCTCCAGAGCGCATCGACGCCGCGGCCGATGACGCACGATCTCGTGACCGACATGCTCGACCAGCTCGGCGCGCAGGTGACGCGCATCACCGTCACCGAGCTGCGCGAGAACACCTTCTACGCACAGATCACGGTGCAGCTCGACGGGTCGGAGATCGAGGTCGACTCGCGCCCGTCCGACGCGATCGCGCTCGCCATTCGCGCCGACGCGCCGATCTTCGCGGCCGATGAGGTGATCGAGGAGTCCGGGATCGAGTTCGAGGGCGACGAGGTGACCGAGGAGGAGATCGAGTCGAAGGTCTCCGAGTTCAAGCAGTTCCTCGAGCAGGTCACCCCGGACGAGTTCGCAGTCGACCCCGAAGAGGAGTAGTCAGGCCTCTTCTCCGCGCTGGACCTCACGTTTCGTCAGGTCCAGGATCTCGTCGAACAGCTCCTTCAGGCCGTCGCCGGAGAGCGGGCCGCGGTTCGCCCGGGTCAGGTACTGCAGCATCCACTCCTCCCGCTCCGGGTCGAGGAAGTCGATCCCGCGCGACTCCTTGTAGCTCTTCAGCCGCGCGACCAGACGAAGGCGTGCGTTGAACGCGTCGACGATCGAACGGTCGGTATCGGAGATCTGCTGGCGGAGCTGCTTGATCAGCGGGTCGTCGTTCACGGGCGTCCCAACCATTTCAAGTGCACTGGCTCGTGGGTCGGCAGCACGAGCAGCCGGAAGGGATACGTGACGCGTGCGCGGACCGGATCGCCGAGCGCCGGCGTCCGCTCGCGGATCACGACCTGCACATGGCCTCC
Organism: Gaiellaceae bacterium; assembly: GCA_036526315.1. Taxonomy (GTDB): domain Bacteria; phylum Actinomycetota; class Thermoleophilia; order Gaiellales; family Gaiellaceae; genus 3-1-20CM-4-69-9. Next base: position 57,601 of record DATCYR010000009.1, on the reverse strand, counting down.
GTGTTCGTAGATCCGCACGACGCGCAGAGCGTAGCCGGTGCTCGACCGCGGCCCTGCCGCGACGAGGAAGGTCTCGTGCGAACCGAAGTCGATCGGCGGCAGCCGGATCCTGACTCCCGGGTTGTTGCGTGAGAGCACCTCACGGAGCTCCTTTCGCGACTGCGCCGTGTCGACCGTGATGCGAGTGAACTCGAGGCCGCCGACCTTCGCCGTGACGTCTTCGTAGGCGAGCGGCCGCTTCGCCGCGCCGCAGCCCGCGGCCAGCGGCGGGACGCTCAGAAGTGCAGCAACGACCAGGCTCCGGCGCATGCGCGGAGAACGCCTTCCTGCTGCGGTTTGCCCGAAACGGCAACGGCCAGCGCGATCGCGTTGAACACGCCGTGGACGATCATGCCCGGATAGACGCTGTCGACGCGGCTGCGGAGGTACGCGAGGCCGGCGCCGAACGCCGCGAGGAACGGGAACGCCTCGACGAGGCCATGGGCCGCGCCGAAGGCGATGCCGACGAGGATGATCGCCGCCCATCGTCCGTAAGGAACGAGCAGGGAGTAGCCGAGCCCGCGGAAGGCCAGCTCCTCGACGAACGGCGCCACGATGCAGATCACGATTCCGTTCGCGACGTACTGCGCGGCGTGGCTCGGGATCCACACGTCCGGCGTCACGCCCTGCTCGCGGCCGGGGTGGAGGACGGGACCGAGCAGCGTCGTCAGCACTGTGATGCCGATGCCGACGGCCGCGCCCACACGCGCGGCGACCCACCACGACGTCGGCCGGCGGAGCGCGAGCAGCTGGTGCCTGTTGCCGAGGCCGGCGATCGCATAGACGATCAGCGCGATGATCGCGTACTGGACGAGGCTGTTCGCGACCGTCGACCACTGGTAGAGGACGTCCTTCTGCGGTTTCCCTTCGGTGAAGCGCACCGCGTAGCTGAGCGACGCGAACGCGACGACGAACGCCGTCCAGGCGGCGAGCGGGCTCATCCGAGAGCCGCCACGGCGTCGGGTAGCGGAGCGGGCGCGAACAGCATCCCGGCTGCGGCTGCCGCGGCCTCGTCCGCGTTGTCGTCGCCGATGTGGAGCGCGCGTGCGGGATCGACGCCGAGCGAAGCGAGGGCCCGCCGCAGGCCGTCGGGCGAAGGCTTCGCCGCCGCATGGACGACGACGCGGAAGAACCGGCTCAGCCCGACCTCGTCGAGCAGCCGGCGGAGCGAGAGGTCCCAGTTCGCGACGACTGCGAGCTCGAGCCCGAGGCAGCGCAGCTGCTCGAGCGCCGGCACGACGCCGGGGAGGAGGTCGAAGTGCATCGCGCCTGCGTACGCCGGCGCGAACTCGTCGGCGTCGAGGTCGGCGCCGACGGCGTCGAGGAACACGCGCGCGCAGCCGCGTCGTAGGCGTGCGAGCCCCGGCTCGTCGTGTCCGTCGGACGAGTGACGGACGTAGTGCTCGACCTCGACGCGGAAACCGTGCGCGACCACGTCGCGCGGCCGCTCGGCGCCCCGCTCCGCGAGAGCCGCGGCGAGCGCGGGCACGGGGTCGATCAGCCGGACCAGCGTCCCGTGCGCGTCGACCGTGACCCCGTCGAGGGCGGCGGCGTTCACGCGACCCACTGCCACAGCGACCACTGCACGATCGCGATGCCGAGAAAGAGTGCGCTCGTCGCCGCGACGAGCGTGTGCAGCCGTGGACGGCCGGTCGTCAGCGCCGCCAGCGCGAGGAAGAACGGAAAGATCACGAGTCCGAACCGCGGGAGCGAGAGCAGCGGCCACCGCGAGCTCGGGTAGCTGAGTGGGATCGCGAGGCTCAACGCCGCGAACAGGCCGTACGGCGCGCCGAAGCGGCGCCACGCGACCACGGTCAGCGGGATGAAGAGGGCGAGCGCCACGAGCCCTTCGGCGTTGACGGCGATCGCATGCTGAAACTCCGCGTGTGACGGTGTCCAGTGCACGAGTGCCGACCAGATTCCGCCGAGCGGGCCGGCGCGCGAAAGGTGCCGGTGCCACTCGTCCTGCGCGTTCCAGAACGCCCATGGATCGTCCACCTGCTGCCAGAGCAGGAGCGGGTACACGGCGACGACCGGCAGGGCCAGCGCGAGCTCGGCAAGCGCGCGGCCGCGATGCCGTGACCGCCAGGCGAGCACGGCCAGCGCCGGGAGCAGCGCGACGCCTGTGATGCGCGTGAGGATCGCGAGCCCCGACAGGACGCCGGCGAACGCGAAGCGGCCGCGTTCCGCGGTCACGAACGCCGCGAGGACGAGCAGCAGGTAGAGCGACTCGCTGTAGACGGCCTGCAGGAAGAGCGCCGTCGGGAAGATCGCGAGATAGAGCACCGACCGCCACGCTCCATCCGGGCCGAGCCGCTCCTCGGCGAGGCGGTAGAGCAACGTGAACGCGCCGAGGCACGCTGCCAGCGAAATGACGATGCCGGCGAATACGTAGTGGCCGAAGAAGACACGCCCGAGGACGGCGACGAGCCCTGGGTACAGGGGGTAGAACGCGGCGGACGCGCGGTCGTAGCCGTGCTCCGCGATTCGCACGAAGAAGACGCTGTCCCAGCGCGCCCACACGTCCGTGAACGAGCCGAGATCGTGGATCAGCGGCGAGTCCCAGCGTCCCGCACGCGGATTCCGATTCGGCTCGAACCAGTAGAAGGCGAAGATCGCGCCGAGCCAGATCATTGCCCGGCTCCACACGTAGATGCCGAGCACGAACCATGATGATAGGCATGTGTTTCTGCGACGAGACTTGAGTCGGAGCCAACTAGGGGCGTTGGACGGTCGGCCGAGCAGAGCTCGCCCGACCTCTTCGCGGCGTTGCCGAGTCAACGCCTAGGCCCGTGCAACGCGAATTCACCCTCGAGGAAGCGAACGCAGCGGTCGCGAGGCTGCGCCCCGTCGTCGAGCGGATGGTCGAGCACAACCGCAAGCTCGCGGCGGCGCAACGCCGGCAACGTGAGCTCGTGACGCACATCGCCGGGAACGGTGGCGACCTCCCGCCGAGCGATCTGCGCGACCTCGCCTCGACGATCCAGGCCGAAGCCGATGCGATTGCGGCGTGCGCGCAGGCGATCGACGGCGCGGGCGCCCAGATCAAGTCGCTCGAGGAAGGCCTGCTCGACTTTCCGTCGCGCCGTGACGGCGAGCCCGTGCTGCTCTGCTGGAAGCTCGGCGAGGGCGACATCGCGTTCTGGCACGGAACCGACGAGGGCTTCGCGGGCAGGAAGCCGCTGTGACCGCCGACGTCCTCACCGACACCGAGGGGACGTTTGCCACGCAGCGCGAGGCGTTCCCGGCGATTCACTCCGAGGTCGACTGGTGGGTGCCCGTCAACTGCGCGCTGTTTCGCGCGGACGCCACGACCGTCCTCGTCGACACCGGGGCCGGCCCGAAGCCGCGAGCCTTCATGCCGGACGGCGACGCACGCCTGCTCGACCTGTTGACCCCTGCCGACGTCGATGTCGTCGTGCACACCCATCTGCACGTCGATCACGTCGGCTGGACGGGCGCGTTCCCGAACGCGAGCTATGTCGTCCACGAGGACGACTGGTCGTACTTCATGAGCGACGTGTCGCTCGCGGAGCGCCCCCACCTCCGTGAGCGCGTGCTTCCGATCGCCGACCGTTTCGACCGTGTCACCGGCGCGGCGGAGATCGCGCCGGGCGTGCGCGTCGAGCCGGCGCCGGGTCACACGCCTGGTCACATGATCGTGCGCGCCGACGGGTTCGCCGCGATCGGCGATCTCGTCGCGCACGAGCTCCAGGTCGTCGACCCGAGCCTCGTGTTCGTCAACGACATGGATCCGGACATCGCGACCGCAACACGGCGGCGCGTGATCGCCGAGCTGGCCGAGGAGGGTGCGGCCGTGATCGCCGGTCACTTCTACGGCGTCGGGCGCTTCGAGCGAGCCGGCAAGGGGTTTCGCTGGGCCGTCGAATAGAGGCCCATGCCGCTCTGGCATCGCCTGATCGTCGTCGGCGTCGTCCTGGGGATCACGCTCGTCATCGCGCGTCTGATCGACCGCGCCATCGCGCGGCGCCACCTGACACCTGAGGCGACGACGCGCTACCGCATCGTTCGGCGCAGCATCACCGCGGGCGTCATCTTCGTCGGGCTTCTCTCCGCGTTGCTCGTCATCCCGCAGGTGCGCGCCGTGGCCGGCGGCCTGCTCGCCTCGTCCGCCGTGATCGGCATCGTCGTCGGCTTCGCGTCGCAGCGCACGCTCGGCAACTTCGTCGCCGGGCTGCTGATCGCGTTCACCCAGCCCGTGCGCCTCGGCGACGACATCGTCATCGAGGACACGGAGGGCATCGTCGAGGAGATCGGGCTCATCTACACCTTCGTGCGAACTCAGCGCGGCGACCGGCTCGTGATCCCGAACGAGAAGCTCGCCTCGGATACCATCCGCAACTCCACCATCCGCAGTCGAGAGAAGGTCGCCGAGATCACTGTTCAGGTTCCACTTGGTCGCGATGTCGGCGTCGTGATCGAACGACTGCGCGCGCTCGTCAAGGACGCGGACGTGTTCGTCGGCGACCTCGCCGGGAGCGCCACCGTCGTCGTGCGAGCCCCCGCTGCCGACGAACGGGCGGCCGAGCGCCTCGAGCGCGACTTGCGCCTGCAGGCCTACGACCTGCTACGCGGCGAGGGAGTCTTCGCGTGACCCCGCCGCCGCGAGGCCGCGGGCGCGGACGGGAGCCCGACCACCTCCTCGCAGCGATCCGCCGCAACCGCCGCGAACGCGTGCGCCGGCACCGCCGGCGGGTCGCGCACTTCGTCGCCGGGAGTGTGCTCGCCGTCATCCTGATCCTCGTCGTCTCGAGCTTCACCGGCGCGGCCGTGTGGATGTCGAGTTGCGACCTCAACACCCTCCGCCCCGTCGACGTCGGCCAGAACTCGTTCGTCTACGCGGCGGACGGCTCGTTGCTCGGGTCGATCCCGGCGGAGAAGAACCGGCAGCCGATCGACCTGACCGCGATGAGCAAGTGGGTGCCGCGCGCCACGGTGGCGATCGAGGACCGCCGCTTCTGGCAGCACGGCGCGCTCGACTACCCGGGCATCGTGCGTGCGCTCTTCGCCGACGTCCGCGCCGGGCACGTCGTGCAGGGAGGTTCGACGATCACGCAGCAGCTCGCGCGCAACCTCTACATCAAGAAGCCGTCGCAGACGTTCAGCCGCAAGGCGACCGAGGCGTGCCTGGCGATCAAGCTCGCGCGCGAGAAGTCGAAGCGGTGGATCCTCAACGCGTACATCAACCAGGTGTTCTACGGAAACCGCGCCTACGGCGTCGAGGCCGCCGCGCAGACGTACTTCTCCAAGTCGGCGCGGCACCTGACGCTGCCACAGGCCGCGCTTCTCGCCGGTCTGCCGCAGGCGCCGACGGACTTCAACCCGTTCGACCATCCACAGCAGGCGATCGCACGGCGTGACGAGGTCTTGCGCGCGATGCTGGCGAACGGCTACATCACCTCGACGCAGTACGCCAACGCCGTCGCGGACCGCCATCTGCACCTGAAGGCCGGCCGTCTCTACACGCGCATCCGCGAGCCGTACTTCTTCAGCTACGTCCGCGACGAGCTCCAGCAGCAGTACGGCTCGAACACGGTCCGCTCCGGCGGTCTGCGCGTGTACACGACGATCGACCCGCGCCTGCAGCGGTTCGCCCTGCAGGCGATCAAGCGCACCCTCTACTACCCGACGGATCCGGCGGCGGCGATCGTGTCGATCAACCCGTCGAACGGCGCCATCCGGGCCATGACCGAGGTCAGCCCCGGGAACCCGAAGAACGAGGTGAACTTCGTGGCGTCCGCACGGCGCCAGCCGGGGTCGACGTTCAAGACGATCGTCCTGGCGACCGCGATCGCCGAGGGCATCAGCCCCTCGACGAGCTATCTCTCGGCGCCGTTCGAGTACAACCCGACCGGCCTCGGATCGTGCAGCGTCAATCCGCCGACGGCCTGGTGTCCGCAGACGTACGACCACACGTACGTCGGCGCGACCTCGATCGAGAACGGCCTGCTGCGCTCGGACAACACCGTGTTCGCGCGGCTGTCCCTCGACGTCGGCCCGGAGAACATCGCGGCCATGGCGTACAAGCTCGGCGTCGACAGGCGCCGCTCGCCGCTGGACGTCGACGGCTCGTACGTCCCGTCGATGGGTCTCGGCTCGCGCGCGGTCACGCCGCTCGACCTCGCGACGGTGTACTCGACGCTGGCCGCGGGCGGCATCTACTCGAAGCCGATGGCGATCACGAAGGTCGTGCTCCCGGGCGGCAAGGTCGACAAGGAAGCGGGCTGGGGCGTCGCGAAGCGCAAGCGCGTCATCCCGGATTGGGTTGCCTCGGAGGTCACGCGGATCCTCGGCGAGAACATGAGGATGGGCACCGGCGTCGGCGCGTACTTCGGCGCGACCTCCGCAGGGAAGACCGGGACGACCGACAACTACGCCGACGCGTGGTTCTGCGGATACACGCCGAGCCTCGAGGCGACGATCTGGATCGGCTACCCGCGAGGCGAGATCCCGATGACGTCGGTGCACGGCATCGAGGTGTCGGGCCCGACCTTTCCCGCGACCATCTGGAAGCTCTTCATGGAGCCCGCGCTCAAGTACGCCCCGTTCCCGAAGGACTTCCCCGTTGCGACGCACGCACCGGTGTGGACGTCGCACACGCTGCAGTACGCGATGAGCGGCGGCTACTCGACGAGCTCGAGCTCGAGCGGCGGCTACTACGCGCAGCCGACGCAGCCGTCGACGACACAGACGACCGGCGGCAACGGGGGCTTCGTCCAGGTTCCGGGCAACGGCCACTAGCCGCAAGGACGCATGGGTCGCGGCCGCGGTCGCGATTCCCGTCTACGTGGCCGCGTGTGCCGTGCCCGACGGCGGCCTCTTCCGTGCCGCGCGCTTCCGCGACGTTCACCTCTACGGCGGCTTCGCGCACTCCGCCTTCGCGGGGCACGTCCCGTACCGCGACTTCTTCATGGAGTATCCCCCCGGCGCGCTCGTTGTCTTCCTGCCGCCGCAGGCGTTCGGCTCGGTGCACTACAACGCCGCGTTCAAGACGCTGATGGCGCTCTGCGGTGCGGCGACGATCGTCGTCCTCGCGCTGCTGCTCGTCCGCCTCGGTGCGCCGCGCGCTCGCCTCTGGACTGCGCTCGCGTTGTTCGCCCTCTCTCCGATCGCGTTGGGGCCGATTTCGCTCAACACCTACGACGCGTGGCCCGCGTTCTTGACTGTCGCCGCGCTCGGGTTGCTGCTCGCGGCGCTGCCGGTCGCCGCTTTCGCCGTGCTCGGGGTGGCGTTCGCGGCGAAGGTCTATCCGGTCGTGCTCCTCCCGCCCGCACTCGTGCACGTGTGGCGGACGGCCGGCCGCCGCGCTGCGGCCCGGTCGGCGGCGGCGTTCGCGGCCGTCGCGGCGATCGTGATCGTTCCCTTCCTGGCGCTCTCGCCGCACGGCCTTGTCGAGAGCTTTCGAGCGCAGGCAGGGCGCGCGTTGCAGGTCGAGAGCCTCTTCGGCTCGCTGCTCGGCGTCGCCGACCGGCTCGGCTGGTACTCCGCGCACGTCGTCCACCGGACGGGCCACGCGATCTCGTACGACCTGACGGGAACGCTCCCCCGCGTGCTCGCCGGCTTCAGCTCCGTCCTGCAGGTGCTCGCCGTGGCGCTCGTCGCGTGGCTCTATGCGCGCGGGCGCGACGAGCCGCAGCGGCTCGCAATCGCCTTCGCGGGCGCGGTCGCCGGCTTCATCGCGTTCACGCGCTTCTTCTCGCCGCAGTACATGGTCTGGCTCGTGCCGCTCGTCGTTCTGCTCGAGCCGCTCGAGTGGGCGTTGACGGCCGCGGTGCTCGTGCTCGCGCAGGTCTGGTTCTTCCACTACGGCGACGTGTTCGCGCTCGGCGGGCGCATCTGGCTCGTGGCGTTGCGCGACCTCTTGGTCGTCGCGCTGTTCGTCGTCCTATGCCGGCGCGCGGTTGAAGACGAGGACGCCGTCCTGCTCGAAGACGAGACGCCAGTCCGGGTTCCGTCGTAGCGCGACGAGGGTGAGCGCCATCGGGAGCGGCGCATAGCGGTCGCCGTAGCTCGGCTGCGTCTCGTCGGCGGCGATCCACGTTGCGTCCTGGATGTAGGGGAAGCTGAGAATGCGCCGCCGCGCGGAGAGGTGTGCGCCGAGCGTGTTCGTCGCGCTGACGACCGCCGACTTCGGGATCAGCCGCAACGCCTTCGCCGCGATGCGGTCGTGCTCGGTGACATGAGCCGCCGTTGCCTGGAAATGCGACCCGCCCGGGACGTGGCGCCACCCGGGGATCGGGCCCAGCCGGTAGGCGCCGACCAGGGCCGTCACGACGATCGCGAAAGCGGCGGCCAGGGGCCAGCGGGACAGTCTCTTGGCGCCGAGGACAGCGGCGATCACGAGCGGCGGGATCAGTCCCGCCGTGTAGTGGAAGTGGATCGACGTCTGCGTGGGGGTCGCGGACAGGAGGTTCAGCGCGAGCTCGGGCAGGACCGCGAGCAGGACGAGCGGCGCGAGCAGCGAGAGCCCGGCGAGCGGGAGCAGCAGCTGCAGGACGTAGCGCAGGTCCCGCCCGCTGAAGGCCGCATGCGCGATCCGCGACGGATGCGTGAGGGTCGTCTTGACGATCCCGGCCGCGGAGCCGCCGACTTCGCTGTACCGGCCGTAGAAGTCCGACTCGCCGGCGGTGTGGAAGTGCGGGATCACGACTGCGATCGCGATCACCGACCACGCGAAGCCGAGTGCCGCGATGACGAGGCCCGCTGCGACGCGGCGGCGCGCGAGCGCGTACCAGATGCCGAAGCCGGCGACGACGAGGCCGATCTCCTCCTTCGAAGCCGCGGCGGCGATCGAGCACAGCGCGAATGGCAGGAGGCGGTCGTTGTCGAGAAACCAGAAGGCGTACAGCAGGAGCGGCGTCGCCAGCGCCACGGGGTGGAACTCGTTCAGCGTCAGCCAGCCCGTCGCCGGATAGAGCAGGTATGCGAGCGCGAAGCCGAGTGCTGCCCGTGGCGACCCGAGATGCTTCTTCGCGAGCCAGTAGACGGGCCACGCGCCCGCCGCGATCGCGAGTGCCTGCGCCACCAGCAGGAGATCCGGGCTCGGCCAGACCCACCACAGCGGCCCGAAGACCGCGAGCAGCGGGTCGACGTGTGCGGCGAGCCGCGAGATCTGCTCGCCGTGGAGGTTCGTCATGCGCAGCGGATGGCCGTGCGCCGTCCACCAGACCGCCTGCACCATGTTCCCGAGGTCGAAGCGGCCGTTCGCGAAGGCGCGCTGGCGGAGGACGGAGAGGGCGGCGAAGCCCGCCCCGTACGCGACGATCGCGGCGACGAGCGTCGCGGTGACCGTCGGCATGCGCGCCCTCACAGCAGGCCCTCGATCAGCGAGCGCCAGCGGGCGCCGAGCACGGGCTCGCTCGCGGCGCGCTCGTAGGCCGCGCGGCCGCCGCGGGCGATCCGGTTCGCGAGCTCGGCGTCCTCGGCGAGGTGCCGGACGGCCTCGGCAAGGGCGTGCGGGTCTCCCGCCGGCACGAGCAGCGCGCTCTCCTCGTGCACGAGCAGCTCTCGCGCAGCCGGCGTGTCCGCGGTGACCAGCGGGACGCCGCACGCGAGCGCCTGAAACGCCTTGTTCGGGATCACGCGCTGCGCCTTTGCCGTCGTGCCGAAGATGCCGAGTGCACACCCGGCAGCACGGAGCTCGGCCGGGAGTTGCTCGTACTCCACCCAGTCCACGTGCTCGACATTCGGCGGGCGGCCGGCGAGCAGCGCGTCGAGCTGCCCGCTCCCGACGAGACGGAAGGGGATGTCAGGGACGGCGCGCGCGGCCGTGAGAATCGTGTCGACGCCCTGCAGCGGGATCAGCTTGCCGACGAAGAGGACGGTGAACTCGTCGCGCTCCCACCCCGGCGTGAACAGGCGGTCCTCTGCGCCGACGAAGCAGACGGCGACGTCGCCGCGGCCGCGGATGCCGCTGAGGAAGCGGGCGTGCGCCGCCGTGTCCGCGACGACGAGATCCGCGGAACGAAACGCGTGGCGGTCGATCCGCTCGAGCGCACGTGCGGCGAGCGAGCCGCTGCGGAACCGGCCGCGGTCGCCGACGAGCGTGTCTGCGAGCGAGACCAGCGGGTTGAACACCACCGGCCGTCCTCGCGCCGCGCGCCGTGCCGCCGTGACGTCGAGGTGACCGGGATAGCCGACCACGATCGCGTGTGCGTCGTCCGCCCGGCGGGTGAAGAGGCGGGCTTCCGCCGACGCCAGCCGTAGCGCGCTTCCCGCGCCGGCCGACCAGCCGTGGCGAAGGTCGTCCCACACGGCGACGTGCTCTTCCTCGACCTCGACGCCCGCGGTGCGAAGGCAGGAGATCACCTGCGCGTTGCGCGGATACGCACGCTCGTACGTGCCGAAATACGTGATCTTCATAGCGCGCTCGCTGGGTTCTGGGCCGGAGTTACCCAACGCACTGGGTTAGACGGCTGCGCGGGCAAAGCCCGCCCAGCCTCTCTGCGGCGCCGTCAAGCGGCGCCTCAGGAGAGGACTTCGTCGACGAGCAGCTCGGCGCGGTCGCGCTCGCCGGCGCGCTCCTCGTGATGGCTCGTGATCATCTCGCTGATCAGCCCGAGCGAGAAGAACTGCATCCCGATCACGACGAGCAGCACGCCGAGCATCAGCAGCGGCCGGTGGCCGATCGCGTTGCCCAGTGCCTTCAGCACCGTCAGGTAGACGAGGATCGCCGTGCCGATCCCGCCGAGGATGAGGCCGAGGCCGCCGAAGAGGTGCAGCGGGCGGTGCCGGTAGCGCCCGATGAACGAGACGGTCAGGAGGTCGAGGAAGCCCCGCAGGTAGCGCTCGACGCCGTAGCGCGAGCGGCCGTGCTCGCGCGGTCGGTGGTTCACGGGGAGCTCCGCGATCCGAAAGCCGCGGTAGTGCGCGAGCACGGGGATGAAGCGGTGCAGCTCGCCGTAGAGCCGCAAGCCGTGAACGACGTCGGCGCGGTAGGCCTTCAGCCCGCAGTTCATGTCGTGCAGTTGCACGCCGGAGAACATGCCCGTGACGCGGTTGAAGATCCGCGACAGGATGCGCCGCGACAGCGGGTCGCGCCGGCGCGTCTTCCAGCCGGAGACGAGGTCGAAGCCCTCGTCGAGCTTCGCGAGGAGACGTGGGATCTCGGCGGGGTCGTCCTGCAGGTCGCCGTCGATCGTCACGACGGTGTCGCCGCGCGCCTGGTCGAAGCCCGCGCGCAGTGCGGCCGCCTTGCCGAAGTTGCGTCGCAGACGGACGACGCGGACGTTGTCGGCATCGTTGTGGAGCCTCGTGAGCGCGGCGAACGTGCCGTCGGTCGAGCCGTCGTCGACGAAGATCGTCTCCCAGGCCAGGTCCAGCGGCTCGAGCGCCGAGCGTAGCTCGTCGTACAGCAGCGCCACGCTGCGTTCCTCGTTGTGCACCGGCACGACGACGGAAATCACGGCTGCGAGGTTACCCTCCGCGGCGAGATGGCAGACCTGCTGTCGCTGGCCGACGCGCAGTCGAACGTGCTCGAGCGGGTGCAGCCGCTCGTGGGCGAGCCGGTTCCGGTTGCGTACGCCGCGGGCCGCGTCGTCGCCGAGGACGCTCGCTCCGTCGTCGACCTGCCGCCGTTTCCCAGCTCCGCGATGGACGGCTTTGCCGTGCGGGCGGCGGACACCCCCGGGCGGTTGCCCGTCGTCGCCCGGGTTGCGGCGGGCGTGCCGGCGCCGCGCGCGCTCGAGCCGGGCGAGGCAATGGGGATCGCGACCGGCGGCGTCGTGCCCGACGGCGCAGACTCCGTCATCCCGATCGAGTACGTTGTCGAGCATGACAACGAGGTGGAGATTCCCGCCGCTGTTGGCCAGGGTGGCAACGTTCGCCCCCGCGCGGGCGATGTGGCGGCGGGGGATGTCGTCGTCGAGCGCGGCGCACGGCTGCACGCTGCGCAGGTCGGCGCGCTCGCCGCGGCCGGCGTCGCCGACGTCGTGTGCGGGCGGCGCCCGCGCGTCGCGATTCTCACGACGGGAACGGAGTTGCGCCGTCCGGGCGAACCGCTGGGGCCCGGCGAGGTCTACGAGGCGAACGGCGTCCTGCTCTCGGCGGCGCTCGCCGCCGCGGGTGCAGACCTCGACATCCTGCCGTCGGTCGTCGACGACGACGCGGCGCTTCGAAGCGCGCTCGAAGTCGGGCTGCTGGCCGACGTGCTTGTGACCTCGGGCGGCGTCTCGGTCGGGCCGCACGACCTCGTCCGCGGGCTGCTCCGAGAGCTCGGCGTCGAGGAGGTCTTCTGGGGCGTCGCGGTCAAGCCGGGGAAACCGGTGACCTTCGCCGCGCGTGATCGGACGCTCGTCTTCGGGCTGCCGGGCAACCCCGTCTCGTCACTCGTCGCGTGCGAGCTGTTCGTCCGTCCCGCCGTCCTCGCCCTCCAGGGGGCCACCGAGCCTGGCCCGGTCTACGGCGAGGGCCGGCTCGCGCGAGCTGTCCGCCGGAATGCGCACCGCGACGAGTTCCTGCGTGCACGGGTGCGCCCGTCGGACGACGGGCTCGTGCTCGAGCCGGTGACCGGACAGGAGTCGCACATGATCGTGCGCGCCGCTGGCGCCGACGCGCTCGTGTACGCGCCGCGCGGCGACGGCGAGCTCGCCGCGGGCGAGCGCGTGCGCTACTTGCCGCTCGCCTGAGCGACTTCCGTCGCGTCGTACGGAGCCGCGCCGCGCGGCTCGACGCGCAGGAGCCGCGCGTAGGCGATGTAGCGGTGCGTCGCGAAGAAACGCGGATGGCAGGCCTGCAGCTCGAGCAGCTCGTGCCGCGGCGAGCGCAGCACCGAGAGGTCGGTCGCCTTGACGATCCGGTGGTGTGTGACCGAGTAGATGAACGTGGCGTACGGCACCTCGATCGTGATCCGGTCACCCGGCTGCAGCCGGTCGATGTGCGAGAACGGCGCGAGATATGTCGTCCGGTGGCCGGCGATGTAGACGAGCCGGTTCTCGCCGGGCATGAACGTGCGCAGGTCGCGTCCCGGGCCCTTCTTGAGCGTCTCGTGGTCGGTGCCGTTGACGAGGATCATGCTCACGCCCATGCGGGGAGCGCGGATGCGGCCGATCGCCTCGCCGCGCTTCGACCCCAGCCGGTAGCGCCTGGCCTCCCGCGCGATGTTCCTGCGCTCGGCGGCGACCGACGTCCCGGGAGCCGGCGCGTTGAACGCCTCGACGCGCTTGTCGTACTGCGCTGTGAGCTGATGCTGCCGCCACGTCGTGTAGAGCGCCGTGAACGGGTCCTGCCAGCGCCAGACGACGCCGGCCCAGACGAGCGTCAGCACGCCGAGGACGACGAGAACCGTCCCGAGCAGGCGGATCCAGCGGCGCATCAGCTCTCCAGCGCCTCCGGCAGCTCGGGCTGCGCGGCGCCCCGCCGCCGCCGGTTGTGGACGGCGAGGTAGGTGCGGCGGAGCACGCGCCGCACCGGCCCGCGCGGTGGCAGCGCATCGGCCTCGGGATACGGGCCGTAGCGGCGCACCGAGAGCGCTGCGAACTGTGCGGCGCCGGCGACCCACACGACGAGGAGCGGCACGACGACGAACGGCACGTAGCCGACGACGTGCAGCAGGGCCAGGTACCAGGGCGCGTCCCAGCCGAGACCGTAGCGCCCGGCGAACTCGCCGAGGAGGACGGCCGGCCCGGCGAAGCCGAGTGCGAGGACGCCGAGCCGCGCCGGCGTCCCGAGCTGTCGCATCTGCGGGAGCCAGAGCCATGCGTGGAGCGAGGGCAGGAGGAAGAGCAGCGCGTACGGGTTCGTCGCCACCACGACGAGCGAGAGCGCGCCCAGCGCGAGCAGTGCGGCGGTGTAGCCGGCGAGCTCCTCCTCGCTCGTGACGTCGTGTCGCGGCAGCAGGCGCTCGCGGGTCACGAACCAGCCGGCGACGGCGAGCAGGGCGAGCACGAACAGCATTCCCACAGGCCAATTCGTCGCCGCCTCGCTCCGCGGGGAAACAGGCCGAGGGGCGCCGTCCGGCCATGCGCCGAGGAGGCCGAACACCTCGAACAGGACGACCACCCACAGCCAGAAGCCGAGGCGGCTGCGGAGCGCGCGAAGGGCCGGCGCCAGCGGGATCCGCCGGCGCCTGCACCGCGCGAAGAGGTCGATCGCGGCGACGAGGAACGGAAGCAGGCAGGCGATCAGCACCAGCTCGATCGCCCAGCCGCGGATCATCCGGGAGCCGAGGAAGATGAAGCTCGACGTTCCTTGCGCGAACTCGAGCCCTTCATCGAGGGTGCCCAGGAGGTCCTGGGCCGAGCGCCCGACCTGGTCGAGCTTGTCGACGCGAAGCCGCTGCGGGACGTCCCCCACGGGATCCGGCGGGTTGTCACGCGCGGTCGTCAGGGTGACGGCGCCGATGCCGTGAGCGATGAACGGCGCCTGCTCGTAGAGCGAGAACGGGAAGCCGAGGTCGACGAGCTGGCGCAGGATCGAGTCGTGTGCGGGCGTTCGGCCGGTCTGTGCCGCGACGCGTGCGGAGGCCGTCTCCACGAGGGTTGCCGACGGGGTCCGCGGCGTGTCGCCGTTGAGCTGGAGCCGGATCGGCCCGGCGCCGCCGACCGAGTCGAGGTCGATCACGGCGCCGACGTCGTGCGCCAGCGGTGAGTGCGCGACGAAGTGAGCCGCGCCGAGCGCGCCGAACGCGCCGCCGTCGGTCGAGACGAACAGGATCGTGTGGTTGGGCCGCAGGGTTCCGGCGGAGCTGCCGGGCAAGCTGCCGTAGGCGCGCGCGAGCTGGATCAGCATGGCCGTCCCCGACGCGTTGTCGTCGGCGCCCGGCCCGCTGCCGTCGTTGTCGCGGTGCGCCATCACGACGATCGTTCGCGGTGAGCGGCCGATCGCCTCGGCGATGACGTTCTGCATGTGGACACGGCCGTGGCCGGGGATGACGGCGCTGAACCGCTCCGTCCGAATGGGCAGCCCGTACGGCGCCAGCTGCTCCTTGAACCACTGCACCGGCCCGAGCGCCCCCGGGAAACGGTTCGGGTCGTTCGTCGCCAGGTCGGTCGCGAGCTGTTTGGCGGCAGCCCCGTCGAACTCCGGCAGGAAGGCGCGCGGCAGCGGCGTCGGGCGCGCGACGCTGAAAGCGGCGACGAGGAGCGGCAGTCCGACGAGCAGCCACGTCCCCCGGTAGAGGCGCCCGTTGACCGGCCGCTCCACTGAGCCTGGACGTGCCCGGCGCCGTTCAGTCCGGGGCGGAACGGTGGCCATGCAGGGCTATAGTAGGTCGCGTATCACCTGGCACCAGGACGCCGGCAGGCCACTCCGAAAGCCGAGCCGACATGCCCGATTCCTCGACCATTCTCCTCGTCGACGACGAGGATTCCGTCCAGAAATTGCTCGCCTATCCGCTCGAGCGCGACGGCTTCCGCGTGCTGCAGGCGCGCGACGGCGAGGAGGCGCTGGCGCGGTTCGCAGCCGAGAACGTCGACCTCGTCGTCCTCGACCTGATGCTGCCGAAGGTCGACGGGCTCGAGGTCTGCCGCAGGCTGCGGGCGACGAGCGAGGTGCCGATCATCATGCTCACCGCCCGCGACGACGAGCTCGACAAGGTCGTCGGGCTCGAGCTCGGGGCCGACGACTACATCACGAAGCCGTTCTCGATCCGCGAGTTCCGCAGCAGGGTGCGGGCGCTCCTGCGGCGGGCGGCGACGTCGCGAGCGAACGGGGGCTCGCGCGACGTCATCAGCGCCCACGGGCTCACGGTCGACCTCGGCCGCCGCGTCGTCGAGATGGGCGGCCGCCAGGTGCAGCTCACCTACGTGGAGTTCGAGCTGCTCAGGACGCTCGCCGGCCACCCCGGGCGCGTCTACAGCCGGCGCATGCTGCTCGAGTCGCTGTGGGGCGCGGCGGACTACCGCGAGCCGCGGACGATCGACGTCCACGTGCGCCACCTGCGCGAGAAGCTCGAGCCGGATCCGGCGGAGCCCGAGTACATCCTCACCGTGCGCGGCGTCGGCTACCGCTTCCGCGACCGGTGAACCCGCTCCGCACGGTCGGCGGCCGGCTGGCGCTCGGGCTCGCGCTCGTCGTCGCCGGCGCGCTGCTGCTCGCCGACCTGATCGTCGTTCCGTCGCTCGAGCGGCACCTGATCGACTCGAAGCTGAGCCAGCTACGCCACGACACGCCGCCGATCGCGGCCCGGCTCGCCAATACGACCGAGAGCCAGCTCCACCAGCAGATCGTCAAGGCGGCACAGCAGGCCGACGCTCGCGTCATCTACTACACGCCCACCGATTTCCGCCGCAAGATCCTGACGGTCTTCGACGACTCGAACCCGGTCACATCGGCGGACGTCGAGAACGACCCCCTCGTCGTCAAGGCGTTCGACGCGTACCCGAACGAGGTGAGCGGCACCGTCACCTCCGGCGAGAAGCGCTACGCGGAGGTCGGCTACCCGCTGCGCAACGGCGCCGTCGTGCTCGTGCGCTCGCCCCTTCGGGACACGCTCCAGAGCATCTCGCAGGTGCGCCGCCGCCTCGTGATCGCCGGGCTGATCGCGCTCGCGGCGGCCCTGGCGGTCGGCTACGCGGCGGCCGCGCTCTTCGCGAGGCGCATCCGGCGGCTCGAGCGAGCCGCCCACCGGATCGCCGCGGGCGACTTCAGCGAGCCCGTCGTCGACCGAGGCGGGGACGAGCTCGGCCAGCTGGCGGCCGCCTTCGACGACATGCGGCAGCGCCTGGCGCAGCTCGAGCGCGCGCGACGCGAGTTCATCGCCAATGCCTCGCACGAGCTGCGGACGCCGCTCTTCTCGCTCGGCGGGTTCCTCGAGATCATGGACGACGAGGAGCTCGACCCGGCGACGCAGGCCGAGTTCATGACGACGATGCGCGAGCAGGTGGCGCGGCTGACGAAGCTCGCGACGGACCTCCTCGACCTCTCGCGCCTCGACGCCGGGCGGATGACGGTCGAGCGCGAGGACGTCGATCTCGCCGTGCTCGCGGAGGTGCTCGCCGACGAGTTTCGCGGCGTCGCCCTCGCGACCGGCCACGAGCTCGCGGTCGAGAACCGCGTCGAGAGCCGCGCCCTCGGTGACGAGGAGCGGGCCCTGCAGATCGGGCGGATCCTGCTGGAGAACGCGATGATCCACACGCCGCCGGGGACGCCGGTGCGGATCTCCGCGACGCAGCAGAACGGCACCGCGCTGCTCGCCGTCGAGGACGAGGGGCCTGGCATCCCGGCCGAGCACGCGGCGCAGGTGTTCGAGCGCTTCTACCGGCTCGAAGGGTCGGTGGCGTCCGGTAGCGGGCTCGGGCTCGCGATCGCGCGCGAGCTCGCAGAGCTGATGGGCGGAACGCTCGACGTGGTCACGAGCAAAGGTCGAACGGCGTTCGTGCTGAAGCTTCCGGCCGACGTGGCCCGTGCGGCGGAGATTTCACGGGAAAACGGCGACGTTCCCGGCCGCATCCGAGCTTCGTCCCTCAGGGACTAGCTCCGACGACGTCGACCTCACGCCGGTTGCAACTCTGGAGGTGGGCCAGGCCCTCGCCTCGCGCAACCCTCGGTCCGAGGCGTCTGCGCGTTCTCCCCAAGCGAGGGCCGACCCCCTTGAACCAGACGTCGTCGCGCCACCGAAGTTGACGCGTGCGTGCTCTGGGCGCCGAAAGAGCCACCGCTACAGTGACCCGGTGCGGGTCGGCCAGCTCGTTGCCGTGACTCTCGTTGCTGCCGTTCTCGGCGGTGCGGCCGCGCTCGCGATCGGCAAGGGCGCGGGCTGGTTCGACGGGAACAGCCGCACGGTGGTCGTCAACGCCAACACGGCGACCGTGCCGGCGGCGCTACCCGCGAACGCGACGTCGAACGTCGCGCCACTCCCGGGGAAAGGGTTCAGCCCCGAGCGCATCTTCCAGCAGCGCTCCCCGGGTGTCGTGACCGTCTTCGCCTACTTCGGAGATCCGAGCTCGGAGGCGACGGAGATCTCCCAGGGCTCGGGCTTCGTGATCTCCCCGAAGGGCTACATCCTCACCAACTCGCACGTGATCACGAACGCGGGCGAGGGCGCTGCCGTCAAGCCGG
The DNA here is from genome assembly GCA_036526315.1 of Gaiellaceae bacterium. GTDB lineage: Bacteria > Actinomycetota > Thermoleophilia > Gaiellales > Gaiellaceae > 3-1-20CM-4-69-9. The sequence goes on along the minus strand of DATCYR010000009.1, from coordinate 39,544 downwards.
CGGCGCATCTCTACGTCGAGTTCGCCGACGGCGACCGGGCGGAGGCCAAGATCGTCGGCTGGGATCTCTACGACGACGTCGGGCTGCTACGCCTTGCCGACAGGAGGCAGAGGCTGACGCCCGTCCCGCTCGGGGAGTCGAAGACCGTCCAGGTGGGCGAGCCGGTGGCGGCGATCGGCAGCCCGCTCGGCAACGAGAACTCGCTCGCGACCGGCGTCGTGTCCGCGGTTCACCGTTCGATCGACGCGATCACGGTTCGCACCTACAAGGTCGTGGACGCGATCCAGACCGATGCTCCGATCACCCACGGCAACTCCGGCGGCCCGCTGCTCGACGCGCGCGGCCGCGTGATCGGGATCAATGCGCAGATTCGCAGCCAGAGCGGCACGGGGAACGACAGCGGCGTCGGCTTCGCGATCCCGATCGATGCCGCGAAGCGGTCCGTGCAGCAGCTGCTCGAAAAGGGTCGTGTGACCTACGCGTACGTCGGGATCGAGACGGACGACATGACGCCGTCACTCGCGCGCGCGCTGCACTATCCGGTTCAGCGCGGCGCGCTCGTCGTGAACGTCAAGGCAGGGAGCCCCGCAGCGCACGCCGGCCTCCGGGGCGGCAACAGCGAGGTCGACGTGCTCGGGATCCAGAAGCTCGTCACCGGCGGCGACGTGATCGTGGCGATCAACGGGGCGCCGGTCGACGGCGCAGACGACGTCGTCCGCATCGTCTCGACGCTGAAGCCGAGGGACGTCGCGGTGTTCACGGTCGTCCGCAACGGGCAGCAGAAGCGCCTGGCGGTCACCCTCGGCGAGCGTCAGCTCCCATCGGGTTAGGGGCTCGCCAAACCGGGCACATGGGCCGAGAGGCGACGCGGGCACGGCCGCTGGTAGGTTTGGGCAGTTTCGATCGGCTTGTGTTGGAAAACCTGACTGAAATGGCTGGAACTTCGACTATCAACGGCAGCGCGGCGACGGTGCGCCTGACGATCCCGGCGCGGGCGGAGTACATCACCCTCTGCCGGCTCGCCCTGACGGGGATCGCTCGCGTGCGTGAGCTCTCCGACGAGGTGCTCGCGGACCTCAAGCTCGCGCTGACGGAAGCAGCCTCGAACTCGGTGCGCCATGCGTACGCGAGCGACGAGGAGGCCGGCGTCGTCGAGATCTCCTACGAGCTTCGGCCCGACCGCCTCGTCATCGTGGTGACGGACGAGGGCGAGGGCTTCGATCCCGCGGAGGCGGACGGGGCCCCCGAGGAGCTGTCGGAGGGCGGGCTCGGCATCGCGATCATCCGTGCGATCGCCGACGAGGTCGAGATCGGAACGCAGCCCGGCGGAAGAGGATCCCGCCTCCGTTTCGAGAAAGCGCTGGGTTAGCTTCAATAGCCGCCTGTAAGCTCGGCGGCCGTTTGTCGTACGCGAGCGCCTAGACCACCATGCTCCAACTCGTCAATGTCGGACACAAGTCGCTCGCCGATTACGCGACGATCGCGACGCGAGGCCTGATGGACGAGATCCGCCGTCTCGCCGAACCGCTGCAGGGCAAGCGTGTCGTGCATCTCTCCGCGACGGCGTTCGGAGGCGGCGTCGCGGAGATCAACTACACGCTGATCCCGCTCATGCAGGACGCCGGGCTCGACACCGAGTGGCGGATCATCACCGGCGCCGAGGAGTTCTACAACGTCACGAAGACGATCCACAACGCGTTGCAGGGGAACCCGCAGGGGCTCGACGCCGAGCAGCGCGACATCTTCACGCGCTACCAGGAGCTGAACGCGCGCGAGTTCGAGGACGACTACGACTTCGTCGTCGTCCACGATCCGCAGCCCGTCGGCATGATCGACCATTTCCCGGAGTCGGGCGCACGCTGGATCTGGCGCGGGCACATCGACTTCTCGTCACCGAACGGGAAGGTCTTCGACTTCGTGCTGCCGTCGATCCGGCGCTACGACGCGGCCATCTTCCACATGCGCGAGTACGTCCCGAAAGCGGAGGGGCTGCCGCCCTGCTACATCTGGCCGCCGGCGATCGACCCGCTCGCGCCGAAGAACATGGCGCTCTCGCCGGAGGATGCGGCCTACATCGTCGACCAGTTCGGGATCGACGTCGAGCGACCGCTCCTGACGCAGGTGTCGCGCTTCGACCCGTGGAAGGACCCCCTTGGCGTCATCGACGCCTACCGGATCGTCAAGCAGCGCTTCCCCGACGTGCAACTCGCCCTCGTCGGCTCGATGGCGCACGACGACCCCGAAGGCTGGGACTTCTACAACCAGACGGTCGCGTACGCCGCCGGCGACCCCGACATCTACATCCTCTCCAACCTCAACAACGTCGGCTCCGTCGAGGTCAACGCCTTCCAGGTGCACTCCGCCGCCGTGATTCAGAAGTCGATCAAGGAAGGGTTCGGCCTGACCGTGACCGAGGCCCTCTGGAAGACTCGCCCGACGGTCGCCGGCCGTGTCGGCGGGATCGTCGCGCAGATCCAGGACGGCGAGACCGGTTGGCTCGTGCAGTCGTCGACGGAGTGTGCGGAAGCGTGCATCGAGATCCTGCGCGACCCGATGGAGGCACGGCAGCGCGCGCTGCGGGGGAAGGAATACGTTCGCCGCCACTTCCTGACGCCGCGGCTCCTGCGCGACTGGCTCGTGCTGTTCAACCAGCTGCTCGGCAACGACACCTCCGGCGCCGAAGTCGCCGTCGTTTCAGCCGGCGCGTAGCGGATACGGTGGCGCACGTGCGCCGGAAGCTGATCGTCGTCTCGAACCGCGGGCCCGTGCGCGTCGCGCGCGACGGCTCGATGCATCGGAGCAGCGGCGGGCTGGCCACCGCCTTGCGGAGCCTCCTGCAGCACCACGACGTGACGTGGATCGCGAGCGCAACGACCGAGGGCGAGCGCGCGCTCGCCGGCGAGACCCGGCAGCAGGACGACTGCCGGATGCACCTCGTCGCGCACGATGCGCAGGCCTACGACTGGTACTACAACGTCGTCGCGAACCCGATGCTGTGGTTCATCCACCATTCGCTGTGGGAGCTCGCGTACACCCCCAAGGTCGACGCCGCGTTCCACCGGGCCTGGCACGACGGCTACGCCGCCGTGAACGAGGCGTTCGCACGGGCCGTGCTCGCCGAGCTCGAGCGCGAGCCGGACGCCGCCGTCTTCTTCCACGACTACCACCTCTACCTCGCGCCGCGGCTCGTGCGCGAGGGGCGGCCGGACGCGCGCCTGATGCACTTCGTCCACGTGCCGTGGCCGCAGCCCGATTACTGGCGTGTGCTGCCGCGGCCGATGCGCTCGGCGATCCACGAGGGGCTGACCGCGAACGACGTGATCGGCTTCCACACCGACCGCTGGCGCAGCAACTTCATCTACAGCACGCGCGAGCTGCTCGGCGAGGACGCGACGCAGAAGACCGTCACGGCGCCGATCTCCGTCGATCCGTCGGAGTTCGACGAGCTTGCGCAGAGCGCGCCGGTGCTCGCCGCGGAGCGCGAGATCGTGGCGCACCGGCCGGAGCGGCTCGTCGTGCGCGTCGACCGGACGGATCCGTCGAAGAACATCGTCCGCGGCTTCCGCGCGTTCGAGCTCTACCTCGACGCGCATCCCGAGATGCACCGGCGCGTGGCGATGCTGGCGCTGCTCGATCCCTCGCGCCAGGACATCCCCGAGTACGCGGAGTACCTCGGCGCGATCGAGCGGGAGGCGCGGCGTGTCAACGACCGCTTCCAGCAAGAGAACTGGAAGCCGATCGCGCTGCGGATCGAGGACGACTTCCCGCTGTCGGTCGCCGCGTACAAGCAGTTCGACGTTCTGCTCGTGAACGCGATCTTCGACGGTATGAACCTGGTCGCGAAGGAGGCACCACTCGTCAACACCTGCGACGGCGTTGTTGTCCTTTCTGAAAACACAGGCGCGCACGCGGAGCTGGGTCAATGGGCGTTGACGGTCAACCCCTTCGACGTCGACGGCCAGGCGACGGCGATTCACGAGGCGCTGACGCTCGACGCCGCCGACCGCCGCGCGCGGCTGGACGCCACCCGGAAGCACGTCCGCGAGCACGACGTCAACGAGTGGCTCGAGCTCCAGCTCGCCGCCCTCGACCGCGTGACTGCAACGGCACGGCGCTAACGTTCGTCGGGCATGACGGAGCTGAGCCACGTTGGCGAGGCGGGCGACGTCCGCATGGTGGACGTCGGCGGCAAGCCGCTCTCGCGGCGTCGTGCTGTCGCGCGCGGGACGGTCGGGATGGCGCCCGAGACCGCTCGCCGGCTTCGTGAGCTGCCGAAGGGCGACGCCCTCGTGACCGCGCAGCTCGCCGGCATCATGGCGGCCAAGCGGACGAGCGAGCTGATCCCCCTGTGCCACCCACTGCCGCTCTCGCACATCGAGGTGTCACTCGAGGTCGGCGGCGACGGCGTCGAGATCAGCGCAGCCGTTGAGACGACCGCGCAGACGGGCGTCGAGATGGAGGCCTTGACGGCGGTGTCGGTCGCCGCGTTGACGGTCTACGACATGGCGAAGGCGATCGACAAGGAGATGACGATCGGCGACGTCACGCTCGTGGAGAAGTCGAAGCAGTGAAGGCGGCCGTCGTGACCATCTCCGACGGGGTCGCCGCCGGCGAGCGGGAGGACACGAGCGGCGCGCTCCTCGTCGAGCTGCTCGAACGCGAGCGCTACGACGTCGAGCACCGCGTCGTCCCTGACGAGCGTCCGAAGATCGCGGCTGCGATCCGTGAGCTCGCGCGCACGGCGCGGCTCGTCCTCACGACCGGCGGCACGGGCGTCTCGCCGCGCGACTTCACACCGGAGGCGACGGAATCCGTGCTCGACCGCGTCGTGCCCGGCATCGCCGAGGCGCTGCGCGCAGACGCGATCGCGAAGACGCCGCACGGCCTGCTCGGGCGCGGCGTCGCAGGCATCCGGGGGGAAACGCTGATCGTCAACCTGCCAGGGTCCCCGGGCGGCTGCCGCGACGGCTTCGAGGTGATCAAGCCGGCGCTCGGGCACGCGCTCGAGCTGATCGCGGGCGACCCGACGGAGCACGAGCCAACGTGAGGCGTCGCTTGCGATGCCGACACCAGGACGTGCGAGCTTGCTCGCGCGTCCGTCTGCGCCGCTGGCCGAAACCGCACGAATCGACGGAGCGGCTGTGACCTCCGTCGCCGTCCTGCCGCGCCGGTTCGCCTCGCTCGTGAAGATCGAGCACACGATCTTCGCGCTCCCGTTCGCCTACATCGGCGCGCTCTTGTGCAGGAACGAGATCCCGTCTGCGCACGACCTGATCTGGATCACGCTGGCGATGGTCGGCGCACGGTCGCTGGCGATGAGCATCAACCGGCTCGTCGACGCGGAGATCGACGCGCGCAACCCGCGTACGGCGACGCGCGAGCTGCCGGCCGGCGTCCTCAACCGCGCGCAGGTCATCGTCTTCTGCGCGCTGGCGCTGGCGCTGTACCTGATCGCGTGCTTCCAGCTCGAGCCGATCGTCAGGTGGCTCGCGCCGATTCCGATCATCGGCTTCGTCGTCTACCCGTACCTGAAGCGGTTCACGTGGCTCAGCCACCTCTGGCTCGGCGCGGTCGACGGGCTGGCTCCGGTCGGCGCCTGGGTTGCCATCACCGGCCGGCTGCCGTGGGAGTCGTGGGCGCTCGGCGCCGCCGTCGCAGCGTGGATCGCCGGCTTCGACCTCTTCTACTCGCTCTTCGACCGGGAGATCGATCTCCGGCAGGGCCTGCATTCCGTGTCCGTGCGGTTCGGCGTCGAGGGTGCGTTCCGCGGTGCGCGGCTGCTGCACATCGCGACCGTCCTGCTGCTCGTTGCGGTCGGCGTCGGCCTCCACCTCACGTGGCCCTACTGGCTCGGCGTCATCGCCGTCGCGCTGCTGCTGACGTACGAGCACTCGCTGATCAGCCCCGGCGACCTCAGTCGCCTCGACGCCGCCTTCTTCAGCGTCAACGGGCTGATCAGCGTCATCTTCTTCGCCTTCGTGCTCGCCGAGGTCGTCGTGTGATCCGCGCGCGGTCGCTCGAGAAGCGCTACGGCGACAAGCGCATCCTCCGCGGCGTCGACCTCGATGTCCCGGACGACGCCTTCGTGCTGGTGACGGGTCCCAACGGCTCGGGCAAGACGACGCTGCTGCGTCTCTGTGCGGGCCTCGCTGCGCCGACCCGCGGGGAGCTGACGGTGACGGTCGAGCGCGGTCGTGTCGGCTATCTCGCGCACGAGCCCCTCGTCTACCGGGAGCTCACGGCTCTCGAGAACCTCGACCTGTACGGGCGGCTCTACCGCGTGCCCGAGCGGCGTGAGCGGAGCGGCATGCTGCTCGAGCGCTTCGGGCTCTGGGAGGCGCGGCACGCGCGCGCGGCGTCGTTCTCCCGCGGGATGCTGCAGCGCCTCGCCCTCTGCCGCACGCTGCTGCACGAGCCGAGCCTGCTGCTCCTCGACGAGCCCTACAGCGGCCTCGACGACGACGGCGTGAACCTGCTCGACCGCGAGCTCGGCGAGCGCGCGGCGCACGCGACCTTCGTCGTCGCGACCCATGAGCCCGAGCGTCTGCAGGGGTTCGCATCCGCACGACTGGCGTTGGCGTGAGGTACTTCGCAGACGTCGGCGCGCTCGCGCGCAAAGACCTGCTCCTCGAGCTTCGCGCGCGGGACACGCTGCCGGCGATGCTGCTGTTCGTCGTGTCGACGCTCGTCGTGTTCCACTTCGTGCTGCCGGCCGACTCGTCGGACCTCGCCGCCACCGGCCTGCTTTGGGTGGCGCTGCTCTTCACGGCGCTGCTCGGCCTGTCGCGGTCCTTCGCGGCCGAGCGGGAGCAGGGCGTGATCGACGGGCTGGTGCTCGCGCCCAGCGACCGGAGCGCGATCTGGCTCGGGAAGGCCCTCGCCATCCTCGCGTTCCTCGGCCTCGCTGAGGTGATCGCGCTGCCGGCGTACGGGCTCTTCTTCAAGCCCGTCGACGGTGCCCTGGTCGCAGGCGTCGTGCTCGCGAACGTGGGGATCGCCGCGGTCGGGACGCTGCTGGCCGCGATGGCGACCGCCAGCCGGGCGCGCGAGCTGCTCCTTCCGCTCCTCTTCCTGCCGCTCGCGATCCCGATCGTGATCGGTGGAGTCGGCGCGAGCGTAGCGGGCGATCCGGGGCGCTACCTCGGGTTGCTCGGCCTGTACGACGCGCTCTTTGCGATCATTTGCTGGGCGTCCTTTGAGTACGTGGTCACGGAATAACCGCCTTCCGGCGCTTGCGACGCTCGCCCTGACATTGATGGCGGCGGCGATCGCGCTGGTCTTCTTCTACGCCCCGCTGGACGAGGACGGCCTCAACCAGAAGATCTTCTACTTCCACGTGCCGATCGCCTTCACCGCGTACGCCTCGTTCGCTTGGGGAGGCTGGAAGGCTCTGCGCCACCTCTGGAAGCGCGACGAGAACGCCGACCTGGAGAGCTACGTCGCGATCCACCTCGGCACCATCTTCGGCCTGCTGACGCTCGTGACGGGCTCGATCTGGGCGAAGTACCGCTGGGGTCACTGGTGGGTGTGGAGCGAGGACCAGCTCGTGCTGTTCCTCGTCCTCTTCCTCTTCTACTGCGCGTACTTCATGCTGCGGTACTCCCTGCCGCCGGGGCCCCAGCGCGCGAACATGAGCGCCGTCTACGCACTGTTCGGAGTCGTGCTCATCCCGGTCAGCATCCTCGCGATCAGGCTGTCGGAGCGCTTCATCCACCCTGTCGCCTTCGACCGCGGCGGCCCGAACATGGCCGGCTCGCAGTTCTTCACCTTCTGCGTGTGCGTCGTCGCCTGGTTCGCGGTCGCAGCCACGCTGTACCAGCTCGAGCTCGCCGGCAAGCGGCTCGACTTGCGGCTGCGTGAGCTGCGCGAGGCGCTCCAGGAGTGAGTACCGAGGAGAAGTACGTCGCCGCCGTCTACCTCGTCGTCTTCGTGGTACTGCTTGCGTACGTGTTCATCATCGCCCTCAAGCTCCAGCGGCTCGAGCGCGAGCTGACGGAGCTCGTCGAGCTGGCGTCGCGGCGTGGCTGAGCTCCTTTTCTGGCCCGCGCTGCTCGCCTACGGCGAAGCCGCGTTCGCGTACTACGGCGAGGCGCGCCACCCCGGCCGCGCCGGACGCGCGGCGACGTGGGGCGTTCGGATCGGCTGGCTCGTCCAGACGGCGCTGCTCGGCGTTCAGGCCGCACGCGCGGACGGGTTTCCGTGGTCGACGTGGGCCGGGTCGCTCAACCTCTTCGTCTGGCTCGTCGTCGGCGCATACCTGATCTGGGGCTGCCGCCCGCGTTACCGGCTGCTGGGGCTGGCCGTGCTGCCGCTCGCCGTGGTCCTCTTCGCGCTCGCCGGTGCCGGTGGGGGGACGAAGACGACGGCGCAGAGCAGTTACTCGAACCTCTTCCTCGTCCTCCACGTCGGGCTCGTGCTGGCGGCCTTCGCGGGCTTCACGCTCGCCGCAGGTCTGTCCGTCCTCTACCTCTGGCAGGAGCGCCGGCTGAAGCGGCACGAGCGCACGATCCTGCGCGTGCGGGCGCCGGCGCTCGCGAAGCTCGACGACGTCGCGGCGAGGACGATCGCGTTCGCGCTGCCCGCGCTCACGCTCGGGATCGCGGTCGGCATCGTCCGGCTCGAGAACAACGGCGGCGGGTACGACGCGCTGATGGCGGTCACCGCTCTGACCTGGGCCGTCTATGCCGGGTATCTAGGGCTCCGCCACTTCGCCGGCTGGCGCGGCCGCCGGGCGGCCTACCTCGTCCTCGCGGGCTTCGTCCTGGTCGTCGTCGTCCGGCTCGCGCTCCCCGTCACGCACTTCGCATGAGCGTCGTCCTCGTCGGCATCTCGCACCACCAGGCTCCCGTGGAGCTCCGGGAGCGGGCCGCGCTCGACCCGGAGCGCGCCGGCGAGCTCGCGCGCACGCTGGCCGGCGAGCGAGGCGAGGCCGTGTGCCTCTCGACCTGCAACCGCACCGAGCTGTATCTCGCGGACGAGTCCGGGGACGAGGCGGAGCGCAAGGCGGAGGCGGCGCTGCTCGCGCTCGAGGAGCAGCTGGGCCCGTCGCTCTACCGGCTGCGTGACGAAGCGGCTGCACTGCACCTCTTCCGGGTCGCCGCCGGGCTCGACTCGATGGTGCCGGGCGAAGGCGAGATCCTCGGCCAGGTGCGCGCGGCGCACGACGTCGGGGCGACCGGGCCGGTGCTCGACAGGCTCTTCCGTGACGCGCTGCACGCCGGGAAGAAGGCGCGGACCGAGACGGCGATCGGCGAGAGCCCGGCGTCGGTCTCGTCCGCCGCGGCGGCGCTGGCCGAGCAGGTGTTCGGCGACCTGAACCGGCGCCGCGTGCTCGTGATCGGTGCGGGCGAGGCAGGCGAGCTCGCGATCAAGAGCCTGCGCGCGCGAGGCGCGCTCATCGCCTACGTCGCCAATCGCACGCGCGAGCGCGCGGAGGCGCTGACACGCCGGTACGGCGGCGACGCGCTGTCGCTCGAGGAGGTTGCCGCCAACCTCGAGCACGTCGACGTCGTGCTGTCCTCGACGGCTTCATCCGACTGGGCGCTCACGCGGACTGACGTGGAACGGACGCTGCCCGCGCGCCGGGGCCGGCCTCTGTTCCTGATCGACCTCGCCGTGCCCCGCGACCTCGACCCGGCGATTCACGAGCTCGACGGCTGCTACCTGTATGACATCGACGATCTCGAGGCCGTCGTCGCCGAGACGCTTGCCGGCCGCCGTCGCGAGGCCGAGCGCGCCGAGACGATCGTCGCCGGCGAAGCCGAGCGCTTCCGCGAGTGGCAGGCGTCGCTCGACGTCGTTCCCGCGATCGCGTCGCTCCGCGCACGCGCGGAGGAGATCCGGGAGGCCGAGCTCGAGCGGGCGAAGCTCAGCGGCCCCGAGCGGCGTGCGGCCGAGTCTGTGACGGCTGCCGTCCTGAACAAACTCCTGCATTTGCCGACAATTCGCATGAAACAGGCGGCCGCGGCGGCCGACGGCGTGATTTATGCTGACGCGGTGCGCCACCTGTTCGGTCTCGAGGACGAGCGCTGAAGACGGCCGGTCTGATCGGCCGCCCGCTTCCCGTGCAGGCACCGACGGCGTTCGTCCGCATCCGTCGTCACCGGACCTGCGTGGCCAAGACGAGGTCGCCGGGCGCGTGGTGTCGTGCTGATCCGCGTCGGCTCCCGCGGCAGTAGGCTCGCGCTGACCCAGGCCGAGAGCGCCGCCGGGCGGCTGCGCGCTCCTGGCATCGAGATCGCGCTCGTCCCGATCACGACCGCGGGCGACCGCGACCGGACGCGTCCGTTCGGCGAGATCGGCGAGCGCGGCGTCTTCGTGAAGGAGCTCGAGGAGGCGCTGCTCGACGGACGGGTCGACGTCGCCGTCCATTCGGCGAAGGACATGACCTCCACGGACACGGACGGCCTCGCCGTCGGCGCATACCTCGAACGCGACGATCCACGCGACGCGCTCTGCGGCGCCGACGCCGTGCGTCCGGGCATGCGCATCGGGACGGCGTCGATTCGCCGCCGCGCGCAGCTCCTCGCACTCGAGCCGGACCTCGCGATCGAGCCGCTGCGGGGGAACGTCGACACGCGCCTCCGCAAGCGTCGCGAGCGCGGGCTCGACGCGATCGTGCTCGCGGCCTGCGGGCTCGACCGGCTCGGCCTCGGCGACGAGATCGGCCACCGGTTCGACCCCGAGCAGCTGGTGCCCGAGGCGGGCCAGGGTGCGCTCGCGCTGCAGGTGCGGGCGGGCGAGGAGGGGCTCGTCGCGGCCGCCGACCATGCGCCGACGCGGCTGCGGGTCGAGTCGGAGCGAGCGTGTGTGGCGGCTATCGGCGGCGGCTGCCTCGCGCCCGTCGCCGCCTACCACGACGGCGAGCGGCTGACCGCCCTCGTCGCGGCGGAGGACGGCAGCTGGATCGAGCGGCGTAGCGGCGACGATCCCGCCGCGCTCGCGGTGGAGCTGCTCGCGTGTCTTCCCTGAAGGCGCTCGTCACTCGCCCGGCCGCGCAGGCGCCGGCGCTCGTCGCCGAGCTCGAGGCGCAGGGTTTCGAGGCTGTCGTCGCGCCGCTGATCGCCATCGAGCCGCTGTCCGACGATCCGATCGACGTGTCCGGCTACGACTGGGTCGTGGTGACGAGCGCGAACGGCGCGCGCGAGCTCGTGCGACGGATGACCGAGGCGCCGGCACACGTCGCGGCTGTCGGGCCGGGAACAGCGGCTGCGCTCGAGCGGGCCGGCCTGTCGCCCGGCGTTGTCGCCGACGTGCACACGCAAGAGGGTCTCGTCGATGCGCTCGGGACTCCGGCCGGACGGGTGCTCTTCGTCGCCGCGGAGGGCGCGCGCTCGTTCCTGCCCGAGGCGCTTGGCGCGGACGTCGTCCGCGCCTACCGGACGGTCGAGCTCCAGGTGGGGTCGCTGCCCGCTGCGGATGTCGCGCTGCTTGCGTCGGCTTCTGCAGCGCGTGCGTACGCGCGGGCCGGCGGGCGCGGCCCGGCGATCTCGATCGGCCCGCAGACGACAGCGGCCGCGCGCGACGCGGGCGTGGACGTGGTCGCCGAGGCCGGCTCGCACGACCTGCGCGGGCTCGTAGACTGCGCCGCGGCGTGGCGCGCTTCATCACGTTCCTGACCGACTTCGGGCTGCAAGACGACTTCGTCGGCACGTGCCACGGCGTGATGAAGCGGATCGCGCCCGAGGCGCAGATCATCGACGTCACGCACGGGATCCCGCCGCGGGCCGTCTTGCAAGGCGCGCTGACGCTCGCGAACTCGCTTCCCTTCATGCCGGTCGGCGTCCATCTCGCGGTCGTCGACCCCGGCGTCGGGAGCGCGCGTCGTGCGCTGGCGCTTCGCGACATGTCCGGGCGCATCCACGTCGGCCCGGACAACGGGCTCCTGCTGCTCGCGGCGGACAAGTTCGGTGGCATCGACGTCGCGCACGAGCTCGCCAACCCGGACTATGCGCTCGAGTCAGTCTCGCGGACGTTCCACGGCCGTGACCTCTTCTCGCCGGCCGCCGCACATCTCTCCCTCGGCGTCGAGCTCGCGGAGCTGGGCCCGCCGATCGCGATCGACGCGCTCGCGCGCCTCGACCTCCCCGAGCCGGAGATCGGTGCTTCTCGGATCCGGTCGACGGTGCTCGGGATCGACCGCTTCGGCAACGTGCAGCTCAACCTCGACCGCTCCCACTCGGATGCAGCCGGGATCCTTCCGGGCACGCGGGTCGAGCTGCAGGTCGGTCCGGAGCGCTATTACGCGGTTGCCGCGCGGACGTTCGCCGATGCGCGCCGCGGCGACCTGATCCTCTACGAGGACTCGTATCGCAATCTGTCGATTGCGATCAACGGCGGCAGCGCGGCCGCGATGCTGGGGATCAGGCCCGGCCTCGACATCCGCATCCATCTCGACCCGTCGTGATCGACCGCGCGGCCCTCGGGAGACGGTTCGCACGGCTGGCGACGGACGCCGCCGTCCGGAGCCCGACGCTCTGGCGGCTGTTCCGCCCGTTCGTGCGCCGGCAGTTCGACTCCCTCGCGCCGGTGTGGGACTCGATGCGCCTCGACGACACGCTGGCGCCGTACGACGCGGCCCTCGACCGGCTTCCCCAGCCGCCGGCGCGCATCCTCGACGTCGGCACCGGGACGGGCGCCGGCGCGCTGACACTGGCGCAGCGGTTTCCGGAGGCCGCGGTCGTCGGTGTCGACCTCTCGGACGCGATGCTCGCGCAGGCGCGGCGGAACACGCCGGCGGAGCTGAACGTGACGTACGAGCGCGCCGACGCCTCGGCGTTGCCGTTCGGGGACGGGTCGTTCGACCTCGTCGCGCACGCGAACATGATCCCGTTCTTCGACGAGGTCGCCCGCGTCGTGGCGCCCGGCGGCTACGCGCTGTTCGCCTTCTCGAGCGGCGCCCAGACCCCGATTTACGTGCCAGTGGCGCGCCTGCGGGAGGAGCTCTCGCGGCGCGGATTCACGGAGTTTGCGGACGTGCAGGCCGCCCGCGGCGTCGCGCTACTTGCCCGTAGAGGGCATCCGGCTTAAGCTCCCGCAGCACAAGGTCGTTCGTGCGCGGTATTACCGGCGCGAACGACCTTCTTTAGTTCAGCTCTGCGGCTGCGTTCGGGAAGCCGCGCGCTCGGGCTGCTTCGGCCCACGACTGCGCGCTCCCCTGATCCGCGAACCCGGCGACGTAGACCTCGAAGCCGCCGCACGGATCGTTGCGGAGCTTCGCGCCCGGGAAGCCGACGGAGGCGGCGCGGTCGGCGATCGCCTGCGCGGAAGGACGGTCGCGACCGTGGCCGAGAATGCCTTCCCAGCGGCCGATCACCTTCGCCTGGATGCACTCGAGCGTGACGGCGAAGCCTTCCTTGCGTGCTTCGCTCTGCAGGTCGACGCCGATGTCGAACGTGTCGATGCCACGAACGACGACGCGGAAGCCGTCGCAGCCTTCGATGATGTTCGCGTTCACGAAGCCGCGGCTCGTCACCTTCGTGCGAAACGTCAGCGCCTGCTGGTGCGTCTTGAACCGTCCGAACACGGCTTCGAGGCCGCTCACGAATTCCGTGCGGCCGCAGTCGGCCTGCCGTGCGGCGACGCTCGGTGCCGAGCTCGAGAGACCGAGCGACGGCGCGGCGACGGACAGGAGCCCGACCAGAACGGCCAAGCTGGCGAGACGAGCGACCCTCACGGCGCACAGTCCTAGCAGACGGCCGCCGCGGCGGGGGCGGGTCTTAACGAATCCTTTATCCCTTGGGCGTCCGAAGTCATCATGGCGCGCGGAGCGCGCCGGACTTCGAACGGGCAATGGCGAGGGCCGGGATCGAACCGGCGACACCACGGTTTTCAGCCGTGTGCTCTACCAACTGAGCTACCTCGCCCGGACGGCGAAGTCTAGCGGCGCCTCTACGAAATCCCTGCGCGCGCGGACGCGAGACGGTCGACGAGAACGTCGACGAACTCGTCCTTCACGAGCACCGCGTCGGCGCCGGCTTCGGTCACCGCGCGGTGGAGCGCCGGCGCCTCGTCGCCGGTCAGGGCGATGACGCACATGCTCGGATGATCGCGCCGGAGCCGCGCGACGGCCGTGACGCCGTCGAGCCGCGGCATGTGCAGGTCGATGACGACCGCGTCCGGCGACAGCTCGTCCGCGAGTTCGATCGCAGCCATGCCGTCGCGGGCCCGGCCGACGACCGCGAGCTCCGGCTGGCGCTCGATCAGCGGCGTCAGGGCGTCGAGGAACGGCTGGTCGTCGTCGGCTAGGAGCACCCTGATCATGCCTGCCGGGTCGGGTTTCCCCATCCGGCGGAAGTTAGCCTTGTCCGCCATGTCGTTGCAACCGTCTCGAAGGGTGACCATCATCGGCGCCGCCCTCGACCTCGGGGCAGGCCGCCGCGGCGTCGACATGGGCCCTTCGGCCATCCGCTACGCCGGCCTCGACGCGCGCATCAGTGACCTCGGCTACGACGTCGACGACCGCGGCAATGTGGGCGCCGCAGTGGCGGAGGCGATCGACACCGGCGACGAGCACGCTCGCTTCCTCCACCAGATCAAGGAGACATGCCGCCACATCGCCGACGTCGTCGCCGACACGGCCGCGAACGGCTCGATCCCACTCGTGCTCGGCGGCGACCACTCGGTCGCGCTCGGGACGCTCGGCGGCCTCTACCGCGCCCACGGCCCCGGCGGCGTGATCTGGCTCGACGCGCACGGCGATCTGAACAGCCCCGAGACGAGCCCGAGCGGAAACGTCCACGGCATGGTCCTCGCGGCTGCTCTCGGCCGCGCCGGGGAGCGCTTCAGCGGCGACGGGTGGGACCTCCCGGCGCTCGTCCCGAATCGCGTGGCGCTCGTGGGCGTCCGTTCGCTCGACGACGGCGAGCGGCAGCTCCTCCGCGAGCTCGACGCGCTCGTGTTCACGATGAGCGACGTCGACCGTCTCGGCGTCGAGCACGCCGTGCGGGAGGCGCTCGCGCACGTCGCGGGGCCCGGCTTCGTGCATATCAGCCTCGACATGGACGTCGTCGATCCCGACTCGGCGCCGGGGGTCGGGACTCCGGTCCGTGGCGGGCTCAACTACCGCGAGGCGCACCTCGCGATGGAGCTGGTCGCCGAGTCGGGGATCGCGACGTCGTTCGACGTCGTCGAGGTGAACCCGATCCTCGATCGCGAGAACGAGACCGGGAAGCTCGCAGTCGAGCTCGTCGCCTCAGGCCTCGGCGCGCGGATCCTGTAGGAACGCGTCCACCGCGTCGGCGGTCTCGTCGAACGCGTCCCAGTAGATGATGTGGCCGCCCGGCACCTCGACCACGTCGAGGCGGGCGCCGAGCGCGCGCTCGTACTCCGCGAGCTGGTCTTGACGGACGAGGCCGAATTGTCCGGCGTGCACGATCAGCGACGGCATCCGCAGCGTCTCGGGCGCCGGCGGCGGCGTGCACAGCTCACCGTACATCGAGACCACGGCCGCCTGGCAGTAGCGAAAGCGGAACTTGCCGTCTCGATGTCGGACGAGGTGCTCGCGGTTCTCCTCCTCGAGGAACTCGCGGGGCGTCGGCACGCCCGATGCGAGCCGCTCCTCGATCGCCTGCTCGGGCGAGTCGTAGGCACGATCGGCGCGCTCGCGCTCGGCGAAGTCGAAGCCGACGTGCGGCAGCAGCTGGATCGCCGGGTCGAGCAGGACCGCTCGCCGGATCCGGCCGGCGTCGAGCGCAGCGAGCTCGAGCACGAGCCGGCCGCCGAATGAATGGCCGATCCAGTCGGCCTCGCGCACAGCCGCGTCGTCGAGCGTCTCGAGCAGGTCGTGCACGTGCGTCGCCATCGTCCAGGGCGGCTCCCACTCGGATCCGCCGTGGCCGCGGAGGTCCGGGGCGAGGACGCGAAATCGGCTTGCGAGCCGCTCCTCGGCGAGCTTGCGGTATCTCCTCCCGTGCGCGTTGACACCGTGGACGCACACGACGGGCGGCGCGCTCGGGTCGCCCCACTCGTGCAGCTGCAGCAGCATCAGTCGAGCGCGCCAGCGAACGCCGGGATGGCGGCCTCCCAGTGGATGATCGCGCCGACGTCGGCGGTGGCGAGCATCGGCGCTTCGCCGTGGTTCACGGCCGCGACGACTCCGGCCTTGACGAAACCAGTCTGCTCCTCGACGTCGCCCGGCACGCCGATTGCGACGAGGAGCGCCGGCGCGACCTGACGGCCGAAGAGCCCGATCGCGTGGTTGAGCGGCAGGTCGCCGCGCTCGCACACGGTGCGCGTCGCGCCGACGGCAGCACCGGCCTGCTCGGCGAG
Source organism: Gaiellaceae bacterium (assembly GCA_036526315.1). GTDB lineage: Bacteria > Actinomycetota > Thermoleophilia > Gaiellales > Gaiellaceae > 3-1-20CM-4-69-9. The sequence continues at coordinate 23,275 of DATCYR010000009.1, read as the reverse complement.
CTCGCGTGCCCGCGGGATGTCCTCCGACGGCAGCTCCGAGCCGAGGCACACGATCACGTCGGCCTCGTCGAGGTCGCGTGCCGGCGCCGCCTTCCGCTCGACGACGGTTCCACGCGGCGGGGGCACGTCGACCTGGAGCCGCTCGACCTGCGGCTCGACCTCGCGTGGCTCGAGCGGCAGGAACATCCGGGGGCGGACGGTCGCCAACTGCGGTGTCGTCGCCCCCATGATCACCGAGACGATGTTGCCGCCGTAGGCGGGCTTCGTCTGGATCAGGCGTCCGGCGCGGTCGATTCCGAGCCCGACGCAGTCCCCGGTCATGCCGAGCTCGAGCTCGCCGGCGATCCGCGGCGCCAGGTCGCGCCCGTTCGCGGTCGCGGGGAACAGCAGGACGTGCGGCCGTCGTGCCTCGAGCACCTGCCTCAGCACAGCCGCCCACACGAGCGGGTCGTACTCGTCAAGGGCGTCGAGGTGCAGGACGAGGTCGGCTCCGCGACGCGCGAGCTCTTCGGCCGCGTCGGGGCCGAACACGAGCGCGACGTTGTCGCCGCCGAGCTTCCCCGCCAGCTCTCGCCCCTTCGCGAGCAGCTCGAGGGACGTGCGCGTCGGACGGCCGGCGGCGGTCTCGACGAACGTCCAGCAGTCGTAGTGCTTCGGCGACGGCTGCTCGCCGAGTCGCTCGGGCTTGTCCCAGCTCGTCGGCTCCGGCCCGCGTTCGGCAGCGAGTGCCCGGATGCGGGCGACCGCCGGTTCGAGCGCCGTGTAGCGATCCCCGGCGCGGTCCGGCCTGACGTCGCGCACGGCGAGCACGCGCGTGGGCGAGCCGGTCTGGCCGAACCGCGTGTCGTGCTCGCGCAGGTCGTCGACGAGGTCGGCTGCCGTCCACACGTCGATTCGTCCGTCCTTCTCGCCGTCGGCGTCACGCGCGTACGCGAGCGAGACGACAGCGGGCGCGGGGAGCTCCCAGGTTTCGTAGCCGTCGTCGGTTTCGCGCGTCGCGCGCAGGACGCCGTCGTGCACCGACGCCTCGACGACGCTCGTGAGGTGCGGCCAGCCGAGAAACGCGGCGGTCTCGGGTGGCACCTGCCATGTCTCCGAGTCGGTCGTCTTTCTGCCGCAGACGACGAGGTCGACGTCGCCCTCCTTCACGATCGCGAGCGCGAGCGTGCGCGACGTCCCGAGGGTGTCGGCAACGGCGAACGCGCGGTCCGAGAGGTGGATGCAGCGGTCGGCCCCGAGCGCAAGGCAGGTGCGCAGCGCCGCCTCGGCCTGCGGCGGCCCCATCGTCATGGCGATCACCTCGGCGCCCTCGTGCGCGGCGGCGTGCGCGACGGCGGCCGCGTCGAACGGGTTGAGCAGCAGCGGCACCCCTTCGCGGCGCAGCGACTTCGTCTCCGGGTCGAACTCGATCGAGTCCGCACGCGGAACCTGTTTCACGAGGCAGACGATCTTCATCTTGTGGAAGCCTAAATGGGTGCTCGCCGTCCTCTACGACATCCACGGCAACCTGGTTGCCCTCGAGGAGGTTCTGAACGATGCCGAGGCGGCCGGCGCCGACGCGTATCTCCTCGGCGGCGACTACGGCGCCGGCAGCCCGTGGCCGCTCGAGACGGTCGAGCGCCTGCAGGCGCTGCCGAGCAGCACCTGGATCCGCGGCAACGGCGAGCGCTGGCTCCGCGAGCCGCCGCTCGACCGGCCGGAGGTCGCGCAGGCCCTCGCCGAGATGGACTCCGGCTGGGGCACGGAGGAGGGGTGGCTCTATTCGCTGCAGACGCAGGTCGAGCTCGACGGCGTCCTCTATACGCACGGCTCGCCTCTGTCCGACGTCGACAGCTTCGCGCCGCAGCCGAGCGACGACGACGTGCGGATGCTGAACGGCGTCCACGACAAGACCGTCGTCTTCGGGCACAGTCACCTGCAGTTCACGCGTCCGGGACCGAACAGGACGACGCTCGTCAACCCGGGCAGCGCCGGGATGCCGCTCGACGGCGACGTGCGCGCCGCCTACGCGTTGCGGCACGACGACGGCAAGTTCGAGTTCAGGCGCATCGAGTACGACGTCGAACGCGCGGCGACGGCATGGGAGCCGCTGCCGGGCTGGGGCGCGATGGTCGCGGCGCGCCTCCGCAAGGCCTCCGACTAAGACCCGTCTTCTTCGCCGTTCCCGGACGGCTCGTAGTACGTCGTCCCCTTGAGCTCGTCCGGCAGGCAGTCGACGTCGAAGCCGGCCGGATCCGAGTGCGGGTAGATGTACCCCTCGCCCTTGCCGAGCTGCCGGCCGTACCAGCTGCCGTCGGCGAGCGCTTTCGGCGGTTTGACGTTCCCCTTCTCCTGGACGTCGGCGGTCGCGCGCTTCAGCGCCATGTAGCTCGCGTTCGACTTCGGCGCACGCGCGAGATAGATCGCCGCCTGCGCGAGGTTCAGCCGCGCCTCGGGAAGGCCGACGTGCTCGACCGCCTGCGCCGCCGCGACTGCGACCAGCAGCGCGCGCGGGTCGGCGTTGCCGATGTCCTCGGACGCGAGGACGATCATGCGCCGCGCGATGTAGCGCGCGTCCTCGCCGCTCTCGAGCATCGCGGCCAGGTAGTAGACGCTCGCGTCCGGATCGGACCCGCGCATCGACTTGATGAACGCCGAGATGAAGTCGTAGTGCGCGTCGGCGGTCTTGTCGTAGACGAGCGGGCGCTTGCGCGCCGCATCCTCGACGTGGCCCTCCGCGAGCGGCTCGCCGGCGGCCTGCGCCGTCTGCCACGCGAGCTCGAGGATGTTGTGCGCCGAGCGCGCGTCACCTCCGGCCCGTGCGGCGATCGAGCGCACGACGTCGTCCGGGACGTCGGCGCCGAGCACGGCGGCGCCGCGGCGCACGATCGACTCCAGCTGCTCGACGGTCAGCGGCTCGAGCTCGTACACCTGCGACCGCGACAGGAGCGCGGAGTTGACCTCGAAGTACGGGTTCTCCGTCGTCGCGCCGATCAGCGTGATCACGCCTTCCTCGACGCCGGGGAGAAGCGCGTCCTGCTGGGCCTTGTTGAAGCGGTGGATCTCGTCGAGGAACAGGATCGTCCGCTGCCCGTTCGCGCCGAGCCGCTCGCGCGCACGCGCGAGCACCTCGCGAACCTGAGCCACCGTCGCCGAGACGGCGGACAGCTCCTCGAACGCGGCGCCGGTCATGTTCGCGACGATCCGCGCCAGCGTGGTCTTGCCGGTGCCGGGCGGCCCGTAGAAGACGGCCGAGCGGACGCGGTCCTGCTCGATCGCCGTTCGCAGTGCGGAACCTTCCCCGAGCACCTGCTCCTGGCCGACGAACTCGTCCAGCGACTGCGGGCGCATCCGCAGCGCGAGCGGCGCCACCTCGGGCAGCCGCTGCTTCGCCGCGTCTGAGAAGAGGTCGCTCATTGCAGGGGAAGTATGCTCCGGGGCACCCGGTGGCCACCGAGACGCACGAGGATTTCTCCGAGCCGATCCTGCCCGGCAAGGGTGCGTCGGACTACGAGCGCTACCTGCGCACGGACGACCTCCTGGCACTGCAGAAGACGCCGGAGGAGCAGTCGCATCCGGACGAGCTGCTCTTCCAGACGGTGCACCAGTCGTCGGAGCTGTGGCTGAAGCTCGGGACGACGGAGGTCGCTCGCGCGACTGCCCACGTGCGCGCGGGCGAGTTCGGCGCCGCGCTGCGCCTGCTTCGCCGCGCGTCGCTCTGCCTCCAGTTCATCACGCAGCAGCTGGACATGCTCGAACAGATGTCGCCGTGGGAGTACCAGACGATCCGGCGCGTGCTCGGCCACGGGAGCGGCTTCGACTCCCCCGGATTTCGCGACGTTCGCCGCGTGACGCCGCCGCTCGGAGAGGCCTTCGAGGGGGCAGTCTCCGCCGCCGGCCTCGACGTCGTCGAGGTCTACGTCCAGGGGCGCGAGCACGAGGAGCTCTACGGGCTCGCAGAGGCGCTGATCGAGTGGGACGAGCGCGTCACGATGTGGCGGATCCGCCACTACAAGGTCGTCGCGCGGGTCATCGGCGACCAGGTCGTCGGCACCCAGGGGACGCCCGTGGAGGTGCTCGGGAAGATGATCCACCACAACTTCTTTCCCGCTCTCTGGCGCGCGCGCAACCAGCTCACCGCCCGCGCGAAGCAGGAGGAAGCAGATGGCGTTTGACGAGCTCTTCGGAAGGAGGACGTAGATGGCGGTAGCGACGACGCTGCGCGACGAGGTCACCGAGCTCCTGCAGGGCCTGATCCGGATCGACACGACGAACCCGCCCGGAAACGAGACCGCGGCGGCCGAGCTGCTCCGGGACTACCTCCAGGAGAGCGGCGTCCAGTGTGAGCTCTACGCGAAGATCCCCGAGCGCGCGAACCTCGTGGCCCGCATCCCGGGACGCGGCGACGGCCCGACGCTGCTCTTCCTGTCGCACACGGACGTCGTCCTTGCCGACGCGTCCGAGTGGAACGCGGATCCGTTCGGCGGCGAGCTGCGCGACGGCGAGGTGTGGGGGCGCGGCGCGCTCGACATGAAGGGGCAGGTGGCGGCGGAGGCGGTCGCGATCGCATCGCTCGCGCGCGAAGGCTTCGAGCCGACCGGCGACCTCATCTTCTGCGCGACGGCCGACGAAGAGGTCGGCGCCGGGTTCGGGGCGTCGTGGCTGTGCGAGGAGCATCCGGACGCTGTTCGCTGCGACTACCTGATCAACGAAGGCTCCGGCGACCGCGTCGAGCTCGGCGGCAACGCGTTCTACCTCTGCTCCGTCTCGGAGAAGATGAGCGCGCCGTTCCGCCTGCGCGTGACGGGGCGGAGCGGCCACGCGTCGATGCCCGGCATCGCGGACAACGCCCTCGTCAAGGCGGCGCCGCTGATCGAGGCCCTCGGCGAGTACAAGCCCGAGCGGCAGCTGATCCCGGAGGTCGAGGCGCTGATCGAGACGGTCACCGGCGGCAAGCCGACTTCGCCGGCCGACGTCCTCGAGCGTGCACGCGCCGTCGCGCCGCTTCTGGCCGAGATGGTCGAGCCGCTGCTGTCGATGACGCTCGCGCCGACCATGGCGACGGCTTCGCAGAAGCGGAACGTGATCCCCGCCGTCTGCGACGTCACGGTCGACAGCCGGCTGCTCCCCGGGACGACGACGGACGAGCAGCAGGAGATCGTGCGCGGCGTGCTCGGCGACGGCGACTACGAGCTCGCCTCGCTGGAGTCGCACGGCGGCACGCGTTCCGAGATCAGGACGCCGTTGTGGGACGCCGTCGCGTCGTGGGTCGAGAGCGTCGACCCGGACGCGAAGCCCGCCCCGGTCTGTGTCGCGGGCTTCACCGACAGCCACTGGTTCCGGGAGGCGTTCGGCACCGTCGCGTACGGGTTCTTCCCGTCGCGCGTGATGCCGATCGAGACCGCCGCACGGTTGATCCACTCGGCGGACGAGCGGGTTCCCGTGGACGATCTCGAGCTCGGGGTGGGGTTCCTGCGGTATGCAAGTCAGTCGCTACTGTCGGGGTAATGGCCGAAGAGAAGATCCGGCTCGGCGGCATGGCCCTCGCCAACGGCGTGCTCGTTCACGGCCCGACTGCCTGGGCGTGCGCGGTCCGCACCGACGACGGTGAGCTGAAGGTCGTCGCGCGGCGCAAGCGCTTCAGCGGCGCGAAGGTCGAGAGCCCGCTGCTGCGCGGTCCGGCGCGTCTTGCCGACGCGCTGTCGATCGTTCCGCAGATCCGCCGCGTTCTTCCCGACGCGCGACTGCCGTTTCAGCGGAAGAGCGTGCTGGCGACGATGTTCGCGAGCGCAGTGGCGGTTCGGTTCGTCCGCACGTCGAAGCTCGGTCCCGCCGCCCAGGAGCTGATGAGCGGGCTGCTGTCGGTGGCGCCGGCGGCGCTTGCGCTGCGCGGCGCGGACGTGGCCGCGTACCACGGCGCGGAGCACATCTCGATCGGCACGTACGAACACGGCGAACGGGCGGAGCGCGAGCACGAGCGCTGCGGCTCGCACCTGCTGGGACCGCTCCTGGCAACGACGGCGATCGGCAACACGCTCGCGTCTCACGCGCCGGAGCACATGCGCACTGCCGCGCGTCTCGGCGCGCAGTTCGCCGCCGTCGCCGCGTCGACGGAGATCTTCGGCTGGATGGTCCGGAACCCCGAGAAGCCGCTCGCCCGCGCGCTCGCGAAGCCGGGGCACGAGCTGCAGCACCGTGTTGCGACGGCGGAGCCGACGCCGGAGCAGATCGAGGTCGCCGAAGCCGCGCTGGCGGCGTGCCTCGAGCTCGAGCGCGACTGAGCATGTCCGTCCGCGAGCGCACGCGCGAGCGCCTGTCGCCGGAGGTCTTCGACCTTCCGGTCGAGAAGATGCGCGAGGGCTACTACACCGACGCGTACTTCAACCACGCCCGCGAGACGCTCTTGCAGGACGGCCGGCACCCGCGCGTCGTCATGCAGCTCTTCCAGAAGAAGCACGCGTACCTGGGCGGGATGGACGAGGCGATTGCGATCCTCAAGCTCTGCTCGCTCGACTGGGACGCGCTGACGGTGCATGCGCTCTACGACGGTGACGAGCTCCAGCCGTGGGAGACCGTGATGACGATCGAGGGCGACTACACGCTCTTCGCGCCGCTCGAGACGCTCTACCTCGGTGTCCTCGCTCGCCGGACGCTGATCACGTCGAACACCGTGAGCGTGCTGCAGGCGGCCAACGGCAAGCCGATCATCTTCATGCCTGCGCGGCACGACCACCACCGCGTCCAGACGGGCGACGGCTACGCCGCGTACGTCGCCGGCCGTGTCGTCGGCGCGCCGATCGGCGTCACGACCGACGAGCAGGCCTCCTGGTGGGGCGGTCGCGGCATCGGCACCGTGCCGCACTCGCTGATCGCCTCGTACGGCGGCAACACGGTGCTCGCGGCGACGAAGTTCGCGGAATGGGCGTCGGAGGACATCAACATCACCGTTCTCGTCGACTTCGAGAACAACTCGGTGGAGACGGCGCTCGAGGTCGCGCGTGCGCTCGGCCCGCGGCTCTGGGGCGTCCGGCTCGACACGTCCGAGTCGCTCGTCGACCGGTCGCTGTGGGGCGAGATGGGCGACTTCAAACCGACGGGCGTGAACGAGCGCCTCGTGCGGAAGGTGCGCGACGCGCTCGATGCCGACGGCTTCGAGCAGGTGAGGATCGTGGCCTCCGGCGGGTTCACGATCGACAAGATCCGCGAGTTCGAGGCAACCGGCGTGCCGGTCGACGCCTACGGGGTCGGCTCGTCGCTCATTCGGGGCTCGAACGACTTCACCGCCGACATCGTCCTCACCGACGGCCGTCCGTCGGCGAAGGTCGGACGCAGCTTCAAGCCGAACACGCGACTGGAGCTCGTGACGTGATCCTCTGGGACGTCGACACGCAGATCGACTTCATGCATCCGGACGGGAAGCTCTATGTCCCCGAGGCCGAGGAGATCGCGCCGAGCCTGAAGCGGCTCGTCCAGGCGGCGCGCGAAGCCGGGATCGTCCACGTTGCCTCCGCGGACGACCACGAGCTCACCGATGCGGAGATCTCGGACGAGCCCGACTACAAGACGACGTTTCCGCCGCACTGCCTCCGCGGCACGCGCGGCGCGCTCAAGATCCCGGAGACCGAGCAGGAGTCGCCCGTTCCGATCGGGCTCGAGCCGCTGCCCGAGCGCTTCCTCGAAGGGCGCGAGTTCCTTCTGCTCAAGAAGAGCTTCGACGTCTTCGCGAACCCGAACACGGACCGGCTCCTGGAGCAGCTCGACCCAGACGAGATCGTCGTGTTCGGCGTCGCCACCGACATCTGCGACGACGCAGCCGTCCGCGGCTTTCTCGAGCGCGGCCGCAAGGTCAGGTTCGTCGCGGACGCGGCTCGCGGCATCAACGACGTCGACGTCGTCGCCTGCACCACTGCGTGGATGACCGAGGGCGTCCGTTTCACCACGGTCGACGAGGTGATCTCCGGCATCGGTTGACGTCGCGGCGTTCCTGAAGATGATGCGTCTGGGATGCCGGGAGTGGATCTCCATCACATCTTCGTCGCCATGCGCGACTTCGTCGTCGCGTGGTGGCCGCTGCTCGGGCTGACGTTCTACGCCCTTCTGCTCTACATCTTCTGGCGAATGCTCCAGCTGATGCCGAAGGTCAAGCCGGCGGAGGTGGACACGAAGTCGCGGTCAGCGGTGACGTGGGCGGACGTCGCCGGCGTCGACGAGGTGCGTGCGGAGCTACAGGAGGTCGTCGACTTCCTGAAGAACCCAGGGCAGTTCGAGCGGCTCGGTGCGCGGGTCCCGAAGGGGATCCTGCTGCACGGCCCGCCCGGCACCGGCAAGACGCTGCTGGCGAAAGCGGCCGCAACCGAGTCGGGTGCGACGTTCTTCGCCGCGAGCGCGTCGTCGTTCATCGAGATGTTCGCCGGTCTCGGCGCGGCCCGGATCCGCCGGCTGTTCAACGATGCGCGCAAGAAGGCGCCGGCGATCATCTTCATCGACGAGCTCGACGCCGTCGGGACCGCGCGGAGCGGCCACAGCCTCAACCGCGAGCAGGATCAGACCCTGAACCAGCTGCTCGTCGAGCTCGACGGCTTCGGCGGCGAGGATCAGGTCGTCGTGATGGGCGCGTCGAACCGCCTCGACCAGCTCGACCCGGCGCTCCTGCGCCCCGGGCGCTTCGACCGGCAGGTGCTCGTCGGACAGCCGGACCTCGGCTCCCGTGAGGCGATCCTCCGCGTCCACACGCGCGAGAAGCCGCTCGGCCCCGACGTCGACCTGCCGATGATCGCGCGCCAGACGGCGGGCCTGACCGGTGCCGACCTCGCCAACATCACGAACGAAGCGGCCATCTTCGCCGGGCGCGAGGACGCGAGCTACATCGCCCAGGCGCACTTCGACGCGGCGATGGAGCGGATCGTCGCCGGCCTGCAGAAGCGCCGCGTCGTGACGGAGAAGGAGAAGCGCGTGCTGGCGTTCCACGAGGCCGGCCACGCGCTCATGTCATACCTGATGGGCGAGCTGATGCCGCTGCAGAAGGTCTCGATCGTGAGCCGCGGCGATGCGCTCGGGTACGCCTACTACGTGCCGACCGAGGATCGTTACGTGCGGACGAAGGAAGAGCTGATCGACTCGATGAAGATCACGCTCGCGGGTCGCGCCGCCGAGCAGGTCGTGTTCGGCCGGATCAGCACGGGTGCCGCCGACGACCTCGAGAAGGTGACAACGCTCGCCCGCTCGATGGTCTTCGAGTACGGCATGTCCGAGACGGTGACCTCGCGGACTATGCGCGCGGACAACTACGCGTTGTCCGAGGAGACGAAGCGCCTCCGCGACCAGGAGCAGGCACTCCTCACCGACGGCGCGTTCACCGAAGCGGTGCGCCTGTTGACGAAGCACCGTGCGTCGCTCGACCGGGTTGCGACCGCGCTGCTGCAGAAGGAGACGCTCGGCCGGGAGGAGATGCTCGAGCTGCTCGACGGCGTCTACCCGGAGTCGCGCGCGTCCGAGACGGTCGGCACTCCCCAGGCGGTCTCTGCCTAGCTTCCGTTAGCCTCGCCCGGGTGGAGGCGCGGGGCATTCATCACCTGGGCGTTGCGGTCGTCGACCTCGACGAGGCCCTGGGCACGTACGAGCGGCTCTTCGGCGCGCAGGTCGAGCACCGGGCGACGGTGGGGGACCAGGGCGTCAGGGCGGCGTCGCTCCGCGTCGGCAGCGGCCGCGTCGAGCTGCTCGAGCCGCTCGCCGAGGACACGCCTGTCGGCCGGTTCCTGGCGAAGCGCGGGCCCGGCATGCACCACGTGGCGTACGAGGTGAGCGACCTCCGTGCGACGCTCGCGGAGCTCGCCGATGCCGGCGCCGACCTGATCGACGAGTCGCCGCGCGCGGGCCTGTTCGGGCTCGAGGTCGCGTTCGTCCATCCTGATTCCGTCCATGGGGTTCTCTCGGAGGTGGTTTCCACTGGCTAGCGGCGATCGTGTTCGGATTGAAGTGGCGTTCGACGGCGGGCAGATCATGGGAGGCCTCGTGACGCACGAGAGCGCCGACGCGCTCGAGCAGGCGCTCGGCGCCGCCGACGTGCGGGCCGGCGCGGGCGACGCCGCCCTCTCGCTCGAGGCGGAGGACGGCCGGTACACGATCGCGCTCCAGCGCGTCGTCTACGTCAAGCGCTTCGCCCGCGAGAGCCGCGTCGGCTTCGGCCCCACCTCGAGTTAGCGCCTTTGCCGCGGAGGGCAATCGGAGGTTGATGGCGTCCTCCTCGAAGGACTCGACGGCCGACATCCGCGAGCTCGTGGCGCGCGCGCAGGAGGGCGACCGGGAGGCGCTCGAAGAGCTCTATCTCCTCCACTTCGACCGCATCTACAGCTACCTGCACATGAGCGTCGGCAACCGCCACGACGCCGAGGACCTGACGACGCAGACGTTCCTGAAGATGCTCGAGTCGATCAAGCGCTTCCGCTGGCAGTCGGCGCCCTTCTCGGCCTGGCTCTTCAGGATCGCGCACAACCTCGCGATGGATCACTTTCGCGCGTCGCGGCGGTGGCAGCCGGAGGAGGAGGTCCCCGAGCCGCCCGGGGAGACGGAGCCGTCGGCCGAGCTGGCGGCTTTCCAGTCGATCGGCCGCCAGAGCATGCTCGAGCTGATCGAGGATCTCTCGCAGGAGCAGAAGCAGGTGCTTACGCTGAAGTTCGTGTTCAACCTGCCGAACGGCGAAGTGGCGACGATCCTCGGGAAGACGGAAGGCGCGATCAAGTCGTTGCAGCACCGCGCGCTCGTCTCGCTGCAGAAGCAGTTCGCGCACGACGGGGAATAGTGGCGCTCGAGGTCGGGATCGTGGGGCTTCCGAGCTCCGGAAAGTCGACGCTCTTCCATGCGCTGACGGGCGCGCGTGCGACCGGCGACGTCGGGATGGCCGCGATCCCGGATCCGAGGCTGGCGCAGCTCGCGAACGTGATCCGTCCGCGGAAGGTGACGCCGGCCGCGATCCGCGTCGTCGAGGTGCGCGGGACCGGGCCGGAGCTGCTCGGGAACCTGCGCCAGGTCGACGCGCTGCTCGTCGTGCTCGACGGCTTCTCCGGCACGCGCGTGCCGGCCGACGACCTCGAGACGCTCCGGCTCGAGCTCCTCGTCGCCGACCGCGATCACGTCGAGCGGCGGCTGGAACGTGTCGCCAAGCAGGCGAAGTCCGGTGACCTGAAGCTCAAGCAGGAGGTCGCCGAGCTCGAGCGCGTGCTTGCGCATGTCGACGCCGGCGGGACGCTCGCCGACTGGACGGGCGACCTGCCGCCCGGGCTCGAGCCCCTGACGACGAAGCCCCTGCTCGCCGTCGAGAACGGCTCCGGCGGAATCGACCTGAAGCTCGAGACGGAGCTGGCCGAGCTCGGCGACGACGCCGCCGATTTCCGCGAGGGAGCCTCGGCGCTCGAGGAGGTCGTGCGGCGCCTCAGCGAGGAGCTCGGCCTGATCAGCTTCTTCACGGCTGGGGAGAAGGAGACGCGTGCGTGGACGCTACGGCGCGGTGAGTCGGCACTCGATGCGGCGGCGACGATCCACTCGGACATCGCGCGCGGTTTCATCCGCGCCGAGGTCATCCGCTGGGACGATCTCGTCAGGGCCGGCTCCCACGCGGAGGCCGCCCGGGCCGGCCTCCAGCGTCTCGAAGGAAAGACCTACGAGGTTCAGGACGGGGACGTCCTGAACGTCCGCTTCAACATCTAGCAGCAGCCGCAGCCACACCCGCAGCCGCCTTCGCAGCAGCTCATGGTCAACCTCCTTTCATCGACGTTCGTCGATGAGTTATATTGACGCATATCGATGAAGTCAATCGCGACCCTCCCGGCGATCTGCTGCGGCCCGGCGACCGAGCCGCTCGCGGTGCACGAGCGCGACCAGCTCGCAGCGACGTTCAAGGCACTCGCCGACCCCACGCGCGTTGCGATCGTCAACCACCTGTCGGCGGCGGACGAGGTGTGCGTGTGCAACCTCGTCGACGCGTTCGAGCTCTCGCAGCCGACGATCTCCCACCACCTGAAGATCCTTCGCGACGCCGGGCTCGTCGAAGCGAGCCGGCGCGGGACGTGGTCCTTCTACCGGCTCGTACCGGAAGCGTTCGGCGCACTGAGGGGCGCACTCGGCGCATGAGGCGCGCGCTCTTCGTCTGTATCGGCAATGCAGGGCGCTCGCAGATGGCCCAGGCGTTCTACGAGGAGCTCGGCGGCGAGGCACGGTCCGCCGGTTCGCGGCCGGAGCGGGAGCTGCACGCCTCCGTCGTGGACACGATGCGCGACGCCGGCATCGACATCTCGGGCAGGCGGCCGAAGGGCTTCACCGACGACGACGTCCGCTGGGCCGAGGTCGTCGTGACGATGGGGTGCGGCGACGTGTGCCCGTTCTTCCCGGGCAAGGACTACGTCGACTGGAACCTGCCCGATCCGGTGGAGATGTCCGCCGACGAGGTGCGCGTGCTCCGCGACGACATCTGTCGCCGCGTGGCCGAGCTAGCCGGCTGAGATCAACGCGACGCCGGCGAGCGTGAGCCCGATCCCCGCCTCCTGCGAGCGCGCGACGCGCTCCGACAGCACGATGCGCGCGAGCACGACCGTGACGATCGGGTAGAGGGACGCGAGGACCGACGTGACGCTGACGAGCCCGCTCGTCGAGGCTGCGGCGTAGAGCAGGTTGCCGAACATGTCGCCGAAGCCGATCAGCGCGAGCCACGGGAGGATCCGGGCCGGCACTCCGAGCGCCGGCCGCTGCACCGCAACCGCGACGAGGATCACGCTCGTCGAGGCGATCCGGAAGATCAGCGACGCCCACCAGTAGTCGGCGTTCCCCGCAGCGTGCATGAACGGGAAGTAGCCGCCGAAGCCGATGGCGGCGAGGATCGCGAGACCGACGCCCGCCGCGACCTTCGTCTCACCGCCCCTTCCCGGCTCGCGCGAGGCGAGGAAGACGCCAAGGAGCGCACACCCGATGCCGGCGAGCTGCAGGGGCGACGGGCTTTCGCCGCTGGCGATGCCGACGATCACGGGCACGATGGCCGAGACCCCCGCGATCGGTGCGACGATGCTGATCGCGCCGACGGCGATTCCGCGGTAGTACGCGAAGAGCCCGAGCGTCCCGGAGATCGCCGCGGGTACGGCGAGCAGCGTCATTGCGCTCCGCGGGCCGAGCCCGCGAACGGCGACGATCACGGCGATGCCGACGAGCCCGCCGAGCTGCACGTAGACGAGCGTGCGCAGCGCACCGAGCTTGCGGCCCTGTAGGGGGCCGAAGAAGTCGGCGAAGCCCCAGGTGAGGCTCGCGCCGAGCGCGAGGACGATCGCCTGCACCGCGTGAAGCTAGTTACTCGGTGACGGGTCGCGTCGCCGCGACCGCGTCGAGCTGGTTCGCGTGGTACAGCACCGCGGCCTCGGCGGTGCGCGCGGCGCGGGTGTCGTGGTGCACCGCGATCGCATGGAGCAGCTCGGCACGCACGTCGGTCTCCAGGGCGGCCGCACGTGCCTCGACGAGGCGCAGCCCCAGGTGCACGTGCCCGAGCAGCCGGCCCTCCTCGGTCTGCCGGAACACGGGACCGGCGGTGAGCTCCGCCGTCCGCCCGACGTCGTGCAACAGCGCGGCGGCGAGCAGCAGGTCGGCGCGGAGCCGCTGGTGCAGTTGCGCCGTCTCGCGGCAGATCGTCGCGACGCCGACCGTGTGCTCGAGCAGCCCGCCGGCGTACGAGTGATGCGTCTCGGCGGCCGGGAGCCGCCTGAGCCCGCTGCGGATCGCCTTGTCGTCGAAGAAGCGCAGAACCGTCGCACGTAGGCCGGGGTGTGCCACCTCTGCCGCGAGGAACTCGAGGAACCCTTCGAGCTCGTCTGCGTCGCGCCGGATCGCCGGGGCCAGGTCCGCCGGGTCGGCATCCGGCGCCGCCTCGAGCGTGCGCACGTCCACCTGCAGCCGGTCGCGGAACTTCTCGACGCGTCCGAGGACACGCACGGCGTCGCCCTCGGTGAAGCGTGCGTCGAGCAACTCGACGTCGTGCCAGACGCGGGCGTCGATGCGCCCGCTCGGGTCGACCAGCTCGAGCGCGAGGTACGGCGCGCCGCCTTTCGTCCGCAGCCGCTGCTTGCGAGCAACCGCGTAGACGCCCTCCACGACTCGCTCTTCGGCGAGCTCCGCAATCGCGCTCACGCTTGGTAGCTTGACCGTCGTGGCGGATGTCCGGCCCTTCCGAGCCGAGCGGTACGAGGAGGCCGAGGCCGGCCCGCTCGAGACGCTCGTCGCGCCGCCGTACGACGTCATCTCGCCGGCCGAGCGCGAGGACTATCTCGCCCGCAGTCCGTACAACGTCGTGCACCTGACGCTGCCCGACGACGAGGGCGAAGCGGCGCGCGATCTCGCCGACTGGCGCTCCCGCGGTGTGCTGGCGCGGGAGGAGGAGCAGGCGACGTGGCTGCTCTCGCAGGACTACACGGGCCCGGACGGCGTGCAGCGCACGCGCTCGGGGCTGGTCGCGTCGCTGCGTGCCGAGCCCTACGACCGGGGGGTCGTGCTGCCGCACGAGCGGACGCACGCGGGGCCGAAGGAAGGCCGGCTGCGGCTGCTCCGTGCGACGCGCACGCAGCTCGAGCCGATCTTCCTGCTGTACGAGGGCGATCCGGTCGTGCTCCCGGACCGGGAGCCTGACCTGGAGAGCGGCGGCGACAAGCTCTGGCGTGCCGACGAGGTGCCGGACCTCACCGGCGCGCAGCTGCTGATCGCCGACGGGCACCACCGCTACGAGACGGCGCTCGCGTATGCGGCCGAGGGCGGATCGCCGTACCTGATGGTCGTCCTCGTGCCGACGCGGCAGGAGGGCTTGACGATCTTCCCGACCCACCGCGTCGCGGAGCACGTCAACGGCGCGCGCGGCAGGCCGATCGAGGAGCCGGGGGACGAGCTCCCGGGCGTCGTCCTCTACCGCGACGGCCGCTACGAGCTGCTCGAGAGCGACGCGCTCGACGTGGAGGTCGTCGACCGGCTCGCGCCCCAGGGCGTCACGTACACGCCGCGCCGCGAGGAGGCGGTCGCGACCGTCGACCGCGGTGACGCCGAGGCGGCGTTCCTGCTGCGTCCGACGCGCATCGAGGATGTCTGGGCCGTCGCGCGCCGCGGCGACACGATGCCGCAGAAGAGCACGTACTTCTTCCCCAAGCTCACCTCGGGCCTGCTGTTCCACCCGCTTGACTGACTGGCTTGCGCTCTGCCGCGAGGCGGTCGACGACGTGCGGCACGTCCTGGCGGAGCTGCCGACGCGCGCCGACCGTGAGCCCGTCGTGGGCGCGGGCGAAGGCGGCGACGAGACGACGGCGATCGACCAGGCCGCCGAGCGGGCCGTGCTCGCGCGCTTCGACGACGTCGACGACGTGACGTTCGTGTCGGAGGAGGTCGGCACCATCGGGGAGGGACGCGTGCACGTCGTGATCGACCCGATCGACGGCTCGCTGAACGCGAAGCGGGGGATCGGCTTCTTCGCGCTCTCGATCGCCGTCGCGTCGGGGCCGGCGATGGGCGACGTCGACTTCGGGTTCGTTCACGACTTCGGCAGCGAGGAGGAGTGGTCGGCGCGTCGCGGCGAGGGCGCATTCCTCAACGGCCACCTCCTCGACGGCGAGGGCCCGAAGGACCGGATCGAGATCCTGTCGTTCGAGGCGACACGCACGGCGTCGGTAGCGGAGAAGGCCGCCGCCGTCGTCGACCTCGCCTACCGCCTGCGAATCATGGGCTCGCTCGCGCTGTCGCTCTGCCACCTCGCCGCAGGCCGCGTCGACGCGGTCTGTTCGCTGAAGCCGGCGCGGTCGGTGGACATCGCCGCGGCGCAGCTGCTCGTTCGCGAGCGCGGCCTTGCGATCGACCTCTTCGAGGCGCCGCCTTTCGCCGCGGCGCCGCTCGACGTCGAGGGGCGTTCACGGGTCGTCGCAGCGGGAACGCCGGAGTTGTGTCAGCAACTCGCCGCCGCTCTCTCCGCATAGGCTGCTCCGGCTGGAACTACAAGTTCTGGAAGGACGAGTTCTACGGGGGGAAGCCGGCGCGCCTCTGGCTGCAGCACTACGCACGGCACTTCGACACCGTCGAGGTGAACAACACGTTCTACCGCCTGCCGCTCAGGTCGTCGGTCGCGCGCTGGGTGGCCGAGTCGCCGCCCGGCTTCCTCTTCGCGATCAAGGCGAGCCGGTACCTGACGCACATCAAGCGGCTGACGGATCTCGAGGGCGGCCTCGCGCGCTACTACGAGCGTGTCGAGCCGCTCGTGCGCTCCCCGAAGCTCGGACCGGTGCTCTGGCAGCTGCCGCCGACGTTCAGACGCGACGACGACCGCCTCGCTGCGGCGCTCGCAAAGCTGCCGCCGGGACGCCATGCATTCGAGTTCCGGCACACGAGTTGGTTCGTGGAACCGGTGTACGACCTGCTGCGCGCACACGGAGCGGCGCTCGTGATCGGCGACCGGCCCGAGGTGAAGTCGTTCCAGGCGCACGTCTTCACGGCCGACTGGACGTTCGTCCGCTTTCACTACGGTTCGCGCGGCCGTCGCGGCAACTACAGCGAGTCGGAGCTCGAAGAGTGGGCGCGGCGCTTCGAGGAATGGAACAGTGAGGTCGACATCCTGGCCTACTTCAACAACGACTGGGAAGTGTTCGCCGTCAGGAATGCGTTGTGGCTGAAACGAAGACTTTCGTCATCCGTCGCGGGTCCGCGCGAGACGCTGCGCGCCTGAGGGAGGTCGCGATCGCAGCGAAGGCGCATTGGGGCTACGGCCTCGAGCGCGTGCGCGAGTGGGCCGGCGCGGGCGGCTTCACGCCCGAGACGCTCGGGCGGATGGAGCTGTTCGTCGCCGAGGCCGACGGCAAGACGATCGGCTGGGCGTCGCTCAAGGGCGAGGGGGCGACCGCCTGGCTCGAGGACCTGTGGGTCGAGCCGGACTGGATCGGCAGGGGCGTCGGCTCGGGGCTCTTTCGAGAGGCGGCCGCACACGCACGCGCCGGGGGCGCCACCGCGATCGAGTGGGAGGCCGAGCCGAACGCCGTCGGTTTCTACGAGAAGATGGGCGGCCGCCACGTTCGAAGCGGAACGAGCGAGTGGGGACGGACACTGTCGATCATGAGGGCGGAGCTCGATGCATGAGGTGAAGCTCACGTCGGCAGACCGCGTCCTCTATCCGGACGAGGGGGTCACGAAGGGCGACCTGTTCGCCTACTACGAAAAGGTCGGGCCGACGCTGGTGCCGCACCTGCGCGACCGCCCGTTCACGATGAAGCGCTACCCGCACGGCATCGACGGCGAAGTGTTCTTCCAAAAGCAGGCGCCGAAGCACCTGCCGAGCTGGATCCCCACGCGCCGGTACACGACGCATCCGCGTGACGGCGGCTCCCGGCTCGTCGACTTCGCGCTCGTCAACTCGACCGAGGCGGTGCTGTTCATGGTGCAGAACAACTGCATCGACATGAACGCGTGGTACTCGCGCGTCGACAAGCCGCACCGGCCCGACTTCGTGCTCTTCGACCTCGATCCGCCCGACGACGGCTTCGAGCTGGCGATCGAGGTGGCGCACCTGATCCGCGGCCTGCTCGACGAGGTCGGCCTGCCCGGCTACGTGAAGACGAGCGGGGCCGACGGCATCCACGTCGTCGCGCCGATCGCGCGCCGCGCCTCGTTCGAGCAGACGTACGCATTCGCGGAGCAGGCGTCGCGCCTGCTCGAGCAGCGGCACCCCGGCAAGATCACGACCGAGTGGCTGAAGAAGAAGCGCGAAGGCGTCCTCGTCGACCACCGCCAGAACGGCTGGGGAAAGACGATCGCATCCGTCTACAGCGTCCGCCCGAAGCCCGGGGCGCCGGTATCGACGCCGCTGCAGTGGGACGAGCTGACGCCGGCGGTTCGGCCGCGTGACTTCGGGATGGACGTCGCGCTCGACCGCATCGAGCGCCTGGGAGACCTGTTCGAGGTCGTGCTGATGGAGCCGCGCCCGCTGGGTGCGGCTATGGCCAAGTTGGAGCGGCTAGTCTCAAAGGCGTGAGCGAGCCCAATCGCGACGAGATCCTGCGCGCGCTCGAGCGCGTGATCGATCCGGAGCTGAAGCGACCCGTGACCGAGCTCGACATGGTTCGCGGCGTCGAGATCGACGGCGGGGACGTCCGCGTCACAATCGCCCTGACCGTCGCCGGCTGTCCGCTGCGCGACTCCTTCCAGCAGCAGGTGGCCGAGGCGCTGCGCGACGTCCCGGGCGTCCAGCGTGTCGCGCTCGACTTCGACGTTATGACGCCCGACGAAAGGCAGGCGTTGACGACGAAGCTGCGCGCCGGGTTCGAGGGGCGTGGCAAGGGGCTGTCGCTCGAGGCCTCGACCCGCGTCGTCGCCGTGTGCAGCGGCAAGGGCGGCGTCGGCAAGTCGACGCTGACGGCGAACCTCGCGGTCGCGCTCGCGCAGGCCGGCAAGCAGGTCGGGATCCTCGACGCCGACGTGTACGGCCACTCGATCCCGCACGTGCTCGGCATCCGCCAGAAGCCCGTCCTCGTCGACAAGATGATCGTCCCGCCGGTGAAGTTCCTAGGTTCGTCGGCGTCGATCCCATCGGATCGACCGGTCGTTTCGGACGGACTCGCGGGCAAGCTCGCGAGTCCTGATGGCGACATCGCAAGCGGTGTCTCGGTCAAGCTGATGTCGATCGGCTTCTTCCTGGACGACAACCAGCCGGTCATGTGGCGCGGCCCGATGCTGCACCGTGCGCTCGAGCAGTTCCTGTCGGACGTGCACTGGGGTCACGTCGACGTGCTCGTGGTCGATATGCCGCCGGGCACAGGCGATGTCGCCATCTCGCTCGGCCAGCTGCTGCCGCGCGCCGAGACGCTCGTCGTGACGACACCGCAGCCGGCGGCCCAGGAGGTCGCCTCGCGCGCCGGCGCGATGGCGCAGAAGACCGGGATGCGGTTGATCGGCGTCGTCGAGAACATGACGGGTGAGGTGTTCGGCTCCGGTGGCGGCGACAGGCTCGCGGAGGAGCTCGGCGTGCCGCTGCTCGGCCGGGTGCCGCTCGATCCGCTGCTGCGCGAGTGCGGCGACGCGGGTGAGCCGCTGCTGGTCGCTGCGCCCGAGTCGGCGAGCGCAGCGGCGCTCCGCGCGATCGCGGCCGAGGTCGTGGCGCTCGAGCGCGGCTCGATCGTCAAGTCGCTGCCAGTCCTCTCCTGACGGACGAGGCGCTCGACCGGCTGCGTGCGCTCGGCTTCGGCGAGCGTGACGCGCAAACGCTTGCCGACCACTTCCTCGACGCCGAGCACCGCGGGAAGAAGGGCCACGGTCTCACGCGCATCGCGTGGCTCGAAACGCTGGACCGCGTCGATCCCACCGCCAGGCCCGAGCGCGTTCTCGACGAGCCCGGTTTCCAGCGCTGGGAAGGGCGCGGCGCGCTCGGCTACCTGACGCTCGCGGCGATCTGCGACACGCAGCTCGACGACCCGCCGTCGCACGCGCGCGTGGTCGTCGCGCGCGACTGCTTTCCGACAGGCATGCTCGGCCACTATGTCCGGCGCCTCGCAGAGGGCGGCCTGCTGGCCGTGCTGACCTCGACGTCGCCGCCGCGCCTGGGTCATCCGGACGGCGGGCCGAAGCTCGCCAGCACGAGCCCGCTCGCCTTCGGGATCCCGAGCTCCGACGGCGGCCCGATCGTCAGCGACGTCTCGATGGGCCGCGTCACGTACGGCGACGTCCTGGCGGGGAAGGCGTCCGAGGACGAGCTCGTGCCGTTCGGGGGCGAGCATGCGCACAAGGCGTTCGCCCTGGCGCTCGCGCTGCAGCTGCTCGTCGACTCGCTCGTCGTCGACGGCTACGGCGCCGTGCTCGTCGTGGCGAGGCCGGAAGGCGACCCCGTGCCGGCGCTGCGCGCGCGCGTGCCTGGCATGCGCCTGCCGGGCGACGCATGATGCTCTCGCTCCCGCCGCCGGTCGTGGCCGGCGAGATCGTGCGCCTCCAGACGAGGCAGCACGTCGTCGCGCTGACCTTCGACGGGGGCGGAAACGCGGACGGCGCGAAAGGCGTGCTCACCGTGCTCCGGCGGGACAACGTGCCGGCGACGTTCTTTCTCACCGGCCACTTCGTCCAGACCTATCCGAGGGTGTCGCGCATGATCGGACGGAGCTATCCCGTCGGCAACCACACCGTGAACCACCTGGACATGCTGCGGCTCTCGCCGGCGGCCGCCCGCCTCGAGGTCACCCGCGCCGCCGTGATGATCCAGCGCGCGACCGGTCGCGACACGCATCCGTACTTCCGCTTCCCGTACGGGTCGCGCAACGGCGCGACGTTACGGCTCGTGCACAGCCTCGGCTACGCGTCGGTGCGCTGGACCGTCGACACGTGGGGCTGGATGGGGTCTCCGCAGCAGACGGTCGCCGGCGCCGTGCGGCGCGTGCTGCAGAGCCTCGTCCCGGGGGAGATCGTGCTGATGCACCTCGGTTCCGCGCGTGATCACAGCACGATCGACGCTCACGCGCTGCCGGCGGTGATCCGCCTCGTGCGCGGCCGTGGCTACCGGTTCGTCACGCTGGCGGGGATACGAGCGCCGCGCTGAGGTGGACACGTCCGAGGGACAGTCCCTGGGACATGTCTTGCGCCGATCGGCCGCCAAGCCGATGCGTTCGCTGTGTCACGCCCGTCCGCGCCTTCGGGCTCGTCTCGCCGATCGTTGGTCTCATGTGCTGCGGTCTGAGCCTTGCGGGCTACGGGCAGGCACGACAACGCGGTGCGACGCGTTGGCACGCGGTGGGCGCGATCACGTTGAGCGTCGTGATCGGCGCGGTGCCGTTCTTCTCGCTGCCATACGACCCGTCCTAGCGGACGAGCTCTTCGAAGCGCGCGTCGCCGCGCAGCGAGTCGAAGTCCGAGTCGGTCTTCGCGAACTCGCGGAAGCGTGGGTTCTTCACAGCGTCGGCGAGATGCTCGAGCGCAGCGTCCTTCTCCCCGAGCAGCGCTTCGGCGCAGGCGACGTTGTAGAGGAGGCTGGCGTTGCCCGGATGCTGCTCCAGCCCCTCGCGGAGCAGCTCTCTCGCCTCGTCGTAGCGCTTCGCCTCCCACGCCGGCGCTCCGGCGAACGCGAACTCCCACGGCGAGACCTTGAACGGCGCGCCGCGCTCGCCGCCGATGGCGAGCACCGTGGTGCCGTCGTCGACCGCGCGTGCCGCGCGCCGCTCCTTCGGATCGTCCAGGAAGACGCAGGTTCCGCCGGGTGCGTCGATCTCCTCGCCGTCGACGATGAACGTCGCGCGGCCGCTGACGACGACGTAGAGCTCCTCGTGATGCCCCGCGCCGGCGCCCGTCTCGTCGTGCTCCTCGACGACGAGGTCGCCGGCGTTTGCCGTGTAGGCGTTGATGCCGAACGCCTCGATTCCGAGGGTCCGCCGCAGCGGGCGCCACTGAAGCGCGCCGTCGACGACGGCGATCGGCTCGATCTCGTCGATGCGGACGGTCTTCACGCGCTGGCCTGGCGCAGCGCCTCGAGCACGATCGGATCGATGCGCTCGACGCCGTCGACGCGCTCCTCGAGGTTTGCCGCCCCCGCCCAGTCGCCGAAGGCCTGCGGCAGGCCGCCGTCGTAGCCGAGGCGCGTGAGCCGTTCCTGGAGTTCGTGCCGCAGCGTTTCGTCGACCTCCACCCAATCCTCCTCCGGTGTCGCGCCGAAGAGCTGCTCGTGGAGCGAGAAGAGCCGGTTGAGCTCCGTGATCGGCCGCTCGTGGTCGTCGACGCGCAGGTCGACGATCGTGTCCGAGAGCTTCGCGTACCCGGCGTCCTTCTCGACGACCAGGAGCGACGCGGATTGCTGGCCGCGCCGGTCGCCGCCGGCCGCCTGCGCGGCGGCGAGGCACTCGATCAGCCGCTCCGCGAGCTCGAGATGCGAGTTCGCCTCGAAGGTGGCGGCGAGCGCATCGACGGTCGCGTCGGAGACGAGGATGTTCCCCTGAGCGGCGTAGCCGTCGCCGATCCGGCCGCCGGCCCACTCGTGGCACGCCGTCCCCGTATAGGTCGCGGCCCTCCCGGCGCTGTCGACAACGCCGACCTGACGCTCGTCGCGGCCCTCGTCCGCGGCCGTCAACGCCTCGACGACCTCCTCGGCGGTGCGGCCCTCCCGCAGGAGTGCGAGCCCGTCGGGCCCGTAGCGGGGATTGGCATAGGACTGCGTCGCGATCGCCCCGACGTGCGGCTCGGCCCACGGGACGACAGAGCCGACGGCCAGGAACTTCGACTGCACGGCGACGCCCCACTGGCCTGCGGCCAGGTCGCACGCGACGATCGAGTACGTCGCCACGACCGGTTCACGGGCCATAGGTCAGCTCCCGCAGGTCGACCTCGAGCAGCTCGCTGCGATCCGCCGGAACGAGAGCTGCCGCGACCTCCGGATGGGAGAGCGCCGACTTGATCTCCTCCGCGCTGCTGGCGCGGACGACGATCGGACGGCCGGCCTCGTGTGCCGCGTGCAGTGCGGCAGCATCGGTCGCGTCGTCGAGGACGAGCGCGTCGTCCAGGTCGAGCTCGCCCTCGAGCGCGATCTCCGGCACCCTCCGGCCGGTCGCGCCGAACCACCGTTCTCTCACAGCGTGACCGACCCGCCCGGCTCGACGGCCTCGATCTGGACTCCGCCGGGTGCGTGCTCCCTCAGCTCCTCGGGAGTTCCGGCGAGGAGCGGGAACGTCCCGTAGTGACATGGCACGACGCGCTCGACGCCGAGCAGCTCGCACGCGACCCCGGCCTCACGCGGGTCCATCGTGAAGTGCCCGCCGATCGGGAGCACCGCGACGTCGGGCGCGTAGATGCGCGCGATCAGCTGCATGTCGCCGAACACACACGTGTCGCCGGCGAAGTAGATCTTCTTGCCGTCCTCGAGCGTCACCACGATGCCGGCCGGCTCGCCGCCGTAGGTGCCGTCCTCGGTCGCCCCCGAATGGAACGCGTTGACGAGCGTGAACTTGATCCCCTCGGCCTCGACCGTCCCGCCCTTGTTCGGCCCGGGCACGTCGTCGGTCTGCGCTCCCTGTCCCTTCAGCCACGTCTTGAGCTCGACGAGCGCCACGATCGGCACCGGGCCGAACTTCTTGCTCAGCTCGACGACGGAGCCGACGTGGTCGCCGTGACCGTGTGTCGCCGCGATGACGTCGCACCGCTCCGGCTCCTTCTCCGAGTCGGGGCACTTCGGGTTGTCGAGCCAGGGGTCGACGTAGACGCGCTTGCCGCCGGGCGTGTCGAGGCGGAACGAGGCGTGTCCGAGCCAGGTCAGCGTTCCTTCGGCCATTGCTCTCCCTTCGGG
>DATCYR010000008.1:0-2362 GCA_036526315.1 Gaiellaceae bacterium | reverse complement strand
CTCTGCCTCGAAGTCCTCGAACCACCGGCGCGCGGCGCCGCAACCGAGACAGAATGCGACCCAGTCCCCGAGGACCTTCCGACGCTCCTGCCGCAACCAGTCCGCCGCTTTAGGCACGTCTTGACGATAGCCGTGGTCGTTGTCGCGGCGGTCGCGGTCTACCTCGTCGTTCGCGATCTGGCTCGTGGCTACTGGACGACGCGTGGCGCGCGGATCGAGCACTACACGCTGCACAGCCGATTCGTGCACCGCGATCTCCACGAGATCCGAGTCGTGCCGCCACACACGGCCGGCTGGACGCTCGTCCTCCTGCACGGCCGCAGCTCGAACCCGTCGAGCTTCCTCAGCCAATCCTTCTTCGATGCCCTCCACTCGCTCGGCCGGCGCGCCCCCGTCGTGCTCCTTCTCGACGGCGGTGACCACAGCTACTGGCACAACCGGGCGGACGGAGCATGGGGATCGATGGTGCTCGACGAGGCGCTCCCGAAGCACGGACGCGTCGCGATCGGCGGAATCTCGATGGGAGGTTACGGCGCCCTCCTCCTCGGCGCGCACGGGCACTTCTGCGCCGTGGGCGGCCACTCGCCCGCACTCTGGTTCAGCGGCGCCGACAGCGCTGCCGGTGCGTTCGACGACGCGCAGGACTACGCGCGCCACGACATCGTCGACCACCCGCCGCATTACTCCGCGCCGGTCTGGATCGACGTCGGCGCCGCCGACCCGTTCCACAACGCGGCCGTCCACTACGCCCACGAGATCCACGCGCAGCTGCACGTGTGGCCGGGCGGGCACGACAGCGGCTACTGGCACTCCCACATGCGCCAGTACCTTGCGTTCTATGCCCGGCACTGCGCCTGAGCCGTTCCCCAAGATCGAGCTGCACGTCCACCTCGAGGGCACGGTGCGGCCGGACACGCTGCGGGCGATCGCGAAGCGGAACGACTACGCGCTCCCCGACAACCTCGAGGCGCAGCTCGAGTTCCGCGACTTCGCCCACTTCCTCGACGCGTTCGTGCTCACGACGGGCGCGCTGCAGCGCTACGACGACTTCCGGCAGGTCGTCGTGGCGTACGCAGCCGAGGCGAAGGAGCACGGCGCCGTCTACCTGGAAACGATCTTCGCGCCGCGCATGCTGCACGGCATCGACACGGACGAGGTATTCAGCGGCTACTGCGACGGGGCGCAGGAGGCACGGGAGCTGCACGGCGTCGAAGTGCGGCTGACGCCGGACATCCCGCGTGTCTACACGCTCGAAGACGCCCTCACGACTGCGCGCTACGCCGTGAAGTACCGCGACCGAGGCGTGGTCGGGATCGGGCTCGGCGGCCCCGAGGAGGGACATCCGCCCGAGCCGTACGCCGACGCGTTCGCGCTCGCCCGGGAGGGCGGGCTGGCGTCCGTCCCACACGCGGGCGAGGGAGCCGGCGCAGAGTCGGTCCGCGGAGCGCTCGAGACGCTCGGCGCCGACCGGATCCGGCACGGAGTCCGCGCCGTCGAGGACACGGGGCTCGTCCGGGAGCTCGCGGGCCGCGGGACGGTGCTCGACATCTGCCCGATCTCGAACGTCCGGCTCGGCATCGTCTCCTCGCTCGGCGAGCATCCACTGCCGCAGCTCACGGCCGCGGGCATCCGCTGTTCGATCTCGACCGACGACCCGGCGATCTTCGACACCGACCTGACGCGCGACTACGAAGCTGCGGCATCGCTCGGCGTCTCGCCGCGAGCCGCCTACGAAGCCGGTCTCGCGGGTGCGCTCTGCGACGACGAGACTCGCGAACGCCTCCGACGGATCGGCGACTCCCACGACTGGGGCGAGGCTGGAAGCGGCACCGGCAAAGCCGGCGCCGCCCGGCCGAGAGACCCCGCGCCTGACAGCGCGGCCGGTCGCTAGGGTTCACCCCCGATGGCGATCGCAAGAGAAGCGGGTCCGGTCGGGTCGATCCACGAAGTACGGGAGGCGGGCCTCGACCGCGAAGACCTGCTCGGCGTCTACCGCGCGATGCTCATTACCCGGGGGGTCGAGGAGCGCGGCCACATCCTCTACCGGCAAGGGAAGATCCCGGGCTCGTTCTACACGGGCCGCGGCAACGAAGCGGCCGCGGTCGGCGTCGCGACGGCCATGGGGCCGGACGACGTCGGCACACCGCTCCACCGCGACATGGGCGTGCACATCGTCCGCGGCGTCGAGCCGTGGCGGATCTTCGCCCAGTACATGGGCCGCCAGGACGGGCCGACGCACGGCAGGGACGGCAACGTCCACATGGCCGACTCGCAGCTCGGCTTGATCGCGATGGTCAGTCACCTGCCGGCGATGCTCCCGGTCGCCACCGGCTGTGCCCTCGCGTTCAGGATTCGCGAGGAG
>DATCYR010000007.1:0-10265 GCA_036526315.1 Gaiellaceae bacterium | reverse complement strand
GATGTACTACAAGCCGGACCCGGCGACTGCGTACGCCTCGATCAACCACATCACGAACGACGTGACGCTCGGGTGGCTCGTGCGCGGCATGCACAAGTGGGGCGCCAGCGTCTTCATCATCCTGATGTTCTTCCACATGGCGCGCGTGTTCCTGTTCGGCGCCTACAAGTACCCGCGAGAGCTGAACTGGATCATCGGCGTGATGCTGCTCGCCGTCGGCATGCTCGAGGGGTTCACCGGCTACCTGCTGCCGTGGGACCAGACGGCGTACTGGGCGACGGTCGTCGGCATCAACCTGAACGGGACGGCGCCGATCCTCGGCCCGTTCCTCGCCGACTTCTTGCGCGGCGGCGCCGAGATCGGCGGCGACACGCTCACCCGGTTCTACTCGATGCACATGCTGCTCATCCCCGGGCTGATCTTCGCGCTGATCGGGCTGCACCTGTACCTCGTCGTCCGCCTCGGCGTCTCCTCGCCGCCGTGGTCGAAGGAGGCTGCGGGCGGGCTCGGCGCCGGCGCGGACCACGAGGCGCCGAGCGGGAACGGGCGGGTCGGCCTGACGCAGCCGACGGCGCGCAGCGGCTACCGCCGGAACGGGGACGAGTAGGTGTCGACGCTCGACGAACGCCGCGCCGGGTTCCAGAGGTACAAGCGGGACGTCAAAGAGCGCGGGAAGCCGTTCTTCCCGTACGCGATGTTCCACGACACGGTGATGAGCCTCGTCGTCGTGTGCGTGATCATCGGGCTCGCGTGCGTCTGGTACTTCACGAGCAGCTCCGATCCGGAGGCGTGCAAGAACAGCTGGAGCTCGTGCACCCTCGGGCCGCGCTACTCCGAGCCCGCCGACCCCGGCACGACGAACTTCGTGCCGCGGCCAGACTGGTACTTCTACTTCCTCTTCTACCTGCTGCGGATCTTCAAGTGGCCGAACTCGGTGATCCTCGGCACCGTCGGCATTCCGACGATCCTGCTGATCATCCTGATCGCCATGCCGTTCGTCGACACGCGGCGCGAACGGCGGCTGTACCGCAGGCCGGTCGCGATCATCGCCGCCGTCCTCGTCGTCGTGTCGATGGGCGTGCTGACGTACAAGGGCGCGACGGCGAAGGAGGCCCTCGCAAGTGAGGTCGTCCAGGCGGTGCCGACGTGGGCGCAGCGCCAGGGCTTCGCCGACAACGCGCAGGCGGTCGCGGGCGCGAAGGTCTTCGCGAGCTCCGGCTGCACGGCCTGTCACACCTATCTGGGCACCGGCAGCTCGAACCTGGGTGCGCCCGACCTGTCCGCGATCGGCAAGGGCGGCCAGGGCGCGCAGTTCTTCTCCAACTACGTCACGGATCCGTCGAAGTTCGGCAACAACGTGATGCCGAAATTCGCCGCGCTCGGCGACCAGAAGCTGCAACAGCTCGGCGAGTTCCTGAACGCCTCCAAAGGCCCGAAGTAACCGCGCCGTGCGCGTCTTCCTCGGCATAACCGGCGCCTCCGGCGCTCCATATGCGGCACGGCTCGTCGAGGTGCTCGCACAGGCGGACGTCGAGCTCGGCATCTGTGCGTCGAGCGCCGGGATCGAGGTGCTTGCGACCGAGCTCTACGGCAACGCGCGCCTCTCGCGAGACGAGACGCTGACACGGCTGCTGGAGCACGCAGGCGGCGGCAACGTCACCGTCTACGAGCCGAACGACTGGAAGGCGCCGTATGCGAGCGGCTCGGCGAAGGTCGACGCCTACGTCGTCTGTCCGTGCTCGATGGGGACGCTCGGGACGATCGCAGCGGGCGCGATGTCGAACCTGATCCACCGCGCCGCCTCGGTCGCGCTGAAGGAGGAGCGAAAGCTGATCCTGATGCCGCGCGAGACCCCGCTCTCGACGATCCACCTGCGCAACATGCTGACGGTGAAGGAAGCGGGCGCGACCGTCCTCTTCCTCGCGCCGGGCTTCTACCACGGCGCCGAGTCGGTCGACGACCTCGTCGACTTCGTCGTCGGCCGCGCAGTCGATCTGCTCGGCCTCGACATCGCCCTCGTCAGGCGCTGGGGCACGTGACCCGCCTATGAGCGTGGCGTCGGGCAGGCTTCCCGCGGAGAGCGTGCGCGCGATGTTCGACCGCATCGCGCCCGTCTACGACGCGATGAACAGGACGATGACCGCGGGCCTCGACCGGCGTTGGCGCCGCGCGACGGCGGAGGCTGTCGTCCGCCCGGGCGACGTCGTGCTCGACGCCTGCTGCGGCACCGGTGACCTCGCGCTCGCCGACGTGCAGGCCGGCGGGCGCGTCATGGGGCTCGACTTCTCCGAGCGGATGCTCGAGCGCGCGCGCCGCAAGGCGCCCGAGCTCGAGTGGGTGAACGGCGACGTGCTCGCGCTGCCGTTCGGCGACGACAGCTTCGACGCGGCTACTGTCGGTTTCGGGGTGCGCAACGTCGACGATCTCGAGGCTGGGCTGCGCGAGCTGCGCCGCGTGCTGCGCCGCGACGGACGCCTGGGGATCCTCGAAATCACCCGCCCGCGCGGCGTGCTCTCACCCTTCTACCGGCTTTGGTTCGACGGAGTGGTGCCTCTTCTCGGCAAGCTGCTACCGGGTGGGTCCGCGTACACGTATCTCCCCGCGAGCGTGCGGCGCTTCCCGGAGCCGGACGAGCTGGCTGCGTTGATCTCGGCAGCCGGCTTTCGGGACGTGCGCTACCGACGATTCGCCGGCGGCATCGTCGCGCTCCACACGGCGGTGGCCGCGTGACGGCGCTCGCCGAGCTGCGCGAGGCCCCCGGTCTCGACGCGTATCTCGCCGAGCTCGAGGACCGGCTCGAGGTAGCGGTCGGGCGCTACAACGGCATCGTCGCCGAGGTCGGCGGCGAGGCCCTCGCCGCAGGCGGCAAGCGGTTGCGGCCGCTGCTCGTCTACCTCTCGACGCCTCGCGCCGCCGAGCCGCCGGTCGTTGCCGGCGTCGCCGTGGAGCTCGTGCACCTCGCGACGCTGATGCACGACGACCTGATCGACGGCGCGAAGCTGCGCCGCGGACGCGCGTCGGCGTGGTCTGCGCACGGCCCCGGCGCTGCACGCGCGGCCGGCGACTACCTGTTTGCACGCGCGTTCGCCGAGCTGTCCGCAGCACGCGACGCCGAGTCGGTCGCCGTGCTCGCGAACGCGACGCTCTGCCTTGCGCGCGGCGAGGCGATGCAGCGCCGGCAGCGCTTCGACCCCGACACGTCGGTCGACGCCTACCTCGAGCGCTGCACGCTCAAGACCGGGAAGCTGTTCGAGGCCGCGTGCCGCCTCGCGGGCGGGCCCGGCGCGTTCGGGCTCGCGCTCGGCGTCGCGTTCCAGATCACCGACGACATCCTCGACTGCTCTGGCGTGACGATCGAGACCGGCAAGATCGCGGGCACCGACCTCCGCGAGGGGACGCCGACGCTGCCGCTGCTGTTGGCCGCTCAGCGCGACGAGGCGATCCGCGAGGCGCTCGCCGGCCGGGTACAGCTCGAGGGTGCGCTGCTCCGCGTCGCCTCGACGGGCGCGCTCGAGGAGAGCCGCGAGGTTGCGCTCGCGTATGCGCGCAGCGCGCGTGCGTGCCTCAACGGCGAGCTGCACCGCGAAGAGCTCGAGGCCCTGACCTACGCCGTCGTCGACCGGGAGCGTTGATGGCTCTCCTCGAGCGAACAGACACGCTTGCCGACATCCGCGCGAAGGTCGAGGCCGGCGAACGCCTCGACTTCGACGACGGCGTCGCCCTGATGGAGTCGGACGACCTGCTCGGCCTCGGTGAGCTCGCGGACCTGGCACGCCGGCAGCGCGGCGGCGACGACCGCGTCTTCTTCGTCCAGAACCTGTACTTGAACCAGACGAACGTGTGCCGCGTGAAGTGCAAGTTCTGCGCGTTCGCCGTCACGCAGAAGCAGGCCGACGCGTACACCCACACGCCGGAGCAGCTCGTCGAGGACGCCGTGCACCAGCACGAGCTGAGCGGCTACACCGAGATCCACATGGTCGGCGGCGAGAACCCGCACGTCGACTTCGACTACTACGTCGGCATCGTCCGCTCGCTGCACGAGGCGCTCCCGGACGTGCACCTGAAGCTCTTCACCGCGAGCGAGATCCACCACATGACGAAGCTGTCGGGGCTGACCCACGAGGAGGTGCTGCGCACGCTCCGCGACGCTGGTCTCGGCTCGTTGCCGGGCGGGGGCGCCGAGGTCTTCGCCGACCGCGTGCGCAAGCTGATCGCGCCGGGCAAGGAGCATCCGGACTTCTGGTTCCACACGCACGACACGGCGCACCGGCTCGGCATCCCGACGCACTGCACGATGCTCTACGGCCACGTCGAGACGTACGAAGAGCGTGTCGAGCATCTCCTGCGCCTCCGCGACCAGCAGGACAAGACCGGCGGCTTTCTCGCGTTCATCCCGCTCGCGTTCCACCCGGAGAACACCGTGTTCGAGCGGCGGGGCTGGCGTCACACGACCGGCTCCGACGACCTGAAGCTGATCGCCGTGTCGCGCCTCCTGCTCGACAACATCCCGAACGTCAAGGCCTACTGGATCATGATGGGCCTGCCGCTTGCGCAGGTCGCGCTCCACTTCGGCGCGAACGACGTGCAGGGCACGGTCGTGCGCGAGCAGATCTTCCACGCCGCGGGTGCGCGCACCGAGACCGAGCAGAAGATCCCGGAGCTCGTCCGCTTCGTCCGCGAAGCCGGCCGGATCCC
Source organism: Gaiellaceae bacterium (assembly GCA_036526315.1). Classification (GTDB taxonomy): domain Bacteria; phylum Actinomycetota; class Thermoleophilia; order Gaiellales; family Gaiellaceae; genus 3-1-20CM-4-69-9. The sequence goes on along the minus strand of DATCYR010000007.1, from coordinate 5,570 downwards.
GGTGCAGCGCGACACCCTCTACAACGAGCTGGAGCGATGGTGACGCTGAGCCAGACGATTCCGGCGCTGCCGGTACGGGACGCAGCCCGCGCCGTCGCCTTCTACCGGGACAAGCTCGGCTTCGACGTGCTCCACCAGGACGACGGTTTCGCGGTGCTGAGGCGCGACGACGCAGAAGTGCATCTGTGGGAAGCGGCTGACGAGAGCTGGCGCGAGCGCAGCGCGGACGACGAGCCCGTGCGCTCCGGCGCGGAGTCGTTCATCGCGGGCACGGCGAGCTGCCGCATCGCGACCGAGGGCGTCGACGAGCTGTACGGCGAGCTGCGCACGCGCGACGTGCTGCACCCGGTCTCGCGCGACGGCGTGCAGGACACCGACTTCGGGACGCGCGAGTTCGCGGCACTCGACCTCGACGGCAACCTCCTCTCGTTCTTCAAGTGGCGGAGCGACGCGTGATCAGGCTCGGGCGGATCTCGTACGTGAACATGGCGCCGGTCTTCTACCGGCTCGACGCGGAGGTCGAAGAGATTCAGGGCGTCCCGACGGATCTCAACCGGCGCCTCCTCGCCGGCGAGCTCGACGTCGCGCCGATCTCGTCGATCGAGTACGCGCGGAACGCCGACCGGCTGCGGCTCCTGCCGCGCCTGTGCGTCAGCTCCGAGGGAGCGGTCGACTCGATCCAGCTCGTCTCGCGGAAGCCGCTGGAGCAGGTGCGGACGGTCGCGGTGACGCCGGAGTCGGCGACGTCGGTCGTGCTGACGAAGGTGCTGCTGCCGGAGGCGACGCACGTTCCGCTCGGCGTCGACGCGGACGCGAAGCTGCTGATCGGGGACGCGGCGCTGAAGTCGGCGTTCGAGGACCCGACGCCGCACTACGACCTCGGGCGGCTGTGGCTCGAGCGCACCGGGCTGCCGATGGTCTTCGCCGTCTGGGCGTGCCCGGAGCCGCTGTGCTCCGGCCTCGGCGAGCTCGAGGACGCGCTCGTCGCCTCAGTCCGGCTAGCCCGCGCGGAGCCCGAGCAGCTCGCGCACGAGGCAAGCGACCGCTACGGGTATCCGGCGGGGTTCCTCGCCCGCTACTTCGAGAAGCTGCGATATCGGTTCGGCCCCCGCGAGCGCGCCGGGCTGATGACCTTCCTCGAGCTCGCACGCGACGCCGGCGAGCTCGACGAGGTGCCGGAGCTGCGTTTCGTCCGCGAGGCCGTGGTCGCATGAAGGAGATCCTCGAGAAGGCCCTGGAGGGGGAGCGCATCTCCGATGACGAGGCGCTGACGCTGCTCGAGTCGCGCGACCTCGTCTCGATCGGGCGCACCGCGAACGAGATCCGCAACCGCAAGGCCGACCCGACGCGAATCACGTTCATCATCGACCGGAACCTCAACTACACGAACATCTGCTACACGGACTGCGAGTTCTGCGCGTTCTACCGCCGTCCCGGCGACACGCGCGAGGGCTACCTGCTGCCGAAGACGGTCATCTTCAAGAAGATCGAGGAGACGCTCGCGCTCGGCGGGACGGGGCTGCTGATGCAGGGCGGGCACCATCCCGACCTCGACATCGCCTATTACGAGGATCTCTTCCGCTCGATCAAGGCGCGCTACCAGATCCACCTGCACGCGCTCTCGCCACCTGAGGTGCAGCACATCGCGCGGCGCAGCAAGCTGACGCTCTGGGAGACGATCTCGCGCCTCCGCGACGCCGGGCTGGACTCGATCCCGGGCGGCGGCGGCGAGATCCTCGTCGACCGCGTGCGCCACGAGATCGCCCCGAAAAAGACGAAGGCGGACGAGTGGCTCGCCGTGATGCGGCACGCCCATCGCCTCGGCATGTCGACGACGGCGACGATGATGTACGGACACGTCGAGACGGTTCCGGAGCGCGTCGAGCACATGCGCCGCATCCGGGATCTCCAGGACGAGACGGGCGGTTTTCGCGCGTTCATCTCGTGGACGTTCCAGAACGACGGCAACCGGCTGGCGGGCAAGGTCGCCCGCGAGGACATGCCGACGTCGTTCGACTATCTGCTGACACAGGCGGTTTCCCGCATCTATCTCGACAACGTGCCGCACATCCAGTCGTCCTGGGTGACGCAAGGAATGAAGATCGGCCAGGTCGCCCTCGGTTTCGGCGCCGATGACATGGGCTCCGTGATGATCGAGGAGAACGTCGTCTCCGCCGCCGGCACGACCCACCGGACGTCGACCGAGGAGCTCGTCCACCTGATCAAGGCCCTCGGCAAGACGCCGGTCCAGCGGGACACTCTTTATCGAGACGTAAAGGTCTGGAACTAGCGCCGCGCTCTCCGCTACCCTCGGGCGGGGTCGTGGTGCGTCGGGTCTTGATCGCCGTGCTGCTCGCGGGTGTCGTCATGGCGCCCGGATCGCTGCACGCCGCCACACCCGTGCGCGGCCAGACGCTGATGCCGAACGTCGTGTACTCGCGCCAGCTCGAGTTCACGGCGCACGGGCCGGTCGTCGAGCACATCCTGATCGCGCCGCGCCCCACGGGCCTCTACGCGCTGAAGACGGTGCTCTCGAACAACGCGGTGCAGGGGACCGAGCGGCTGACGGCGATGGAGCGGCGCGTTTCCGGGGACGCGACCGTTGCCGGCGTCAACGCCGGCGCGGGCATCGTGCTTCGCGGCGGCATCCTCGACGTCGCCCCCGCCGACGGGCGCTCGTCCGCGGGCATCGACACCGCCGGCACGCTGCACGTCGACCGCGTCGCGCTCGCCGGGACCTGGCAAGGGTCGGGGCAGCGCCGGATCATCGGCATCAACGAGACGCCGCGCGCCAACCGGACGACGTTGTACACGCGCGCGTGGGGCGCACGGACGCCGGCGGAGAGCGGCGGGACGTATGCCGTGCTGCAGCCGTTCCCCGACTCCGCGCCGAACACGACGCTGACGGCGACGGTCACCGGCTACGTGCAGGGCGGCAACCAGCCGATCCCGGCCGACGGCGCCATCCTTGCGGCGCGCGGATCGCAGGCCGGGTTCCTCACGGCCGAGGCGCCGGTCGGCTCGAAGGTGAGCATCGTGCTGACGCTGACGCCGCCGTGGACGAACGTGCCGGACGCCGTGGGCGGCGGCCCCGTCATCGTCCGAGGCGGCAAGCCCGTCTATCGCGCGTTCGAGAAGTTCGACTCGCCGCAGCTCGTCCTCCGCAACGCGCGCAGCGCGGTCGGTCAGATGGCCGACGGACGCATCGTGCTGCTCGTCGCCGACGGTAAGCAGCCGGGTTACAGCACCGGGCTCACGAACTTCGAGCTCGCGTTGACGATGATGCGCCTCGGTTGCGTCACCGCCTCCGCGCTCGCCACCGGCCCGACCGCCGCCGTCGCGTTCGACGGGAAGCTCTTGAACCGCCCGTCGGCGCGTGCCGAGCGCGGGGCCGGCGCGGCGCTGACGCTCGCCTACTACGGCGCGTACGTCCCGCCGCTTTCCGGCAGGACCTTTGCGGCGAACGCGACCGTTCCGCTCTCGTACAAGCTCGTCCGCACGTCGAACGTCACGGCGGAGCTGGACGGGCCCGGAAACGCCGTCGTGCCGATCGACTCCGGCAGCCGTGCGCCCGGCACGTACCGCTTTACCTGGCCCGCAGGTGCGCACCCGACGGGGGATTGGACCTTCCGCGTCGTCGCCGCCGACGACCAGGCGCGCCAGTCGACCGCCGAGCGCGACTTCACGTTGAAGTAGCCTCTTCCGTGTGCCGGTCGCCGGCGTCACGAGCACGCTCACGTCGCTGATCGGCGATCACGGCGTCTACGCGATCTTCCTGCTGATGGCGATCGACGCCGTCTTCCCCGCCGCGAGCGAGCTCGTGATGGTCTACGGCGGCGCGCTCGCAGCAGGCGCATTTGCCGGTCAGCACGTCGTCGTCTTCGGCCATCGCGTCGATTCGCACTTCTGGGCGTACGTCGCCGTGGCGCTCGCCGGCACGCTCGGCTACCTCGCGGGCGCGATCGTGGGCTGGGCGATCGGGATCTACGGCGGTCGGCCCCTGCTCGAGCGCCACGGCCGCTGGTTCCACCTCTCGCACGAGAACCTCGACCGCGCCGAGCGCTGGTTCGACCGCTGGCAGGACCTCGCGGTCCTGGTCGGACGCGTGACGCCGGTCATCCGCTCCTTCATCTCGATCCCGGCCGGTGTCTTCGAGACGCCGTTCGTGCGGTACACGTTCCTGACCGCGATCGGCTCCGCGATCTGGGCGTTTGCCTTCGCCGGCATCGGCTGGGCCGCGGGACGCAGCTACGAGCGCTTCCACCACGACTTCGGCTTCGTCGAGTACGCGGTTGTCGCCGCAATCCTGATGCTGCTGGCGTACTGGGTCTACCGTCGAGTGCGGGCCTCTAGACTTTCGAGCCGTGCGTCCGATCCCGCTGGTTGACGTAAAGGCGCAGTACGAGCCGCTCCTGCCGCGTGTCCGCGCGGCGATCGACGGCGTGCTCGAGAGCTCCGAGTTCATCCTCGGCCCGAACGTGGCTGCGTTCGAGCACGAGGCCGCCGCGTACCTCGGCGTCGCGGAGGCTGTCGGGGTCGCGAACGGCACCGACGCGCTCGTGCTGGTGCTCGACGCCCTCGGTATCGGCCCGGGCGACGAGGTGATCTGCCCGGCGTTCACGTTCTATGCGACGGCGGAAGCGGTCGCGCGGCGCGGTGCGACGCCGGTTTTCGCCGAGGTCGACGCGGCGACGATGAATCTGGATGTCGACGACGTCGCAGCACGCATCACGGCGCGAACGAAGGCGATCATCGCCGTGCATCTCTTCGGCCGCCCGGCGCCGACGGCGGAGCTGGCGCAGCTCGGAGTCCCCGTGATCGAGGACGCCGCACAGGCCTTCGGCTCGCCTGACGTGGCGCGCACGGGTGTCGCGTCGACGTTCAGCTTCTACCCGACGAAGAACCTGTTCGCGCTCGGCGACGGCGGGCTCGTGTCGACCGACGATTCTGCGCTCGCCGAGCGCCTCCGCAAGCTCCGCTTCCACGGCTCGCGCGACAAGGTCGACTTCGAGCTCATCGGCTACAATTCGCGACTCGACGAGCTGCAGGCGGCAGTGCTGCGCGTCTTCCTGCAGGAGCTCGACAACTGGATCGCGCAGCGGCGTGAGGCTGCCGGACGCTACGCGGAGCTCGGCCTCGGCGCGGCCTGCGAGCTCCCGGAGGACGAGCCGGGGCACGCGTACCACCTGTTCGTCTGCCGCTCGCCCGAGCGCGATCGGATCCGCGCGGCGTTGAAGGAGGAAGGCATCGGCAACGCCGTCTACTACACGACGCCGCTGCACCTGCAGCCGGCTTTCGGCTACCTGGGGTACTCGGCCGGGTCGCTGCCGGTGACGGAGGCGCTCGCGCGCGAGAACTTCTCCGTCCCGCTCTGGGCCGGAATCGACGCGGAGACGCAGGAGCGCGTCGTCGCCGCGGCTCGCGCGGCGGCGCCGGTGGCGTCGTAGTGCCCGTCAACCGGCATCGCATCTGGCAGCTGTTCGCCGATGCGGCGCTGATCGCGCTCGCCTGGTGGCTCGCGTTCTGGCTCCGCTTCGATCACGGCGTCCCCGGCCCCTATCACCGGCTGT
>DATCYR010000006.1:0-8120 GCA_036526315.1 Gaiellaceae bacterium | reverse complement strand
AGCCCTCTGACGGACTCGAACCGTCGACCCCCTCCTTACCATGGAGGTGCTCTACCAACTGAGCTAAGAGGGCAGGTGCGAGGATGGTAGCCGCGATGCAGGCGCGCGAGGGATACGTCGACTTTCGCGGGCATCGCACCTGGTATCGCGTCGTCGGAGAGCTCGAAGCTCAGGCGGCGCCACTGCTTGCTCTCCACGGCGGACCTGGCTCGACGCACAACTACTTCGCCCCGCTCGAGAGGCTGGCTTCGGAGCGCGCTGTCGTTCTCTACGACCAGATCGGCTGCGGCAATTCCGACCGTCCGATGGACATCGAGTGGGACGTCGCCGTCTTCCGCGACGAAGTTGCAGCCGTGCGAGACGAGCTCGGGCTCGAACGGATTCACCTGCTGGGCACGTCGTGGGGCGGGATGCTCGCACAGGAGCACGTGCTGTCGGGCGCGACCGGCGTCGTTTCGCTCATCCTCAGCTCGACGCTGGCGAACCTCGCGCTCTGGAACGACGAGCAGCTGAAGCTCAAGGCGCAACTTCCGCCAGAGGTCGTCGAGGTGCTCGACCGTCACGAGGCGGCCGGCACCTACGACGACCCCGAGTACGAGGAGGCGATGGCCGTCTACTTCGAGCGCCACTTCTACCGGGGCCCGGAGCCGCGGGCGGAGCTCGCCGCGATGGACGCCGGCCGGGCGCCCGACGTCTACCGTGCCATGCAGGGCCCGAACGAGTGGACGACGACGGGCGCGCTCAAAGGCTGGGACACGCGCGACCGGCTGCACGAGATCGACGTACCGACGCTCGTGATCCGCGGCGCCTACGACATGTGCACGGCGCCCGTCGCCGCCGAGCTCGTCAACGGCATCAAGGGTGCACGCGAGGTCGTCTTCGAAGCCAGCTCGCACACGCCCGCGCTCGAAGAGAGCGACCGGTACGTCGCCGTCGTCGGCGCGTTCCTGAAGGAAGTGGATGCCCTAGGGAGCTGAGGCCTCCGCGGCGACCGTCGTGCCGCCGCTCCACAGCCGGCGAGCCAGCCAGCCCAGCAGCGCGAGGACGAGGATCGCGTTCAGCGGGTGGAACGCCCCGCTCCAGCGACCGCCCCACGACAGCGGATCCTGCAGGAAGATCAGGAAGGGCAGCGCGATCGAGATCCAGCGCATCCGGCGGTCGGGGAACCAGGCGAGCAGCGCGAGGATCAGGAGAATCAGAGCCGCCGGCTCCGCCAGGATGTAGCCGAGCCCCCTGTGCGGGTCGAGCGTCTTCTGGTCCTCGAGCTTCGGGCCCTCCTTGATGCCGAAGATCCCTTCGCCCGCGAGAAAGATCTGGACGATCACCGCAAAAACGAACAGCGGGACGTAGTAGCGCAACATCGCCACTGCCCCGCGACGAACGCCTGCCACAGTAAGCCTCCTTCGCCGTCGGTCCGACCGAGCCTAGTGCGTCGCGCGCCCCGAGAAAAGGGGCGGCAGAGGAGGATTGGATGGGGGCGGGAGGATTCGAACCTCCGAAGGCTGAGCCAACGGGTTTACAGCCCGTCCCCTTTGGCCGCTCGGGAACACCCCCGCGAGCAGGCGGATTGTAGCCTCCACTACGTGGAGCGCTTCGATGTCGCAGTCGTTGGTGCGGGCCCGGCCGGCTCGACGACTGCATATCGCCTCGCGCGCGCGCACGCGCGCGTCTTACTAATAGACAAAGCCTCCTTCCCCCGCGACAAGCCGTGCGGCGGCGGCTTGACGACCCGTGCCGTGCGCCAGTTGCCCTGCTCCGTCGAGCCCGTCGTCGAAGACCGCATCACGCGCGTGCGCTGCCGGCTCAAATACGGCCGGATCATGGAGCGGAGCTCCGAGCACGTCCTCTGCGTGATGACGCAGCGGCGCCGACTCGACCACTTCCTCGTCGAGCAGGCGGCCGCGGCGGGCGCCGAGTTCCGCGACGGCGTCCGCGCCGAAGTCGTCTCCGACCGCAGCGTGCGGGTCGACGGCCGCGAGGTGCGGGTCGACGCGGTGGTGGGCGCCGACGGCGCCAACGGCATGACCGCGAAGACGCTCGGGCTCGACGGCGCGGTCGTGCACGGTGTCGCCCTCGAGGGCAATCTCCCGTACGAGCGGCTGCCCCGCGACGAGTGGCACGGGCTGCTCGTGCTCGAGCTCGCGACGCTCCCCGGCGGCTACGGCTGGATCTTCCCGAAGGGCGACCACGTCAACGTCGGCGTCGGCGGGTGGGGGAGCGAAGGGCCGCGACTGCGCACTCATCTCGCGGCGCTCTGCGAGCAGTACGGGGTCTCCGTCGACGAGCTCACGAACCTCCGGGGGCACCGGCTGCCGATGCGCCGGCCGGACAAGAAGCTCGCCCGCGGCAGGGCGCTCCTCGTCGGCGACGCGGCCGGAGTGCTCGATCCGGTGTCGGGCGACGGGATCTACGAGGCGCTCGTCAGCGGGAAGCTCGCGGCGGAGCACATTCTCGCGGACACCGTCGAGGACTACGAGCGCGCAGTCCGCCAGCGGCTCGACCCGCTCTCGTCCGCCGGCTGGGGCGCGAAGAAGGCGCTCGACCGGTTTCCTCGTGCCGTGTTCGCGATCATGCGCCTCCCCGTGACGTGGCGGGTGCTGGAGAAGCTGATGCTCGGCGAGGTCGCGCATCCCGGTGAGGCGCGCGGCGCGGGGCGGACGGCGATGAAGCTCATCGAAGGGTTGGCGCGGGCCGCCTAAAGACAGCGCGCGGACATGCCGATGCACGGGCTGTCCCGCCATGGAGCTCAATCCCCTGCTCAGACGCGCCGTCGACCTCGGCGCCAGCGACATCCACCTGAAGGTCGGCGTCCCGCCGATCCTTCGGCGCGACGGCTCGCTCGGCCCGCTCGAGGGGGCCCCCGTCGTGACCGACCGCGACGCCGAGGACGTGCTGCAGATCGTCGGCGCGCGCGCGCCGGACCGCCTCGCCGCGTTCGCCGGCAGCGGGGACCTCGACATCGCGTATCAGGACGACGATCTCCCGCGTTTCCGCGTCAACGCGTTCCGCCAGCGGGGCCACATCTCGTTCGCGTTCCGCGTCATCCCGAAGAACGTCCCGAACTTCGAGATGCTCAACCTCCCCGCCGGCGTGCGCCGCCTCGCCGAGGAGCATCGCGGGCTCGTGCTCGTCACCGGCGCAACGGGCTCCGGAAAGACGACGACGCTCGCGGCGATGATCGACCACATGAACAAGACGCGGAAGCAGCACATCGTCACGATCGAGGACCCGATCGAGGTGCTGCACAACGACCACTCGTGCATCGTCAACCAGCGCGAGATCGGCCTCGACACGACTGACTTCATGCAGGCGCTTCGGCGGGCGCTCCGCCAGGACCCGGACGTCATCCTGATCGGCGAGCTCCGCGACGCCGAGACGGCGCAGACTGCGCTCCAGGCTGCGGAGTCCGGCCACCTCGTCCTGTCGACCCTGCACACGGTCGACGCCGCGGAGACGCTCGGCCGGATGATCGAGTTCTTCCCGGAAGCGAAGCAGCAGATGATCCGCTCGGTGATGGCCGGCGTCCTGCGCGGCGTCATCAGCCAGCGCCTGCTGCCACGGCTCGACGGCGGCCGCGTCGCGGCGGTCGAGGTGATGGTCACCAACAACCGCATCGCCGATCTGATCCGCGAGAACAAGCCCGAGGCGATCACCGACGCGATCGACGAGGGCGCCTACTTCGACATGCAGACGTTCTCGCAGTCGCTGATCGACCTGGTGGTGAACGGGGTCGTCGACCAGGAGACGGCTGCGAACGCAGCGACGAACCGCCACGACTTCCTCGTCACGCTCGAGCGTGCGCTCAAGCAGCAGCGCGCCGATCTGCGAGCCGCGGAGAAGGAAGAGGTGGAGCCGCCGCAGGCAGCGCCGCCGCCGCCCCCGCCACCGCCGGAGGTCGAAGTCCCCCAGCTCCGCCTGGCGCAAGCCGGGGACTGATGCGCCGCTTCCTCGTCGTTGCGGCCGCGACGCTCGCGCTTCTCACCGGCCCTGCCGCTGCGCAGCCGCCGGTCCTCGGCTTCACGCTCTCCGGCGCGCCGCGCGGGAGCGCCGCGCTTCCGAGCGCGGCCGTCCCGAACGCCCCCGGCCAGGTCTCCGTGCCCGTGTCGTTCACGACGCCGCCACCGTTGACGCACCTGCTCGACCTGAACGAGCTGCATCAGCTCTGGCAGCGGGCGGGCGCCGCGTACGGCATCCCGTGGAACGTTCTCGCGGCGATCAACAAGGTCGAGTCGAACTTCGGCCAGAACATGGGGCCGAGCTCGGCCGGCGCAATCGGCTGGATGCAGTTCATGCCGTCGACGTGGCTGCGATGGGGCATTGACGCCAACGGCGACGGCGTCGCGGACCCGTGGAACGCGACCGACGCCGTCTACTCGGCGGCGCGGTACCTCGCCGCGGCCGGCGGCCAGACGGACATCTACGGCGCTGTCTTCTCCTACAACCACGCCGACTGGTACGTGCAGGAGGTGCTCGCGCTCGCGCGCGTCTACGACAGCGGCACGATCGCGCAGACCGCCGCTCTGCAGCAGGTGCAACAGGCCCTCGACAAGGCGCGGGCACGCGTCGTCGCCGCGAACAAGGTGCTGGCTGCGGCGCGCGAGCCCCAGCGCGTCGTCGACGCAACCTCGGCCAGGCTGCCTGCCCGCATCGACGAGGCGGCACTTCTCTCTGACCGGCTGGCCGCCCAGCGGCGGGCGGTGCAGTTCGACGTTCGGCTGGAGGGTGCGCGCGCAGCGGTCGACGCCGCGGACGCCACGCTGACGCAGGCGCAGTCGGCCCTCGAGGCGGCGCGTCAGCGCGCCGAGGCGCCGTCGTTCACGCCGGCTGTCGGTTCGCTGCTCGGCGCGCCGTCGTACGACGGACATTGGGTCTTCCCAGTCGGCGGTGGCCCCGAGGTCGTCTCGGTCGCACACACACATCACGACTACCCGGCCGCCGACATCGCGGCGCCGCAGGGCTCGCCGGTGTACGCCCTTGCGAACGCCGTCGTCCTGAACGCTTGGCGCGACCCCGACCCGCGCTGCGGCATCGGCATGACGATCCGCACGGAGGACGGCCAGACCTGGACGTACTGCCACCTCGCCGTGCTCGACCCGACCATCGGCGACGGCGTCTCGCTCGCTGCCGGAACGGAGGTCGGCCTCGTCGGTATGACCGGCGACGCGACGGGCCCGCACCTCCACCTCCAGCTCCAGCCGCCGACGAGCTGGCCGCAGTACCAGCCGTGGTTCGAGGGCTTCGCCGGCAAGGCGTTTCGGTGGCAGGACGCGCCCACGCCCGTCGAGCCGCTCGACAGCCGGCCGGCACCGGCCCGCCTCTTCAGCGTCGTCCCTGAAACGGGGGACAGCGTGATCGCGTTTACCCGCGTCGGGGGTTGAGTTGCAGTCGTCCGCTGCCGATGGCCGGGACATGGCTCTGCGGATAGCCAGTCGCTTGCCGCGCCTTGCGATCGTCGGGGTCGTGCTCCTGCTTGCGAGCGCGACGCTCGCGGTCGGCGCCGCGAAGCGGATGGCCGCAGTGCCCCAGGGCGCACCTGCGCCCGTGACGACTCCGACCGTGACCGTCCCAGACATCACCGGCCAGGCGTTCGTCTTCGCAAAGGGGACGCTCGAGGACGCCGGGCTCGCGTGGAAGGTCGTCGGCGGCGTGCACGGCTTCGCGGCGAACAAGGTCGCAAAGCAGGCCCCGGCGGCGGGAACGAAGCTCAAGGACACGGGTGCGCCGACGATCACCGTCACGCTCGCGCGCACGTCCTACCCCCAGCAGGGCGAGCCCGAGGACGTCTCCCCGTACTTCGGCACCTCAGTGCAGCCGATCGGGCTGAAGCCCGCGGCGCCCGCGGCGACTCCGGCGCCGGCCGTTGCCCCGAAGCCGGCCGCGGCGAAGCCCAAGCCCGCGGCCCCCAAGCAGGCCGCGGCGCGCACGCCTGACTTCGTCGTCGCCGGCGCCCCGAAAGAGCCGTCGGACGAGATGCCGCTCACGCAACGCGCGAAGCTCCTGGCGGGGTTCGTCGCGTCGCATCCGAGGTCCGCGGCGAACGTCCGGCGCTTCCTCTACCAGAACAGCTGGGTCGTCACCGGCGCGAAGTTCGGCTGGTGGCACGGCGCCGGCGCGCTCCGCGTCCTGATCGCCGCCGACCAGGCCGCGCAGCAGCGCTGGGGCATCGGCCGGAAGAGCGAGGAGGTCGCGCAGGCTGCGCTGGCGGAGGTCGAGGCGCGGAGCAAGTGATCGAGCGTGCGCGGTCGCGCCTCAGGGGAGAGGCGGGTTACAGCCTCGTGGAGATGCTCACCGTCATGGTGATCATGAGCATCGTCCTCGGTGGGATCACCCAGGTCTTCGTGTCCGGCTCGAAGGCGCAGGCCGACCAGGACAATCGCTTCCAGGCCGAGCTGACGACGCGACTTGCGCTCGACAAGATCCGCCGCGACATCCACTGCGCGTCGACGATCCAGAACTACACGTCGTCGTTCGCGACGCTGAAGATCTCCGGCTGCAGCGGCGGCGACGTCAGCTGGTGCACTGCGGCCGTGTCCGGCTACTCGAACCGCTACCGCCTCTACCGCCAGCTCGGCACGAGCTGCGCCGCGAACACCGGGACGATGTACGCCGACTACCTGACGACCGGCGCCGTCTTCCCGACCGACCCGACCATCGCGTACACGGCGGGCTGCGGCTGCCTCGAGGCTCTGGCGGTCGACTTCAAGGTCAGCAACAAGGGCAGCGCCGTGATCGACGCGTACGAGCTGCAGGACTCCATCTATCTCCGGAACAGCGCGAGGATCTGAGATGCGGCTCTTGCGCAGAGTCCGGTCGAACGAGCAGGGCTTCGCCCTCGTGATCGCGCTGGCCGTCACCGTCGTGTTCAGCATGACGGTGATCACGGTGATCGAAGCAGCATCGTCGAACTCGCGCAGCTCGGATCGCTCGAAGGGGCGGATGTCGGCGTACGACCTGGCCGAGGCCGGTATCAACAACGCTGCGTCGATTCTCGGCAAGGGCAATCCCTTCAACTCCTTCCTCCTGCACCCACAAGGTCAGTACAAGGACGCGGCGAACTGCGCGAGCCCGCCCGCGAGCTACACGGGCGAGCCGTCGCTCGGCAACACGTGCAGTCCCTACAGCTGGAGCTACGACGGCGGCACGACGACGATGTGGGGCTGGCTCGATACCAGCACGGCGACCTGGACGATCACGTCGACCGGCACCGTGCGCAACGCGTTCGCGACGAACAGCACCTCCCGGACGCTGACTGCATCGGTCCACGTCCGGGCGCAGGCGTCGCAGCTCAACGTCGTCGCCGCATGGAACTACGTCTTCGTCAAGGACACGACGCCCGGCGTCTGCAACGTCACGCTCGACCAGACAACGACTCTTAGCTCGTCGCTCTACGTCGAAGGCAACCTCTGCTTCAAGAATGCCGCGAGCATCAGCGAGTCGAACACGAGCGACCCGGTGTTCCTCGAGGTGCGCGGGAAGATCGTCTGGCTCTCGGGCGCGTCGAAGGGCGTCGGCGACACGGGCCTTCCGAACAACGGGCAGATCACGTCGGCGAAGATCGCCGGCGGCTGCTCGAGCTCGGTCAACGGCACCGGGCACACGTGCTCGCCGACGGCACCCGGCAACGACTACTTCTACGTGAAGTCAGGCGGCTACACGTCGACTGCGCCCGCCATCAACGCGCCGGTCTTGACGTCGACCGACTGGGACGGCTACTACCAGAACGCCACGATCAGCCGGCTGAAGCCGTGTAACTCCGGTGGCTTGCCGGGCACGAGCTTCGACAACGACACGACCCGCAACAACAGCCTGGCGTCGACGTTCGTCCTCACCGCCGCAAGTGCCTACACCTGCGTGACGACCGTGAACGGGAAGGTCGTGGGAAGCCTGACGTGGAATCCCAGCACGCGCTTCCTCGACGTTCGCGGAACCGTGTTCATCGACGGGAACGTCTCGATCGACGGCGTCGTCAAGTACCGGGGCGTGAACGCCAACGGCGTGCATCCGGCCGGAACCAATGGTTCCGACGGCGAGGGCGGGCAGATGGTCATGTACGTCTCCGGCACCGTGTCGCTCTCGAACACCGGCGTCTTCTGCGGCTGGGACATGGTGCACGACACCTC
>DATCYR010000005.1:0-24261 GCA_036526315.1 Gaiellaceae bacterium | reverse complement strand
AATCTGGGCACCCCGATTGAACACGGGGGAAACTTGTTTCCCCCGTGGGGCCCCCTTTGTGGCGAGGCGGAGGTGAGTCAACGCTTCGGCGAGACGCGGTCTCGCCTACGCGCGCGGCGGGCACGGTGCCAACTCGGCTGCCGAGCCGATGTTGTGGCAGGCCCGCCGCCGGCGCTTCGCGTCGACGGCAGGCTTGGTTCGCCTCCCGCTAAGGCCGCTTCGCGTGCCTTAGCGTCCGGCCGTTGCGTTGGGCGCGGGTCGAGCGGTTTCAGGCCGCTGCTGTTTGCAGGCGCTCGCGTCGACGTAGGACCGTGAGGCTCAGCGCGGTGAGGGCGACGGCGGCCACGGCGACGCCGAGCATCCACCACCCGCCGCTGATGTTGTCGCCCCAGCCGATCGCGTGGTCGAGCGAGAACCGCCCCGGGCCGGTGCCGGCGACTGAAAGCGCGACGGCCAAGAGGACGAGGTTGAACTCGTAGCCGCCGGCACCGTTGAAGAACCCTTTCGACCAGTGGACGAGGGCGATCGCCGTCAGCATCACGACCACCATCCCGAGTGCCGCGAGCGGCGTCAGCAACCCCGCGGCGAAGGCGAGCCCACCCGCCTCGGCGAGAGCGGCGAGCAGCGCCGTCGCGAGCGGAGCCCGGAAGCCGAGTGAGCCGAAGAAGCCGGCGGTGCCGCGAAGGCCGCCGCCGCCGAACCAGCCGAAGAGCTTCTGCGCGCCGTGCGCGAACATCGTCCCGCCTGCGACGAGGCGGAGGAGCAAGAGGCCGTATGCCATCAGGCCCGTTCGTTCCTCCGCACCTGCGGGGTAAACCGCGCTACTGCACGGAGCGGATCCGCCGGTCGCTCAGGCCGACGAGGAAGAGCCCGGCGCAGAACGCCGAGCTGATGGCGATGAGCGTCCCCGGCGCCGCGAGGCCGGACAGCACTGCCCAGAGGCCGAGACCCGCCGGCAGCAGCCCGAGCGAGCCGAACCAGTCCATGCTGATGACGCGCGAGAGCATCTGCTGCGGGACGCGCTGCATCAGCATCGTGTCCCAGAGCGTGATCGCGAACCCGATGCAAAAGCCGCGCACGACCTGGAGCGCGGCCGCGCCTGCGAACCACGGTGAGAGCCCGAGCAGCGCGCCGCTCACGCTGTTCGCCACGAAGAGCGAATAGATCAAGATGCCGCGGCGACGTGTCGGGGACGTCTGGCCGAGCACGACGCTCCCGGCGACCATCCCGACACCCTGCAGCGTGAACAGCAGCCCGTACGCGCCGACGCCGCCGCTCCACGCCTCGCGCACGAGCTTCGGCAGCAGCACCTGCAGCGACGCGTAGCCGACGAGCAGGACGATCGAGAACGTCCCGATGGTGATCCACAGCCACGGCACGCGCGCGACGTACCGGAAGCCCGACGTGAGCTCCGCGCCGAGGCCTTCCGCCGGCCCGCGCTCGTACACGCGCGGGCGCGCGAAGGCGAGGAACGTCGCCGACGCCACGAAGGTCGCCGCATCGACGGCGAAGATCGCGCTCGAGCCGGCGGCCGCGTAGATGAGCCCGGCAATCGCCGGCCCGACGACGAACGCCGCCTGCCGCGAGATGCCGATCAGCGCGTTTGCGGAGCCGAGGTGCGGCTCCTCGACGAGCAGGGGGATGATCCCGCCGAACGCCGGCTGGAACAGGCCGCTGCCGAGGCCGTGCAGCGCGACGAACACGATCAACAGCCCGAACGTGAGGTGCCCGCTCGCGTCGGCCACGGCCAGTAGTGCGATCACGGCTGCGCGCGCGCCGTCGGAGCCGATCAGGAGGAGCTTCCGCGAGTACCGGTCGGCGAGCACGCCGCCGATCAGGAGGGTCGTGACGAGGCCGATCGCCTCGACCATCAGGACGACTCCGAGCGAGCTCGCCTTGCCGGTCAGCGTGAATGCCCGCCAGCCGAGCGCGACGACGAAAGCGGCATCGCCGATCTGCGACACCGTCTGGCCCGACCAGAGGAGCCGGAAGTCGCGGTGCCTGAGCGGTTCGAGCATGCGCATGGAGCGAGGCTATTCTCCGGGCATGCCCGACCGAATCCGCGTCGCCTGCGTCCAGATGACGAGCCGCACCGACAGGGCCGCCAATCTCGAGACGGCGGCGCGCCTCGTCGCTCAGGCCGCCGCGACAGGAGCGGACGTCGTCGTCCTGCCGGAGAAGTGGAACGGGATCGGCGACTCGGCCTTCTATCACGAGACCGCCGAGCCGCTCGAGGGCGGCGAGTCGGTCACGGCGATGTCGGAGTGGGCGCGCACGCACGGGATCACGCTCGTCGGCGGCTCGATCGTCGAGTTGCGCGAGGGACGCGAGAAGCGCTCGAACACGAGCCTCGTCTTCGACGGGGACGGCGACGTCGTCGCGACCTACCGGAAGATCCATCTCTTCGACGTCGAGGTCGGCGGCGTCGTGTACCGCGAATCGGAGTCGGAGGAGCCGGGCGACGAGGCGGTCGTGGCGCACGTGGAGGACTGGCAGCTCGGTCTCTCCGTCTGCTACGACGTGCGCTTCCCCGAGCTCTACCGCATCCTCGCCCTCGAAGGCGCGCAACTCGTCACGGTTCCGGCTCACTTCACGACGCCGACGGGAAAGGATCACTGGCACGTTCTGTTACGCGCGCGCGCGATCGAGAACCAGCTGTACGTCGCGGCGGCGGCGCAGGTCGGCGAGACGCTGCCGCGCAAGCCCGCGTACGGGCGGTCGCTGATCGTCGATCCGTGGGGCGTCGTGCTCGCACAGGCGCCTGACGAGGAGACCGTCATCTCGGCGGAGCTCGATCTCGCGCACCTTCGCGACATCCGCGCGAAGCTCCCGTCGCTGGCGAACCGGCAGGCGAACGCGTACAGGTGGCCGGCTCCGGTCTGACGTACCGCGACTGGCGCGAGCGCGTTCCCGAACTGGTCGAAGCCGCCGCTCTCCGCTGGGGGTTGACGCTGGGCGAGACGTACCCGCCGGGCGCGGCCGGCCATGTCGTCCGGGCGACACTCGCGGACGGCACACCGGCGGTCCTCAAGCTCGTCTTCCCGCATCGCGAGGCAGAGCACGAGGCCGACGCCCTCGCGGCATGGGACGGCGACGGCGCCGTGCGCCTGCTCGCAGCAGACGACGACGGCTGGTCGTTCGTGATGGAGCGCTGCGAGCCCGGCGAGCTGCTCGCGAACGGCGATCCCGACGCCGCGCTCGACGTGCTGGCTGCGCTGCTGCCGCGCCTCTGGCGCGTCGTCGAAGCTCCGTTCCACACGCTGGCCGACGAGGTCGCGGTCTGGCTCGAGGAGATACCGGGCGCGTGGGAGCTCGCCGAGCGGCCCCTCGAGCGTTCGCTGATCGACGAGACGCTCGACCGGCTCGACGCGCTGGCCGTCTCGCAGGGCGAGCAAGTCCTGCTCCACCAGGACCTGCACACCGACAACGTCCTCGCCGCCGAGCGCGAGCCGTGGCTCGTGATCGACCCGAAGCCGCTTCGCGGCGAGCGCGAGTTCAGCGTGGCGCCGATCGTTCGCGACTACGTCCTCGGCCACTCAGAGCGCGAGGTCGTCGAGCGGCTCGACCGGCTCACGTCCGCCCTCGGCCTCGACCGTGACCGCGCGCGCTGGTGGACGATCGGGCAGACGGTGGCGTGGATGTTCGAGAGCACGCAGCTGCACGTGCACGCGGAAACCGTTCGGTGGCTGCACGCGGCATGAGCACGCTGCGCGGCGTTCTCTTCGACGTCGACTTCACGCTCTGCCGCCCGGGGCCGGAGCTGTCGGCGGAGCGCTACGCGCGCGTCGCGGCACGCCACGGCATCGACCTCGATCCGGCGAGCTACGACGACGCGCGCGAAGCCGCGGCGCTCAATCTCAAGCGGCACCCGGAGCTGCTGCACGACGACACGATCTGGCACCGGTTCACGGAGGAGATCTTCGTCGGCATGGGCGGCCCCGAGGAGATCGCGTCGGAGTGCGCGACGGAGATCGAGCAAGGGTGGGAGGTGTCCGGGAACTTCGAGCTGTTCGAGGATGTGCTGCCCGTGCTGGAAGAGCTGCGGCGGGCCGAGCTACGGCTCGGGCTCGTGTCGAACGGCATCCGTGACCTGAAGGAGTTCGTCGTCCACCACCAGCTCGATGTCGACGCGGTCATCGGGTCGCGTGCGCACGGCTATGTGAAGCCGCACCCGACGATCTTCCGGGCGGCGCTCGAACAGCTCGGCGTCGCGCCCGCGGCTGCGGTGATGGTCGGCGACTCGCTCGAGGAGGACGTCGAAGGGGCGCGCGCGCTCGGCATGCGCGCGATCCTGATGGACCGCCAGGAGCGTCACCCGGACGTCGAGGAGCGGTTGACCGACCTCTACGGCCTCCCGGCCGCCCTCGGTCTCAGCCGCCCGGGCTGACCAGCGAGCTCGCGTCGAGCACTTGGCCGTCGGCGGGCGGACGGACGACGACCTTCGTGCCGAAGGCGTAGAGGTCCTCCGTCAGCGACATCGTCAGGGCGCCGCCGGCGGGCGAGCCGAGCGACATGTCGACCTTCATCCGGCGGACGCGTCCCGCGCTGTCGATCCACGCCTCTGCCGGGTACGACGTCGTGCCGGCGAACTGCCGCATCGCGTCGACCAGCTTGCGCAGGCTGGCGTTCCCCTTTGCCAACCGTGCGAGATCGATGTCGAGCCTGTAGTGGGTCGTGAGCACGCCGCGGACACGGTCGTAGCCGACGGGATGTGCATCCGTGGACGCCCGGAGCAGCGCAAGCGTCTGCGAGGGATCCGCCTGGCCGGTGTTCATGAGCGCGTTGGGGTCGACGCCCTGCTTCTTCGCAAGCTTCGCCATGTCGAGCTTGATCCAGCGGTCGCCGGCGACGCGTGCGAAGAGCGGCGAGCGCATGTACATGACAAGGCCGGAACGTCCGTCCATGATCATCTGCATCGTCGGCTCGGCGCCGCCGAGCTGCGCCTGTGCCTCCTGCGGGAGCTGGAAGCGCATGTTCAACGCACCGGAATGCGTGCGGCCGTCGAAGATCCCGCTGCCGCTGAACGCCATTCCGCCGGTGCCGTCGACATTCATCGTTGCCGTGAACTCGACGCGCGACGACTCCGACGTCGCGGTTCTCGTCGCAGCGCTCGCGACCGGGTCGAACGACACGGTGTCGCCGCCGCAGCCGGCGAGCGCCGCCGCGCACAGCGCGAAGCACAGCAGCGACAGGACGCGTCGCAGGCCCATGTGGGGGAAATCGTCTCGCGCGTTACCGGCGGCTATCCCTCGAAGAAGGCACGGGCCTCCGCGAGCGTCGCAACCGGGCCTGCCATCACGTCTTCGCCGTCGAAGCGCTCGAGCCAGTCGGCGAGCGGGCGCGAGCGGAAGACGGTCGCGAGCTCGGCGGCGAGCGCTTCCTGATCTTCCTCGTACTGCCGCTCGATCAGGTCCGGGCGCCCGATCAGCTCGCAGAGGCGCCGCCAGAACCTCGGCTCGACCGGCGTGATCGTCAGGTAGCGGCCGTCAGCAGTCTCGTAGATCCGGTAGCAGGCGAGCGCGCCGGTCAGCGTCTGCTCCGGCTCTCCCTCGAGGCGGTGGGCGGCGAGGCGGTGGGCGTTGTGCGTCATCGAGACGTTGATGTGCCGGCCGCGGTCGCTGCGCTCGCGCTCGAGCAGCGCCGCGAGGATCTCGACCACGGCGTACAGGGCGCCGCCGGCGAGATCCGCGACCTGCACCGGGGGGAGGGCGGGTGCCGTGTCGGCCAGGATTCCGGCCCAGCCCTGGTAGTTCAGGTCGTGCCCGGCGCGGCGGTCGCGCGGGCCGAAGCCGGTGATCGAGCAATAGACGACGGAGTCGGGCACGTCGTGCGGCCCGATGCCGAGGCGGTCGGCGACGCCCGGCCGGAAGCCTTCGAGCACGACGTCTGCCTCCGCGCAGAGCGAGCGCCCGAGGTCGCGGTCCCGCTCGAGGTCCCAGAAGACCAGCTCCTTGCCGGCGTTGAGGGCCTCGTGCCAGCCCGGCGCCACGTCGCGCATCGGGTCGCCGCCCGGCGCCTGCACGCGCACGACGCGCGCGCCTCGCTCCAGCAGCTCACGGCTCGCGAACGGGCCCGGCAAGTAGCGCGTGAAGTCCACGACGAGAGTGCCCGCGAGAGGCTTCACTATGCTCCGTACATTGACTGACCGGTCAACAGGTCAGGAGGACAAGCGCCGTCTCATCCTCGACGCGGCGGTGCGCGTCTTCGCCCGCAAGGGGTACCACGCGTCGCGTGTCGGCGACATCGCCGAGGAGGCCGGCGTTGCGCACGGCCTGCTCTACCACTACTTCCGTTCGAAGGACGAGCTGCTCGAGACGATCTTCCGCGAGACGTGGCGCGACGTGCTCGACGCCGTGCGCGTCGTCGAGGAGACCGACGAGTCAGCGCGTGAACGGCTCGCGGGTGTCGCGAAGATCCTGCTGCGCGCGTGGCGGCGCGATCCCGACCTCGTGCGCGTGCTGGTTCGCGAGGTGACGCGCAGCACCGGGCTGCAGCGTCGCGTCGACGAGATCGACCAGGCGTTCGCGGCGCTCGAGCGCATCATCGCCGGCGGCCAGGAGGACGGTGAGTTTCGGGCCGACGTCGACCCCCGGATGGTCAGCTATGTGTTCTACGGCGCGGTCGAGGAGATCCTGACCGGGTGGGTGCTGGGCCAGCTCGACGACGGCGACGAGCAGATCGCCGCGGCCGAGCAGACGGTGATCGAGGTCGTGTGCGGCGGCCTCGCGCCCGATCGCGAGGCTGCGGCACTCTAGGTCTGTGGCGCAGCTGACCGCTCAGCCGGCGGCGCAGCAGCCGCCGGTCCGGTACTCCCTGTTCTGGACGCTTGGCCTCGGTGCTTTCGGGCTGGCTTTCTCGATCACGACGACAGCGGCATACCTGCCGCCACTGCTCGACCGCTTCACCGAGTCGGGAACGCTCATCGGCCTCGTGCTCGGCGCGGAGGGCGTCTTCGCGCTGGCGCTCTCGCCGGTGATCGGGCCGTGGAGCGACGAGTTCCACACGCCGCTCGGCCGCCGCCGTCCGTTCATGCTCGCCGCCCTCGGACCGATGGGCTTCTGCCTGCTGCTGATGCCGTTCATGCCGAACCTCTGGACGACGACGCTGATCGTCCTCGCCTTCTTCTTCGCGTACTACGTCTACGAGCCGCCCTACCGCGGTCTGTATCCGGACCTCCTACCGCCGTCGACGTACGGACGAGCGCAGGGCATCCAGCACGTGTTGCGCGGGATCGCGCTCGGCGCCGCACTCGTCGGCGGTGGCTTCCTGCTGAAGGCCTGGCATGCGGCGCCGTTCGTGCTCGCGGCGTTCGTCACGACCGCGGCGTGCGGCGCGGCGATCCTCTTCGTCTCGGAGGACGGCGGGCACGGGCGCGTGTTCGAAGGCGTCGTCGCGTATTTCAAGCAGAGCTGGTCGATCGTCGTCGAGGAGCTGGAGGTGCGCCGTTTCCTGATCGCGAACGCGGCGTGGGAGGGGACGTTCGCGGCGGCGCGCACGTTCGTGGTGCTCTACGTCATCGAGGGGCTGCACGAGTCGAAGGCGATCTCGTCAGCGCTGCTGGGAGCGGTGGCCACCGGCTACGTCATCGCTGCGGTGTTCGCCGGCCGCCTGGGCGACCGTTTCGGGCTCGCGCGCGTGATCTTCTTCGCCTCGTTCGTCTACGGTGGCGGGTTCATGGTCGCCGGGCTCGCCACGACGTGGCACAACTGGTACTTCGCGCTGATCGTGCCGGTCGCGATCGCCGGCGGGACTGTGATGACACTCGCCTGGGGCCTGTTGTTCAAACTGATGCCGCCGCAGCATCGCGGCGCGGTCTCCGGGCTCGCGACGACGACGAAGGGGCTCGGACTGCTGCTCGGCGCGCCGATCGCAGGGGCGGCGATCGACCTGGCGCGGCCCGCGCTGCCCGCGACGTCGGGGTACCAGGTGCTGTGGTTCGTCTGCGGGATTCCAATCCTGGCCGCGATCCCGCTCGTCGCGCGCATGATGCGCGTCGAGCCGCGCGGCAACATCGAGCCGACGGTCGGCTGATGCCGTTGTTCGAGCAACTCCGCGACTTGCCGCTGGTCGTCGAGGCGGTGCGGACCGAGCGGCGGTCGGTCGACGTGTCGTCGGACTTCACCCGCGTGACGACGCTCGTCGTGCTGTCGGGGGCGGGCGCCGAGGGCCGCGGCGAAGACGTCACGTACACGGCAGAAGATCACGACTGGTTCCCCGCGCTCGAGGCGCCCGGGGCGACGACGCTCGGCGCGCTGTCTCAATCGCTCGACGCGTTGACGCTCTTCGCCGGCGAGCCGAAGATGCCCGCGTCGAGCGACTACCGGCGCTGGGCGTTCGAGAGCGCGACGCTCGACCTCGCGCTGCAGCAGGCGGGGCTGTCGCTCGCTCAGGCCGTTCAGCGGGAGGCCGCTCCCGTGCGCTTCGTCGTGTCGACGCGCGGCGACGCGTTCGCCTGGCTCGCGGCGGCGCCGCAGCTCGAGCTGAAGCTCGATCCCGCCAACGACTGGGCGCCGGAGTTCATGGAGCGGCTCGCCGCGACGGGACGCGTCCGTGTGCTCGACCTGAAGGCGTACTACCGAGGCACGGTGGTCGACGTCGAGCCCGACCCGGCGCTCTACCGCAACATCGTCGAGCTGTTCCCGGACGTCGTGATCGAGGATGCGTCGCTCGACGGGGAGTGCGGCGAGGTGCTGCGCGGGCAGGAAGATCGGCTCGCCTTCGACGCGCCGATCCACTCCGTCGACGACGTGCGTGCCCTTGCGGTCGAGCCCGGCTGGATGAACATCAAGCCATCGCGCTTCGGGAAGGTGGAGCGGCTCCTCGAGTGCATCGAGTACTGCGACGCGAGCGGGATTCGTCTCTACGGCGGTGGCCAGTTCGAGCTCGACGTCGGCCGGCGCCAGATCCAGACCCTCGCGTCGGTTTTCTATGCCGCCGGGCCGAACGACGTGGCGCCGAGCGAGTACAACACCGGCGACCCGCGCGGCGGTCTGCCGCAGAGCCCGCTGCCGGCCTTCTCGAGCGGCGGCTTCTAAGAGCTGGGGTCAGGCTCCCGAGAGCCGGAGCGTAAGCCGAAGGCTTACGCGGGGGCGAACTGATGCGACGCGCGCACGCGCAGCCTGCGCGCGCCGCACGGAAGCGAACAGCCGCCTAGCAGCAAAGAGCGTGCGGGCTCGGCCCGCGCGCGTTCCCCGCGAAGCGGCGAACCCAGATGTGCATGCGCGCGCTATGCGCGCGCATGCACAGGAGAAAGAGCCGGCGCCCAGGAGCACAGCGGCGACACCTCGCCGTCGCGGCCGTTCAAGCGGCGGTAGCCGAGAGCGTGTTCGGCCTGCATCAGCTTGTGCACCTGCGTCGTTCCTTCGTAGATGATCGGCGCGCGCGCATTGCGGAAGTAGCGCTCGATCCCGTACTCGGCCGAGTAGCCGTAGGCGCCGTGCACCTGGATCGCGAGATGCGCCGCGCGGAACGCGCACTCGGTCGCGTGCCACTTCGCCAGTGACGTCTCGCGCGTGTTGCGCAGTCCCTGATCCTTCATCCAGGCGGCCTGCATGACGAGCAGCTTCGACGTCTCGTAGCCGAGCACCATCTCGGCGATCATGTCCTGGACGAACTGGTAGCGACCGATCTGCTGCCCGAACGTCTCGCGCTCGTTCGCATAGGCGACGGAGCGCTCGAGGCACGCCCGGACGACGCCGCACGCGCCGGCGGCAACGGTGAAGCGGCCCTGGTCGAGCCCGTACATGGCGATCTCGAAGCCCTGACCCTCCTCGCCGATCAGATTCTCCGCGGGCACCTCGACGTTCTCGAAGAACAGCTCGCCGGTCGACCCGGCCCAGATGCCGAGCTTGTGCTCCGTGTCGGCGCTCGTGAAGCCCGGCATGCCGCGCTCGACCATGAACGCCGAGATCCCCTTGTGCTTCGCAGCGGGGTCGGTCTTCGCGAAGACGAGCGCGTGGTCGGCGACGTTCGCGTACGAGATCCAGTTCTTGGAGCCGTTGAGGACGTACCTGTCGCCGTCGCGCCGCGCCGTCGTCTTCATCGCCGCGACGTCCGAGCCGGCCGCGGGCTCGGTCAGCCCGAAGCACGCGAGCTTCTCGCCGCGCGCCTGCGGCTCGAGCCAGCGCTCCAGCTGCTCCGCGCTCCCGTACTTGAGCAGCGCCAGCGAGTTGAGACCGACGTGGACGGAGATGAGCGTCCGGAAAGCCGCCTCGCCGCGCTCGATCTCCTCGCAGGCGAGCGCCTCGCAGACGAAGTCGAGCCCGGCGCCGCCGTGCTCCTCCGGGATGACGACGCCGAGGATCCCCAGCTCGGCCATCCCGGCGATCGCGTCGAGGTCGAGCTTGTGCTCGATGTCGTTCTCGATCGCGTTCGGGAGGATGCGGTCGTCGACGAACTGACGGACCGTTTCCTGGAGGAGGCGCTGCTCGTCGCTGAGCTCGAAGTCCATGTCGGCCTAGTCTACGGGCGCGTTGATCGCAGCCGTCCTCACGAGCGCCGCCGTGCTCGCGATGACGCCGCAGCAGAAGGCGGCGCTCGTCGTCGTCTCGGGGCTGCCGGCGCCCGCAGGCGTCGCCGGCGTCATCGTGCAGCGCAGCGACCGCGCTGCGCCGAGGCCGCCGGGAGCCCTTGTCTTCGTCGACCAGGAAGGCGGAGGCGTGCGCGCGTTTCCGGAGCTGCCGCCGGCGGCCGCGGCGCATTCGCTCCGCAGCAAGGCACAGGCATACGCGGCGGGCCGCTCGGCCGGCTCGGCGCTCCGCCGCGCGGGTGTGCAGGTCGATCTCGCGCCGGTGCTCGACCTCCCGGACGGTCCGCTGGGTCTGCGCCAGTTCCGCTCGCCGTTCTTCGGCGTCGCGTTCGCGAGCGGCCTCGCGGCCGGCGGTGCCGGCGCGTGCGCGAAGCACTTCCCCGGTCTCGGCACGCTGCCGGTCTCCACCGACAAGCAGCCCTATGTCCGCGGCCACCTTCGCGACGCCGACCTCGCGCCGTACCGCGCCGCGATCGAGGCGGGCGTGCCGTGCGTGATGGTCGGCCACGGCGTCTACCCGACGCTCGGCCCCCGTCGCGCAGTCGTCGAGCCGTCGACGTACCGCCTGCTGCGCGCGACGCTCGGCTTCCGCGGCGTCACGATCACCGACTCGCTCAGCGTCGTCCGCGGTCGCGCCGCGGCGTGGGCCCCGGCGGCGGCGCGGGCCGGCGCAGACCTGCTCCTCTTCAACGACCCGCACGACGCGCGGGTGGCGATTCAGGCGCTGCTGCCACTCGCGCGCGACGGCGAGCTGGATGCGCACCTCGGGCGTGTCGCGCGATTTCGCTCGTCGTTGCGCTGAGTCATTCGGCCTGCGGGACGCCGATCAAGCTGCGTGCCGTTCCGAGCAGGATCTTCAGATCGAGCCACGGTGAGCAGTTCTCGATGTACCAGTTGTCCCACTCGATGCGGTCCGCGAGCGACGTCTTGCCTCGCAGGCCGTGGATCTGGGCCCAGCCGGTCATTCCCGACTTGAGGCGTTGCCGCTCGCCGTAGCGCGCGACGTGCTCCCGAAAGACCTCGGCGAGATCTGGGCGCTCGGGCCGCGGCCCGACGAGGCTCATGTCGCCGCGCAGGACGTTGAACAGCTGAGGGAGCTCGTCGAGCGACGTCCGCCGCAGGAAGCGGCCGAAGGGCGTTCTCCGGTCGACGCCCTCGACGCCGCCCGGGCCGACCGTCACGCTCCGCGCCGGATCGCCGTGCGTCGCGGCGCCTCCGCGCATCGTGCGGAACTTGAGCATCGTGAAGACGCGCCCGTCACGTCCGAGGCGCGGCTGGCGGAACAGAATCGGCGTGCCCGCCGAGAATGCAACGCCGAGGCCGACGGCGACGAGCACGGGGGAGAGCACGACGATCAGCGCGGCGGCCACGACGCGGTCGAACCCGTACTTCAGACGGAAGCGCAACGCCCCCGGCTCGTTGGGATAGAGCGAGAGGAACGGCAGCGCGCCGATGTAATCGACCGTCACGTTCCGGGGGAGTCGTTCGAACAGGCGCGGGACGAGCGTGACCCGGACACCGCGACGCCCGCATTCGTCGATCAGCTGCAGCGTGGTGTCGTGCGACGACCTCGAGAAGGCGAAGACGACGTGCTCGATTCGATGTTGCTCGAGGACGCGACCGAGCTCTGCCGCCGAGCCGAGGACGGGTAGAGCAGGAGCCGAGAGCGGGCGCGGGTCGCCGTCGAGATAGCCGACCACGTCGAGACCGACGCCGGGATGTTCGGCAAGCCGCTTCGCCACGAGCTGGCCGACCGTGCCGGCGCCGACGATCAGCGTCGGGACGCTCCGGCGCTGGCCGAAGAGCGGCGACAGCACGCCACTGCGCACGGCCGCGACATAGACGGTGCTGAAGACCCAGAGCCGCGACATCTCCACGGCCGCGGATGCGCCCTTGCCACCGGCCACTGCCAAGGCAGTCGTCGTCATCGCCGCTATCGCCGTCGCCCCGGCGATGGCGCGTAGCTCGTCGAGCAGGTCCGGGCCGAGCCGGCTGCGGTAGAGACCGCCGGCTGCGAGCGCCGCGACGGCCAGGGGTGGGAAGAAGAAGACCCAGCTCGAGCCGACCGGCGACGACAGCGTCCGCGCGCCGGCCGACTCGGCGACGACCGCGACTGTCAGGACGACGAGGTCGACGACAGGTGCGACTGCCGACCGTGGCATGTCGTCCGCCTAGCTTGCGCGCATGGCGCGGCGAAGCGTGATGCCCACGACGACCAGCAGCAGGCTCCCGATCACGAGCAGCGTCAGATCGAGCCCCGTGAACGGCAGGCCGCTACCGCCAGCCGCGCTCGCGACGTCTGACTGGACGCCGCCTTGACCGCCGTATCCGTGGCCTGCAGGCGAGGCTGCGAGCGCGCCGGAGGCGGAAACGAGCGCAGTCGTCGCGACGACCGCGAGAACGCCCTTCCTCACTGTGCCTCCTTCCGCTTCGGGCTCGCGTGAAGACCGCCGGTGAGCCCGTGCTCTCAGTGTGCGCAGGCGACGCATCTGGCGCATCCGTCCCGTCGATGATGCGGCGTGTGGGGAACTACGGATGCACCGGGAGCGGGCGGTTGACTGACCAGTCAGTCAAGCTACTCTAGGAGCTGATGGCGACCCTCGAGGAACGCACCACGGGCGGCGTCTCGTTCGGCATCACCGACGAGCAGAAAGCGCTTCGCGAGCTCGCGCACGAGTTCGCCGAGAAAGAGATCCGCCCCAAGGAGCGCGAGTACGACGAGCACTCGACGCATCCGGCCGACGTGATCGCGAAGGCGCACGAGCTCGGCCTGATGAACGTCCACATCCCCGAGGAGTACGGCGGCCTCGGGCTCGGGGCGTTCGAGGGCATGATCATCGGCGAGGAACTGTGCTGGGGCTGCTCCGGCATCGGCACCGCGATCGCCGCGAACGGCCTCGGCCACGGGCCTGTCATCGCCGCCGGCACGGACGAGCAGAAGCGCGAATGGCTGTCACCGCTCGTGGACGAAGTCATGCTGACGTCCTTCGCGCTGACGGAGCCGAACGCCGGGTCGGACGTCTCCGGCATCCAGACGACGGCCGTGCGCGCCGGCGACGAGTACGTTCTCAACGGCTCGAAGATGTTCATCACGAACGCGGGGCACGCAGCCTGGTTCACCGTGTTCGCGTCGACGGACAAGTCGCAGGGGCACCGTGGGCTGACGGCGTTCATCGTTCCCGCCGATGTCGACGGTGTCGTGGTCGACCGGCACCTCGACAAGATGGGCCAGCGCTCGACCGACACGTCGGCGCTCTCGTTCACCGACGTGCGCGTTCCCGTCGAGAACCGGCTGGGCGAGGAGGGCGAGGGCTTCAAGATCGCGATGAAGACGCTGGACTTCACGCGGCCGGGCACGGCGATCGGCGCCGTCGGCGTCGCCCGCGCAGCCTACGAGCATGCGGCGCAGTACTCGAAGGAACGCGTCCAGTTCGGCATGCCGATCGCCATGAACCAGGGCGTCAACTTCATGATCGCCGACATGGCGACGAAGATCGAAGCGGCGCGGCTGCTCTGCTGGCAGGCCGCGTGGATGATCGACCAGGGCATGCGCGCGACGCTGCAGTCGTCGTACGCAAAGCGGTTCGCCGCCGACATCTGCATGGAGGTCACGACCGACGCGGTTCAGGTGCTCGGCGGGTACGGCTACATGAAGGAGTACCCGGTGGAGAAGCTGATGCGAGACGCGAAGCTCTTCCAGATCTACGAGGGCACGTCGCAGATCCAGAGGCTCGTGATCGCCCGTGAACTACTGATGCCGCGCGATTGATCGAGATCGACCTCTCGGGTCGGGTCGCCATCGTCACCGGAGGTTCGCGCGGGCTCGGCCGCGCAGACGCCCTGACGCTCGAGCGGGCGGGAGCGACCGTCGTCACCTTCGACATCGAGGAGGCGAACACGACAATCCGGTGCGACGTCTCCGACCGCGCGCAGGTCGACGAGGCGGTGAAACACGTCGTCGAGGAGCACGGCTCCGTCGACATCCTCGTCAACAACGCCGGCACGCTCGACCATCTGGGGCAGTTTGCCGACCAGCAGCCGAAGCTGTGGGAGCGGGACCTGCGCGTCAACCTGACCGGCGCGTTCAACTGCGCCCAGGCGGTGTGGCCGCACCTGCAGGAGCGTGGCCGCGGGCGGATCGTGAACATGGCCTCCGTCGCCGGCACGCTCGGGGGCTTCGGGCAGGCGAGCTACTCGACGACGAAAGCCGGCCTGCTCGGCCTGACGCGCACGTTGGCGCTCGAAGGAGCGCGGCACGGCATCACCTGCAACGCGATCGTGCCCGGCGTGATCGGTACCGAGGCCTTCGGCTTCGTCGCGCCGGCGATGCAGGAGCGGATGATCAAGCGCACCGCGCTGAAGCGGCTCGGTGAGCCGCAGGACGTCGCGAACGCGATCGTCTTCCTCTGCTCCGACCTCGCGTCGTACATCACCGGCGTGGCGCTGAACGTCAGCGGCGGCATCGAGCTCTTCACCTTTTGATCGGCTTCGAGCCGACGCCCGAGCAGCATGACCTGCAGCGGCTCGCGCACGAGTTCGCCGCGCGCGAGCTGCGGCCGATCGCTGCGCAGTGGGACGAGCGGGAGGAGTACCCGCCGGAGCTCCTCGCGAAGGCCGCGCGCGCCGGCCTCACGGCGTATGCGATCCCGGCGGAGTACGGGGGCGGCGGCGCGGATCCGGTCACCGGCGCGCTGATCGCCGAGGAGCTGTCGTGGGGCTGCGCGGGGCTGGCTGCGACGATCACGGCGACGATGTTCCCGGTGCGCCCGCTGCTGCGGTTCGGGACGGACGCGCAGCGCGAGCGCTACCTGCCGCTGCTCGCCCGGGAGGAGGGCACGCTGGCCGCGATCGCGTTCACGGAAGCGCATGCTGGCTCCGATGTGGCGGCAATGCGCGCCGAGGCGCGCCGCGACGGCGGCTCGTACGTTCTCCGCGGCGAGAAGGTGTACATCACGAACGGCGGCATCGCCGACCTCACGGTGCTCTTCGCGAAGCTCGACGGGCAGATCACGGCGTTCCTGCTCGAGGGAGGCGAGGCCGCTTCGGGACGCGTCGAGCGCAAGCTCGGACTACGGGCTTCGCACACCGCCTCCGTCGTCCTCGACGACGTCCGCATTCCCGCCGACCGGCTGCTCGGCGACGAGGGCCAGGGGCTCGAGATCGCGCTCGACTTCTTCGGCGTGTCGCGGCCGCAGGTCGCGGCGAGCGCCGTCGGCGTCGCGCGTGCAGCCTTCGAGCATGCGACCGAATACGCTCGCGGGCGCGAGGCGTTCGGGAAGCCGATCCTGAGCCGCCAGGGCGTCGCCTTCAAGCTCGCCGACATGGCGATGCTGGTCGAGGCGGCGCGGCTGCTCGTGTGGCGCGCCGCCGCCGCCGAGGACGCCGGCCTGCTCGGCTCCTACGCGAAGGCGTTCGCCGCCGACGCCGCGATGAGCATCACCACGGACGCGGTTCAGGTGCTCGGCGGCGCGGGAGTCATGCGCGACCACCCCGTCGAGAAGTGGATGCGCGATGCGAAGGTCTTCCAGATCGTCGAAGGCACGTCCGAGATCCAGCGGCACATCGTTGCCGCGTACCTCCGCGGCTAGACTCTTCGAACCTTGCCTGCCCGGCGGAAAACGCTGCTGGACCGGCCGCGGCGCCGCACGGGCGCGCAGCGCCGCGTGCTGTGGCAGCGAGGCGCCATCCTCGCCGCGATCGCCGCCCTCGCGGCTATCGTGCTCGGCCTCGCGTTCGCCGGCAGCCCGAGCCGCATCGCCGACGGGGTGCGCATCGCCGGGGTCGACGTCGGCGGGATGACGACGCGAGAGGCGGAGCGGACGCTCCAGCACAAGGCCGAGGCGCTCGCGGCGGTGCCCGTCACGTTCCGCGTCGGCCCGCACGCCTGGCGGCTCCAGCCGCGCCGGCTCGGCATCCAGGTCGACTGGGCTGCAGCCGTCGACGCCGTGCGCCGGCAGGGCGAGGGCTTCGGGCCGCTCCGCGGCTTCCGCCGCCTCGACCTGCGGTTCTTCGGCGCCGACGTCGCGCCGCCGACGCAGGTCTACGACGCGGCGTTGCGCTACTGGCTCGACCGCATCGGGCGGACGGTCAACTCGCCGCACCGCGACGCTGCGATCGTGCTGCACGGGTTGACGCCGTCAGTCGTCCCGAGCCGCAGCGGCGAGGTCCTCGACCGCCACGCTGCGACCGCGACGATCGTCCGCGCGCTCGCCAGCCTCGACCGCGAGCCGGTCGGCCTCCCGGTGCGAGTCGATACTCCGAAGGTCACCGCGAACGACCTGACGGTGCCGGCGGCGCAGGTGAAGACGGCGCTGTCGGCTCCTGTGCACCTGACGCTCGGCGCGACGCGCTGGAACCTCCGTCCGCCGCGCATCGCCCGGCTGCTGCAGCTGCCGGCAGGCGGGCGGCGTGACCTCGCCGTCGGCGGAGTTGGAGCGAGCTCCTGGTTCACCGCGCTCGCGAAGCGCGTCGACCGCGAGCCGAAGGACGCAACCTGGGCGATCGCCGCGAACGGGCGCGTCCGGGTCGTGCCGGACCAGCCCGGCTACCTGCTCGACGTGCCGCACAGTGCGACCGCGATCCTGCACGCCGCGCTCGTCACCGAGCCGACGCTCCGCTCGGCGAAGCTCGTCGTCGAGAAGCAGGAGGCGGACCGGACGACGGCCGAAGCCCAGGCGCTGCAGATCCGCGGCCTCGTCGCGAGCTACCAGACCTTCTACGGCGGCGATCCCAACCGCATCCACAACGTCCAGCTGGTGTCGCACCTCGTCGACGGGCACACGATCGCGCCGGGCGCGGTGTTCTCTTTCAACCAGGCGACGGGCGCGCGAACGGCCGCAAAGGGGTTCAAGGAGGCGCCGGTGATCATCAACGGCGAGCTCCAGACCGGGCTCGGCGGCGGCGTGTGCCAGGTCTCGACGACGGTGTTCAACGCGGCGTACGAGGCGGGGCTGCCGATCGTCGCGCGGACGAACCACGCGCTCTACATCAGCCACTACCCGCAGGGCCGCGACGCCACCGTGAACTACCCGGACGTCGACCTGAAGTTCGTCAACGACACCGGCCACTGGCTCCTGCTGCGTACGTTCGTCGGCCCGTCGTCGCTCACGGTCGCGCTCTACGGCACGCCCGTCCACCGGCGGGTGGTCAGCGAGACGGCGCCGCTCGTGGCCTCCGGCCCGACCCCGACGAAGAAGGTGTCGGATCCGACCATGTTCGTGGGGCAGAAGGTGGTCGAGGAGACGGGGACGCCGCCGCAGAAGACGAGCGTGCACCGCCAGGTCTACACCGCGAGCGGGAAGCTGCTCTACGACACCGTGTTCTACTCGTCGTACGTCGGCGAGCCCACCGTCATCCGCGTCGGCACCAAGCCGAAGCCGCAGCCGACGACGACGATCACGACCACCACCACCACCACCACGACGACGACGGCTACGACGACGACGACGCCGAAGAAGAAGACGACGCCGACTCAGCCGTAGCGATCGCAGCCGCGAGCGCCTTCGGGATCCGGGTCGGCCGCAGCGTCTGGGCGTCGACGCACGCATGTGAGGTCCAGCCGTCGGCGATGGCCTCGTCGCCGCGCCTCACCTCGTAGTCGAAGCGGAAGCGCGCTCCGCGCAGCTCGCCGACACGTGTGTGGATCTGCAGCCGGTCGTCGAAGTGCGCCGGCAGGCGGTAGCGGACGTGCGACTCCAGCACGAAGGACTCGAGGCCCGTCTCGCGCAGCGCGGGATAGCCGCCGGCGAACTCCTCGAGGTACGCGACGCGCGCGATCTCGAACCAGACGAGGTAGTTGGAGTTGTGCGCGACGCCCTGCGCGTCCGTCTCGGCGAAGCGCACGCGCACGTCCGTGCTGAAGCGGAACTCGTCCATCGGGCGGCACTCTACGGCGATGAGCGAGCTCGCCCAGCTGCTGCGGCAGCGCCAGCCGTGCGTCGTGCTGACCGGCGCAGGCATCTCGACCGAGAGCGGGATTCCCGACTTTCGGTCGGCCAGCGGGATCTGGGCGCAGTACGACCCGACGGAGTACGCGACGATCGACGCCTTCCGCCGCGACCCGGAGAAGGTCTGGGAGTTCTACGCGCTCCGGCTGGGCAACCTCGCCGACGCGGAGCCGAACGCCGGGCACCGCGCACTCGCCGAGCTCGAGCGGCGCGGCCTCGTTCAGGGGATCGTGACGCAGAACATCGACGGGCTGCACCAGCGCGCGGGGTCGCGCGAGGTGATCGAGGTTCACGGCTCGATCCGCTCGGCGACCTGCCTCGAGTGCGGGACCGAGGCGCCGCTCGAGCGGCCCGCGCAGCTCTGCGCGCGCTGTGGGGCGATCATGAAGCCCGGCGTCGTGATGTTCGGCGAACTGCTCCCCGAGGCGGCGATGGCGAAAGCCGTGGAGCTGGCGCGGGGGGCGGGGCTTCTGCTGGTGGTCGGCTCGACCCTCGAGGTCTATCCGGTCGCAGGGCTCCCGGACGAGACGCTCTCCTCGGGCGGCGCGCTCGCGATCGTGAACCGCGGGCCGACCGCGTACGACACGCGTGCCGATCTGAAGGTCGACAGCGGCGCGGGGGAGACGCTGGGTACGCTGCTGCCGTGAACGCATCGGAGCAGATCGACCAGCGGATCGAAGAGCTCGGGGACTGGCGCGGCGAGACGCTGAGCCGGGTCAGGCAGGTCATCAGGTCGGCCGACCCCGACGTCGTCGAGGAATGGAAGTGGGCGAAGGCGACGAGCCCGGGGACGCCGGTGTGGTCCCACGACGGCGGCATCTGCACCGGCGAGGCCTACAAGAGCGTCGTCAAGCTGACGTTCTTCAAAGGCGCGTCGCTCGAGGATCCCCAGGGTCTCTTCAACTCGAGCCTCGACGGGAAGGTCAGACGCGCAATCGACATCAGGGAGGGCGAGGAGATCGACGACGGAGCGCTGTCGGACCTCATTCGTGAGGCCGTCGCCCTGAACGTCGGAAGCAAGAAGCGTTCCGCGTAAGCGGCTCAGGCCGATCGCGATCGGTTGAAGCTAGGCTGCGGCGCGTCTGATCGTCTTCTCGTCGAGCATCTTCTGGCAGCTGGAGCAGACCTTCCGCTCGACGTGATATGGGACGCCGGCACGCTGCCTGATCGCATGGACCGTGACAGTGCTGTGCTTGTGGCGCTTGAGGGTCATCCGTCTCCTCAGGGTAATAAGACGTTCGGTCGTTCGATCTTGTTGTCGGCAATGCGTCACAAGACCTTCACCACTTTCACGCTCTTCGCCGTGCTCGCCGCCGCCGGTTGCGGTGGCGCGGCCAAGCCGAGGGCGGCGCCGAAGCCGTCGGCGGCGACACCGCCGACGGCACCCTCCACCACGAACGCCGCGCGAACGTGCGCCTCCGGCACCGCGCGCCCGCTCGGCTCCGCGAAGCTCGCGTTCGCCGCGATCGTCCGCACGCACGCGGCCGTCGCTGCTCGCCCCGGCGGTCGCGCGTTCGCGCACTTCGGCCGGCTGAACCAAAACGGCGTGCCGACGATCTTCTCGGCCCGTGGCGTGCGGCTCGACCGCCGCTGCCGGCCCTCGGCCTACCTCGTGCAGATTCCGCAGCGACCGAACGGCGTGACCGGCTGGGTGCCGGCGCGGCAGGTCGACGTCGAGCGGGTGACGACGCGAATCGTGGTCGACCTCTCGCAGAAGCGCGTGACCCTGTACCGCCGCGGCCGGCGCGTCCTCAGCTCGACCGCCGCGATCGGCTCGCCGGCGACGCCGACGCCGACCGGGAGCTTCTACGTCAACCAGCGGCTCATGCCGAGCGACCCGCACGGCCCCTTCGGCCCGGGCGCAGTGGGCATCTCAGCCTTCTCGAACGTCCTGACCGGGTGGGTCCAGGGCGGCCCGATCGCCATCCACGGGACGAACGAGCCGTGGTCGATCGGCAAGGCGGTCTCGAACGGGTGCATCCGGCTGCCGAACCGGGTCCTGCGGAAGGTCTTCGCGCAGGCGCTGAACGGCACGCCCGTCCTGATCAGGCGTTAGCGGAGGC
The DNA here is from genome assembly GCA_036526315.1 of Gaiellaceae bacterium. Taxonomy (GTDB): domain Bacteria; phylum Actinomycetota; class Thermoleophilia; order Gaiellales; family Gaiellaceae; genus 3-1-20CM-4-69-9. Next base: position 3,724 of record DATCYR010000005.1, on the reverse strand, counting down.
GCAGGCGCGCCCAGACGCCGGCGTGGTCCGACGGCCAGAGCCCGTTGATGCGGTCGGCAGGCTTGTCGCCGACGATTCCCGCTGCGACGGCACGGAAGCCGCTCCTCGAGAGGATGTAGTCGATCCGGCTGTAGAAGGGGCCGCCGAGCTCGCGCAGGTCGTCGCCGTGGCAGCAGCTGAGGCCGACGTCGTTCGGGTGCGCCTGCGTCCACGCGTCCTGGAACCCGAGCGCGAGGAGGTTCGCGTGCGTCGGCGTTCCGGTGCCGTCGGCGCGCGAGTTGAGGTCGCCGAGGAGGATCGTCGGCAGCGAGCCGGCGGACAGGAACGCGCCGAGCTCCTGCCCCTGCGCGACCTGTGAGGTGTTGCTGAACGACTCGAGATGCGTGGTGGCGACTCTGAACCGGCGTCCGTCGAGCGAGACGTTCGCGTAGATGTAGCCGCGCTTCGCGACGACGAGCCCGCCGAACAGCGGCGTCGTCGTCATGTACTGCGTCTTGTGGACGCTCAGGACCCTCAGGTTCTTCGACCGGCGGACGAGCAGGCCGTCGCGGACCGTGAGCCGGATGTCCATCGTCGGCGGGTCGCCGCTCGGAAGCTCCGCGTCGGTCCACGGCGCGATCGCGACGAAGCGGTACTCGAGCTTGCGCGCCGCCAGCGCGCGGCGCAGCTCGCGCGCGTAGTCGAGCACCACGTGCGTCGCCGGCGTCACGGTGAAGTCCGCAGGCGTCTGCGTGCGATAGAGCGTCAGCTCCTGGAAGCCCACGAGGTCGGGCTTCACCCTCGCGATCTCGCGGGCGATCGCGCGCGCGCGGGTCGGGAAGTCGTTTGCCTGGACCTGCTGCCAGTCCTTCTCCACGGCCGCGAACGCAGCGGCCGAAGAGGTGGCCTGCACGATCGGGTCGAGGTTCGCGCCGAGATACAGGTTGCGCGTCATGACGGTCACCGTCAGAGGCCGCTTCGCCCCGGTCGCGGCGACGCCGAACAGCGCTGCGAGAGCGGCAACGGCGGCGAGCGCTTTCACCTGTGGCACGATACGCCCGTGGCTCAGCCCAGACAAAGCATCGTCGACCGGCTCGCCGACCTCGGCGAGGAGGCGATCCAGCGCATCGGCAACGCGCCCGGCGGCGACCGCGTGCTCGCGGCCATGGCGGGGACGCGCGACCGGCTGGACGACTTGCAGAAGCGCGTTCGCGGCCTCGAGGGACTCGACAAGCGCGTCGAGGAGATCGAGCAGCGCCTCGACAAGCTCGAGGGGAAGACGAAGTCGACGTCGGCGCCGCGCAAGTCGTCCTCGACGCCGCGCAAGAGCAGCAGCAGCCCGAGCAGCTCGAGCTAAGGCACCCGGACGCGCAGCGCCTGCGGCACGAGCTCGAACCGGGCGGGCGTCGTCCCGGGCTGCTCGCCGTCCAGCACGACCGGCACGGCAGGCTCGGAATCGACGTGCACCGTGCGGCCGTGCGCCAGGTCGATCTTCGGATGCGAGAGGTGCTTCCCCCGGTAGATCTTCGGGAACGTGCGAACGAAGTCGGCCTTCGTGACGTCGCCGATCAGGAGGACGTCGAGCCGCCCGTCGTCCGGCTCGGCGTCCGGCGTCACCCACATGCCGCCGGCCGCGTAGTCGCCGTTCATGACGAGCGTCTCGAACATCGCGCCCCGTCGCTCCTCGCCATCGATCCGGATGGTCATGTCCGCGCTCTTCCACGCTGCGAAGACGGCGACCGTCGCCGTCAGGAAGGAGATCCGCCCGCCGAGCGCCTTCGACGAGCTGTTCGCGCGCCGCGCGATCGCGCCGCTGATGCCGGCGCCGGCGAAGTTCGCGAAGTACGCGCTCCCCTCGGACCCGTCCCACGAGCGGTAGCTCGCCGAGCCCACATCCACCGTGCGCGGCCGGCCGTCGCGCGCGACGTCGAGCGCGGCCCGCAAGTCCGACGGGATGCGCAGGCTGCGGACGAAGTCCTTGCCGGTGCCGCGCGGGAGCACCGCCAGCTCGACGCCCTCGGCGCCAACGGCGCCGTTCGCGACCTCGTGCACGGTGCCGTCCCCGCCGACGACCACGAGCAGGGTCGCCCCGTCGGCGATCGCCGCGCGCGTCAGCTCCGTCAGCTCACCCGGCCGTTGCGAGAGGAGCGCGTCGCCATCGATGCCGGCCGCGGCGGCGCGCCGTGCGATCTCGGGCCAGCGCTGTCCCGTCGAGCCGTTCGCCGACGCCGGGTTGACGAGGAAGACGGTCTTCAGTGCTTGCCGTCGGCGGTGACCGTCGCGAGCGCGACGCGCGTCATCCGGTCGACTGCGGCGCGAAGCTCGTCGTCCGTGATGCGCTTGAACTCCCCCTCGACGACGATGTCGCTGACGGTGAGCAGGCAGCCGGCCTGCACGCCGCGGAGCGCACCGACGGTGAAGAGCGCCGAAGCCTCCATCTCGACCGCCAGCACGCCGCGCTTCGACCAGCGCTCGTACTGGTTCTCGTCCGGGTTGTAGAAAACGTCGCTCGACACGATCGGGCCGACGTGCATCGGCTGGCCGATCTGCTTCGCCGCGTGAACCGCTCCGTGGATCAGCTCCCAGTTGGCGGTCGGGCAGTGCGGCTCCCCGCCGACGAGGTGGTCGGCAGTGCGGTCGTCGGCCACGGCCGAGAGCGCCACGATCAGGTCGCCGAGCTCGTGGTGTGCCTGCAAGCCGCCGCAGGTGCCGACGCGCAGCAGCTTCTTGACCCCGAGCTGGATCAGCTCCTCGAAGACGATGGTCGCGCCGGGGCAGCCCATTCCGGTCCCCTGAACCGACACGGGTTTCCCCTCGTATGTGCCGGTGTAGCCGAGCAAGCCGCGTTCCGAGTTCCGCTGCTGGACGTCCTCGAAGTACGTCTCGGCGATGTACTTGGCCCGAAGTGGGTCACCGGGGAGCAGGCACGCCTCCGCGTACTCGCCGGGTTCCGCTCTGATGTGAATCGGCATGGAGCGCAACCCTAACCCGTGACACGATGCCGTCCGTGACCGAGCCGTTCGAGCCGGGCCTGGAGCAGATCCTCGCGTTCTGCGCGCAGAACCCGGTCGAGCGCGTCTTCCTCGAGGACGTCGCGCGGCGGCGCCTCGGGCGCTTCACGGCGTTCGCGGAGGACGGCGCGCTGACCGCCCTTTGCCACGTCGGCGCGAACGTCGTCCCTTCCGGCGCCGACTGCGGGCGCTTCGCCGCCGTCGCCGCCCGCGGCCGCGCCCGGATGATCATCGGCGACGAGCGCGCCGTCGACGAGCTATGGGCGGACATGGAGCGGCTGATGCCCCGGCCGCGCGACGACCGTCCGGGCCAGCCCGTCTACGCGATCTCGGCGCCGCCCCCGCCGGGCGACACGGGTCTTCGCGCTGCGACCGAACGCGACTTCGAGCTGCTTCTGCCGGCGTGCGCGGCCGCGCACGAGGAGGAGATCGGCGTCGATCCGCTGGCGCGCGATCCCGATGGTTTTCGCTGGCGAACACGCTCGCAGATCGAGGAGGGACGGTCGTGGCTCTGGGCCGAGGACGGCGCGATCCGCTTCAAGGCGGAGGTGTCCGCGTGGACTCCGTCGGCCGTGCAGGTGCAGCAGGTGTGGGTCGATCCGCCGGAGCGGAACAAGGGCTACGCGAAGCGCGGCATGCGCGACCTGTGCCGGCTGCTCCTCGAGAGCGTCCCGACCGTGTGCCTGTTCGTGCGGCCCGAGAACGAGCCCGCGATCAAGGTCTACGAGGGAATC
>DATCYR010000004.1:0-21108 GCA_036526315.1 Gaiellaceae bacterium | reverse complement strand
CGTCGCGGCAGCGGCGCTCAGCATCCTGCTGTCGTGGTACTTCCACCCGTACTTCGCAGCCGGCAACCAGAGCAAGTTCCTCAACGAGTCGTCGCCGCTCGCCTCCGGTCTCTTCGACCTACGAGGAATCGACCTCGCTGCGTGGACGCTCGCCGCATTCTCGATCGGCGCTCTGGTCGGCATGCTCATCCGCCGCGTCGTTCCAGCCATCGTCGCGACTCTCGTCGCCTATCTCGGCCTCGCCCTCGCCGCCGCCACCTACCTCCGCCGGCACTACCTCGCGCCGCCGGTCGCCAGCACCCAGAGCGTGCCCGGTTCAGACCTCGTCATGAGCCGGTGGTGGACGAAGGGAGGGACATTCGCCTTCGCCAGAGCTCCCATCAATCTCCTCGAGCGCGTCTGTCCTCCACCTCCGGCAGGCGCGGGCAAGGGCAACTTCGACAAGGCCGGCTACGTCGCGCACTGCCTCACGGAGCATGGCTACAAGCGGTGGATCAGCTACCAGCCCGCGACGAGGTTCTGGTCGTTCCAGCTCATCGAGGCCGGCTGGCTTATGGCGCTGTCGGCATCTCTCATCGCGGCGACAGTCTGGCTCGTCCGCAGTCGCGCCACCTAGGGAGCAGGGGGAGGATCGGCTCACTCGAGCCGCGCGCTACTCACCCGCTCGCCGCGCAGCAGTTCGGCGGCGACGAGCGGTGTGAGCGCGCCGGCGAGAACGACGAGCGATGCGACGACGCGGGAGGCCGATGTCCTCATGTACCAGTCGACCGGAAGCGTGCCGATCCAGTAGACGCACGCGAGCCCGAGATAGCCCGCGCCGATCGCGCCGAGCACGAGGACGGCGAGGCTCGACCGGGTGCCGATGACAAGGAACGCCAGCAAGAGCGCGAGCGGCAGCACGAGCAGCCAGTGGTCGAAGGAGAGCGCGATACGTGGCAGGCGCTCGAGCGCGATGCCCAGACGACCGAGCCGCCCGGACAGATAGCCCGGGTGGAACAGCGTCCGGAGGCTGTAGTCCGGCTTGTAGGCCACGCGCTCGACGTGGAGCCAGATCTGCCACGGGAGCGCCGCGAAGATCAGCACCGGGACGAGAAGCAGCGCGCGTGCCCAGCCACGGCCGCCCTCGACTCGAGCGGCAAGGGCGAGCGTGACCGCCAGAAGGAGTCCCAACCCGAGCCCCTCCCTCTTCGTCAGCGAGGCACCGACGAGGAGGATGCCCGTGACGGCAAGGAGTCTTCCGTCGCGTTCCAGCACCCAGACCCCGCCGCAGACGGCCGCGAGTGCAATCAGCCGGGCGAGCTCCGGGTCGGCGTACCCCTCGCCGATGCTGGCACCGAACTGCGGCGCGAGCACGAGCAGGCAGAGCGCCGGCCAGAGCACCGCCGGTCGAACGCGACGCCGGAGCACCGCGGCAGCAGCTGCCACGAATGCCGTCGCGAGAAGCCAGTCCTGGAACGGCAGCGTGAGCACTGACGCGTCTCCCGCGAACCGGAACACGGTGGCGTCGATCGCCGGTACGAGCGGCGGATACTCGGGGTGAGCGAAGCTGTCGAATCCGCCTTGAAGGTGAGGGTGCAGGCCGTGGAACGAAAAGATGGCCTTCGCGCGCGGGAGCCAGAACGCCCACGTGTCCCACCCAGTCGGGCTCGTGGTCAGTGCTGCGTGCAACCCCAGCAGCGCTAGGTAGCCGACGACGAGCGCTGCGGCAGCAACCGCACAGACCTGGGCCGGGCCACGCTCCCGTCCTTCGAGGGTGTCGTCGCCGGCGCGGATCACACGACCGAGCGCGAGGGCTCCGGCAGCCAGTGCAGCGGTCAACAAGATCGGTTGCCACACCTCGAGCGATGCGCCGAGGATGAGGGCGTAGACGATCGCCGCTCCGAGGGCACACCATCCGACGACGAGGGCGAGGCCGGCATAGACGAGCGCCTGCCCGCGCGACCGCACCACACCAATGCCGTAAAGCACGGCCTGCCCTGTGCCGAGCAGCAAGAGATCGAACACGAGCGGCCCCCCGACGCGCATCAGCGAAGGCGCTCGGCCAGTGCCATGCCGCCGCCGACACGCACCAGGCGCGAATAGCGGAGGCCCAGCGACTGGAGATCGCCGCCGATCGACACGATCCAGTCGCTCGAGGAGACGTGCGTGCGTCTGCGCGGGAGCAGCCAGTATTCGAGGAAAGTCCTCTCCGCGATCCGGACGAACCGCGACCGGACACCGCCGCCGGCGATGACGGCGTAGGTCGAGTCCCGCGGGATGTCTCGCGCCGCGCTTTCGAGGAGGCGCGTGTCGAGCCCGTAGAACGTGGCCGGTGCGAGCGCGCGCGTACGGGCCGAGACTCGCTCCGGCGCGGCCGCCCGGACGAGGTGGGGGATCTTCGTCAGGGCCGCGATCCCTGAGACGGCGAATGCCGCCAGGACGACGGCCCGCATCCACTTCCGGCCGGCTCGCTCCCTCGGCGTCGCCGCCTCCTCCGTCATTCCGACCGAAAAGTGTATGTGGCCCCGGTGGGAGGCTCGAACTGTTGAAATGGGCGGGCCATGCTCGCGGCACCGCGCTATGCCCGACCATTCGTCGTGGTCTTCGTCGGGATGCTGGTGGCATGCGCTCTGGCCCCGCTGAACCTCTGGCCGTTCTCGAGCTGGGAGCTCTTCAGCCGCCTGCGGGACCCGGTGGCAAGTAGCTGGGTCGCCGTCGTTTCCGGGCACGATCTTCGCACCCGCGATCTCGCGGTCGGACGGCACACCGCGTGCGATCCGTTCCTGCGCAGCGTCACGGAGCGATTCGCCTCTGCCACAGGCGTCCGGATCTATCGCGTCGAGCGTCCACTCTCCGACGGTGATCAGAGTCACCGCGTGCCGTCGTATCGCGCGCTTGTCGTCACCTGCACCGCGAAAGGTGTTCGTGGGCCGAGCTGAGCGCTGGATCTTTGCGCCCGAGAGCGCGAGGCGCCTCGCCGGTGTTCGCATCGGCCTGTGCCTACTGCTCGCCTACCGCCTCACGGCCCGGGACTATGACGCCTTCGCCGCACGTCACGTCCGCTTCGTGCCGCACTTCTACATGGACGTCTTCGCGCACATGCCGTCTCCGGCCCTCGCTTCGGAGCTGCAGGCGCTCGGCATCGCCTCTGCGCTCCTCGCCGCCCTGGGCGTTGCTCTCCGCATCACGCTTCCGGTCGCGTTCTCCTGCGCGCTGATTCTCGACGGAATCCTCAACAGCGCGGGCCGCGTGCTGGTACGAGACGCGCTGCTCATGTTGTGCGTGATCCTGATCATTGCGGCGGGGCGCGCGGCCGGCGACGCGTGGGCCGTGCGGGCACCGCACCGGACGACCGCCGGCCCACGCTACGGATGGCCGATCCGAACCGCGATGCTCGTGATCGCGCTCGCATACTTCTTCGCCGCGTTCCAGAAGTGGCGCTACTCGGGGTTCGCCTGGGTCACGAGCGACAACCTCCGCTGGATCCTCTACGCGCAACCGCATCCGAGCGGCCTTGCGCTGTTCGTCGCCGACCGGCCCGTGCTCGCGCACCTGCTCGCGGGTGGCACCCTGCTTCTCGAGACATGCTTTCCGCTCATCCTCTTCGTGCCGGCCCTGCGCTGGCTCTTCATCCCCGCGGTGGTCGCGATGCACATCTCGATCCAGATCGCCCTGCGCCTCGACTACTCCGCGCAATGGCTGACGGTCGTGATCGTGTTCGTCGATTGGCCGCGCGTCGTCGACTGGGCCCGACGCACATTGGCACCCGTGACGGCGCCGCGAGAGGTCGCCCGTTGAGCGGTGCGGCGCAAAACGTCCTCCTATACGACGAAGACTGCAGCTTCTGCCGGTGGTCGCTCGACAAGATCCTCGCCTGGGATCGCGCGAAGCGTCTGCGCCCGGTTCCGATCCAGAGCGCGGAGGGCTCGCAGCTGCTCGCGCCGGTTCCCGCCGCTGCCCACCTCGATTCGTGGCACCTCGTCCGAGCTGACGGGACGGTCTTCTCAGCTGGCTCAGCCGCCCCACACCTCGCGCGGCTGCTTCCCGGCGGCCGCCCGCTCGCCGCCGTCTTCGCGGCGTTTCCCGGTGTCACCGAGCGGTGCTATCAGCTTGTCGTCCGTCACCGCGACGACCTGGCGCGGCTTTTGCGCATCGACCCAACTTGCGGGGTCCGTCCCCGTGCCTGAAGCGACGTCCCTCCGAGCGAAGGGTGCGCTGGTGACGCTTGTCGCGGGCTATACGGCGATGGCGGTCGTCGCAGGCGCCCCGAACTCGCCACTCACGGTACTGCTGCCGAGTGCCGCGAGTCCACCGCGGTGGGCGCGCGCGCTTGCGAGCGCGGCCGACCTGGCCGATGCCGGACGTCGGGGGCTGACAGCGGTCGCGTGGGCGCTTCTCATCATCGTGCTGGTTGCTTTCGTGGTCGTTGTCATCGAGGCCTGGACGAAGCGGATCCGTCTCGGCGCCGTGCTGATCGCAGCGGGTTGCAGCCTCTTCGTCTCGGTTGCAGCTCCGCTGCTCCTCTCGCGCGACGTCTACACCTACGCGGCCTACGGTCGCATCGAGTCCGTGCACGGCGGCAATCCCTACCTCACGCCTTTGTCGTCGTTTCCGCACGATCCGTTCGTCGCGGTGGCGTCGGTGCAGTGGCTTCATACACACTCGCACTACGGTCCGCTGTTCACGCTTGCAAGTGCTGGGCTCGCCCGTGCGTTGGCAGGCTCAGTGGATGGAACAATCCTCGCGTTCAAGTTGCTGACGGGGATCTCGATCGCGACAGCTACGGCGCTCGTCGCAGTCGCGACGCTACGGACCCGTCCAGAGCGCGCAGCACTCGCCGCCGCGCTCGTCGGGCTGAACCCGGTGATCGTCGTGCACACAGTCGGCGGCGGCCACGTCGACGCACTCGTTGCCGCGCCGCTAGCGGCAGCGTGCGCGCTCGCCGTGACGAGGCCGCACGGCACCTCAGTGCGCGCGTTTGCGATCACCGCACTGCTCACCGTCGCGTGCCTTGTCAAGACGGTGATGTTGCCCGTCCTCTTGCTCTGGCTCGTGTGGCTCGCTCGTCCACGGCTCGGCCGAGCCGTTGCTCTCCACGTGCTCATGGTTATTGCGCTCGTGGCTGCGTCGGCCGGAGCATTCTTCTCGGCCTCGCACCCACTGGCGCCTTTCGCGAGTTTCGGGGGGATCGAGTCTTGGGCCAGCCCCTCGCACTTCGTCGCGCAAACGCTCGCTACCTCAGTTGTCGGTGCGCACGCAGCGCACCCCGTGCGCATCGCCGCAGATACGGCATTCCTGTTCGTCTTCGCCGTCCTCCTGTGGCGACTCGTTCGACGCGTACGAAGGGTGGACGCTCGGCCGCCGATCGAGGAGTGGGGTCTCGCTCTGTTCTTGGTCGCGTTGTCGCTCCCGTACTTGCTTCCCTGGTACGCGGCGTGGTTCGTCCCGTTCCTAGCGTTCTTCGAGGACCGGTTGCTCACGGTCGTGGGCGTCCTCGCCTGCATCGTGCTCGCGTGCACGCTCGTTCCCGCGGACCCGTTTCACGGTTTGACGACGGCCGCAGTGATGGACGGAGTTCACTACGCCGCAGCGCCTCTCCTCTTCATCATTCTTGTCGTGACCGCCGCGCGCTTGCAGCCTCTCGCGCGAGGGGGCGATCGCCGGGCAGTTGCCACGCCAGGCTGACGGCGAGCTCCGGGCCTTCCTTGTTGCACGAGACCGAGGGTTCGATCAAGGTTGGCGTCGTGCCCTCCGCGGTCGAGCACGTCGATGCTGCCGTGATCGGCGCCGGAATCGTGGGCCTCGCGACAGCGCACGAGCTCGCTTCGCGCGGGCTGTCCGTCCGTGTCTTCGAGCGCAGCGGCGTCGGCGCGGGGGCATCCGGGGTGCAGCCAGGGGGCGTCCGCCAGCAATGGGCGACGAGCGTCAACTGCCGGCTGGCGCGCGAGTCGGTCGACTTCTACGCCGACGCAGCCGATCGCCTCGAGTCGGAGGTGCCGTTCCGGCTCGATCGCTGCGGCTACTTGTTCCTCGCCGACGCACCCGGCGAGCTCGAGCAGCTCGAGGAGAACGTGGCGGTTCAGGTCGCAGAAGGCGTGCGGTCTCGCCTCGTGACGCCGCAGGAGATCGCCGAACTCGTGCCCGGGATCGACGCGTCGGAGATCTCCGGAGGAGCGTGGTGCGGCGACGACGGCTACGTCGACCGGCCGCAGAGCGTGCTCGCGGCCTTTGCGAGCAGGCTCGACGTTCGGATCGAAGAGGCTCGGCTGACGCGGTCGCACGGCGACGGCTGGGAAGTGGGATCAGTCGTGGCGCCCGTCGTTGTCGTTGCGGCAGGGCTGGACACGCCCGCTCTGCTGGGGCCGCTCGGGCTCGTCGTACCGATCGAGCCCGAGCCGCGGTACCTCTTTCTGAGCGATCGGATCGACGAGCGGCTCCTCGAGCCGCTGGTCGTCTTGGGTGGGCGTGGCTTCGCAGCGAAGCACCTGGCCGACGGCCGCGTCCTCGCCAGCGACTTGTCCGCACGCGGTGACGAGTCCGGCAGGGAACGCTGGCGCGCAAAGGTTCGACACGAGATCGAGCGCCTGCTCCCTCGACTGGCGCACGTGTCGTTTCCGACGCTCGTGCGCGGCCTCTACGACGTCACGCCCGATCACCAGCCGGTCGTCGGGCCGATGCCGGGTCACGCCGGCCTGTTCGTCGCCGCCGGTTTCAGCGGGCACGGTTTCATGCTGGCGCCGGCCGTCGCGCGAATCGTCGCCGACGCCGTGACGGAGGACAGACACGACCCTGCGCTCACGACCTTCGGCGCGGAGCGATTCGCGGACGGTCGTCTCGTCCCAGAACGCCAACTCGTCTGATGTTCTGGCAGCTCGTCGCGAACGGCCTCGTCACCGGCTCGGTGCTCGCAGTCGGCGCCGCGGGCGTCTCCGTCGTCTACGCGATCCTCCGGCTCGTCAACTTCGCCTACGGAGACTTCATGGCCTTCGGGGCGCTGATCGCGTACTGGTTCCAGGGACCGCTGCACCTGTCGATGGTCGTCGCGACGCTGCTCGCAATGCTGGCCACCGCGGTGCTCTCGGTCGCACTCGACGTCGCGCTCTGGCGCCCGTTGCGAGCCCGACGGGCCGGCTTCATGAGCTTGTTCCTGGCGTCGATCGGGCTCGCGCTCGTGCTCCGCCAGGCGCTGCTGCTCGTAGCCGGGCCGGCGCCGCGGTTCTACAGCGTCAACCCGTACCGCGTCTTCGTGATCGGGAGCGTGCGGCTCGCCGAGGCTCAGGTGATCGCGATAGCGGCGGCTGCCGTGGCCATCGTCCTCGTCGGGCTCTTCCTCTCGCGCACGACGGCGGGGCGGGTGATGCGGGCGATGGCGGACGACCGGTCGCTCGCCGCCGTCTCGGGAATCGCAGTCTCGCGCGCGATCAGGCTGACCTGGATCGTGTCGGGCCTCCTTGCGGGGCTCGCCGGGGTGCTGGCGGGGCTCGTCGAGTACTCGTTCGACCCGAACTTCGGCTTCCAGCTCCTCCTGCCGATTTTCGCTGCCGTCGTGCTGGGCGGGATCGGGAGCGTCTACGGCGCGCTGCTCGGCGGGCTCGTCCTCGGGGTCGCGATGGAGCTGTCGACCTGGTCGGGTTTTGCAGGCGGAGTCAATCCGACGTACAAGCCGGTGGTCGCATTCGTCGTTCTGACCCTTGCGTTGCTCATCCGACCGCAGGGGTTCTTCGGCAGGGCGAGGCTCGCGTGAGCACGCTGGCCAGCGGCGGTTTCTGGGCGTTCGTCTTCGTCGTCGCCGGCATCTACACGATCTTCGCGCTCGGACTGCAGCTGCAGTTCGGCTTCGCGGGGCTCCTGAACTTCGGCCAGGTCGCGTTCATGGCAATCGGCGCGTACACGATGGCGATCCTGGTCGCGAAGGAGGGGTGGAGCATGTGGCTGGCGGCGCCACTCTCGGTCGGTGCGGCGGCGCTCGGCGGCCTGCTCCTGGGACTGCCGACCTTACGGCTGCGCGCCGACTACTTCGCGATCGTCACGATCGCGTTCAGCGAGATCCTTCGCTACGTCGCGACGAACGACGACGCATTGACCGGCGGCGCACAGGGAACGATCAATCTCCGCGGGACCGGCGTCGCCGCACAGTACGACGCGCAGTGGCAGCGCTTCCAGGCGCACGTGCAGAGCTTTCTCGGGCTCCACTCGCGTGACGCGGCGATGCTGGTGCTCGTCTGGGGAGTCGCCGTGGTCCTGCTGTCGCTGACGTGGATCGCGATCCGCACACCGTGGGGACGCACGCTGCGGGCCATCCGCGAGGACGAGGACGTGGCCGCGTCACTCGGCAAGAACGTGTTCGCGTACAAGCTCCAGGTTCTCGCGGTCGGGGCCGCCTTCGCGGGCATCGCGGGGCTCTTCTATGCCTGGGAGTTCTCGTTCTTCAGTCCCGACGACTTCGAGCCGCTGGTCACGTTCTTCGCATGGATGATCGTGCTGCTCGGCGGGCTTGGCCGCGTGTGGTCGGTGCCGGTCGGCGCGATCCTCTTCGGCGTCATCTTTGCCGGCACGCGCTTTTTCAACTTCGTGCCCTTCTCGTACTTCGGGTCGGCCGATCGCGCGTACCTGCGGCTGATGGTGATCGGCCTGATCATCATCCTGACGGTCGTGCTGCGACCGCAGGGGATCCTCGGCAAACGTCAGGAGATGGTCCTCGAGTAATGCCGGCGATCCTCGAATTCGCGGAGGTCGTGCGTGCGTTCGGCGGGCTCCGTGCCGTCGACGGTGCGACATTCGAGGTCGCGCCCGGATCGATCACCGCCCTCATCGGCCCGAACGGTGCGGGCAAGACGACGGTCTTCAACTGCGCGACGGGAACCCTGCGGCCCGACTCGGGACGCGTCGTCTTCGAGGGGAAGCGGCTCGACAGAAAGCCGCCGCACCGGATCGCGCGCGAGGGGCTCGTCCGGACGTTTCAGACGGCGAGGCCGCTGACGCGCCTGTCAGTGCGCGAGAACGTCATGCTCGGCGCGAAGGACCAGCCGGGAGAGCGGCTGACCGGATGGCTTTGGCGTCCGCAGGCGGCGCGGGGACGAGAAGCGCTGGTGCGACGGCGCGCGGACGAGCTGCTCGAGCTCGTCCGGCTGGACGCGCTCGCCGGTGCGTATGCAGGCACGCTCTCGGGCGGACAGCGGAAGCTCCTGGATCTCGCCCGCGCGCTCATGGTCGAGCCGAAGCTCATGCTGCTCGACGAACCGATGGCAGGCGTCAGCCCGCCCTTGCGGCTCGAGCTCCTGAACCACATCACGACGCTTCGCGCCGACGGCGTCACCTTCCTGATCGTGGAACACGACCTCGATTTCGTCATGCAGGTCGCGGACGTCGTCGTCGTGATGAACGAGGGACGGGTCATAGCCCAAGGCTCGCCCGAGGAGGTCCGACGAAACGAACACGTCGTCGATGCGTACCTCGGGAAACGGCACGAAGCGGTGGCGTCGTGAACGCGCCGCTCTTTGCGCTCGAGCACGTCGAAGCGGGCTACGACGACGCGCTCGTGCTACGTGGCGTCGACCTCGAGGCGAATCGCGACGAGATCGTCTCGATCATCGGCCCGAACGGCGCGGGCAAGTCGACCCTGCTCAAGGCGGCATACGGATTGCTGCCGCTTGCTGCGGGGCGCGTGCTGCTCGCAGGCGAAGACGTCACCGGTGTTCGCTCCGACCGGCTCACGCGACGGGGGCTCGGCCTGGTGCCGCAGACGGCGAACGTGTTCCCGATGCTCACCATTGCCGAGAACCTTCACGTCGGATCGCTCGTCCTCCCGCGCGGGGAGCGACGCCTGGAGGTCGAGCGCGTCGTCGACTCGTTTCCGGTCCTGCGGGAACGGCCGCGGCAGCGCGCCGGCACGCTCTCCGGCGGCCAGCGGAAGTTGCTGGCGCTCGCGCGTGCCCTCGTCGCACGCCCGCAGATGCTTCTGCTGGACGAGCCGTCGGCAGGGCTGTCGCCGGCTGCGATCGACGTCGTCTTCGACAAGCTGGTCGAAATCCGGGCGTCGGGAATCGGGATCGTCATGGTCGAGCAGAATGCACGCCGGGCGCTCGCACTCTCCGATCGCGGCTACGTCCTCGACATGGGACGGAACGCCTACACCGGCACGGGGAAGGCGTTGCTCGACGACCCGCGGGTGGTCGAGCTCTACCTCGGAGCTTCGTCCGCGACCGCGTCGAGCTCGACTTCGACGAGTGCTCCGTCGGGAACGAACCCTGCGACGAAATAGGTGGCGTTCGCCGGGTTGATGCCCGCGAACACCTCCTGATGCGCACGCACGGCTTCCCGCCAGTCCGCGTCGGGAGCGAGGAGCAGACGGGTTCGTAGCGTCATCGTCTTCGGCGCGCCGAGCTCGGCGGCGGCGGCGAGCGCCTTCTCGAGCGCCGTCAACGTCTGCCGATACGTGTCACCACGGTGCAGGACGTCGCCGCCGTCGATCGCCGCGGTGGCACTGACTGCGACCTGCGTGTCGATCCGAACCGCGCGCGAATAGGCGGCGGCTTCCTCGAAGCCGCCGCCCGTTCGCACAACGCTTCGCATCAGCCGCCGAAGGTGATCGTCTTCAGAGTCGTGATGTTTCCGCCGCCGTTGTTGCGCCAGATCTCGTAGACGGCGGAGCTGATGTCACCGTTGCGGTCGAAGTTCACGGGGCTGAACGCCCCCTGGTAGTCGATGTCCTTGTGGGCGAGCAGCAGACGGATGGCGAGCCCCATCTGCTGGAACGTGACTTTCCTGCCCGGCGGGCCCGAGATCGGGATCAGGTTCGTCCTGATCTTCGGTGAGGACGCCGAGCATGCTCGCACCGCTGCCAGGAACGCGACGTTGGCTGCGTCGAAGGCAGTTCCCTCGAAGCCGGTGTACGGCTTCGCGCCCGTCACCGTTTTGTTCCAGAGCGCGTGGAACGCCTTTCCCGCCGGCCCGCCGGCGGAGCTTGCAGCCGTGCCCCGGAGGCCGTTGACGACGCTCCCGAGCCCGTTGAGGAACGCCCCGTCGCGGAGCGCCTCGGTCATCAGCGTCTTGTCCGCCTGCCACCGCCCTGTGCGGACGAGTGACGGCAGGAACTTCTGGAAGGTCGCCGGGAAGTCGATGATCACCCACCCCTTCGGGTTCCCGCTGACGAGCTGCTGCGCCTCCGTGTCGAAGGTCGACTGGTCCGGGTTCCACGAGATGTTCGCTCCGACCTTCCCGCCCAGCTTCTTGAATTGAGCGACGAAGAGCTTTCGCAGCGCCTGTCCGAAGGCGTCGTTGCGCGAGCCGACGTTGACCGTCGCGTTCTTGCCGAACGCCTGGATCGCGGCCGCCGCGAGCACCCGGCCTTGGAGCGAGTCGGACGGATAGACGCGCCAGAGGTAGCCGTTGTCCTTGATCGCGCTGAGCTGGGGCGCACTCGACGTCGGCGAGATCTGCACGACGTGGTTCGGAATCGTCACCGACTGCGCCATCGGAATCGTGGCGCTCGACGCCATCTCCCCGATCACGACATTGACGTGGTCGGATTTGACGAGCTTCGTCGCTGCCTCGACCGATGCCTGCGCCTGCGTCTGGCCGTCTTCGGAGTCGACGAGTCTCGACTTGATCCGTGAGCTCAGATGCAGCTTCGTCAACGCTGCGTTCTGCACGGAGACGGCGAGCTTGACGGCGCGATCCAGATTGGCGCCGTAGGCGGCGAGATCTCCGGTGAACGGCAACACGTCGCCGATGCGCAGCGTGAACGCGCACGAGCGTGCGGAAGACGAGCGCGCCGCACCTGACGTCTGGACGGTACTTGCAAGAAACGCGCTGAGACCGACGGCAAGGGCGACGGCCAGAAGGCCGACCCTCCTCGGCTTCGGCATGACTCCTCCTCTCGGGGCCCCGCGGCGGGGGTCCGGCCCGTTCTCCAGGACTGTGGCAACCCTGCCCGATAACCGTCGGGCGTGCAAGTGGCGCTTACGACGGCTCGAGCAGGAAGAACGGGCGGCCGACGCGCACCTCGAACCGCAGATACTCATCCATGCGCACGCCGTCGACCGTCTCCCGGATCCGCTGGATCATCTCGACGGCGACGTCGAGACGTTCGATCTCGAGCATGACGTAGAAGGTGTATCCGGTCGATCGAGGCTCGCCGACCATCAGCAGATCGTCGTCCATCGTCGCGAGAACCTTCGCGCCGAGGCCTTTCCACTCTTCGACGAGTTGCTTGAAGCGCGGCAGGATGCGCTGCCGCCGCTCGTCGTCGTCGGCGCTGTACCACGCGCTCGTCATGGCGCCGAGGAAGACTGCTCGCAACGGGCCCGAGCCGTGGGGGAAGACCATCTCGACGCTCAGAAGATCTGCTCCCTCATCGACAGCTTGCCCTCGAGTCGTTCCGGCCGGTACGGCTCGAGGTCGATCCCAGGATCGTTCTCGACGATCAGCCGCGCCAGCGCCTGGCAGGCGCCGGGCCCGTACATGTACCCATGGCCGCTGAACCCGGTCGAGACGTACCCGTTGCCGGTGCCGGGGATCGCCCCGATAACGGGCTGGAGGTCGGGCACCAGGTCGATGATGCCCGCGAACGCGCGAAGAATCCTCGCGCCGCGAATTGCCGGAACGAGTCGACCGAGAGCTTCGAGCTGTCGCTGCCGATCACGCGGGCTCGATGACGGATTCAGGCCCTGCGGCACCCGCGTGTCGCCCTCGCGCACGCCTGCCCATGCCGCGGTGAGCTCGGCCGTGAGCAGCTTCGGGCTCAGCCTGAACGACACGTCCTTTCGGTTCTGCCAGAGAGCCGCGCCCCAGAGCCTGATGTCACGGAAGTCGCGCAGGCTCAGATCATGAAGCATCGCCGAGTACCGGTAGCCGCCGGTGATGCGGACGGTGCCGTTCCGGTTCTGGCGCGCTCCGAAGGTCGACCCTCGCAGGAAGCCGGGAATCGTCTGCGGACGCAACGGCCCTGTCTCCGCGGCCGGTGCGCGGACTCGCTGCATGGGGATGTGAAGACCGAGACCGTCGCAGAGATCGGGTGACCAGACGCCCGCGGCGACGATCGCGACGCCGCAGGAAACCGGGCCGTCGCTCGTGCGTACGGCCGTGATGGTCTCGCCGGCACGGTCGAATCCCGTCGTGAGGGCTCCGATCCGGACATCGACTCCGAGCCGGCTCGCGACCGTGCGGAGCCCCGTCATGACCATCACGGCGTCGACGTGACCGCCGTGGCGAACCTCGAGTCCGAGCAGCGGCCCGGCGAGCTGCGGGAACCGCTCGCGTGCCGCCTCCGGATCGAGCAGCTCGCTCTCCGGGTAGCCGGCCGTCTCGTCCCAGGTCGCGCGGTCGATCGCCAGCCACTCCTGGTCGGCCTCGTCCTCGACGACGATGTGCCACCCCTCGTTGTTGAGGTCGATCGGCTGACCCCAGCGCTCCTCGAACGCGGACCACTCGTCCGAGGATGCTCGGAGCATCTGATTGCTTCGACCGCTCGCCTGCCCGCCCGGGAGATTCACTGCGGCGACAGAGCGCGCAGATTGCTCGAACCCGATGTCGTCCTTCTCCAGCACGACAACGCTCGCGCCGCGCTCGGCGAGCTCGCAGGCGGTCAGCAGCCCGATCAGCCCTCCTCCGACGATGACGATGTCGCTCATAGCGCCTGTGCCGTGGGCCTTTCTCGTCTCAGCGGTCGATCAGCCGCTGTTGGGCTTCGGGATAGCGGGCGCCGCGCGCCTCGATCTGCGCCTCGTCGATCTCGCTGAGCTCGTCGGCTGTCAGCTCGATGTCTGCGGCGGCGACGTTCTCCTCGAGCCGGTGCAGCTTCGTCGTGCCCGGGATCGGGACGATCCACTGCTTACGACGCAGCACCCAAGCGAGGGCGATCTGCGCGGGCGTCGAGCCTCTGCGGTCGGCGATCGCGCCGAGCAGCTCCACGAAGGCGAGGTTCGTCTCGCGTGCGTCGCGATCGGTGAAGCGCGGGATGGTGTTGCGGAAGTCGCCGCTCTCGAACTCCGTGTCCGGTGAGATCGTCCCGGTGAGGAACCCCTTGCCGAGGGGGCTGAACGGGACGAAGCCGATACCGAGCTCCTCCAGCGTCGGCAAGATCGCGTTCTCCGGCTCGCGCCACCAGAGCGAGTACTCGCTCTGCAGCGCGGTCACCGGTTGCACTGCGTGGGCGCGGCGAATGGTCTCGACTCCCGCCTCCGACAGCCCGAAGTGCTCGACCTTCCCCTCCTCGACCAGTCCCTTCACGGTGCCGGCGACGTCCTCGATCGGGACGTTCGGGTCGACGCGGTGCTGGTACAGCAGGTCGATCCGGTCGGTACGGAGCCGGCGCAGCGAGTCGTCGACGCTGCTGCGGATCGTCTCGGGACGGCTGTCGAGGCCGCTCGGCGTGCCGGTCGAGAGCTCCCACCCGAACTTCGTCGCGATCACGACCTGGTCGCGGACGGGCTCGAGTGCCTGACCGACGAGCTCCTCGTTGTCGAACGGGCCGTAAACCTGGGCAGTGTCGAAGAACGTGACGCCCTGCTCGACGGCTGCGCGGATCAGTGCAAGCGAGTCCTTGCGCTCCGGAATCGGCGGGAAGCTCTGGCTCATGCCCATGCAGCCGAGCCCGATCGCCGACACCTCGAGGTTCTGTCCGAGCGTGCGCTTCTTCATCGGTCGGGGGCGCA
The DNA here is from genome assembly GCA_036526315.1 of Gaiellaceae bacterium. Lineage (GTDB taxonomy): Bacteria > Actinomycetota > Thermoleophilia > Gaiellales > Gaiellaceae > 3-1-20CM-4-69-9. Next base: position 6,475 of record DATCYR010000004.1, on the reverse strand, counting down.
ATGCGCCCATCGCAGCCTACGCCTCGCCGAGGGGGCGTTCTCTTTCTGCACCGGGCGGCAACAGGAGATGCATGAAGCGTTCCCTGCTCGGGCTCGCGGCGGCCTTCGGTGCCTCTGCCGCGGCGGCCGTTGTCGGCGGCCTCGGGTCACGGCGCGCGCCCGAGATCTACGACGAGCTCGACAAGCCGTCGTGGGCGCCGCCGGCGCAGATCTTCGGTCCGGTGTGGTCACTGCTGTACGCGGCGATGGCAGTCGCCGCCTGGCGAACGTGGCGCGCGGGGGATGCTCGCACGCCGCTCGTGCTCCACGGTGCGCAGTTGGCGCTCAATGCGTCCTGGCCCGCGGCATTCTTCGCCTGTCGCTCGCGCCGCGCCTCGCTCGCGATCATCGTCGCGCTCGATGTCGTTGTCGGAGCCGAGCTCCTCACGGCGCGGCGACACGACCGCCTCGCGGGCGCGCTGCTCGCTCCGTATCTCGCGTGGAGTCTGTACGCGACGGCGCTCAACGCCGCCGTCCGCTCGGCTGACTGAGCCAGCAGGCGTCACAGGTACATAACCTCTACAAAACCTCTACAGAGTTGCTAGAGTTCGCCGCATGAGCAGGCTCGCATCCGTCGTCTCCGGCCGTCGCTCGCACTGGGTCGTTCTGGCGCTGTGGATCGCCCTTGTCGCGGGGCTCGGACCGCTGGCGGGGAAGTTCGAGAGCGCCCAGAGGAACGATCAGGCCAGCTTCCTGCCGGGGAGCGCGGAGTCCGTGCGCGTGCTCGAGGCCGACCGCGGGTTCGGCGACGGCCGGCCGACGGTCGCGGCGATCGTGCTCCGAAACGTCGACGGACTGACCCCTGGCGACCGCAGCGCCGTCGAGCGTGTACGGACGGCGCTCCGGACGACCGACGCCGCGGGTCTCGGCGAGCCTTCCCGCGCAGTGCCGTCGGCGGACGGAAAGGCGCTGCTTTTCAGCGTCCCGATCGTCGCGAGCGGTGATGTCGACGTGCTCGTGCACGACGTCGACGTGATTCGCAACGTGCTCGAGCGGACGCTTCCTCCAGACCTCGAGGCAAAGGTCACCGGCCCAGCGGGGTTCTCCGCCGACGCGAGCCGCGTGTTCGACGGCATCAACTCGACACTGCTCTACTCGGCCGCGCTGCTCGTCTTCGTGCTGCTCGTCATCATCTACCGCAGCCCCATCTTCTGGGTGCTACCGCTGCTCGCCGTCTTCTTCGCCGAGGGCGTGGTACGGGCGTTCGGCTACCTGCTCGCGCAAGCCGGCGTCGTCATCAACGGACAGGTCGGGGGCATCCTGCTGATCCTCGTGTTCGGCGCGGGTACCGACTACGCGCTCCTGCTCACTGCGCGGTACCGCGAGGAGCTCCGGCGAGTCGAGAACAAGTACGAGGCGATGCGGATCGCGGTGCGGCAGGCGGCACCGGCGGTCATCGCCTCGGCGGGAACCGTCGTCGCCGCGCTGCTGTGCCTGTCACTCGCCGAGCTCGACACCACGGCCGGGCTCGGCCCGATCGGAGCGATGGGGATCTCCGTCGCCGCCGTCGCGATGCTGACGCTCCTGCCGGCGCTCCTGCTGATCGGCGGCCGCAGGGCGTTCTGGCCGTTCGTGCCGCGCTACGGCTCGGCCGATGCGGCCACGGCCGGGGCGTGGAGGCGGCTCGGCGAGTGGATCCTGCCGCGGCGGCGCCGGGTCTGGATCGTCGCGGTGCTCGGGCTCCTGGCGTTGACGCTCGGTGGTCTGATGCTCGACGACAACCTGACGAGCACGAACGGGTTCCGTGGCTCCGTCGAGGCCGTGCAGGGGCAGCGCCTGCTGGAACAGTCGTTCCCGGCCGGCGCCGGCGCGCCGACGACCGTGCTCGTACGGCCGGGCGGCGATCTCCGAGCCGCGATCGCCGCGGCGCGCCGCTCGCCCGTCGTCGCCGCCGTCGATCAGCCGGAACGCGGGAAACCTGGAGCCCGCTTCGCCGTCACGCTGAAGGCCGACCCCTTCTCGAAACAGGGGTTCGCAGCAATTGCGCCGCTCCGCGACGGGCTGCGCGCCGCAGCGGGCGAATCCGTGCTCGTCGGCGGACCGACAGCCGAAGAAGCCGACGTGCGCGCCGCAAACGAGCGTGACACACGCGTTCTGGTCCCCCTCGTGCTGCTCGTGGTCTTCGGCATCCTCGTCCTGCTGCTGCGCGCGCTGACCGCGCCGGTGATGTTGATGCTCGCCGTCGTGCTCTCGTTCTTCGCCGCGGTCGGGCTGAGCCTCGTCGGCTTCAGGCTCTTCACCGACTTCCCGGGGGAGGACCCGAGCTATGCGCTCTACGCCTTCATCTTCCTCGTCGCCCTCGGCGTCGACTACAGCATCTTCCTGATGGCCCGCGTTCGCGAAGAGGCCGAGCACCTCGCGACGCGAGACGCGATGCTGAGAGGGCTCGCCGTCACCGGCGGTGTGATCACGTCGGCCGGCATCGTTCTGGCCGGCACGTTCCTCGTGCTGGCGGTGCTGCCGCTCGTCGCCCTGACACAGCTCGGGGTGACGGTGGCGGTCGGCGTGCTGCTCGACACGCTGATCGTCCGCTCGATCCTCGTGCCGGCGCTGACGTTCGACCTCCGCGAGCTGACGTGGTGGCCGGCACGGCTGTGGCACGCGCGCCGCGCGCCGCGTCCGGCATCGGCGACCGGCCCGCGCTGACGTTTGCCTCGGGGCGCCGGTGAGGGAAACTGGCGTTATGGCGAGCGTCCGCGCCGGGGTTGATCTCGGCGGCACGAAGATCCAGGCAGTCATCGTCGACCCCGCTCACCAGGTCGTCGGCCAGGCCCGGCGGCCGACGCCGGCGAAAGGCGGCCCGCAAGCGGTCGCGGACGAGATCGAGACCGTCGTGCGAGAGGCCTGCCAGGGCGCCGGCGTCGAGCCCGGGGCGCTCGAGGCCATCGGTGTCGGCTCCCCCGGGGACGTCGACCGCAGCGCCGGGACGGTTGCGCACGCGCGCAACCTGCCCGGCTGGAACGGCGTGTTTCCCCTCGGGCCGACGCTCGCAAAGGCGCTCGGACCGCCGGTCTTCCTCGGGAACGACGTCAACGTCGCCGTCGACGCAGAGTTCCGGCTCGGGGCGGCCCGGCCCTACCAGTCGGTCGTCGGCGTGTGGTGGGGCACCGGGGTCGGCGGAGCGATCATCCTCGACGGCAAGCCGTGGCTCGGGCGCGGGGCTGCCGGCGAGATCGGGCACACGGTCGTGAAGCTGAACGGCGCGCGCTGCCCGTGCGGGCGGCGGGGATGCCTCGAGGCGTACGCCGGTCGCGCTGCGATGGAGGCGCAGGCGCGGCGGCTCGAAGCGCGCGGTGAGAAGACGGAGCTGTTCAAGATCATGAGCAAGGAGGGCCGCAGCCGGTTGTCCAGCGGCGTCTGGGAACGTGCGCTCGAGAAGGACGACAAGCTCGCCGGCGCGCTGATCGGCCGCGCCGTCGCTGCGCTCGGCGCGGGCATTGCCTCCGCGATCAACCTGCTCGACGTCGAAGCGGTCGTCATCGGCGGCGGGCTTGGCACGAGGCTCGGTGAGCCGTGGGCCGACCGAGTCGCGAAGTCGATGACGCCGCATCTGTTCGTGCCCGAACGTGCGCCGGCCGTTCACGTGGCCGCGCTCGGCGACCTGGGCGGCGCGGTCGGCGCAGCGCTGCTCGCTCAGCCGCGCGTTTCGTGAGGCCTATCGGCGATCCGTCCGGATGGCAGCTCGAGGGGAGCGCCCCGGAGCTGTACGAGCGGTACCTCGTTCCGGCCGTGACGTTGCCGTGGGCGCGGGACCTCGTCGATCGTGCACGCATCCGGCGCTGCGAGCGCGTGCTCGACGTCGGCTGCGGCACGGGTGTCGTCGCCCGGGTCGCGGCGGCACGCGTCGGCCGGAGCGGGCGGGTCGTCGGCCTCGACCTCAACAGCGGCATGCTCGAGGTGGCGCGAGCCGCCGCACCGGAGCTCGAGTGGGTCGAGGGCAGTGCGCTCGCGCTGCCGTTCGACGACGGCGAGTTCGGGGTCGTCGTCTGCCAGCTGGGCTTGCAGTTCTTCGAGGATCGGCTTGGCGCCTTGCGCGAGATGCGGCGCGTCGTCGCCGACGGCGGCCGAGCCGTCGCGAGTGTCTTCACCTCGATCGAGCGGAACCCGGCGGCGCTCGCTCTCTCGGACGCGCTCGACCGGCACTTCGGCGACGGCGCATCGCACGCGAAGCGGAGCGAGCATTCGCTGGCGAGCGCCGAGGAACTGCGTCGTCTGTGCACGGCTGCAGGATTCAGCAGCACTCGGGTCGACACCGTCAGCCTCACGGTGCGCTTCTCCTCCGTGCAGGAATGGGTCGGTATCCAGCTCGCAGCCACGCCGCTGGCCGCGCTCGCCGCGCGCGATGACGCAGCCGCCCGCGTCAGCGAGGACGTCGGCGAATCGCTTGCCGCGTTCGTCCAGGACGGCAGCTTCGCGTTCCCACAGGAGGTGCACGTTGCGCTCGCGACGCTCTAGCGTGGACGAGAGCCTCGATTACGCGTTCCCGCACGCGGCCGACGACGAGGCGCGCCGGCTGGAGCTGTTCCAGCAGCGTCTCGACCCGCTGACGATCCGCCGCATCGAGCGGCTCGGCCTCGGCGCGAGCGCAGCGTGCCTGGAGATCGGCGGCGGGCGCGGCTCGATCACCCGCTGGCTCGCCGGGCACGTCGGCCCCGAGGGACACGTGGTCGCGACCGACCTGCAGGTCGATTTCCTTCGGGCGGACGCGCCGCCGAACGTCGAGGTGCTTCGTCATGACATCCGCACGGAGACCTTCCCGGCGGAGTCGTTCGACCTCGTGCACACGCGGGCCGTCTTGATGCACATCCCCGACGACAGGGCGCTCCTGCCGCGGATGGTGTCGTGGCTTCGCCCCGGCGGCTGGCTGCTCCTCGAAGAGCCCGACTTCGGGATGTGGCTCGCCGACGCCGATCCGCTCTGGAGGGCGCATCCCGACGCATGGCACCGCACGTTTCCGAACGGCTCGCTGTCGCGCGGGCGCGCGCTGCTCGAGCAAGTCCCGACGCTCGGTCTCGAGGAGGTCGGCGCCGATGCCGAGCTCGACGTCGTCGCGCCGGGCACGGACCTGGGCGAATTCTACCGCCTCAGCATGAACGCGATCGCCCCGTCCGCGATCTCGGCCGGTGTGCTCACGCCCCACGAAGCGGCAGCGCATGCCGACCACGTGAACGAGCCCGAATTCCTCGGCTGTGGTTTCGTGCACATCGGCGTGTGGGGGCGGCGACCAAGGAGGGATCTCGATGCTGATCACGACCGCGAATGACCTGCCGGGATACGAGGTGACCGAGACGCTCGGGGAGGTCTTCGGGCTGACGGTGCGATCGCGCAACATCGGCTCGCAGCTCGGAGCCGGGCTGAAGTCGATCATGGGCGGCGAGCTCAAGGGAATGACGAAAGCGCTGGTCGACAGTCGCCTGCAGGTGATCGAGCGAATGGTCGAGGAGGCCGAAAGAAAGGGGGCCGACGCGATCGTCGCAATGCGCTTCGACACATCGGAGATGGGCGGCAACTGGACCGAGATCTGCGCGTACGGCACGGCCGTTCGCGCGCGCAAGGTTTGACCCATCCATGCCAATCGACGCTACGGCGCGGGGTGCTGACATGGGCGGGCCGGGTGGCGCGCAGACCTGCTGTGGTTGACGGTCAGCAGCCACGCTGACGCTGCCCGGCGACCGTCCCGGCGCGCCGCGGCGACGGCAGGCACCGCGGCGCGCGGATCGGTCGAGCTCTCCTACGGGAAGTTGACGATGTTGACTGGGATCGTCGCGGCGCCCTCTGCCGCCGCGCCGGTGTCGTTGACCACGTGGTCGATCGTGCCGACGCCGCCGAGGGAGACGGTGAGCAGGTCGTGGAGCTTCACGCCCGGCCTGACCGGCACCTCGAACGCGCGCGTCGCGTGGATCGTCGGGTTCACGTTGAAGAAGCAGTAGCTGCCGAGCCCCCACGCCTCGTGTGCCTGCACGCCGTCCGCGACCTTGTACGCGGCGAATCCGTCGACCCCGTCGTGCGACCACGCGGCCTGGTCCGGCGGGTCGTACGGCATCTCGTTCTGGAAGAAGATCGTCCGGCCTCGCTCGCCGTTCCAGATCACGTCGTAGCGTTGGTAGTGCTCGACGAAGAGCCCGTACGCGGTGACGTCGTCGCCGTTGACGACGACACCCGTATCGGCGGTGTTCACCGTCCAGCCGACGCCGGTGCCGTGGTCGGCGCGCCACGCCCAGATGTCGTCGAGGATCACGTTGTCGCTGTTCACGACGAGGCTGGTCGTCGCCTTGCCGGCGGCGGCGCCGCCGATGCGGAAGAAGACGTCGTGCAGCGACGTCGGGTCCGCCGCGTCGCTCTTGTGCGCGTTCTTCGTGCCGACGCGCAGGAGCGGGTCGGAGCTCACAGGCCCGGCGTCGAAGAGGAGGCCCGCGATCTTCACGCCTTTCACGTC
>DATCYR010000003.1:0-5004 GCA_036526315.1 Gaiellaceae bacterium | reverse complement strand
GTCGTTCAGGGACAACCTGCTGAAGGACAGCCGCGTGGAGAACGCCTCCGCGACGGCCGGGTTCGCAACGCAGTTGCCGAACGCGCAGGTCGACGCCGGCGGTGCGGCCAACACGCCGTTGCCCGGCAACGCGCCGGTCGGGGCGGATCCACTCGCGGGCCTGCAGTGGGACATGGCCCAGATCAAGGCGCCGCAGGCGCACGCGATCACGGGCGGCAGCCCTTCGGTCCTGGTCGGTGACATCGACACCGGCCTCGACTACACGCATCCGGACCTCGCCGCGAACGTCTCCGACGCGAACAGCGTCAACTGCACGACCGGCGTCCCGGTGCAGGGGAAGGTCGCTGCCAACGACGACAACGGCCACGGAACGCACACCGCGGGCACGATCGCCGCGGCGGCGAACGGGATCGGGATCGTCGGCGTCGCGCCGAACGTGAAGATTGCCGGCATCAAGGCGGGCAACGCAGACGGCTTCTTCTTCCCGGAGGCCGTGATCTGTTCGTTCATCTGGGCGGCGACTCATCACTTCGACGTGACGAACAACAGCTACTTCGCCGACCCGTACCTCTTCAACTGCCGGAACGACCCGACGCAGCGCGCGATCTGGAAGGCGGAGTCCCGGGCGATCTCCTACGCCGAGTCGAACGGCGTCACCGTCGTCGCCGCGGACGGGAACGAGAGCGAGGACCTGTCGCATCCTGTGCACGACGCGACGAGCCCGGATACGGATCCGAACCCGGCCGGACAGGACGTGACGAACGCCTGCGTGACGATCCCGGTCGAAGTCCCGGGCGTGATCGGCGTCTCGGGAACCGGCAACGCGCTGCAGACGGACAGCAGCGGCAACCCGATCGGCGGGTACCTGAAGTCGTTCTACTCGAGCGTCGGGATCAGCGCGACCGACGTCACGGCGCCCGGCGGCGACTCGGTGTTCGGCAAGACCGCCGCCGCGCCGAACGGTCGCGTCCTGTCGACGTACCCGGCGAGCCGGCCGTGCACCCGCAAGGTGATCGACAACGGCGCGACGTACTGCTACCTGCAGGGAACGTCGATGGCGTCACCGCACGCGGCAGGCGTCGCGGCGCTGATCGTGAGCATGTTCGGCCACATGCAGCCGGGAAAGGTGAAGGCCTACCTCGACCAGACGGCCGATCCGCAGCCGTGCCCGGTATTCCTGCCGCCGACGTACGCGGATTTCTTCGGCGTCGGCATCGACAGCGGTCTCTTCTTCCCGTGCCAGGGTGGCACCGGCCACAACTCGTGGTACGGCAACGGGCAGGTGGACGCACTCAACGCGGTCACTTCGCACTGATCGAACGAGCTGGGGGCCGGTCGCACCGGCCCCCAGCTAGACTCGAAGTCGATGGCGCAAACCGAGGAACGGCGCGAGCTCTGGGGGAGCGAGACGAACAAAGCAGTTGCGAACTTCCCCGTTTCCGGCCAGCCGATTCCGCCGTCGGTCGCACGCTGGCTCGGCCGCATCAAGGCCGCCGCCGCGCGGGTCAACGCCGAGCTCGGGCTGCTCGACGAGGACAAGGCGCAGCGCATCGCCGCGGCCGGCGACCGCATCGCAGCCGGGGAGCTCGACGACCAGTTCCCGATCGACGTGTTCCAGACCGGTTCGGGCACGTCCTCGAACATGAATGCCAACGAGGTCATGGCCGCGCTCGCGGGCGACGACGTGCACGCGAACGACGACGTCAACATGGGCCAGTCCTCGAACGACGTCTTTCCCTCGGCCGTCCACCTCGCCGCGCTCGACGAGCTGACGAACGACCTCCTGCCGGCGCTGGACAAGCTCGCGACGGCGCTGCAGGCGAAGGCGGAGGAGTTCGACGAGGTCGTCAAGTCCGGGCGCACGCATCTCATGGACGCCGTGCCGGTGACGCTCGGACAGGAGTTCGGAGGCTACGCGGCACAGGTGCGGCAGGGCTCCGAGCGGATCAAGGGGGTGCTCGGGCGAGTGGGCCAGATCCCGCTCGGCGGCACGGCCGTGGGCACCGGGCTCAACACGCATCCCGAGTTCGCCGAGCGCGTGCGGCGCCGGCTCGCGGACGACACGGGGCTCACGATCTCTGAGCCGGCGGATGCGTTCGAGGCTCAGGCGGCGCGCGACGGCCTCGTCGAGGCGTCCGGCGCGCTGAAGACCGTCGCAGTGTCGCTGACGAAGATCGCAAACGACCTTCGCCTGATGGGCTCCGGCCCGCGCGCAGGGCTCGCCGAGATCTTCCTGCCGGAGCTGCAGAAGGGCAGCTCGATCATGCCCGGGAAGGTGAACCCGGTCATCCCCGAGGTCGTGACGCAGGTGGCGGCGCAGGTGATCGGCAACGACGCGGCGATCACCGTCGGCGGCATGCAGGGGCATTTCGAGCTCAACGTCTTCGTCCCGGTGCTCGCGCGCAACCTGCTCGACTCGATCAAGCTCCTGGCCGCTGCCTCTCGCTTGCTCGCGGAAAAGTGCGTCGCCGGCATCGAGGCGAACCGCGAGCAGTGCGAGCGCTACGCGGAGCTGACGCTGTCAGCCGCGGCTGCTCTCAACCCGTACATCGGGTACGACGCAGGGACCGAGATCGTCAAGGATGCGGCCTCGAGCGGCCGCTCGCTGCGCGAGGTCGCGCGGGAGCGCGGCGTCGGGGACGACGTCCTCGACAAAGCGCTCGACTACCGCGCGATGGCGAAGCCGCACGACTCGTAGCGCTCCGCTCCTAAAAGAGATTCCTACATTGACTTTGCTGCGTTAAGAAGCGCATATTCGACCCTGCTCGGGCGGCCATCGGGGCATGGAGCCGCCTACATTACGACCTCCATGGGGGAGAGAATGCGACTCAGAGGGAGAACGAAGCTTGCGCTGCTTGCAGTGCTTGCGCTCGCCGTCGTCGCTTTGACGGCTTCCGCGGGGACCGCGACCGGTGCGAGTGCAAGCGCAGTTCCGCGAACCGGCACGGGAAGCCCTCAAACCGGTGACTTCACGCCGTCCGGCGCAGGGGGCGTCACGCAAGACGAGTTCCCGAGCGGGGACGGCGACCAGGGGCCTGACCCTTTCAACGGGACGATCAGCCTCTCGACGGGAGCGGGTGGTGGCCCGACGGTCGGTAGCGTCAAGAAGCAGAAGTCGAGCCCGAACTTCGACTTCGGCTTCGAGGGCCTGAACCACTACCAGCAGCGCTACTCGCGCGGCGGGAACCAGTTCTCCGTCGAGCCGCCCGACCAGGGCATGTGCGTCGGCAACGGCCAGGTCGTCGAGGTCGTCAACGACGTGTTCAACGTGTTCAGCGCCTCGAGCGGTGCTTCGCTGCTGCCGGACAACACTGCCACCAACATCGTCGCCGGCTTTCCGCGCAACGTGAACCATGCGGTCGACCTGAACTCGTTCTACGGCTATCCGCCCGCGATCAACCGTGCGACCGGCGTGCGCGGACAGTTCGTCACCGACCCGTCCTGCATCTACGACGCGCAGTCGCAGCGGTTCTTCCTGGTCTCACTGACGCTCGACCCGCAGGTTCCTGGACAGTGCCAGGGCGTCTTCTCGTGCGTCAACCACCTCGACCTGGCGGTCAGCCAGACGAATGACGCTACGGGTCGCTGGAACATCTACAGGATCGACGTCACCAACGACGGCACGAACACCGGCGGCGTCAATCCCGGGCCGTACCTCGGCGACTACCCGCACATCGGCGCCGACGCGAACGGGATCTACCTCACCACCAACTCGTATCCGTGGCATGCCAACGGGTTTAGCGGGGCGCAGATCTACGCGCTCTCGAAGGCCCAGCTCGCCGCGGGCGCCGCGACTGTCTCGATGCAGCACATCGACACGTCCGGCATGGTGAACGAGCCGAGCGACGCCGGCGCGACACAGCCTGGGTTCACGCTCTGGCCCTCGCAGTCGCCCGGAACGTCGTCGTTCCAGCTTGCGAACAACGGCACCGAGTACTTCATGAGCTCGAATGCCGCAGACGAGGCGCAGATGCCGAAGTCAGGCAATGCCGGCACGCGCACGTCGAGTCAGCTGGTCGTCTGGACGCTGGCGAACACGGCGTCGCTGAACACGGCGAGCCCGTCGCTCAGCCTCAGTAACCGTGTCCTTGGCGTCGGCCAGTACGGCGTCCCGCCGAAGGCGAAGCAGCCCGGGTCGGGCAATGTGCCGGATCAGACCGTGCCGCAGGGCTTCTGTCTGAACGACCTGACCACCGTCACCGCTGCAGGTACCGGGTGCTGGCGACTGCTCGTCTCCGCGACGGCCCACAATGCGAGTGGGACGGAGCACGTCTTCAGCATCGACTCGAACGACACCCGGATGCAGCAGGTGACGTTCGCGAACGGCAAGCTGTGGGGCGCGCTCGATACGGCGCTCAACCCTGACGGCGGGGCGCAGCGGGCCGGCATCGAGTGGTTCATCGTGAACCCGAGCGCTTCGAAGGTCGTCATGAACGGCTACCTCGGAGCAACGGGGCACGACTTCACGTATCCGGCCATCGGCGTCACGGCGAGCGGCCGCGGCGTGATGGCGTTCACCGACACCGGTGACAGCACGTATCCGAGTGCGGCGTTCGCCTCGATCGACGCCCTTGCCGGCGTCGGCACCTGGGACGACGTCACCGGCGGCCAAGGTGCTGCCGCGGACGACGGGTTCTCGGGCTACAAGGCCCAGAACTTCCCGAATCCGATTCGCCCGCGCTGGGGCGACTACGGTGCGGCGGCTGTCGACGGCAACTCCGTCTGGATCGCCAGCGAGTACATCGCCCATACCTGCAACTACATCCCGTGGGGCGGCCCGTTCTTTGCGGGTGGCTCGGGGGACAATCTGCTCGGTACGTGCGCCGGCGGGACATTCCCGACCGGAACGCCTGGCACCCCAGGGACGCGGACCGCGCTTGCCAACTGGTCCACGCGGATCAGCGAGTTCACGCCGTAACGCGTCACGCACGGAAGTGAAGAGAGGGCCGGCCGCAAGGCCGGCCCTCTCTTTTGCATCTACCATTCGAGCTGCCGATGCGCCTG
>DATCYR010000002.1:0-3333 GCA_036526315.1 Gaiellaceae bacterium | reverse complement strand
GAGCTGCCGGACTGCCCGGTGGTCGCGACGAAGGAACTGTGCGGCACCGGCGTGGCATTCAAGCTCGGCCAAGCGCTGCTCGGCCCCGACTCCGAGGTCCTGCGCCGCCACCTCGACCTCGTCGCGCTCGCGACGATCGCCGACGTCGTCCCGCTGCTCGGTGAGAACCGGACGCTGACGATCGCCGGGCTGCGGACGCTCGCGCGCACGCAGAAGCCCGGGCTGCAGGCGCTGATGAAGGTGGCCCACGTCGATCCCGCGAGCGTCGACAGCGGCCAGGTCGGGTTCCGCCTCGCGCCGCGCATCAACGCCGCCGGCCGGCTCGGTCATCCGGGCGCAGCGCTCGAGCTCCTGCTCACCGACGACCGAGACGAAGCGCGTCGGCTCGCCGACCGCCTCGAGGAGCTGAACCGCGACCGTCAGGCCGTCGAGGACAAGATCCTGCGCGCGGCGATCGCACAGGTGGAGGAGTGGCCGGAGGCGAAGCGCCGCCGCAAGGCCTACGTCGTCTGGGGCGAGGACTGGCACGAGGGCGTGATCGGGATCGTTGCCTCGCGCCTGGTCGAGCGCTACAACCGGCCGGTCGTGCTGCTCGCCGGCGGCGAGGAGATGTGGAAGGGATCCGGCCGGTCGATCGCGTCATTCGACCTGCACGGCGCGCTCAGCGGCTGCGCGCAGTTCCTCGAGCGTTTCGGCGGCCACCGGGCGGCCGCCGGGCTGTCGATCCGTCCCGAGGCGATCGAGCCCTTCGCGGAGGCGTTCGCCGCTCAGGCCGAAGGCTTGCTTGCGCCCGACGATCTCGTGCCGACGACCGCCGTCGACGCGGTCCTGCCGCGCGGCGCGAAGCTGACGCTCGCGCTGTGCGAGGAATTGCGGCGGCTCGCCCCGTTCGGGCTCGGCAATCCGGACGTCACGCTGCTCGCGCCCGGGTGCGAGCTCGGCGACCTCGCGACCGTCGGCGAGGGGAAACATCTGCGCTTCCGCGTCCACCGCGACGGGCGCGACGCCGGCAGCGCGATCGCGTTCGGCCAGGGGACGCAGCTCGACCGCTTCCGTCGCGTCGACCGCTACGACGTCGCGTTCCGCCTGCAGGAGAACCGCTGGAACGGCACCGTTGCGCCGCAGCTCGTCGTGCGACGGGTCTTCGACGCCGACGACCGCTTCGACGAGGTGTATGCGTGGCTGCGCGCACAGTGGGCGGCCAACGGGAGCCGGGTGGCGCTGGCACAGCGTATTTTCGACGAGCTGGACGTCGAGGCCGGCGGCCCGCGCCGGCACCCGCTCGAGTCCGAGACGTTTCGCGAGCTACTCGCGCAGCCCGCATTGCTGCGCGCCGCGTGATCGTCCGCGCCGAGACGCCCGACGACCACGACATGATCCGCCGCATCGTCGACGAGGCGTTCGGCGACACGATCACGAGCGCGATCGTGGACGCCATCCGCGCGTCCGACCGCTTCGTGCCCGACCTATCCCTCGTGGCCGTGTCCGAGGGGCAGCCAGTGGGACATGTGATCTCCAGCTACGTCGACCTCCTGGTGCCAGACACACGACGTGTCCTCCAGGTGGGGCCGCTCGCTGTCGTGCCCTCGCACCAGCGGCGCGGCATCGGCACGGCACTCATGGAGGAGACCGTGCGGCTCGCGGACGAGCGCGGCGAGCCGCTGCTCCTGATCGAGGGGAATCCGGTGTACTACGGACGCTTCGGGTTCACCCGCGCGGACGAGCACGGGATCGAGATGCCGCCCGAGTCGCACGGGCCGCAGTACTTCATGCTCAGGCCGCTAGGTGCCTACGAGCCGACGCTGCGAGGCCGAGCCGTGTACCCGCCGGAGACGTTCGGGGTCGCGTACTAGCGCATGCGTTGAGCGCCACCAGCAGCCGTGCTGCGCGCTCGGCGGCCTTTCGTTGCTGTCGGCGTCGATACCAGGTCACGGGCGAGTTCCTTTCACCATCGGAACGAGCTTTCCTCCCCTTGAGTTACGGGTCGCTGAGACGGGGGAGGGGGCAAAAACCCGCCGGAGTACACTGGGTCCATGGCGGTCCTTGAGACTCACGAGCAGCATCAGGAGCTCATCGACGAGCTGATTGCGGACGTCGCCGCCTACAACCCCGATGTCGACCGCGACCTGATCGCGAGGGCCTTCCAGTTCGCGGCGGAGGCCCACGAGGGGCAGCAGCGGCGGTCGGGCGAGGAGTTCGTGCTCCACCCGTGGGGCGCCGCCAAGATCTGTGCGCAGCTGCAGCTCGACGATGAGACGATCGCCGCCGCGCTGCTCCACGACGTCGTCGAGGACACGGACGCCGACCTCGAGGACGTCCGTGCCGCGTTCGGCGACGAGATCGCGAAGCTCGTCGAGGGCGTCACAAAGCTGACGCGCGTGCAGTTCCAGAGTCGTGAGCAGGCGGAGGCCGAGAACTACCGGAAGCTCATCATCGCGATGGCGGAGGACGTCCGCGTCATCCTGATCAAGCTCGCCGACCGTCTCCACAACCTCCGCGAGATCGAGTACCTCGGCAAGCAGAAGCAGGTGCAGAAGGCGAAGGAGACGCTCGAGGTCTACGCGCCGCTCGCGCACCGCCTCGGTATCCACGCCCTCAAGTGGGAGCTCGAGGACCTCGCCTTCGAAACGCTCCACCCGCGGAAGTACGAGGAGATCAAGGCGATGGTCACGGAGCGCCGCGCCGACCGGGAGGGACACGTCTCCGAGGCGGCCCGCATCCTCCAGCTCGAGCTCGACAAGGTCGACATCCCCGCCGAGATCTCGGGGCGCGCGAAGCACTTCTACTCCATCTACGACAAGATGGCGAAGAAGGGTCGGGAGTTCAACGAGATCTACGACCTAACGGCGATGCGCGTCATCGTCGAGCGCTCGGCCGACGAGGGGACGCGCGACTGCTACGGCGCGCTCGGGCTCATCCACTCGCTGTGGAAGCCGATGCCAGGCCGGTTCAAGGACTACATCGCGATGCCGAAGTTCAACCGCTACCGGTCACTGCACACGACGGTGATCGGGCCGGAGGGCCGGCCGCTCGAGATCCAGGTGCGCACGCGCGAGATGCACGAGGAGGCCGAGTACGGGATCGCCGCCCACTGGCGCTACAAGGGCAAGCGCCGCGGCAAGTCCGACGAGGCGTGGGAGGCATGGGTGCGCCAGCTCATGGAGGCGCAACCTGACGCGATCGACGAGCCCCGGGAGTTCAAGCGTGCGTTCCTGAGCGACCTCGTCGACGACGAGGTGTACGTGTTCACGCCGAAGGGCGAGGTCAAGACGCTCCCCGCCGGCGCGACGCCGATCGACTTCGCGTATGCCGTGCACACCGACGTCGGGCACC
>DATCYR010000001.1:0-70653 GCA_036526315.1 Gaiellaceae bacterium | reverse complement strand
TCACGCCGCGGTGACGCGCGACGAGGTCGATGCACTCCTCGACCGCGGACAGCATCCCGAGCCCGAGCAGGTCGATCTTGAGGAAGCCCGCGTCCGCGCACGAGTCCTTGTCCCACTGACACATCTGGCGACCTGCCATGGCCGACGGCTGCACGGGCACGAGCTCGATCAGCGGCCGGCTCGAGATGACCATCCCGCCCGGGTGCTGCGAGATGTGCCGCGGCAGGCCGGCGATCTCGCCGCACAGCTCCGCGAACGCGCGCCAGCGCGGTGAGGCGAGCTTCGTCTGCGCATCGGGGAGCATCAACAGCTCCTCGCCGACGCGCGTCGCGTTCCAGCCGTCCGAGACGCGCGCGATGCGCTCGAGCTCCGCATACGGCAGGCCGAGCGCCTTGCCGACGTCGCGGATCGCGCCGCGTGAGCGGTAGGTCGCGAACGACGCGACGAGCGCGGCGTGCTCGCGGCCGTAGCGCTCGGTGACGGCGACGATCAGCTTCTCGCGGATGTCCCGCGGGAAGTCGAGGTCGATGTCCGGGACCGCGTTCAGCTCGCGGTTGAGGAAGCGACCGAGCGACAGGTCGGCGCCGACGGGATCGACGTGCGAGAGGCCGGTCAGGTAGCAGACGAGCGAGCCGACCGACGAGCCGCGCCCGCGGCCCGGCGGGAGCGCATGCCGCGGCGAGTCGCGGCCGCGCACCTCGAGCGCGCATTCGCGGGCGAGCTCGAGCACGTCCCAGTGCAGCAGGAAGAAGCCGGCGAGGCCGAGCTCGTCGATCAGCTTCAGCTCCTCGTCGAGCCGCGCCTGCGCGTCGGCGCGCAGCCGGTGGCCGCGCGGAAAGCGGTCCTCGAAAGCGCGCTTGCAGACGTGCGCAAGCTGCACGATCGCCGGCTCCGGGCTGTCGGAGAAGTCGGGATAGCGGTAGCCCAGCTCCTCCGTCAGGTCGAAGCGCAGCCGCTCGGCGAGCTCGACGGTGCGCGCCACGGCGGCACGGTCCTCCGGAAAGCGCTCGGCGACCTCGCCGGGCGAGAGCAGCACGCACTCGTGGTTGCCGCGCCGTTCGGCCTCGCAGCCGTCGAGTGAGCTGCGGTTGCGGACGGCGACGAGAACGTCCTGCAGCGGCGCCCGCCGTGGATGGTGCACGTGGACGTCTCCTGTCACGAGCGTCGGCACACCGAGGTCCTCCGCGAGCCGGCGCAGCGCCGCGTTCCGCCGCGCGTCGCCTCGTTCGTACGGACGTTGCAGCTCGACGAAGAAGCGGTCGCGACCGAACGCGTGCGCGAGCCGTGCGGCGGCGTTCGGATTCCGAACGGCGAGGCCGTGGCGCGCACAGCCGGACAGACAGACGAGCCCATCGTTCAGCTCCTCGAGCAAGCGCTGGTCGAGCGCGGGGTCGGCGGGCGGCTGCGTCTCCTTTCCCGGCGGCCGCGTGTGCGCGTGCGCGGCGGTCAGCAGCCGGCAGAGGTTTGCGTAGCCGCGCTGCGTCTCGACGAGCAGCGTGACGTGCGAACGGTCGGCGAGCGTGACCTCCGCGCCGGTGATCGGACGCACGCCGAAGTGCTTCGCTGCATGCGCGAACTCGAGCGAGCCGTAGACGCCGTCGTGATCGGTGAGCGCGAGCGCCGGATACTCCAGCTCGGCTGCCTGCACCGCCAGCTCCTCCGGCAGCGATGCGCCGTCGAGGAACGAGTACGACGAATGCGCGTGCAGCTCGACGTATGCAGCTCGGGGTTCGGCCCCCGCAAGAGGCCTGACCCCAGCCTTTCGGTTTTCGACGCGTTCCTTCGTACGCGTTCGGTGCGGAAACTCCGGCTGCAGCTCGATCGTCATACTCGTTCGAGATGGATGCCGTGATGGATGCCGTGGTGCTCAGGCCGGGCGAAGGCGAAGCGCTGTTCGGCGGCCGTATCGTCCTCAAGGCGACTTTCGACCAGCTGTGCATCACCGAGTCGCACTTTCCCGACGCGCGCGACGGCGCCGAGCCCCACTTTCACCGGCAGCACGTCGACTCGTTCTACGTGCTCGAGGGCGGCATGGCTGTGCTCGTACACGACGAGGAGAAGCTGCTCGAGCCGGGCGCGTTCGTCTCGGCGCCGCCGGAGGTCGTGCACGGGTTCCGCACGACGTCGCGGTCCGTCTTCCTCAACCTCCATACACCGGACGGCGGTTTCGCCGACAACCTGCGCGCGCGGAACCGCGGCGAGGAAGGCGGCTTCGACAGCGTCGACGCGGAGCCCGGCAGCGGCAAGCCGCCCGTCGACGCCGTCTTCTGGCGTCCGGGCGAGGGTGAGCGGCTCGTCGCGAACAACCGTGTGGCGACGATCAAGATCGGCCGCGAGGAGCTGACGCTGATCGAGTTCGAGGTCGAGCCCGGCTTCGAAGGGCCGGACCCGCACGCGCACCACGACCACGTCGACTCGTTCTACGTCCTCGAGGGCGAGGTCGACTTTCTCGCCGGCGACGAGTGGCTGCGCCTGCCGGCCGGCTCGTTCATCGCCGCGCCGATCGGCGTCACGCATGCCTTTGCGACGCATGACGGCCAGCGCGCCCGGCTGCTCAACATCCACGCGCCGAGCACCGGCTTCCATGACCGTCTGCGGGAGATGAGCTGAACGATGACGGAGCTCGTGCGCCTGACAGTCGTGCGCAACGAGGCGGAAGCCGAGCTGCTGTGCGGGCTCCTTCGCACCGAAGACATCGAGTGCGAGCACCGGCCGACGAACTTCGGAGTCGGAACGATGGACGGCTTGCCGGGTGGTCCACGCGAGGTCGTCGTGGCCGCGGACGACCTCCATCGGGCACAGGAGATTCTGACGGCGTCTATGCGCCGCGCTGAGTGAACCAGCACCTACACGTCTCGTCGCGAAAGACAACGGCGTTCTCCCCTGACTGCAGCACGACCTCGAAGTAGCGCCGCGCGATCGGCTCCTCCGTCCACCAGCGGTCGACCACGCGCCACTCTTCGCGCAGCACCGCGACCCCCTGGCGGTTGACCCGAACCGGCGTCCCGTCGACACGCGCTTCGACGACCGCCGGCCGCGGCTGGTTCAGTCGTCCCGCGGCACGAACAGCGCCCGGGATTCCGGAATGCGTGACCACGGCGCAACCTCCACGACCTGATTGACCGAGCCCGAGCCGGTGCTCGCCCGTACCTGGCGCAGGCCTTCGCGCAGGCGCACGTCGAGCTCTCCCCCGGCCGCGGGCAGCAGCTCGAGCTGCTGGCCGTCGTGCTCCGTCAGCTCGACGAGCTCGAGGCGCAGCTCCACGACGGGCGCCGGCAGCTCGGCGAGCTTGGGCCCCAGCGCCGCCTTCAGACGCGCGTCCTCGGTGGTGGCGTCGCGCAGCGTCACCGAGCGGCGCCACGACCCCCCGCCGACGAGGCGGGCGGACAGCGCGATCTTGCGGATGAACCGGTCGCCGCGCTCTGGCCGCGCGAGCAGCGTCTCGAGCAATGCGGCGAACGCACGTCGCAGCGTCAGCTCGTTCCCGACGGCCTCGGGGAACTCGAGCGCTTCGACGATCTCCGCCGGCGGACGGCGCCCGCGCACGCGTGCCGGCTTGCCGCCTCTCGCCAGGCCCCAGGCGCGCCGGCCGTCCGGCCCCAATCGTTCGGCCACGGCTGCGCCCGGGAGCCCAGCAAGCTGTCCGACGCGCTTCACGCCGAGCTCGTGCAGCTCCGCGCGGCGGCGGGGCTCCATCGGCACGAGCTCCAGCGGCAGCGGCGCGAGGAAATCCTGCAGCCGCTCGTCGGAGACGACCAAGATCTGCCCGGGGCGCGCGACGTTCGCCGCGGCGAGGGCCGCGAACCGGCGCTGCGCTGCGCCCGCGCGTGGGTCCCAGGCAGTTCCTACCGCGGCGAGCGCGCGCCGCAGCGCTGCGTCGAGCCCGCCGTACAACCTCTCGACCCCGCGCGTCTCGAAGTAGACACACCCGACATCGGCGGGCTCGACGGCGAAGCCCGAGTCCTCGAGCGCCCGCAGGATCTGTTCCCACGCCTGCTCGGCCGCCGCCGGATCCTGCTCCACGAGCACGAGCTGCGGGCACGTGGCGAGCCCCTCGCCGAGGCGCATGCCCGGCCGCACGCCGAGCCGCTCGGCCTCCGCCGTCACCGGCCCGAGCAGCGGCTCCGTGCCGGCAGCGGGAGCCAGCGCTGCCGCACGCAACGCGAGCGCCGGCTGCTTGCGGAGCGCCGCGCGGAGCTCGAAGCCGGGAATGACGATGCAGGCGATCACGGGAACGTATGTTCTACACGAACACACGTTCGACGTCAAGCCTCTTGCCTACGCGGGCGCCGCTCCCACTGGAGGCGTCATCGGGGGTGGGTCGCCGCCGGTGCAGTCGGGCACGGTGAGCGCGAGCTCGACCCTCCGCGAGGCTCGTCGGAGCGCATCGGGCGCATGCACGAATCTCTGGAGGACTGCCGGCAGCCGGGCGCGCTGGGACGGTGTCCGGGCTGCGTCGATCGCCGAGTGGATGCGCAGCCAGTTCCTGGCGTAGCTCTCGGACAGGCGCCGCTGCAGCGAGATCCAGCGGTGGACCAGGCGTGTCAGCTCCCGCGGCGCCGGAACGGCCGCGACGCGCGCGAGACGGCGCCGGGCCGAGCGGCGGATGTCCCGTGCGGCGGCACGCACACCCGCATCGGTGCCGATTGCGTGTGGGTGCTCGAAGAGCAGCGCGCCGGCGCAGATCCTCGCGACCGAGAGCGAATAGCGCTGGTCCGGGGTCGACGCGGCGGCTGCGGTCGGGACGGCTGCGAGCAGCACGACTGCGAGTGCGAACCGGGCGGGCATCGGCAAACGCATCTGCAGGCTCTACCCCAGGGTCGTCGGGGTACTCCTTCGACCAGGGATCGTTGCGACAACGCCGAAAACCGTCCTCCCATGCGCATCAGGGCGTCCCTCGCGCTGCCCTTCGTGGCTCTCGCCGTCGCGTTCGTCCCGGAGGCGGCGGCGTCGTGGAACTCGGGCGTTGCCGCGCTCCAGGTCGGCCTGCAGTCTCGCGGGCTGTACAAGGGACCGATCGACGGCCTCGCCGGCCCCGCCACGGAAAAGGCGATCCGCAAGCTCCAGCGCCGTGCGCGCATCAGCGTCGACGGCGTCGTCGGCCCGAAGACCCGCCGCGCGCTCGGGCATTTCGCCCGTCACCGGCTCGGCCAGCGGCCGCTGCACATCGGGAACGCAGGCTGGGACGTCGCGTCGCTGCAGTTCAAGCTTGCAGAGCACGGCTTTCCGTCGGCGTCGTTCGACGGCATCTTCGGCCCGCACATCGACGGCGCCGTGCGGCGCTTCCAGAAGTTCGCAGGGCTGAAGCCGGACGGCGTCGCCGGCCCCGAGACGGTCGCGGCGCTCCGCCGGCCTGCGCCGACCATCCCGTTGCCGCTCGCGTGGCCGCTCACGCACCCGGTCGTCGGCGATCCGTTCGGGCCGCGCGGCGACCGCTGGCACGCGGGCATCGACCTCCCCGCGCCGCGAGGCACGCCGGCGTATGCCGCCCGCAGCGGCGAGGTCGTGTGGTCGGGGTGGCGCGACGGCTACGGGTTGCTCGTCACGGTCGCGCACGGCCACGGCGAGCGCAGCATGTACGCGCACCTCTCACGCATCGACGTGCGGGTCGGCGTCTGGGTCGGCGCAGGCGTTCGCGTCGGCCTCATCGGCGAAACCGGCGACGCGACCGGGCCGCACCTCCACTTCGAGGTGCGCATCCGCGGCGCGGCGGTCGATCCGCTGCCCGCGCTGCCGGCGCTGTCGTAGGATCCGCGGACATGCGCTTTCGTCCACTCGTCCTACCACTCGCGCTGATCGCGATCGCGGCGAAGCTCATCCAGCTTGCGGCGACGCGCGACGGCGTCGGGCTCTTCGAGTATCTGACGCTGGCGGCCCTCGTCGCCCTCTTGCTGCAGACGGCGTTCCGTCTCTCCCGGCGAGCCTTCTCCTAGGAGAACGTCACGAGCGCGTCGCGCATCTGCGCCGCACCGGCGGCGCACGCAGCACGCCCGCGCACGAGCGCGGAACAGGGGAAGCCGCCGTTCGTCACGACGGCGAGCGTTCGCCCGAGCCACGCGTAGCAGTCCGCGTTCCTGCACATCCGGATCAGCGCCAGCTGCCGTGTCGGCTTCCCCGCCAGCGCCTGATCGGCGACACCGCGAACGCAGGCGCGCTCGTCGAGCCCGCGCAGGCGCAGACATGCATGCATCTGCTCGAACGGGTCGCTCGAGAGCTCGAGCGTCGCGCCGCTGATGCAGCCGAACCGCTGCACGCCGGCGAGGCCGTGGCACGCCCGCCGCAGGTCGGCGGCGTCGTTGATCGGCAGGCCGATCGGCCGCTCGAGGAAGTAGCGGTACCAGCACGCCCGCACGTAGCCGTAACGCGCGCACACGACGCGCGGCGACGTCGACGCCTTCGCCGGGCGCACCGTCCCGTCGGCGCCGCGCAGCGAGATCCAGTAGTCGTGGAAGACGCCCTGGGCGCAATCGGGCGCGAACCGCGCCTGCAGCTTCCGGCAAGCCGCGACGGCCTGGCCGAGCGCGCCGTGATACGCGCGGAGCAGCGCGTGGCCGAGTCCGTGCACGCAGGTGTACTGCCGGTAGCGCGTCGGGAGCTGCATGCACGCGTGAACCGCAGATGCACCGCCCGACCGGAGGATCTGCGGTCCGAGGTACATGACGAGCCCCATCCCGAACCCGGCGGAGCAGTTCGGGTTGTTCGACCGCGGCACGTAGCGCTGCAGCGTCGAGAGCGTCACGTGATGGTCCTGCGCGTACTCGCGGCCTACCTCGTGCATCAGCACGTGACAGCCGGCCTCGAGCGGCCCGCCGACGGCGACGACGCGTTTGTCGATGCGCGGCAGCTCGCGCGCAGGGTCGCCGGAGTGCTCGATGTCGAGTCGCAGCAGGCGGACGTAGCAGCGGTACTGCGGGTCGGCGTTGTGGATCTGCGTGCACTGCCAGAGCCAGGGCTTGTGCACCGGGGCGCCGGATGCATTGCCCGCCAGCAGCAGCACGGCGAGCGCCGCAAGGACGAACGGCCCTTTCACCTCCGCATTATTTCTGCAGCGGGCCCCTCCACACCAGTGAGCTCGGGAACGACGTCGAGCAGGTCGACCTGGGCGCAGTAGGCGATGTCCTCCTCGAGGCCCGGCGGCCCGTAGGTCCGGGCGTTGAGCCCGTCGAGCGCGACCGGGAAGGCGTCGGCGAGGAGCGCGGCGCCGCTCGCCGCGTGCGTCCGTTCACCTTCGAGGCGCTGGACGATTCGCCCGGCGCAGTAGGCGTCGTCGAGCGCGAAGCCGCCCTTGAAGCCGGCGCAGACGACGGAGACGTCGTGGCTCGCGGCCGCAGCCGCGACCGCGACCGCGGAGAGGTTGAGGAGGCTTCCGAGGAGCACCCGGTCGCAGCGCTCGGCAGTCTCGAGGATCGCGCGTGTCCCGTTGGTCGTCGAGAGGATGAGCGTGCTCGCCCGAGCTTCGAGGAACTCGCGCGGCGAGGCGCCGACGTCGAACCCCTCCACCCGCACGGCCTGCCGCTCGCCCCCGAGCAGCGAATCGGGGAGCCGCGCCCGCAGGGCACGAGCGTCCTCGATCTCCGCGCAGCACAGGACGCGCTCGTAGCCGGACGCGAGTGCCCGCGCGATCGTCGACGTGGCGCGAATGACGTCCACCACCACGCCCACGGCCGCAGGAGCCGCTCGGGCGGGCGTGAAGACGACGTCGACCGGCATCCCACTACGCTAGTTGCCGACATGTCCGCGCCCGTCGAGAGAACGTGTTACCGCCATCCCGACCGCGTCACCGGGCTCTCCTGCTCGGAGTGCGGCCGCCCGATCTGCACGGAGTGCATGACGATGGCGCCGGTCGGCATCCGCTGCCCGGAGCACTCCGGCCGGCACCAGGGGGTCGACCGCGTCAGCCAGGGCGTGCGCCGCGCGGCGTACGAAGGCGTCGGCGCGAAGGTCACGCGCGCGCTCATCGCGGTCAACGTGCTGGTGTATGTCGCGGAGCTGCTTCAGGGCAGCGGCGTCACTGCGACGAAGGGCTCGATCTACCAGAACGGCGCGCTGATCGCGAACGGCGTCAAGGTCGGCCACACGCTTGCGGGCGTCCCGGCGCACGTTCCGTTTCCCGACCTGGTCGGGGTCGCGCACGGCGACTGGTGGCGGCTGATCACGGCGGCGTTCCTCCACTACGGGCCGTTCCACCTGCTGCTGAACATGCTCGCGCTCTGGTGGTTCGGGTCGCTGCTCGAGCAGCGGATCGGCTCGGGGCGGTTCCTGGCCATCTACCTCGTGTCGGGACTGGCGGGCTCGGCCGGCGCGCTGATGCTCAACCCCACGACGCCGACGGTCGGCGCGTCCGGCGCCATCTTCGGCATCCTCGGCGCCGGGCTCGTGATGGAGACGGTGCACCGCGACTACGTCTTCGGCGGCAGCGCGCTCGGCGTGATCGTCCTCAACCTCGTCTTCACGTTCTCGGTGTCGAACATCTCGATCGGCGGGCACATCGGCGGCCTGCTCGGCGGCGCCGCCTGCGCGTTCGGCTTCTCCCGGTTCGGGCGTGGCAGCGTCGCCTACGCGCGCGCGGGCATGCTCGGCTGGATCACGATCGCCGCCGTCGGCGTCGTGTCCGTGCTGCTCGCGTACTGGAAGACGCGCGGCTACGCCTAGCTTGGCGACCGTCCTCGTCGACGGCGAGAACGTCCGCCGCTCCGTCTGGCCGAACATCGGCCGCTCCAAGCTCGAAGAGCGTTCGTGCGAATGGGGGCAGCAGGGCGGTCACGACGTGATCGTCGTCTGGGAGGGCGCCGAGAGCGCCGACGACCGGATCGCGCGCGACGTCCGCGAGCTGCCGCCGCCTCTGTGGGTCGTCACCTCCGATCGCGAGCTGCGCGAGCGGGTCGGCGACCACGCAGAGCGGATCGTCGGCGGCGGCTCGTTCGCCCGGCAGCTGGTCAACCGACCGTGAGGTCGAGCTCCAGACCCAGGAAATCGGCGTAGCGCGCCGCCTCCCGCTTCAACGCCCTGCGGTTGACGCGCGCCGCCGGCGAGACGCGGAGCTCGAGCCGCTTCGCCGTCTTCTTCCGTTCCCACAGCCCCGCCGCAACGCCGTCCGCGACGACGAACCGCACGCCGGCCGGGCCCTCGTAACGGCCGCGACCGTGAGCGGCGACGTGTTCGCGCACGCGCTGCGGCACGAGCTGGTCGCGCTCGCGGAAGCCCATGACGTAGACGTCGTACTCGGGCAGCAGCCGGACGCTCCGCTCCGGCTCCGGAAAGTCGGCGTCGCCGGCGAGCACGAACGCGCGGCGGCCCTCGACCTCGACCTCCTCGACGTCGCCGAACGCGACATCCGACCCGAACCACGCGCGGAAGTCGGCCGGGCGCGCCGGCCCGTACGCCCAGAGGAAGCGGCGGACGACCTCACGCAGCGCGTCGCGGCGTTCGACCGGCTTCCAGGTCGCGACCCAGCGGTCGGGACGCACGAGCGTGATCCTGCTGCCGCGCGGCGGCCCCTGGCAGAGCTCGCCGATGAAGAACGCGAAGCCGGAACGCAGGCGCCCCTCGTGCTTCCTCCCCACCCTCCGCACGACCTCGTCGACGAGCTCGTCGCGCAGCAACGGCTCGCCGCCGGCTGCGTCCCAGACGGCGGCACGCAGCTCGGCAGCGTCCTCGGCGCCGACCGGCGGATGCACGACGCCGGCGGGATCGGGCCACGCCGGCAGATCCTCGCTGGGCTCGCGCGTCGCGAGCCACAGCGGCAGCTCGTCGGCCGGGTGGAGATGCAGCGTCCCGCGCAGCGTCCACGCCTTGACGAGCGTGCGGTCGCGCCAGAGCGCATCGCGCACGTCCTGCTGCGCGATCCCGTCGACGCGCGCGGCGAGCTGCAGCTCGGCCGATGCCTGCACCTGCGCGTGGATGCCGCAGACCTGCCTCGCCACGTCCACGATCGACGCCGATCGGTCCGTCAGCGCGCTGCGCACGAGCCGGCGCGCGCGCACCTGTTCCCAGGTCAGAGGAATCGCAGGCGGTCGACGAGCTTGCCGCCGGTGACCCACCACAGCCGGCCGCGCTCGATCACCTGAACGTGCGCCGCGGACGGATCGTCCTCCGCATGCTCCTCGCGGTAGGTCACGAGCCAGCTGCGAACCGCGTCCGCGGCGTCGACGGTCGTCACGCGCTCGCCGTCGACGAGCACGGCGTACTTCGGCATCAGCCGCCGGCCGCGGCGTACGCCGGCGACCCCTCTTCGGCCAGCGCGGCCTGCGCCGCTGCGAGACGCGCGAGCGGGACGCGGAACGGTGAGCAGCTCACGTAGTCGAGCCCGAGCTCGTGGCAGAACGCGACCGACTTCGGCTCGCCTCCGTGCTCGCCGCAGATGCCGGTCTTCAGGTGCGGTTTCGTCGCCCGGCCGCGCTCGATGCCGATCCGCATCAGCTCGCCGACGCCGCCGACGTCGAGCGTCTCGAACGGGTTGCGCTCGAGCACGCCGTCCTCGAGATAGAAGGTCAGGAACTTCCCTTCCGCGTCGTCGCGAGAGAAGCCGAGCGCGGTCTGCGTCAGGTCGTTCGTCCCGAACGAGAAGAAGTCGGCATGTCCCGCGATCTCGTCGGCGCGCACGCATGCACGCGGGAGCTCGATCATCGTGCCGCAGAGATACTCGACCTCCGGCGCCTCTTCCTCGGCGACCTGCACCGTCAGCTCGCGCAGCCGCCGGAGCTCCTCGTCGAACGCCACGAGCGGATGCATGATCTCGACGAGCGGCGCCTCGCCGGTCCGAGCCGCCACCTCGCGTGCGGCGCGGATGATCGCGCGCACCTGCATCTCGTAGACCTCCGGCCACTGCAGCCCGAGCCGACAGCCGCGCGTCCCGAGCATCGGGTTCGCCTCCTGCAGCTGCTTGATACGGCGGCGCATGTGCTCGTCCGTCGCCTGCTCCAGCGGTGGCAGGAACTCGTGCAGCGGCGGGTCGAGCAGACGAATCGTGACGGGCAGGCCCGCCATCGCCTCGAAGATCCCCTCGAAGTCGCCCTGCTGCATCGGCAGGAGCTTGTCCAGCGCCGCCCGCCGGCCGGCCTCCCCTTCGGCGAGGATCATCTCGCGCACGACCGGAAGGCGGTCCTCGGCCATGAACATGTGCTCGGTGCGGCAGAGGCCGATGCCCTGAGCCCCGAAGTCGCGCGCCTTGGCGGCGTCGTCGGGCGTGTCGGCGTTCGCCCGCACGCCGAGGCGGCGGTGCTCGTCGCCCCAGCCGAGGATCGTCTCGAGGTCGTCGTTCACCTGCGGCGGGACGAGCGGCACCTCGCCGACGATGACGGCGCCGGTGCCGCCGTCGATCGTGAGCACGTCCCCTTCCGACAGCGTCTGCTCGCCGAGCGTGATCGTCCGCGCCTCGGCGTCGATCGAGAGGGCCTCGCAGCCGGCCACGCACGGCTTGCCCAACCCGCGCGCGACGACCGCGGCGTGAGACGTCATCCCGCCGTGCGCCGTCAGCACGCCGACGGAGTGGATGAGGCCGTGAATGTCGTCCGGCGTCGTCTCCCAGCGCACGAGGATGACCTTCTCGCCCGCCTTCCCTCGCTGCTCGGCCGTGTCGGCGTCGAGGACGATCTTGCCGGCGCCCGCACCGGGCGACGCGTTGAGCCCCTTCGCGGCGACCTCCCACTGGGCCGTCGGATCGAGCATGGGATGGAGCAGCTGGTCCAGCTGTTGCGGGTCGATCCGCACGACCGCTTCCTCGCGCGTGATCAGCTGCTCGTCGACCATGTCGACGGCCGCCTTCACGGCCGCGGCCGCAGTCCGCTTCGCCGAACGCGTCTGCAGGAGGTACAGCGTGTTCTCCTCGACCGTGAACTCGATGTCCTGCATGTCGCGGTAGTGCTCCTCCAGGTGGTGCATCGTCTCGAGCAGCTGTTCGAACGCGCGCGGCAGCTTGTCGCGCATGTGCTCGAGCGGCTCGGGCGTGCGGATGCCGGCAACGACGTCCTCGCCCTGCGCATTCGGCAGGAACTCGCCCCAGACGCCTTGCTCGCCCGTCGACGGGTCGCGCGTGAACGCGACGCCCGTGCCCGACGCGTCGCCCTTGTTGCCGAAGACCATCTGCACGATGTTCACGGCGGTGCCGAGATCGTCGGGAATCTCGTACATGCGCCGGTACGCGTTCGCCCGCGGCGACTGCCACGACTCGAACACTGCGACGATCGCGCGGCGCAGCTGCTCGCGGGGATCCTGCGGGAAGTCGCGGCCGGTGCTGTCGCGGTAGCTCCGCTTCAGCCGCTCGATCGCCTGCTGCGGCGACTCGTCGCCGCCCAGTCGCTCGTAGTGGACGCGGTCGACCGTCTCGCCGTACATCTCGATCAGGCGCCGGTAGCAGTCGTGCGCGAACCACTCGTTGCCGGTCGCGCGCGCGAGGCCTTCCACAGACACGTCGTTCAGGCCGACGTTGAGGATCGTGTCCATCATCCCGGGCATCGAGATCGCGGCGCCCGAGCGGACGGAGACGAGCAACGGGTCGTCTGGATCGCCGAACCGTTTACCCGTGCGCTCCTCGAGCGCGGACAGGTGCCCCTCGACCTCCTCCTCCAGCCCGTCCGGCAGCTCCATGCCGGACATGTACGCGCGGCACGCGTCGGTCGTGATCGTGAAGCCGGCGGGAACGGGCACGCCGAGCTGCGTCATCTCCGCGAGCCCGATTCCCTTGCCGCCGAGGAGCTCGCGGCCGCCGTCGGACGGCTCGTCGAAGTCGTAGACGTAGCGCTGCGCAGGCACGACGGGGATCGTTTCACAAATCCCCTGCAATACTGCGCGTCGTGCCGGAGCCGCAGATCCTCGGCATGGGCGGCTTCGCGGATGAGGTGCTCCTCGAGCATGCGCTCGGGCTCGCCCGCGGAAGCCGCGTCCTGCTCGTGTCGTCGGCGAGCTCCGAGGACGCGTCCTCCATCCTGCTCTGGTACGACCGGCTTCGCGGGCGTGCCGACCTGACGCATCTCAGCTTCTTCCCGTGGCCGCCGGAGAACCTGCGCGAGCTCGCCCTCGAGCACGACGTGATCCTCGTGTCGGGCGGGAACACGGCGAACGCGCTCGCGATCTGGCGCGTCCACGGCTTCGACGAGATCCTCCGCGAGGCCTGGCAGGATGGGGTCCTGCTCGCCGGCTGGAGCGCGGGGATGATCTGCTGGTTCGAGCACGGCGTCACCGACTCGTTCGGCCCCCAGCTCGCCGCGATGGACTGCCTCGGCTTCCTGCCGGGCAGCGCCTGCCCGCACTACGACGGCGAGGAGCGGCGGCGGCCCGTGTACACGAGTCTCGTCCGCGAGGGGCTCGCGCCGGGTGTTGCAGCCGACGACAACGTCGGCGTGCACTTCGTCGGCACGGAGCTGCGCGACGTCGTGACGTCACGCGACGGCGCAACCGCCTACCGCGTCACTGCCGAAGGCGAGGAGGCGCTCGCCGCCCGCCGGCTCTGATCACGCGTCGCTCGGGCCGGGCTCCCACCGCGTCGCCGTGGCCCAGTCCTCGGCGGCGACGACGATCAGGTCGCAGGCCGCGTCCTTGACGTCCGTGTAGCGGTCGAGCCGGGGCAGCTCGGCGGCGAGACGCCGTTTCAGGTCTGCATACGCCGCCGCCGCCGCAGGATGCGCACGCAGGTAGTCGCGAAAGAGCAGTGCGTAGCGCGCGTTCGGCCGTCCCTCGCGGCGAACGTGGATGTTCGTCGGCCGCTCGGCCGGCGGGTTCTGGAAGAGCCGCTTCGTCCAGTCCGCGGGAACGGCCTCGGCCCCGGGAGGCTCGTGGTCGGCTACCGGCGCGAACTCGACGTAGCCGGCGCCGCCGAGCGGGTTCGCGTCGTCGAGGTCCGCGACCTCGACCTGCACGTCGATGCGGTCCTTCGCGTCGAGCCCGGCGACGGCGGTCGAGCCGATGTGGTCGATGCGCAACGCCCGGCCCCCGAGCACCCCGCGCAGGCGCCGGCCGACGCGTGCGAACTCGGCGGGCCAGCGCTCCGAGTACGGCACGATCACGACGCGCGCCACCGGAAGAGCCTGCCACGAAGGGGCGAGCGGCCCCGGGGGAGTTGGGGCCGCTCAACACCAGTTCCAGTATAGAACTCTCTATCGATTGCGGCGAGCGCGGAACTCCGCCAGCCAGGCGAGGCCGCGGAGCCCGAGCCAGAGCGGCGTCAGGATCACGTAGAAGACGACCAGCGCGACGCCCAGCGTCGCCCACCAGGCGGCCCAGCGCCACCACGGCACGGGTGGCTTCGGCTTCACCTGGCGGCCTGCGCCGCCGCTTCGGCGCGACGCGCCTCGACCGTCCGCAGGATCTGCTGAGCCGTCTCCTCGATCGAGAGCTCCGAGATGTCGATCACGGGGCAGCCGAGACGGCGCTGAACGGCCGTCGCCTCTTCGAGCTCGTCGTAGACCTCCCCGAGCTCGGCGTAGCGGCGGTTGTTCGCGCCGAGGTTGCGCACGCGCGCGCGGCGGATGTCGGCGAGGCGGTCGGCGCCGATCGTCAGCCCGACGATCTTGGCCGGATCGAGCTCGAACAGCTCCTTCGGCGGCGCGATGCCTTTGACGACCGGCACGTTCGCGACCTTGTGGCCGAGGTAGCCGAGGTAGATCGAGAGGGGCGTCTTCGACGTCCGTGAGACGCCGACGAGCACGATGTCCGCCTCGTCGAGCCCCGCCCCCACGCCGTCGTCGTACTTGACGGCGAACTCCATGGCCTCGATCCGGCGGAAGTACGCAGGGTTGAGCGGAGCGCGCGAGCCCGGCGTCATCCGTGCAGCCTGTCCGGACACGCGCGCGACCGCGTCGATCGGATGTCCGAGCAGGTCGCAGTAGTGGACGCGCGCGCGCCGGCACAGCTTGCGCATCGCGTCGCGCATCTCGGGGTCGACGAGCGTGTACACGACGACGGACGCTCGCCCGCGCGCGCTGGCGACCGCTCGCTCGAGGTCGGCGATCGAGTCGCACCGCGGGTGACGGACCTCCTCGAACTCCTGTTCGGGGAACTGCGCCTCGAGCGCCTGGACCAGGCGCGCAGCGGTCTCTCCCGTCGAATCCGAGACGATGTGCAGCTCGACCGGCACGTTTTCAGGCTAATCGACCCGGAATTCACACCAACGTCTTAAGAAGGTCTTAGGTGGTCTTAGGTTTCCCCTCACAAACTGCGGGCAGCCTTTCCAGATGGGCCCGGGGCGCATACGCCTGCTCTTCGCCATGGCCGCGGGATTGCTGGCACTCGCCGTCACCGGCACCGCCGGCGCCGCGCCGTCGTGCGGCACGAGGCTGCTCGACGACTGGCGCGACGGGCGGATCGACAACACGTATGCGGTCGCCTGCTACCGGCAGGCGCTCGCGAACCTGCCGGAGGACGTGCGCGTCTACTCGAGCGCACAAGCTGACATCACGCGCGCGCTCCAGGCGCGGCTCGCGGCCGCGCCGAAGCCGAAGCCGCCGCACCACCCCGGCGGCGGCGTCTCGCCGCTCATCGTCGTCGCGATCACGGCCGGCGTCCTCGTCGCGGCCGGATCCGTGGCGGCAGCCGTCCGCTAGACCGATAGCCTCCCGCGACATGGCGGTCGAAGCGGTGACGATGGACCAGATCGTGTCGCTCGCGCGTCGACGCGGCTTCGTCTTCCAGTCGTCCGAGATCTACGGCGGCCTCGGCTCGACGTTCGACTACGGCCACTACGGCGTGCTCCTGAAGAACAACATCAAGGCGCGCTGGTTCGAGGCGATGATCCTCGAGCGCGACGACATCGTCGCCCTCGACTCGGCGGTGATCCTGCACCCGCGCGTGTGGGAGGCGTCCGGACACGTCGAAGGCTTCAGCGACCCGCTGATCGACTGCCGCACGTGCAAGCTCCGCTTCCGCGCGGACAAGCTCGAGGACTCGCAGTGCGGGCGCAAACCGAGCAAGCATCCCGGCGAGTTCTCGGAGTGCGACCTGACCGAGCCCCGGCAGTTCAACCTCATGTTCCAGACGCACGTCGGCCCGCTCGAGGATTCCGCGTCGCTCGCCTACCTGCGGCCGGAGACGGCGCAGGGCATCTTCATCAACTTCAAGAACGTCCTCCAGCTCGCGCGCCGGCGTCCGCCGTTCGGCATCGCGCAGATCGGCAAGTCGTTCCGCAACGAGATCACGCCCGGCAACTTCCTCTTCCGCGTCCGCGAGTTCGAGCAGATGGAGATGGAGTTCTTCGTGCCGCCCGCGGACTCGGAGCGCTGGTACCGCTACTGGATCGACGAGCGGCTCAACTGGTACCTCCGCTACGGCGTGCGGCGAAGCAAGCTGCGCGTGCGCGAGCACGGGCCCGAGGAGCGGTCGCACTACTCACAGGGCACGAGCGACATCGAGTACGAGTATCCGATCGGCTGGTCGGAGCTGGAAGGTGTGGCCAACCGCGGCGACTTCGATCTCACGAGGCACACCGAGTACTCGACGACGAAGCTGGAGTACGTCGCCCCGGACGGGGAGCGGTACGTCCCGCACGTGGTCGAGCCGGCGGTGAGCCTCGAGCGCATCATCGTCGCGATGCTCGTGGACGCCTACGACGAGGAGGTCGTCGGCGAGCGCGAGCGCACGGTGCTGCGCCTGCATCCGGAGATTGCGCCCGTGACCGCTGCGATCCTGCCGCTGATCGCCAAGAACGACGGCATGGTCGCCAAAGCTCGCGGGCTGTACGAGGACCTGCGCAAACGGCACAGCGTCGAGTACGACGACAACGGCGCGATCGGCCGGCGCTACCGGCGCCAGGACGAGATCGGCACGCCGTGGGCGTTCACGATCGACGACCAGACGCTCGAGGACGACACCGTGACGGTGCGCGACCGCGACTCGCTCGCGCAGGAGCGCATCGCGATCGGGAGCGTGCGCGGGTGGCTCGAGGATGCGCTCGAGCGCGAGTGGCACACGCCCAAGCCGGACTAGCCTCTTTCCATCACGCGCTCGGACGGCTCCGTGAAGCCGAAGCGCGCGTACAGCCGGTGCATGTCGCGCGTGTGGAGGATCCAGCGCAGGTCGCGGTACGGCCCGTCCTCCACCATCGTGCGCACGAGCTCGATCCCGAGCCCGCGCCCCCGGTACTCCGGCAGGACGTACACGTCGGCGAGGTACACGAGCGCGACGCCGTCCGTGAACGCGCGCGCGAAGCCGACCTGACGATCGCCGTCGTAGACGCCGACGACGCGCTCGGCCTGCCGCACGAGCCGCTCGACGACCTCGTACGAGCGGCCGGCCGCCCAGTACGAGTGGTTGGCGAGGAAGTCGTGCACAGCGGCGACGTCGATGCGCCGGGGATCGTCGTCGAGCTCGATCGCCACGGGTGAGATCCTCGCAGGACGGGTAGGTGGAGGCCATGGCTGAAGCAGAGGTCCGCGTCAGCGAGGTGAACGCGTTCAAGACGCGATCCGGCAACACGCGCTTCGTGCTCGTCGACGAGCAGGGCAAGGAGTACTCGACGTTCAAGGAGCAGATCGCAGCCAAGCTCCCCGGCCTCGAGGGAAAGCGCGCGCGGATCACGTACCACGAGCAGGAGCGCGGCGGCTTCACGAACGTCTACCTCGACGCCGTCGTGCCGGTCGAGGAGGAGCGGACCGATGCGGAGGTGGACGAGGCGGCGTGGCGGACGGCGATGGAGGCGGCGCCCTACCTGCTCAGCCCCGACGCGCGCGACGTCCCGCCGCGCGAGCTGTTCGAGAAGCTGCAGCCGTTCAAGGAGCTCGTCGCCGAGGACATCGAGCAGGGCGACGACGAGAGCTAGGCGCTCCGGAGCGTCCGCAGCCGGAAATTCCCGAAGTACTCGTACGCCGAGGTGATGACTGCGAGCGCGTCGCGTGCGGCGCGGTCGCTGATGCCGACGTCGCCAGCTTCCGCGAGCGGCCGCGCGAGCAGCGACTCGATCCCGGCGATGCCGGCGGGCGACAGCGCGAGCGCGTCGGCACGGCAGCCGGCGCAGACGGCGCCGCCCGCAGCGGCCGAATAGCCGATCAGCGGAACGTCCGTGGCGCCGCAGTTGGCGCAACTCGTCAGGTGCGGGAGATAGCCCGAAAGCCACAGGAGCTTCAGCTGGAACGACAGCGCGAGCGGATCGAGCGCCGGCCGCGTGTCGCGGCCCGGGAGGCCGTCGAGAAGCTCCAGGAAGCGCGTCAGCGCCTGGAACGCGCGGCCGTTCGCTTCCTGCTCGGTGAACAGCCTGAGCATCGCCTCGGCGCCGAGGAGCCCGACCCCGAGTGAGTAGCGCTGCTCTCGCGCCGTGTGGTGCGAGTGCAGCAGCTCGACGCCGGTGACGGTCTGCAGCTCGCCGGAGCCCTCGTGGAGCATCAGCTCGACGTGCGAGAGCGGCTCGAGCCGCGCGCCGAAGCGCGACTTCGTCTTGCGGATGCCCTTCGCGACCGCGCCGACGCGCCCACGCGCGAGCGTGTAGAGGTGCAGCACCCGGTCGGCCTCGCCGAGGCGGAAGGAGCGCAGCACCACGGCCTCGGTCTTGTAGCCGCGTCCCGCCATGGCCCGGCCAGTCTAGTTCCGGGGGTGGAGGAACCTCCCCGGCCGTTTCTGCGTTTACACGGTGGTATGCCCAGAGTCCGCGTGTACAGCACCCGTTGGTGCGGCTACTGCGTCCGCGCGAAGGCACTGCTGGAGTCGCGCGGAATCGTCTACGAGGAGGTCTCGCTCGACGAGGATCCTGCGTTCCGCCAGAAGCTCTTCGACCTGACCGGTGGTTGGACGGTCCCGCAGATCCTGATCGACGGCGAGCCGATCGGCGGCTACACCGAGCTCTGGCGCCTCGACCGCGAGGGCCGGCTCGCGGAGCGCCTCGCGGCCTGACCCGCGGCGTCTACAGCCGCTGGCAGCCGCGGCAGTAGCACGTGCCGCGGCCGCCGACGCGGATCTTGTCGATCGGCGTCCCGCAGCGCGTGCACGGCTCGCCCGCGCGGCCGTAGACGCGGAAGCGCTCCTGGGCGCGGCCGCGGCTACCGTCGGGCGTTGCGTAGTCGCGGAGACTCGCGCCCTGTCGGGCGAGCCCCGCGCGAAGCGATTCCCGGATGCCCTTGGCGAGCCGGCGCAGCTCGTCGTCGTCGAGCGTGCCCGCCTCGCGGAGCGGGTGAAGGCGCGCACGCCACAGCGCCTCGTCGACGTAGATGTTCCCGAGACCGGCGACGGTGCGCTGGTCGAGCAGCGCCGCTTTCAGCGGCGCACGCCGGCCCGAGAGACGCTCGCCCAGCCGCTTCTCAGTGAACGTGCGCTCCAGCGGCTCGCCGCCCAGCCGCCGCCCGAGGTACTCGTCCACTTCATCCGGCTCGAGCAGGTGCCACGTGCCGAAGCGGCGGACGTCGCGATACGCGACGTCCGATCCGTCGTCTAGATTGACAACAGCACGGCGGTACGCGTCCTCGCCCAGTTCCCCGCGACGCGCGTGCCGCAGGCTCCCCGTCATCCGGAGGTGAATCAGGAGAACACGACCCGACTCGAACCGAACAACCAGATACTTGCCCCGGCGCTCCAGCGCCGCGACGCGCTCGCCCTCGAGCTCGGCCGCCACAGCCAGCGGCTCGAAGGGCCGTACCAGCCTCGGGTCGTGGATCTCGACGCGCTCGAACGTGCGGCCGACGACGTGCGGCTCGAGCTGGAGACGGATGGTCTCGACCTCGGGGAGCTCCGGCATCAGCCGATCGTTTCGAGCACGATCGGCGTCGGCGCCGGTGCAGTGTCCGCGAACGCGTAGGCGGCGAGCACCTCGTCGACGGCACGTGCGGCGGCTTCGTCGTCTCGCGCGTGAACCCGCGCGAGCGTCTCCCCCGCAGCGACGGCGTCGCCTCGTTTCTTCAGGCAGACGACGCCGACCGAGTGGTCGATCTCGTCGTCTTTCGTCTGCCGGCCGGCGCCGAGGCGGAGCGCGGCCATGCCGATGTCGACGGCGCCGATCGCGGCCACGTAGCCGCCCTGCGGCGCGGGCACGTCGCGCACGACCGGCGCCGACGGAAGGCTGCCCTCGGCGGGGTCGCCGCCCTGCGCCGCGATCCAGCGTTCGTACAGCTCGAGCGCCGACCCGTCCTGGATCGCTGCAGCGGCGCGCTCTCGGCCCGCGGCCTCGTCGATCCCGAGGTCGGAGAAGGCGAGCAGGTGCGCGGCGGCGGAAAGCACGAGCTCCTCGAAGTCCGGCGGCCCGTCGCCGCGCAGCGTCGCGATCGTCTCGCGAATCTCGAGCGCGTTCCCGACGGCGCACCCGAGCGGCTGATCCATGTCCGTCAGCACGCACGCGACCTCGCGGCCTGCGTGGCGACCGAGCTCGAGCATCAGCTCCGCGAGCTCGCGTGCATCCTCGATCGTCTTCATGAACGCACCGTCTCCGACCTTCACGTCGAGCACGATCGCGTCGGCGCCTGCGGCGATCTTCTTGGACATGATGCTCGCGGCGATGAGCGAGACGTTGTCGATCGTCGCCGTCACGTCGCGCAGCCCGTAGAGCAGCTTGTCGGCGGGCACGAGGTTCGCGCTCTGGCCGATGATGGCGAGCCCGACGTCGCGCACCTGCTCGAGGAACTCCTCCGTCGAGAGCTCGACGCGAAACCCGGGGATCGATTCGAGCTTGTCGAGCGTTCCGCCCGTGTGGCCCAGCCCGCGGCCGCTCATCTTCCCGAACGGCACACCGCAGGCGGCGACGATCGGCCCGACCGCGACCGACGTCTTGTCACCGACGCCGCCCGTCGAATGCTTGTCGACGACCTTGCGGCCGAGGGCGCCGTGCAGGTCGATCGTCTCGCCGCTCTCGATCATCGCCGCGGTCAGCGCGAACGTCTCCGCGCCGTCGAGGCCGCGGAAGTACACGGCCATGCAGAACGCGGCGAGCTGGTAGTCCGGGACGTTGCCGCGCGCGTACTCGAGGACCAGCTCGGAGAGCTCGCCCGCGGGGATCTTCTCGCCGTCGCGCTTACGGCGAATCAGCTCGGCGGCGTGAACCACTACCCCTCGACGATCGGCTGGCCGGGGATCCCGCGCGACGGCGCCTTGCCACCGAGCCACCGGTTCACCGTGGCGCCGACGTCCGCGAACTCGCCTTCGTGGATGCGGCCGCCGGCGTTCTTGCCTTCGACGTACGTGAGCAGCATCGCGTACTCGCGCGAGTGGTCGGTCGACGGAGTCGTCGGGTCGCACCCGTGGTCGGACGTGATGATCAGCAGGTCTTCCGCACGCAGCGCGTCGAGCAGGTCGGGGAGACGGCGGTCGAAGTCCTGCAGGCATCGGTGGAAGTTGACCGGGTCGTTTCGGTGCCCCCAGAGCATGTCGGTCTCGACGAGGTTCGTGAAGATGAGCCCGTCTTCGACCT
The DNA here is from genome assembly GCA_036526315.1 of Gaiellaceae bacterium. Taxonomy (GTDB): domain Bacteria; phylum Actinomycetota; class Thermoleophilia; order Gaiellales; family Gaiellaceae; genus 3-1-20CM-4-69-9. The sequence goes on along the minus strand of DATCYR010000001.1, from coordinate 49,343 downwards.
CGCGCAGCAGCTTCTCCGTCTGCGTGATTCCGTCGACGTTCGACTTGGTCGGATGCGACTCGTCGATGTCCTGTCCGGCGAAGATGTCGCCGATCTTCCCGACGCCGTGCACCTTCATGCCTGCGTCGCGCACGAGGGTCAGGTAGTTCGGCCGCTTCGGCTCGAGCGAGAAGTCGTGGCGGTTAGCCGTCCGCTCGTAGTTGCCGGGGGTGCCGACGAACGGCCGTGCGATCACCCGTCCCACCGCGTGCTTTCCCGTCAGGATCTGCCGGGCGATGCGGCAGCCGTCGTAGAGCTCCTCGAGCGGGATCGTCTCCTCGTGGGCCGCGAGCTGGAAGACCGAGTCGGCGGACGTGTAGACGATCCACTTCCCGGTGCGCTGGTGCTCCTCGCCGAGCTCCTGGATGATCTCCGTGCCAGACGCGGGCTTGTTGCCGAGCACGCCGCGGCCGGTCTGGTGCATGAACGGGTCGATGACGTCGTGCGGGAAGCCGTGCGGGTACGTCGGCATCGGCTGCGGCGTGACGACGCCCATCAGCTCCCAGTGCCCGGTCGTCGTGTCCTTGCCTTTCGAGCGCTCGACGAGACGGCCGGCGACGGCGGGTGCGCCGGGCTGCGGCGGGCAGCCCTCGAGCGGTGCGATGTTGCCGAGCCCGAGCGCCTCGAGGTTCGGCAGGTCGAGCCCGCCGACGGCGTGCGCGACGTTCCCGAGCGTGTCGGAGCCTTCGTCGCCGTATTCGCCGGCGTCCGGAAGGGCGCCGGCGCCCACGGCATCGAGCACGATGATGCACGCCCTCGGCATGCAGCTATTCTAGGTCGGTCATGCTCAACGTCCTCGGGGTGCTCCTCATGTTCGTCTACTGCGCAGCCGTGATCGGCCTGGCCGCGGGCGTGACGTGGCTCGTCGTCAAGTACTCGCCGCTGAAGACAACGAGCTAGACGGCAGAGAGCGGCAGCACGTCGTCGAGCGGCCTGTAGTCGAGGCCGTGCGCATCCGCGACCGCCTCGTACGTGATCTGGCCGTCGAGCACGTTGACACCGCGTGCCAGCTCGGGATCACGCGCGACCGCTTCGGCGAGCCCGTGCTCCGCAATCGCCTCCACGTACGGCAGCGTTGCGTTCGTGAGCGCCTTCGTCGACGTGATCGGCACCGCGCCGGGCATGTTCGCGACGCAGTAGTGCGTGACGCCGTCGACGGTGTAGACGGGCTCGCTGTGCGTCGTCGGCCGTGAGGTCTCCGCGCACCCGCCCTGGTCGATCGCGACGTCCGCGAGCACGGCGCCCTCCTTCATCTCGCTCACCATCTCGCGCGTGACGAGCTTCGGCGCGACCGCACCCGGAATCAGGACGGCGCCGATGACGACGTCCGCGTCCCGGAGCGACTCCTCGATCTGGAGGCTCGACGACATCACGAGGCTGACGCGCCCCGACAGGACCTCCTCGAGGTGGCGCATCCGGTCGAGCGAGCGCTCGAGGATCGTCACGTTCGCGCCGAGCCCGATTGCGATGACGGCGGCGTTGTAGCCGACCATGCCGCCGCCGATGACCACGACGCGTCCGGGTGCGACGCCGGGAACGCCGCCGAGCAGCAGGCCGCGGCCGCCGAGCGGCTTCTCCAGGAAGTACGCGCCCGCCTGCGCCGCGAGTCGGCCCGCGATCTCGCTCATCGGCGCGAGCAGCGGAAGCGCGCCGCTGTCGGTCTCGACCGTCTCGTACGCGACGGCGGCGATCCCGCTGTCGACGAGCGCCCGCGTGAGCGGCTCGTCCGCAGCAATGTGCAGGTACGTGAAGAGCACGAGCCCTTCTCGCAGCCGTTCGTACTCGGGCGCGATCGGCTCCTTCACCTTGAGGAGCAGCTCGGACTCGGCCCAGACGTCGTCGACGCTCGCAACGCGCGCCCCGGCTGCCTCGTACGCGGCGTCGGAGAAGGCGCTCCCGACGCCTGCGCCGGTCTCGATCGTCACGTCGTGCCCGCGCTGCACGAGCTCCCGCGCACCGGCTGGCGTCAGCGCGACGCGGTACTCATCGCTCTTGATCTCTTTGGCGACGCCGATCTTCACGGCGCGTCACCCTACCTTGTGCGAGAGATACAACAGCAGCCCGGCGATCGTCTTCGCGTCTTCGAGCTCGCCGATGCGCGAGTCGATCTCGCCCACGTCCCAGCGCACGAGCTCCAGCTCCTCGTCCTCCTCGGGCTTCGCTTCGCCTGCCTCGACACCCTCGGCCGCGAAGACGTGCATGCGCTCCCGGCAGAACCCCGGAGTCGTGTAGAAGCCGCCGAGCTCGCGCCAGCTGCCGCCCGTCAGGCCCGTCTCCTCCTCGAGCTCGCGTCGCGCGCCCTCGAGCGGCGACTCGCCCTCCTCGAGCGTCCCCGCCGGCAGCTCGAGCAGGAGCTCGCGGACGGCTTCGCGCCGCTGCCGGACGAGCGCGACCTTCCCGTCGCCGTCGACGGCAACGATCGCCACGGCGCCCGGGTGCTCGACGATCTCGCGCTCCTGCTCGCCCCAGCGCTCGACCGTGACGTCGAACAGCTTGCCGTCGTACACGGTTCGCGACGAGTCGGGCTTCATGCCGCGAACCGTTCCACAAGCTGCCGCTGCTCCGCGTCGAACCACGGCGGCGTGCCGGCGGCGGCGTTGGACGCTGCGCGCCCGGCGCTGCGCGTCGCGGGGATGACCACGTCGACACGCTCGTCGGAGAGCGCCCACTTCAGCAGCGCCTGCGCCCACGTCTCCACGCCCAGCTCGTGGAGCACCGACTGCGGCGGCGACGTCCTCACGAGCTCGCCCTCGCCGAGCGGCCGCATGACGATCACCGCGATGCCGAGCTCGGCCGCCAGCGGCAGGAGCTCGCGCTCGCATTCGCGCTCCGTCGGATTGAGCGGCAACTGCACCACGTCGAAGCGCGTCGTGCGCAACGCGTCGGCGAGCTCGTCGAACGCGCCGGGCGAATAGTGCGTGACGCCGAGCCGGTCGACGCGCCCCTCCGCGCGCTCGCGCTCGAGCCACTCGAGCTGCGCCTGCCAGGCGGCGAGGTTGTGGATCTGCTCGATCTCGACGCGCCCGAACCACTCGCGCTGGCGGCGGTACTGCTCACGCCCTTCGTCGACGTCGCGGGCCCAGATCTTCGTGGCGACCGTCGCCTTCGAGCGGCGATCCGCGAGCGCCGAACCGAGCGACGCCTCCGCCCCGCCGTACATCGGCGACGAGTCGAAGACACGGCAGCCGGCCGCGAGCGCACCGCTCACGATCGAGCCGGCCGTCTTCGCGTCGCCGCCGAACGTGTTCCACGTGCCGAGCCCGACGACCGGGCCGAGCCGGCGCTCCTCCATCAAGCAGCCCGGCCGGCGGCGAACGCGGCCGCAAAGAAAACGGGGTCGTCATCGGGCCCGCGGCCCATGTGCGACAGCGGCAGCCCGGCGCACGCGTCCTCCCAGCCGTTGACGTCGACGAGGAGCACGTCGACGTCGGGCGGCGCGTCGTACCCGCGCGGCCAGGCCGCCGTGACACCCTGCGCCAGCCGGAGGACATCGCGCGAGTGATGCGAGAGGCCCTGGTGCCGTTCGCGGGGATCGCCGTGCGACGCCCGCAGGGCGAGGAGCGGCTCGCCGCCCAGAGCGCGCGCCGCGTGCGCCGCCCATGCGGCCGCGACGCCGCCGTGGCCGAAGCTCGAGCCCGTCCCGACGATCCCGGGGCCGATGGCGCAGACCGCGACGTCGAACGCCTCCGCAGCACACCAGAGGAGCGCCGACGCGACGGACACACACTGCACGTCGCCGTCGAAGCAGGCGTCGACGGCGACCGTCGCCTCGATCAACCCGCGTGCCCGCAGCGCTCGAATGGCGTCCGACAGCGAGACCGGCAACGCACCGCCGGGAACCTGCACATAGGCGACGCGCCGGCCGGCTCCGATCCCGGCGCAGACCGGCGCGACCTGGCTGTGCAGCGAGCAGCAGACGACCCGCAGCCCGCCGAGCGTCTCGGGCAGCTCGCGGCCCTCCTCGGCATGCAGCGCCGCGGCCTGCACCGGCGTGTACGGCAGCTTCATCACGTGCGCACCGCCGTCCGCCGCGAGGCCCAGGCCACGCGTCATGTTCGCGTGGAGGACGTCGAAGCCGCCGGAGCCGAGCTCCAGCTCGCGCGCCTGCACGTTGACGACCACGTCGTCGCCGAGCGCGACCGGGCCCGTCAGCCGCGGGTACGCGACGCACGGCACGCCGTCGACCTCGATCCGCGCCAGCCCATCCGCCCGCGAAAGGACCGCTGTCACGCGGCCGCGCCTAAGCGTCAGCATCGCGAGCCACGTCGACGAGCGCGAGCGTCACCTCGACCATGCCCTCGAGGTCGTCGACGGCGATGCGCTCGTCAGGCGTGTGGATGTCCTGCATCCCGTTCGCGAGGTTCAGGCACGCGAGCCCTCTCTCGTTGAAGACGTTCGCGTCGGCGGCGCCGCCGCTCAACCCGTAGCTGGGCGTGTAGCCGGAGCGCTCGAGGGCGGCGTGCGCAATTCGCACGACCTCGTCGTCCTGCTTGAAGCGGTAGCCCTTGTAGCTCTTCGAGACCTTCGTCTCGACCTCGCAGTCCTCGAGCCCGGCGGCGAATGCGAACGCGTCGACCATCTCCTGGACGAGCTCGCCGAGCTTGCGCTCGTCCTGCGAACGCGCCTCGGCGCTGATCGTGCACCACTCGGGGACGATGTTCCCGGCCGTGCCACCCTGGATCAGCCCGACGTTCGCGGTCGTCTCCTCGTCGACGCGCCCGAGGCGCAGGTCGGAGATCGCGCGCGCGGCGGCCGCGATCGCGGAGCGCCCCTCCTCCGGGTACATGCCCGAGTGCGCGGCGCGGCCGTGGAAGGACACCTCGAGGGCCTGCGAGTACGGCGCGCCGAGAATGACGTCACCGATCGGCGCGGCCTGGTCGTAGACGTAGCCGACGTTGGCTTGGAGGCGCGTGTGGTCGAACGCCGCGGCGCCGAGCAGACCGACCTCCTCCTTCGGCGTGAAAAGCAGCTCGATCCCGGCGTGCGGCCGGTTCTCGGAGAGCACGCGGCGCGTGCCCTCGAGCATCGCCGCGACGGCCGACTTGTTGTCGGCGCCGAGGATCGTGCCTCCCGCGTTTCGCACGACGCCGTCGTCGATCACCGGCTGCAGCGGGCCGGTCGGCGGCACCGTGTCGAGGTGGGCGCAGAGGAAGATCGGCGTTCCGCCGCCCGTGCCGCTCGGCTCGACGCGGCAGTAGAGGTTGCCGATCGTCGAGCCGACGGTCGCGCCGGCGTCGTCCTCGTCGACCGTCAGGCCGAGGTCGCGTAGGTAGCGGGCGACGGCGTCCGCCACGGTCCGCTCCTCGCCCGGCGGGCTCGCGATCGCCGCAAGCTCCGTGAAGAGGTCGACGACCTCGGAAGGCATTGCGCGAGTCTAAGGCGCCGACTCGGCGGCGCCGCATTCGAGCCCGAGCGGCTTGGCCGCTTGGGCGGCTAAACCGCATCGCTGGGTCACGAGCGAAACGGAGTGTCGCTTCGTCGCGAGAGAGGCTTACGCGGTCGCTGCGCCGACGGCGTTGCGGTCGTTCGAGCGAGCGAGAGCCGCGCCGACGAAGTCCCGGAAGAGCGGCGCCGGCCGCGTCGGCCGGGACTTGAACTCCGGGTGGAACTGGCTGGCGACGAACCAGGGATGGTCCGGGAGCTCGACGATCTCGACGAGGCGGCCCGCCTGGAATGTCCCCGACACGACGAGGCCCCCGTCGACGAGCGCCGGGCGATAGTGGTTGTTGACCTCGTAGCGGTGACGGTGCCGCTCGTGGATGACCGGCTCGCCGTACGCCTCCTGTGCGCGCGTCCCCTCCACCAGCTCCACCGCCTGCGCACCGAGGCGCATCGTGCCGCCGAGATCCTCGATCTCCTTCTGCTCGGGCAGCAGGTCGATCACCGGATGCGGCGTCTCGGGGTCCATCTCGGTCGAGTTCGCGCCGTCGAGGCCGAGCACATTGCGCGCGTACTCCGACACGACGACGTGCATGCCGAGGCAGAGGCCGAGGTACGGGATGCCGCGTTCGCGCGCGACGCGGCAGGCGAGGAGCTTCCCCTCCCAGCCGCGCGACCCGAAGCCGCCGGGGACGATGACGCCGTCCATCGGCTCGAGCAGCGCCGCCGCCTGCTCGAACGACATGTTCTCGGCGTCGACCCAGCGCACGCGCACACGGCAGCCGTGGTGGGCGCCCGCGTGCTTGAGCGCCTCGTGCACCGACAGGTATGCGTCCTGGAGCTTGACGTACTTGCCGACGAGCGCGACCTCGATCTCGTCCGTCGCCTGCTGCAGCCGCTCGGTGATGTCGAGCCACTCGCCGAGCTGCGCCTCGCCGAGCGGCAGCCCGAGCTTCTCGCAGACGAGCCGGTCGAGGCCCTCGGCCTTCAGCCGCGACGGCACGAGGTAGACGTCGGGCACGTCGGGGCTCGCGACGACGGCTTCCTCGTCGACGTCGGCGAAGAGCGCGATCTTGTCGCGGATGTCGGCCGACAGCTCCTCGTGCGAGCGGCAGACGACGATGTCCGGGTGGATACCGATTCGGCGGAGCTCGTTCACGGAATGCTGCGTCGGCTTCGTCTTCAGCTCGCCTGCCGCCTCGATGAAAGGCACGAGCGTGACGTGCAGGTAGAGGACATTCTCGGCGCCCACCTCCCGCCGGAACTGGCGGATCGCCTCGAGGAAGGGCAGCGACTCGATGTCGCCGACGGTGCCGCCGATCTCGCTGATCACGACGTCGGTCGGGGTGGAGACCGCGCTCGCGCGGATGCGCGACTTGATCTCGTTCGTGATGTGCGGGATCACCTGCACCGTCGCACCGAGGAACTCGCCCTTGCGCTCCTTCCGCAGCACCGAGTCCCAGATCGCGCCCGCCGTGTGGCTCGCGGCGCGCGTCAGGTTCTCGTCGATGAAGCGCTCGTAGTGACCGATGTCGAGGTCGGTCTCGGCGCCGTCCTCGGTCACGAAGACCTCGCCGTGCTGGAACGGGCTCATCGTGCCGGGGTCGACGTTGAGGTACGGGTCGAACTTCTGCGCCTGCACGCGAAGGCCGCGTGCCTTCAGCAGGCGGCCGAGCGAGCCGGCGACGATCCCCTTGCCGAGCGCTGAGACGACGCCGCCGGTGACGAACACGTACTTCGTCGGCCGCTCGCGCGAGCTCATGCGCGCCCCAGGCGGTCGACCCAGGAGACGCCCGGCGTGCGCTCGATCCACGCGCCGATCGACGTCCGCTCGCCGACAAGGGTAAGGCCGGCAAGGGCGCCGATCGCAACCCAACGGCCTCGTCCCGTGAAACGCTCCACGGAATTCAAGCCTAGCAGCGCGCCCAGCGCATTCGATCCCGCGTCCCCGAGCATCGACATCTCGCGCAGATCGTATGGAAGCAGCAGGACGGCGATCCCGAGCGGCGCGTCGACCGCGAGCGCAGCGCCGAGGTACGCCTTGAGCGCGCGTCCCGGGCGCGTGTCGAGCTGGTTGAGCGCATTCGCCGCGAGGCCGACGAGGAGCGCGCCGGAGAGTCGTCGCGTCGCGAGCAGCCCGATCGCAGGGATGCCCAGGAGCTTCAGCACGCCCGTCGTACGACCGCTGCGCAGGTGAGCGCGGAACCCTCGCTCCGGCCCGCTCCAGAGGTCGTCGGCGAGCCCGACCGCCGCCACCGCGGCAACCGCCGGGCCGCCGACGGCGCCGACCTTCCAGCCGACGAGCGGGAGCCTCAGACCGCGGAAGTTGACGCCCTGCGGGCCGCAGGCGTACACGACGTCGCGCAACTGGCGCGCGCGGTGGAGGAAGCCGCGCAGGTCGCGGCCGGTCGCGCGGTGGCGTAGCGGCAGCTCCAGCTCGCGGAGCTCGAGCCCCGCCCGCGCCGCGTCGATCGTCATCCGCACCTCGCAACCGAAGCCGGCGGCGGCGGGGAAGCACGCGGCGCGGGCGGCCGGCGAGAGCGATCGCTGACCCGAGAGCGGCTCGCGGGTCTCGACGCCGCCGAGGACGTCGATCAGCCTGCGCGCGACTCCCTTCGCGATCCCGAACCCGCCGCCGACGCGCTCTGCGAAGACGGCGACGGTCAGGTCGGCATGCCCGTCGGCCAGCCACCTCAGGTCACCGGCGAGGTCGGCGTCGCACAGCAACAGGCGACCGGGGGGCGCCGCGCGCTCGGCCGCGGAGAGCGCCTGACCCTTGCCGCGGCGCGGCAGGCGGAGGACGATCGCGCCGGCCTCTTCGGCGAGGTCTGCGGTGCGGTCGCGCGAGCCGTCGTCGGCGACGATCACCTCGGCGTCGGGAAAGTCCCGCCGCAGCGTCGCCACGGTGTGTTCGATTGCAGCCTCCTCGTCGCGCGCGGCAACGAGGATCGTCAGCGGTTCATCCACTCGGCGTCAGCACGGGCGTCACCGGCGGCAGCAGGTCGCTGGCGTTGACACCGTAATCCGCACGCGACGCCGGCGTGGCGAGCACGATCGCGAGCGCGAGCTTGCCCGCGTCGAGGTCGACGTCGTCGACCGTCGAGAGCTGCGCCTGCTGGTAGACCGGCTTCGCCGTGAACTGGTCGGTCGACTGCGCAACGCCGACGGCCGGCACGCCCGCGCTGCCGATGCCTTCGTACAGCCCTTTGACGAAGGGCGCCGAGTTGCCGGTCTGCGGATCCGCCGTGCGGACGACGACCACCGCGTCGACCGGGCGGCGCGAGGCGCCGAAGCGCGGCGTTGCCTCCTGGACGATCATCTTGTGCAGCGCCGTCCAGATCGGCATCTTCCCGCCGGTCACGAACGCGCGGCCGAGCTGCTGGCCGAGCTGCCGTAGGTGATTCGGCCCGACGTACTTTGCGAGCGCCGGATTGTTCCCGAGCCGTTTGTCGATCGAGGCCGCGTCGATCGGGACCTGAACCGCGTACAGACGCGACGGCGTGCCGCCGCCGGCGTCCTTGAGCGCCGCTGCGATGTCGCCCTGGATCGCGTGGTCGACGGAGCCGACATACAGAACCCCGACTCGCTTGTCCTTCAGTCGGTCGGTCATCAGCGCGTTGTACGTGTCGTCGACGAAGTTCGAGTCCGCTTGGTCCTGCTGCTGCAGGGACGTCACCCGCGACTGCAGCGCGTCGCTGCGGTTCTGTGCGCGGCGGACGTCGTCCTGGAGGCTCTTGCGCTCGCTGTTGCCGAGCCCGTGCGACGCCAGCGCGACGCCGACGAGGATGCCGATGAGCAGCGCGATGAAGACCGCTGCGAGCGACGTGACGTGATAGCGGAGGTCGAACATGAACGGCTAGAGCTCGGCGGCAGTCTGGCACAAGGCATGGAGCCGGGTCAGTGCGCGACGCGGCAGCGCGCGGCTGACTCCGAAGAGCCACGGCGCCTCGAGCTCGAGCAGCGCGCCCGTCCGCTCGTCGTCCCGGGCGTCGAGGCGCAGCTCGGCGTCGACGTGGTCGCCCGTGAGCGTGAAGCCGAAGAGCTCCGGCACGCGCACGGCGCGGACGAGCAGCATTCCGCTCGACGTCGAGCGGCGCAGCAGCGTCGGGCGGTCGGACGTGATGATCTGCCAGCGGGCGCCCTCGGCGAGGCCCCGCCGGTCCGGCTGCACGGCGCTGATGCCGGGCCACCAATCGGCGAAATGACGGGGTTCGGCGATGAACTGCCAGACGTCCTCGCGCGACGCCAGCAGCTCACGCGAAGCTGAGACGCGCGGCATGGAAGAACAAGGGTAGGCGAGCGGCAGCATGCTTCGGGTTGGAAGCGACGCGAGTTAGACGGCCTTTCCAGCCCGCAAGCGGTGCCGCTGTCAGCCGATGCCGAGGAGATCCCGCAGGCGGAGCGCGAGGTACTCGATCACGTGTCGGAGCGCCGGCGAGACGAGGATCGCGACGGCGATGGCGCCGAAGCCGCCGAGCGTCAGCAGGACGAGCGGCCAGATCCCGACCTGGCGGCTCGCGAGCCGTGAGACGCCCTTCGCGTCGATGAGGATCTCCCCCACCTTGAGGCGCGTGATGAACGTCGACGACATGCCGGCGCGGTTCCGCTCGAGGAACTCGATCAGGTTGAAGTGCGTGCCGACGGCGACGATCAGCTCCGAGCCCTTCTCGTACGCGAGCAAGAGCGCGAGGTCCTCGCTGATGCCGGTCGCGCGGGCGATCTGGTACGGCACGCCGAGCTGTTGCGCGCGCGTCTCGCCGGGCGCAGGCCCGTCGCGATAGCCGTGGACGAGCAGCTCGGCGCCGGACTGCAGCGCCTCGTCGGAGACCGAGTCCATGTCGCCGACGATCACGTCGGGCTTGTAACCGGCCTCGAGCAGCGCGTCGGCACCGCCGTCGACCGCGATCAGCACCGGCTTGAAGTCGCGGATGTACGGCCGGACCATCCGCAGGTCGCGCTTGTACCCCGGGCCGCGCGCGACGACGAGCGCGTGCCGCTCGCGGAAGCGCGTGTGGAGCGGCGGGAAGTCGATGCCTTCCGCGAGCAGCTTCCCCTCCTCGCGCAGGTAGCGCATCGTGTTCTCGGCGAACGCCTCGAGCGCTTCCGTCACGCGCCCGCGCTGGTCGCCGAGTGTCCGCTCGAGCTCGCCCTCGTCGAGGACGCGTCCCGTTGCCAGGCACGTCCCGTTGCGATACACGCCGGCACCGCGGACGGTCACGAGCTCCCCCTCGTGCACGTTGTCGAACAGGTCGGCGCCCGGAGCGTCGATCAGCCGGACGCCGGCGCGCACGAGTGCGAGCGGGCCGGGATTCGGAAAGCGGCCCGACAGCGACGGCGCGACGTTGACGACGACGCGCACGCCGGACTCGGCAAGCTCCTCCGCCGAGACGCGGTCGATGTCGGTGTGGTCGATGATCGCGACGTCGTCGGCGGTCAGCCGCTTGACGAGGTTCTTCGTTCGGCGGTCGAGCTTCGCGTGGCCGGTGAGCTCGATGAAGCTCATGTGCTGCCGACGCTCGACAGGAACTCACGGCCGCCGAGCATGCGCTGGAGCTCGTCTCGGCGCTGGGCGTCGTCGAGCTGCTGGATGCGCGTGTGCGTCGGGTCACCCGCCACCTTCTCGACGCGGAAGTGCCGGGCGGCCACGCTCGCGATTTGCGGGAGGTGCGTGATCGTCACGACCTGTGCCCGTTCGGCCAGCCGCTGCAACGTCTCGGCGACCTTGTGGGCGGTCTCGCCGCCGATGCCGGCGTCGATCTCGTCGAACACCATCGTCTCGCCGCCGCCGACGGCCGCGATCGCCAGCGCGATGCGCGACAGCTCGCCGCCGGACGCCGTTTCCGCGACCGGCGCGAGCGGCAACCCGCGATTCGGCCGGATCAGGAAGGCCACGTCGTCGTGACCGCTCTGGCCGAGCTCTCGCTCGTGCAGCTGCGCGGCGAACTCTCCGTCGCCCATGCCGACGCCGGCGAGCTCGTGCGCGACCGCGCCGGCGAAGCGCGGCGCCGCTTCGGCGCGCGCCTCGTGCAGGCCGGCGGCAAGGCGCTCCATCGTCCGCTGGGCGTCGCCAAGCGCCTCCGCCGCGGCGGCCGCGGGATCGAAGCCGGCGTCCAGCGCGTCCAGCTCGGCCCGAGCCGCAGCTGCACGCGCGAGCAGCTCCTCGTACGTCTCGGCGCGGAACCGCCGCTTCGCGTCGGCGATGCGATCGAGCTCGGACTCGAGCTGCTCGAGCCGTCCGGGCTCGGCTTCGAGCGTCGTCAGGAAGCTGCGGAGCTCGCTGGCGGTCTCGCGGAGCCGCAGCTCCACGTCGCGCAGCTCGTCACCGGCGCTCGCGAGCTCGGGCGCGAGCCGCTCGAGCGGCGCCACCGCCCGCCCGGCTGCCGCAGTGAGGCCCGCCGCCCCCTCGCCGTCGTGCGGTGCGAGCGCCTCCGCCGCGGCCGCGGCGCCGTGCGCAAGCTCGGTGACGTGGCGCAGCCGCTCGCGCTCGTCGCGCAGCCGCTGCTCGTCGCCGGCCTGGAATCCCGACGTGTCCTCGGCGAGCGAGCGCAGCTCGGCGACGCGGGCCTCCTCCGCCGCTGCTCCCGCCTGCAGCTCCTCGTGCCGTCGCCGCGCCGCCGCGAGGTCGCGCCAGGCGTTCCGCGCCTCGACGCGGCGGCGCACCTGCTCGTCGCCGATGAACGCGTCGAGGACGCCGAGCTGGTACGAGCTGCGGCCGAGCCGGCGCTGCTCGAACTGCCCGGACATTGCGAGCAGCCGTTCGCCGACGGCCGCGAGATCCTCACGCGCGACACCGCGGCCCCACGCATAGGCCCGCGTGCGCCCGTCGGCGAACACGCGGCGCGCGAGCACGAGGCCCTCCTCGTCCTCCGGGCGGAGCTCGGCGAGTGACGCGAAGTCGTCCTCGTCCAGCAGCGCCGGCGGCAGGTCGAGCTCCGCCTCGACGTATGCCTCGGCGCCCTCCGGCCCGATGAAGGCGGCGTCTCCCTTGGCGCCGAGCAGCAGGCCGATCGCCTGCGCGAGGATCGTCTTCCCCGCCCCGGTCTCGCCGGTGATGGCGTTCAGCCCGGGGGCGAAGGCGAGCTCGGCCTCGTGGATGAGGACGAGGTTCTCGATGCGGAGCCGGCGGAGCATGTGCCGACGGGATGGTAAGCAGCCGCGCGGCTCTCGACACCGTCGAAAAGAGCCGCCCTGTTCACGGCTCCTCGAGCAGCCGGTAGATCTCGTAGGAGAGCGTCCCCTCGGCGAAGGGCATCGCGCTCGCCACCAGCCCGTACTCGGCGTCGGCGGCATCGCGCGCCTCCTCCGCCTCGTAGGCCGCCGCGTCTGGGTAGGAGAACACCATTCGAACGACGTTCATCTCTCCGGACAGCCCCTGGAGGACGCGACACGGCGCCGATCCGCGCTCCGCGCGGAACCGCTGCCAGCGTTCGCACGCTTCCGCGAACTCAGCGAAGCGGCCGAGTTGCACCCGGCCGGTGACGTGAACCTCGACGGCCATCGGTCGGCTCAGGAAAGCGCGCGCTCGAGCGCCGCGCGGTCCGTCGGCTCGCCGTGCGCGGGCAGGACGAGCTCGACCGGCAGCTCGAGGACGGGCCGGAGCCCCGCCGCAACGTCGTCGCGCGTCACGTGCGTGCGGCCGCCGAGCTGGATCTCCAGGCCCTTGCCGAAGTCGGAGAGCGAGTCGCCGCTGACGACGGCGTTGATCGACGGCAGCCAGAGGACGAGGTCGTTGTCCTCGCGACCGGCATACGCGGTGAGCCCGAACGGCCACGCCCCGGGCCCATGGAAGTGCCCCTCGCCTTCGCCCGCGCGCAGCCACGCGAGATCCTCGCTCTCCATGCCGCGCACCCGCTCGGGATCGATGCCGAACTTCTCGACCCAGTCCTGCCAGGTGTCGGCCGGCGGCGTGTGCACGGGTAGGCCGAGCCCGCGCGCGTCGCGCTCGTGGTACGGAGCGGTCAGGACGACCGCGGTCGCGCGCTCACGCAGCTCGTCGGGAACGGCGAGCGGATCGAAGAGCACGAACTCGTCGCCGAGCTGGATCGCATACGACGACACGAGCTCGGGCCACCACTCCTCCTCGTTCCAGCCGGGATGCGGCGACTGCCAGTGCCAGACGCCGGGGCGCAGCTCACGCATCCGCGCGATGCTAGCTATGACCCGAACGTCTCGCGGTAGCGCCGGAAGAACGTCGCCTCCGGGAGGATGGCGAGCAGGGTGCGCTGCTCGCCGAGGCGCACGCAGATCGGCGCGTCGCTGTCGATCTCCACGAGCACGTGCCCGTCGACGAGCACCGACGCCGGCACATCCGATGTGCGGTTGCGGATCTCGAGGTCGAGGCCGCGCGGCACGACGAGCGGACGAACATGCAGCGAGTGGGCGGCGATGAAGGTGATCGCCATCGCGTCGAGGCCGCGTACGAGCACCGGCCCGCCGTTCGACAGGTTGTATGCGGTCGAGCCCGACGGGGTCGCGCAGATCATCCCGTCGCACGGCTGCACGCCGAGGTCTTCGCCGCCGACTGCCCAGCCGAGCTCGACCATCCGCCCGCGGATCGAGCTGAGCACGACGATGTCGTTGACGGCGGACGCGCGTGCCGTACCGGCCTCGACGTCGAGCGTCGTGAGCTGGACGACGCGGTAGTCGCCTGAGAAAACGCGCGCCAGGCCCGACTCGAGCTCGTTCGGCTGCACCGAGGCGAGAAAACCAACCCGTCCGAAGTTCACGCCGATGACCGGCACGCGCGTGCCGAGGAAGCGCTGCAGCGCGCGCAGCATCGTCCCGTCGCCGCCGAGCACGACGGCAATGTCGGCGCCGGTGAGATCCGGCTCGGGCTCCCCGACGCCGTGCTTCTCGACCTCGTCGTCCGGAAGCAGCAGCTCGACACCCGCCTCGCGCGCGACCTTCTCGAGCCGCTCGAGCGCGGGGCCGATCGTCGCCGGCTTGCCGTGCGTGATCACCGCCGCCCGGCGGACTGCGCTACCCGACCGCAGCGGCGATCCTGGCGTCGATGTCGTCTGCGAGGTGCGGGCGCTCACGGTGGACGAGGTGGAGGAACACTTCCCGGTTGCCCTTCGGCCCCGGCAGGCCAGAGTCTACGACCCCCACCGTCTCCGCCTCCCACTCGAGAGCCGCCCCTGCGACCTCGCGCACGACGCGCCGGCGGACGTCAACGTCGCGCACGACGCCGCCCTTGACCTCCCGCCGGCCTGCCTCGAACTGCGGCTTCACGAGGACGACGGCGTCCCATCCCGCGCGTGCGAGGGCGAGCGCGGGCGGCAGCACCAGGCGCAGGCTGATGAAGGACACGTCGGCGACGATCAGCTCCGGTGCGAACGGCAGCTCGCGCAGCTCCCGTGCGTTCACCCGCTCCAGCACGACGACACGGTCGTCGCGCCGCAGCTTCTCGTGCAGCTGTCCGTAGCCGACGTCGAGCGCGACCACGCGTGCCGCGCCGCGCTGGAGGAGGACGTCGGTGAAGCCGCCGGTCGATGCCCCGACGTCGAGGCAGTCGAGCCCACGCGGGTCGACGGCCAGCGCGTCGAGCGCGTGCGCGAGCTTCTCACCGCCCCGCGACACATACGGCGCGGGCTGCGAGAGCTCGAGCTGCGCGGTCTCGTCGACCTGCATGCCGGGCTTCTCGTAGCCGGGGACGCGCCCGGCGAGCACGAGCGCCTGCGCCTGCGTGCGGCTCTCGGCAAGCCCTCGTTCGACGAGCAGCACGTCGAGCCGCTTCTTCACCTCACGCCGTTCGCGTCGCGAGCCCGTCGACGATGTCCTCGAGCACTGAGGTGTCGGCGGGGACGTCGGCGAGACGTGCGCGTGCCCGCGCCGCCGCCTCGTCCGCCAGCGTTCGCGCGCCCTCTGCGCCGTGCGTGAGCACGTAGCCGTCGCCGTCGAGGATGTCGTCGACGATCTGGAAGAGCAGCCCGAGCTCGTCGCCGAAGGCGCGCCACGACGCCTGCTCGCGGCCGGGCACCTCCGCCACCCAGAGCGCCAGCCCGACCGACGCCGCGAACAGGCATCCGGTCTTGAGCTTGTGCAGGGTCGCCTCGTCCGGCGCCGTGCCGGTGATATCGAGGTACTGGCCGCCGATCATGCCGAGCGTCGCCTGCGCGAGCTCGCGGCCGACGTGCGGGAACGGATACGAGAGCGCGAGGCGGAACGCCTCCGCGAGCAGCGCGTCGCCGGCGAGCACGGCGACCGCTTCGCCGTGCGCCGCCCACGTCGAGGCGCGCCCTCGCCGCTCGGCGTCGTTGTCGAGCGCCGGCAGGTCGTCGTGGACGAGCGAGAAGGCGTGCACGAGCTCGAGCGCGGCACCCGCGGGGAGCGCGCGCTCCCCCTCGGCGCCGGCGGCTTCCGCCGTTGCGAGACAGATCACGCCGCGCACGCGCTTGCCGCCGACGAGCGCGTAGCGCACGGAGTCCGCCTGTCCGTGGAGCTCCGGTGTCAGCGCGAGCTCGGCGACGTACTCCTCGACGAGCGCGCGGAGCTCGTCAGGTGTCCGCATCGGCCTCGGCTTCGCGCTTCGCGCGCTGCAGCTCCTCCTCGATCGCCTTGCTGAGCTCGGCGAGCTCGGTCAGGACGTCGAGCGCGCGCTCGGCATCGTCCGCCTGCGACAGCTGCTCGAGCTCCGCCCGCGTCTTCTCTAGCCGCGCGAGCAGCTCCTCGGCCCGCGCGAGCGATTCCTCGGCGCTCATGTCACGCGCTCCCTCACGATGCGCCCAAGGATGCCGTTTACGAGCCGCGCGGCGTCGTCCGTGGCGTACCGCTTCGCGAGCGTCACGGCCTCGTCGATGGCGACCTCGTCCGGGACGTCGTCCCCGTCGAGCTCGTAGAGCGCGATTCGGAGGATGTTGCGCTCGATCGCACCCAGGCGATCGGCGGTCCAGCCCTCGGACGCCGCCGTGATGCGCTCGTCGAGCCGAGCCGACTGCTCGACCACCGCTTCCGCCGTCCCGCGCGCGAACTCGTCGACCTCTCCCTCGTAGAGCGACGCGAGCGGTTGCCCGGTGACGTCCCACTGGTACAGCAGGAACAACGCCGTTCGGCGCCCGGCACGCCGGCTGCTCACTCGACCGCCTCGACCGAGACGTCGACCGCGTCGACCTCGACACCGCACATCGTCGCGAGCGCGTCGGCGACACGCTCCTGCACGGTGCGCGCGACCCGCGGCAGCACGAGGCCGTACCGCGCCGAAAGCTCGAGCCGGATGCGTGCGTGGCCGTCGCCGACCTCGAGCTCGAGCCGCCGGCGGCCGCGGCGCACCTCCACCCCGCTCACCGACTCCGCGGCCTGCACCACCAGCTGCGTCAGCGCCGACGCCGTCACGCTCACCGAGCCGCGCTCACCCGGGATCACGTAGCTCATGCGGCCCGGACCGCCGAGAGCTCCTTCTCGTCCAGGAAGCTCGTCGAGTACACACCGCTGCGGAACTCCTCGCTCGCGAGGATCTCCGCGGCAAGGTCGTGAGTCGTCGCGATGCCGCGCAGATCCAGCTCGCCGAGCGCGCGCAGCGCGCGCTCGATCGCAAGCGGCCTGGTCTCGTCCCAGACGATCAGCTTGGCGACGAGCGAGTCGTAGTACGGCGGCACGACTGCACCCTCCTCGACGTGCGTGTCGAGGCGGACGCCAGGGCCGAGCGGCGGCTTGAACCGTTCGATCACGCCCGGCGACGGAGCGAAGCCCCGTAGCGGATCCTCGGCGTTGAGCCGAACCTCGATCGCGTGCCCGCGGCGCTCCGCGCGACCGGTCGTGCCGAGCCTCTCCCCCGCTGCGATCCGCAGCTGCTCGCGCACGATGTCCATGCCGGTGACGAGCTCGCTGACCGGATGCTCGACCTGCAGACGCGCATTCAGCTCGATGAAGTAGTAGGAGCCGTCGGGAGCAAGCAGGAACTCGAACGTCCCGGCGTTCAGGTAGCCGATCGCGCGGCACGCGCGCGCGACGTCGCTCTCCATCGCCTCGCGCGTCGCCTCGTCGAGCGCCGGCGACGGTGACTCTTCGATCAGCTTCTGGTGGCGGCGCTGGATCGAGCACTCGCGCTCGCCGAGAGTGAGGACGCCGCCGTCGGCGTCGCACAGCACCTGGATCTCGACGTGGCGCGCCGGCAGCACGAGCTTCTCGAGGTAGATGCTCCCGTCGCCGAACGCGGCCTGCGCCTCGGCGCTGGCACGCGCAAACGCCGCGTCGAGCTCGTCCGCGGACTCGACGATGCGCATCCCCTTCCCCCCGCCGCCCGCCGCCGCTTTCAGCAGCACGGGGTAGCCGGTGTCGTCGGCGGCGGCGCGGATCGACTCGACCGCACCCGACTCCGCGCCCGGGACGAGCGGGACGCCGGCGGCCGCCAGCTCGCGCTTCGCCTCGACTTTGTCGCCCATCCGCGCCATCACGTCGGCGTCCGGGCCGATGAAGACGAGGTCGTTGTCCTCGCAGGCGTGGACGAACTCGGGGTTCTCGGACAGGAACCCGTAGCCCGGGTGGACCGCCTCGCAGCCGGTCGTCTCGGCCGCCGCGACGACGGACGGGATGTTGAGGTAGCTCTCCGTCGCCGACGGCGGGCCGATGCAGACTGCGCGGTCGGCGAGGCGGGTGTGAAGCCCGCCCGCGTCGGCGGTCGAGTAGACGGCGACCGCCTCGATCCCGAGCTCGTGCAGCGCGCGAATGACACGGACCGCAATCTCACCGCGGTTCGCAACGAGCACGCGGGAGAACATCTAGAGGGCGTCGCCGGACGTCGCTTGCGACGTCCGCACGAGAGCGTGAGGCGGCTTCGCCGGCTCACGCGGCTTGACCACAATCGCCGGGCGCTGACCGCTCGAACCCTCGATCACAGTGCGTCCAGCGGTCGGTCAGACACGGGCTCGAGCTCGAACAGGAGCTGGCCGAACTCGACGGGCTCGGCGTTCTCGACGAGGATCGAGCGGACGATCGCGTCGACGTCGGCTTTCACCTCGTTCATCAGCTTCATCGCCTCGAGGATGCAGAGCGTCTGGCCGGCCGCGACGGGCTGCCCCTCCTCCACGAACGGCGGCGAGCCGGGCTGTGGCGCGCGGTAGAAGGTGCCGACCATCGGCGCCTCGACCCGGACGAGCCCGTTCGTCGAGGGCACGACCACAGGGGTCGCCGCCTCGTCGGGAGCTGCGAACGGCGCGGCGTCCGGCGCGGTCTCGGCGGGCGCGCGCTCGTCCGTTCGGCGAACCGACACACGCATTCCCGACTCCTCGATCGTGACCTCGCCGATGCCGGTCTCCTGGACGATGCGCACGAGCTCACGGATCCGCTCCGCGCGAGCCTGGTCGACGCCGCCGGCGGCGAGCGACTCCTCCCCCGCGGAGCGTCCGCGGATCGTCCGCAGCAACGGCTCTGCGTCCTCGCCGAAGAGGCCCAGCAGAAGCAGCTCCTCCTCGCTCGACGCCAGGCCCTCTGCCTGCGCGCGCACTTCCTGCAGCCCGAGCGCCGTTGCGTCCTCGGCCGATTCGGGGTCGGCGGTGAGCGCGACCGCTCGCTGGACGGTCTTGTCGATCGGTGCGGGCGGCGTCCCGAGCCTGCCCTCCACGAGCCTGCGCACCTCGTCGACGACGACCGAGTAGCGGCTCGCCGAGAGGACGTTCAGCAGCGCCTGCGAGCCGAGGACGTGTCCGATCGGCGACGCGAGCGGCGGGTAGCCCACGTCGGCCCGGATGCGCACGAGCTCCTCGATCGTCTCGTCGAGTCGGTCTTCCGCACCCTGCGCGCGCAGGCTCGACTCGAGCGCGGACACGAGGCTCGCCGGCAAATCGTGCTGCGCGGCGCGCACGGCGATGCGCGGCGCCAGCGGGGTCACGGGCTCGTCGCCGATGAACTCGTCGACGACGTCGGACGCCTCCCACAGCGCGGCCACGTCGACGTCGCATCTCAGACCGAGCCCTGTGAGCGCTTCCGTGAGCGACTCGCCCGAGACGCGGTGCAGCGTCAGCGCGATCGGGAAGACGGCGCAGGCGATCAGCTCGGCGCCGGCGCGTGCGGCCTCGAGCGCCGCCGCGAGCGCGTTGCCGCCCGACCCCTGGCAGTAGATGCCGACCGGAAGCTTCGTCGTCTCCCGCAACCCGGTCACGAGCTCGCGCGCACGGTGCGGCTGCAGGGACCCCGTCGGGTCGTGCAGGAGGATGCGCGCCGCCCCCAGGCTCGGGAGCTCGCGTGCCTGCTCCATCAGCGGATCCGTCTCGCCCGTGCGGCCGGGGCTGTAGACGAGGCCCGCCTCGAACTCGCCGCCCGCCTGTGCGACGGCGTCGGCGGCCTCACGCAGGTTCGACACGTCGTTCAGGGGATCGTGCAGGCGGAAGACGTCGATGCCGTTCGCCGCAGCCGACGCGATGAAGCGGCGGATGAAGTCGTCGTCCACCGGCCGCGAGCCGACGAGGAAGCGGCCGCGCAACGCAAGGCCGAGCGGCGTGCTCACGCGCGCCTTCAGCGAGCGGATGCGCTCCCACGGGCTTTCGACGCCGCGCCGGACGGCGCTCTCGAAGCAGCCGCCGCCGGAGACCTCGAGGTAGGCGAAGCCGGCGCGATCGAGGATCTCGGCGATGCGCAGCTGCTCGGCGGTCGGGAGGCGCCCGGCGAGCGGCTCCTGCCCGAGCAGCCGGACGGTCGTGTCCGCCAGGCCCGGCATGCGGGGAGCCTAGCGCCGTTAGGTTTTGCCGATGGAAGTACGTGAGCTTGGACCGGGGCTGTGGCGCTGGACCGGCGAGCACCCCGAATGGGAGCACGCGGAGCACTGGGGCCCGGAGGTCGGCTCGGTCTACGCAGAGCTCGAGGACACGATCGTCGTCGTCGACCCGCTCGTGCCGGCCGACGAGGAGGAGCGCTTCTGGGAGGCGCTCGACCGCGATGTCGAGCGCGGCGGCCGTCCGTTGCACGTCCTCCTGACGGTGCACTGGCACGAGCGCAGCGTGGCCGCGGTGCTCGACCGGTACCACGCGACGTTGTGGCGTCCCGAGGAGAAGGGCGAGCTGCCGAAGGGCGTGCGCGCGGAGACGGTTCGCGGGAGCGACTGGGTCGAAGCGCTCTTCTTCCTCGAGCCGCACCGGGCCCTCGTCGCCGGCGATCTGCTGATCGAGCGTGGCGGCCGGCTCGAGCTCCCGGTCGACTGGTTCCCGAAGGACGAGCGCGAGTGGGCCGAGACTCAGCTCAAGCCCGACTTGCGGCGGCGGCTGGCGGCGCTCCCGATCGAGCTCGTGCTCGTCTCGCACGGGCAGCCGGTGCTCGCGGACGGCGCCGCGGCGCTCGACCGCGCGCTCGGCCCCGGTGACTGAGATCGCGTATCGGCGGCTCGAGGTCGTCGACCTCGAGCGGCTGAGCGAGATCGACCGGACCGAGGCGATCGACACGCTGTACGTGCAACGCGGTGCCGAGCTCGAGGAGCGGAGCGGCGGCGACTGGAGTGCGCCACCGTGGTTCGCCGAGGGAGCGGGCGAGCACTCCGTCGCTCACCAGATCGAGGAGTGCGAACGTCAGCTCGCGGCGGGAGGGATTGCGCTCGGCGCGTTCGCCGGCGACCGGCTCGTCGGCATCGGCATCGTCACCCCGCACATCCGTCCCGGAATCGCGCAACTCGCGTATCTGCACGTCAGCAACGGGTACCGCGGCAGCGGCGTCGGCGGACACCTGAGCGATGCGCTCGAGCAGGTGGCCCGCGACGGCGGCGACGCGAGGATCGTCGTCTCGGCGACGCCGTCGCTGAACACGGTGCGCTTCTACGGCCGCCGCGGCTTCCAGCCGATGCCGGAGCCGCTGCCGGAGCTCTACGAGCGAGAACCGGAGGACATCCACATGGAGAAGAGCCTCTGACCCGCAGGGGGTCAGACCCTACGCGCGGCTGATGTAGCGCTTCTCGCGTGGGTCGACCTTGATCCGGTCGCCCGTGTTGACGAAGAGCGGCACCTGCACGACGGCGCCCGTCTCGAGCGTCGCCGGCTTCGTCACGTTCGAGACGGTGTCCCCTTTCACGCCGGGCTCTGTCTCGGTCACTGCCAGCTCGACGGACGCCGGCAGCTGCACGCCGGACGGCTCGCCGTTCACGAGCAGCATCTGCACCGAGCTCGACGGCTGCATGAACTCGAGCGCGTCCTCGACGACGCTGTGCGGCAGGGAAGTCTGCTCGTAGGTGTCCTGGTCCATGAAGACGACCTCGTCGCCGGCGTCGTAGAGGTACTGCATGTCCTTCGTCTCGGTCCGGATGCGCGAGAACTTCTCGCCGGCGCGGAACGTGCGGTCGACGACGGCGCCGCTGTCGAGCGACTTCAGCTTGGTCCGGACGAACGCCCCGCCCTTGCCGGGCTTCACGTGCTGGAACTCGACGATGCGCCAGACGTTGCCGTCCAGCTCGATGTGCATCCCGTTCTTGAACTGATTCGTGTTGACGGTCTCGGCCACGAGAACCGAAAACTAGCCGACGGTCACGAGGTCCTTGCGGAGCCCCGTGAGGTTGTCGATGCCGTCGGACGTGACGACGACGTTGTCCTCGATGCGAATGCCTGCGCGACCCTCGAGGTAGATCCCGGGCTCGACGGTCACGACGTTCCCGACGGCCAGCGTGTCGGTCGACTCCGTCGACATTCGCGGCGCCTCGTGGATCTCCAGGCCGAGCCCGTGGCCGAGCCCGTGGCCGAACGTGCCGGCGAACGGCGACTCGTCGACGACGCGGCGCGCGGCAGCGTCCGCATCCATACCGCCGACCCCGGCCCGAATCGCGTCGAGCGCCGCCTGCTGTGCGGCGAGCACGACGGCATACGCCTCCTTCACGTCGTCGTCGACAGGCCCGGTGACGAACGTCCGGGTGTAGTCGGAGCTGTAGGCATCCACGGTGCAGCCCGTGTCGATCACCACCGTCTCGCCCACACCGATCTCGCGGGAGCCTGCGCGTGCATGCGGGCGCGCGGCGTTCGGCCCGGACGCGACGATGCTCTCGAACGCAAGCTGTCCGCCCTCCTCGTGGAAGAGCTCCTCGATGCGCCACGCCAGATCGAGCTCCGTTCGCCCGACGAACTTCTCCTCGGCCAGACGCTCGAACATGCGGTCCGTGATCGCACACGCTTCCCTGATCGTCGCGAGCTCGGAGTCGTCCTTGACCGCGCGCAGGCGCTCGACGAGCGTCCGCCGCGGCGCGGGCTCGACCGAGCCGGCGCCGAGCGCCTCCCAGCCGCCGTACGACATGTAGTCGGCCTCGAAGCCGATGCGGCCGGAGAGCCGCGCTGAAAGATCGGCCAGGAGCCCGCGCTTCGTCATCTCGAGCTCGACGCCCTCGACTGCGCGGGCGGCCTCGGCGTAGCGGAAGTCGGTGAAGAGCCGCACGCGGTCCTGCTCGACGAGCACCGCCGCGTTCGAGCTCTTGAAGCCGACGAGGTAGTAGACGTTCGCCGGATTCGTGACGAGGAGCGGCTCCTCGAGGAGCTCCCGCAGGCGGTCGACGCGGACGCTCACGAGCGCACCCGCACGAGGAACTCGAGCGCCTCGCGGTAGCCGTCGGGGCCTTTCCCGATCACGCGCTTGGCAGCGAGGTCCGCCAGCACCGAATGCTTCCGCCAGTCCTCCCGCTGGTCGACGTTCGAGAGGTGCACCTCGACGAACGGCGCCTCGAGCAGCTCGAGCGCGTCGCGGATCGCGTACGAGTAGTGCGACCAGGCCCCGGGATTCGCGATGACGCCGTCGGCCGAGTCGAGTGCGTCGTGGCACCAGCCGACGTACTCGCCTTCGTGGTTCGTCTGCCGGCAGCGCACGTTGCAGCCGAGCTCCGCCGCCCATTCGTAGATGCGCGTCTCGAGCTCCGACAGCGACAGGCCGCCGTAGGTCTGCGGGTCGCGGCGCCCGAGCACGTCGAGGTTCACGCCGTTCAGCACGAGCACCTGCATGGCGCGGGACTCTACTCGGCGATCAGCCGGTCGAGCGCCGACCGGACCTCGGCCGCAGGACGCGTCTCGACGACGGGACCGTCGGCACCGAGCAGCACCAGCCGTAGCTCGTTCCCCCGCGCCTTCTTGTCGCGCTGCAGCGCCGACCAGGCGCGGTCGCGGTCGACGCGAACGGGCACAGGCGCAAGCACCTCCTCGACGACGTCCGTCGAGCGCCCGGAGAGGCGGAGCGCGGCGAGCAGGCCGAGCGCGACCGCGCGTCCGTGTGCGATCCCCTCGTATCCTGCGGCGGCCTCGAGCGCGTGCGCGAACGTGTGCCCGAGGTTGAGCACCGCCCGCTCGCCCCGATCGTGCGGATCGCGCAGGCATACCGCCGCCTTGTAGGCGGCGCACCGCTGGACGAGCTCCGGCGTCGGGAGCTCCCAGAGCGGCTCGCCGGCGAGCAGCCCGGTCTTGACGACCTCGGCCATCCCCTCCAGCCGCTGCTCCTCCGGGAGCGTCTCGAGGGTGGCTGGGTCGACGACGGCGCGCGCCGGCCAGTGGAAGGCGCCGGCGAGGTTCTTGCCCTGCGGGAGGTCGATCGCGGTTTTCCCGCCGATCGCCGCGTCGACCTGCCCGACGAGCGTGGTCGGCACGGCGACCCACTCGACACCGCGGAGGTATGTCGCCGCGACGAAGCCCGCGACGTCGGTCGTGCTGCCGCCGCCGACGCCCACGACGACACCGCGGCGGTCGAGCCGCAGCTCGCTCCAGAGCCGCTCGACGACCGAGGTCGTCTTCGCGGCCTCGCCCTGCGGCACCTCGTGCACCGATGCCAGCCGCGCGCCGAGAGCAACCTGCGCGTCGGCGCCGTAGATGCCGCTCACGTGCGGGTCGGCGACGAGCGCAACGGCCCCGTCGCCCGGGACGAGCGACCCGAGCTCGCCGAGCGCGCCGGGCTGCACGTGGACGCCGGCGGCAGCGAGCACCGCCTCGTCGAGGCTGCGCGCGTGGACGTCCGCCACCTCCTCGTAGAGCTCGCGGCGGCGTTCGTAGAGCGCATGGAACTCCGACTCGTCGCGTGCCAGCGGCCGGCCGCTGGCCCCGCTCCGCTCCCACGCGGTTGCCGCATCGACTTCGAGCAGCACCGTGAAGGCGCGCTCGCGGAGCTCGGTGCGGATCGACGACGTCTGGACGGCACCGCCGCCGAGCGCGATGACGGCGGGGTCGGGCAGCCGCAGCGCCGCGATCGAATGCCCTTCCTCCTGCAGCCGGAACGCCGGCTCCCCGTGCCGCTCGAAGAACTCGGGAATCGTGGCGCCCAGGTCCTGCTCGAGGTCGCGGTCGAGGTCGATGAAGACGCGGCCGAGACGCGCCGCCACCTCGGGCCCGAGCGTCGACTTGCCGGCGCCCATGAACCCGACGAGCGCGAGGTGCCTGCCTAGCGCGTGCGTGGCTGCCAGTCGATCCGCTCCAGGTACGCGTTGTACGCGGCGACGAGGTCGCCGACCGCGTCTCCTCCGAACTTCTCGCGCGCCGCCGCCGCGAGCTCCCAGGCGACGCACGCCTCGGCAACGACCGCGAGCGCCTCCACCGCCGCCGTGTCGCTGCGCTCGACGAGCGCCTCTCCCGGCTCGCCCGTCTCCAGGTCGACCGATGCGAGCGGGCGCATCAGCGTCGGCAGCGGCTTCATCGCCGCGCGGATGACGACCTCCTCCCCGTTCGACACGCCGCCCTCGATGCCGCCGGCGTGATTGGTCCCGCGAAACAGGCCGCGCTCGTCGCGCCGGATCTCGTCGTGCGCCTCGGAGCCGCGGCGGTCGGCGAGCGCGAAGCCGTCGCCGATCTCGACGCCCTTCACAGCCTGGGTGCCCATCAGCGCCGCCGCCAAGCGGGCGTCGAGGCGCTCCTCCTTCGTCGCATAGGAGCCGAGACCGGGAGGAACGCCGCGCGCGCGCACCTCGACGACGCCGCCGACCGTGTCGCGGTCGGCGCGCGCCTGATCCACGCGCTCCTCGAGGTCTTCGGTGAGGACCCGCCCCTCGACCGCGACGCCGAGCTCGCGCAACAGCGCCTTCGCGACGGCGCCCGCCGAGACGATCGCGGCCGTGTGGCGCGCGCTGGCGCGCTCGAGCGCGTCCCGCACGTCGCCGAGGCCGTACTTCAACGTCCCGGCGAGGTCGGCATGGCCCGGCCGCGGCAGCGTCACCGGCTTCGCTCCTTTCCCCGACGGCTCGCCCGCAGGCGGCCACGGGCTCATGCCCCACTCCCAGTTCGCGTGGTCGCGGTTGCGGACGACGAGCGCGAGCGGCGTCCCGAGCGTCCGTCCGTGCCGCAGCCCGGCGAGCACCTCCACCGTGTCGGACTCGATGCGCTGGCGCGGGCTGCGGCCGTAGCCCTCCTGCCGGCGCCGCAGGTCGGCGTCGATGGCGTCACGCTCGAGCACGAGCCCGGCTGGGAGCCCGGTCACGATCGCGACGAGTGCCGGGCCGTGCGACTCGCCGGCGGTGACCAGCCTCAATGCCACGCGCCAAGCCTACGACAGGGCCCGCACGAGGCGGGCCCTGTCGCCCGGCCTCAGTGGATCTGGATGTTGCCGCCCTTCGCGAGCGTCTGCACGCCCGAGTCGTAGCCGTTGCTCAGCCGCATGCGGTACGTGTCGCTGCGGCCGGGCTCGCCGTTGTCGGCAACGTCGATGCGGAAGTCGAACGAGCCGCCTCCGCCGATCGTGGCCTTCCCGAAGATGCTCGCGCTCGTCCCTGCCACATTGCAGACCACGGCCTGGATCGAGGTCGAGTGGACGTTCATGGCGTGGGCGGGGCCGTGATCCTGGTACTCCTCCTCGCCCTGCAGGCCGTTCGCCTTCGCGTTCCCGCCGAACGTTGCCTTGTCGCCGGCGGTCGTCGTGATGCGGCCGCCGTTCGTGACCTTGCAGCCGGCGGTGCTCGCCGGCAGCACCCACGTCTTGGCCGCCGTGTCGCCCGGCTCGCCCGTGTCCTGTGTGCTGTTCGAGTTCGTGTCGGCGTACGCCTTGATCGTGTCGGCCCCTGGCAGCGGCGGCCCGGTGTAGCAGAACTGCGCGACCCCGGAGGCGTTCGTCGTGCTGCTCCCGGAGGTGTTGACGGCGCCGCTCACGCTGAAGCGGACGGTGATGTTCGGCGTCACGTTGCCGAAGGCGTCCTTGACGGTTGCGGTGACGCAGTGCTGCGCGTCGACGACGTTCGTCGCCGTCTTGGGCGCGAGCGTGAGCGTCGCCGGGTTCCCGGGTGTCACCGTCACGTTGATCGTCTGCACCGCCCGCGGCGTGCCGTCGACGACAGCGGTCACCTGGCAGGTGTAGCTGCCCGGCACCGTCGGCGCCGTGATCGTCTCCACGAATGAGATGTCGACCGGGGCCGTCAACGGCCCGTACGGCGGCGTCGGGTTGAACGCGACTCCGACGGGCGGGCAGTCTCCGGTAACTGCGAGGTTCACGGTGTCGATGTGCGCGGCGGCCGCCTGGATCTGGCTGATGATCTCGCCGGAGAGGTCGCCGCCCGACTCGACCGCGGTCCCGCCCGTCGCGCCGCTCAACTGGCTGTAGCAGGCGATCGGGATGTTGATCGGCGTGCTGAAGTGGATCATCAGCAGCGTGATCTCGTGCGCGTTGAGCGCCGCGATCTCGCTGTCGGACGTGATCCCCGCATCCGCCGGTGTCTGGTTGCCGCACGCCGGCGCCACGGTCGGGGCCGGGCTGTTGTGCGGGGGCGCGTCGCCGAGCACGACGAGAAACTGCACCGCGTTCGGGTTACGACTCGCGTTGAGCGTCGCGTCGGCGTAGGAGTCGTGGAACACCCAGTTGTACGACTCGGCGAAATCGCCGCCTCCGCCGGCGGACATCGTGTTGATCGCCGTCTGCACGGTTGCGCAGCTCGACGTGAACGTCGGCGTGAGAATCAGCACGCCGTTCGTCGCAGGCCTGTCGGGCACGTCCTTGAAGTCGATCACCGCGAAGCGGGCCCCCGGGATCGACGTCTGGACGTTGTTGCAGAGCGCGGT
Source organism: Gaiellaceae bacterium (assembly GCA_036526315.1). Classification (GTDB taxonomy): domain Bacteria; phylum Actinomycetota; class Thermoleophilia; order Gaiellales; family Gaiellaceae; genus 3-1-20CM-4-69-9. Next base: position 22,020 of record DATCYR010000001.1, on the reverse strand, counting down.
CGCCTGCGCCTTCGCCTGCGCGATCGCAGGCCCCATGCTCCCGGTGGTGTCGATCGCGATGATGATGTCCGCGGCACCCGGCAACGCGTCCAGGTGCAGCGTCTTGTGGACATCGGTCGATGCCCCGGCCTGCAACGTCACGTTGACCGGGTTCGGCGTGAACGTGTCCGCGCCGAATGCTGGCAGCACCTGAACGAACATCCCGACGCAAACCGCCGCTCCGAGCACGAGCAGGCGGCGCAGGATGGTTCTACTCATCCCTCTCCTCCTTCGGTGGATCGGGGCTGCTGCCGCAGCACCTTCCGCCCCTGTGTTGTCTGCCGCGGGTCTTCATCCACACGCCCTCCGTCGGACGACGACTCCGCAGCTGTCAGGAGGACTGTGGCACCCGCGGTGCCGACTGTCAACGGGAGCGAACTGCGGCCCTCATCACTTCGACCGGCGCGGCCACTCCCGTCCAGAGCTCGAACGACGCCGCGCCCTGCGCGACGAGCACATCGAGCCCGTCGAGCACGCGCGCACCGCGCTCCATCGCCAGACGCGCGGTCGCCGTCGTGGGATACGGCAGGTCGACGAGCGTCTGCCCGGGACCCAGTGCGACGAGCACCTCGTCCCGCGCGGACGTCGCGTTCACGACGAGGTCGATGCCGTCCACGTCGGGCGGCCACGCTGTTCGGCGCGAGAACCGGCGTGCGTCCGGCAGCGCCGCGGCGAACGCCTCCGCTGCGCCACCGTCGCCGAGGATCGCGGCGGCGGAGTGCGCGATCCCTTCGAGGATGGCGGCGTCCGTGCTCGATCCGTGCAGCCGGCCGTCGCGGACGACAAGCGTGTTGACGGAGGCGACGTCTGCGTCGACGAGGCGCGCGACGGCGAGCTTGTGCGGCGTCGTGACGTTCCCCCCGGCGAACCCCAGCGCGACGAGCCCGCGCAGGGCGTCGTCGAGGGCACCCCCCGAGACGCGCAGTGCTACATAGGTCCAGTCGAGCCCACGCGCGGCGAACGCGGCGTTCTGCATGACGGGCGAGAGCGAGGCGGAGACCGGGTCGCCGAGCAGCGCGACGATCACGGGCCGCCGTAGCCGTGTGCGGCGGCGTACTCCTGGAACGCCTTGAAGCTCGCGGTGAAGAAGTGGTGCTTCTTGTCGGGCTTGCGCACGAAGTAGAGGTAGTTCACGTGCGCCGGGTGCGCTGCGGCCTGCAGCGACGCGAGCCCCGGGTTCGCGATCGGCGTCGGCGGGAGCCCCTGCCGGTTCCGGGTGTTGTACGGCGAGCTGCTCTGAAGCTGCGACTCGTGGATCGACTCCGTCGGCGGGATGTTCAAGCCGTACCGGAGCGTGGCGTCGATCCCGAGCGGCATGCGCGCGTGCAGCCGGTTGTAGATCACGGCGGCGACGAGCTGGCGCTCGTCTGGCGACAACGTCTCCTTCTCGACCATGGACGCGATGATCAGCACGTCGTACGGCGTCAGGTGCTTCGACCGTGCGTACCCGAGATCGAGCTGCTGCCAGTTCTGGCAGAACGCGTCGAGCTGCTCGGTCACGAGCTCGGCCGATGTCGTCTGCCGGAAGAACTCGTAGGTCGCCGGGAAGAGAAACCCCTCCATGCGCGTGACCTTTGCCCCTGGCTTGAAGCAGGCGGGGATCCGCGTCACGCGGGTCGCTGCCAGGTACGTGCGTTGTCCGAGCTTCGCGCGCGCATGCCGCTCGCGCTGCGCGATCTTCGCGACGGCCGCCACGCGCACCGCCATCTGCTGGCGCGTGAAGCCCTCTGGGAAGACGATGTGGAACGGCTTGGCCATCGCGATCACCGTCTCGACGGTGCCGGTCGCGGTCGTCCGCGTGACCGTGCGATAGACGAGCGTGCTCGAGCTCGTCGTCGGTGGCAGCGACTTCGCGTTGCTCCCACCGCCGATCGCCGCGACGGCGAGCCAGCCGAGGCCGCCGACGAGCAGGAGCAGGACGACCAGCGCCGCCACGCGGCGCCGGGTCACCGTTCGCGGGTCCGGCGGTTTCGGCGGCCGGCCCTGCCGCGGCGGGATTACGCCTCTCGGCTCGACCACGTCAGATAGCTCGACAGGAGATGTGCGGCGGCGTGGGCATCCTCCTCCGCCGACGCCGGCGCCGTCTGCCCGGCGAGCGCCGTCGTGAAGCGCTCGTCGAACGGGACGATCTCGACGGCGCTGGCCGCCGCGAGGTCGTCGATGAACGCCTGCGTCTCTCGCGCTTGCTCGCCGAGCTCGCCGCGGAGCGTGAGCGGCAGGCCGACAACGACCCGCTCGACCTCGTGCTCGCGGATCAGCTCGACGATGCGCGGGATGTCGCCGCCCTTCACGACGCCGACGGGACGAGCGATCGTGCCGCTCGGATCCGAGACCGCGACGCCGGTGCGCGCCCGGCCGTAGTCGAGCGCAAGCACCCTCACTTCAGTGCCGCGGCGATTGCCTGCTTCCCCGCCTCGAGCGCGTCGCGCAAGCCGTCCGGATTCTTGCCGCCCGCCTCGGCGAGCGTCGGCCGCCCGCCGCCGCCGCCGCCGATGTGGCGCCCGAGCTCGCGCACGAGCTGCGCCGCATCGAGGCCGCGTCCGACGAGCGCGTCGTCGAGGTTCACGACGAGGTACGCGCGGCCGTCGTCGACGGAGCCCACGATCACGCCCGCCGCGTGCTCCTGCTGGCGAAGCCGGTCGGACAGGTCGCGCAGCGCGCCGCCCTTGGCGCCCTTCGCCTCGACGAGGACGACGTCGCTCTCACGCTCGACGATCGTGAAGTCGGCCTGCTCGGCCGCCGTCGGCTTGCGCGCCTCCTTCCGGGCGTGCTCGAGCTCGCGGCGGAGATCCTCGGCCTCGTGCCGGGCGCCGTGCAGCAGGGCGTACGCCTCGCCCGAGGTCACCGCCTCGATGCGGCGCGCCCCGGCGCCCACCGACGCCTCGGAGAGGATCGCGAACGGCCCGATCTCCGCCGTCCAGCGCACATGCGTGCCGCCGCACAGCTCCCGCGAGTAACCGGGGATCTCGATCACCCGCACCTGCTCGCCGTACTTCTCCCCGAACAGCATCATCGCCCCGAGCTTGCGCGCCTCCGCGATCGGCGTGACGAACGCGTGCACGGGGAGGTTCTCGAAGATCTTCTGGTTGACGCGGCGTTCGATGTCGGCGCGCTCGTCGGCCGACAGCGCCTGCGGATGGGTGAAGTCGAACCGCAGCTTGTCGGGACGGACGGCCGAGCCGGCCTGTCGGACGTGGTCGCCGAGGACGTCCTGCAGCGCCTTGTGCAGGAGATGTGTCGCCGTGTGGTTCGCCATAGTCGGGAAGCGGTGCGACCAGGCGACGACCGCCCGCACGCGGTCGCCCTCGGCGAAGCCGACGCCCTCGAAGACGAGCACCTGGTCGTCGCCCTCGAGCCGGATCGCCTCGAGCAGCGTCGCCTCCGCGCCGCTGCCTTCGTGGATGAGCACCCCCTGGTCGGAGACCTGGCCCCCGCCCGCGGCGTAGAACGGCGACTCGTGCAGCTTCGCCTCGAACGATCCGTCGCCGCGGTCGTAGAGCGCGGAGATCGCCGTCAGGACGTCTGTCTTCTCGTAGCCGACGAACTCCGTCTTCGGCCCCTCCACCTGGAACTCGGCGGTCGTGCCGGCGGCGCGCGAGCGCTCGCGCTGCTCCTCCATGAGGGTCGTGAACTCCTCGTCGTTGACGCCGAGCCCGCGCTCGCGGGCAAGCTCCTGCGTCAGCTCGAGCGGGAAGCCGTACGTGTCGTGCAGCCGGAAGGCGTCGTCGCCCGAGATGTCGCCTCCCTTCTGCACGACCTCCTCGAACAGGCGCATCCCGCGCGCGAGTGTCTGGCCGAAGCGCTCTTCCTCGGCCGTGAGGATGCGGTGGATGTCGGCACGGTGCTCCTCGAGCTCGGGGTAGCCGGACTTCATCTGCTCGATCACGACGTCCGCGAGCCGCGACAGGTACGGCGGCTCGAGCCCGACGCGCGCGGCCTGCTGGACGGCGCGCCGGACGATCCGCCGCATGACGTAGCCGCGGCCCTCGTTCGAGGGCGCGACGCCGTCCGCCGCGAGGAACGTCATGCCGCGTCCGTGGTCGGCGAGGATCCGGTGCGCCTTCGTCGCCTCGGGCGTGTCGCCGTACGCGACGCCGCTCTCGTCGGCGATCCAGCGCATGATCGCCTGGTAGCCGTCGGTCTCGTAGACCGTCCTGACGTCTTGGAGGACCGCCGAGGTTCGCTCGATGCCCATGCCCGTGTCGACGTTCTGCTTCGGCAGCGGCATCAGCCTGCCGTCGGCGTGCAGCTCGAACTCCATGAACACGAGGTTCCAGAACTCGAGGAAGCGCTCGCAGCGCGTGCAGCCGGGCCGGCAGTCCGGCTGGCCGCAGCCGTGCTCCTCGCCCCAGTCCCAGTACATCTCGGTGTCGGGGCCGCACGGGCCCGGCCCGCCCACGGACCAGAAGTTCTCCGCCCGCGGGAGGAAGACGATGCGCTCGACGGGCTGGCCGATGTCCTGCCACTTGTTGTACGCCACCTCGTCCTCGCCGAGGCCGAGCTCGGAGTCCCCGGCGAAGACGGTCACCCAGAACCGCTCGGGGTCGAGCTTCATGTGCTCGAAGACGAACTCCCAGGCGAGCTCGATCGCGCCCTCCTTAAAGTACCGGCCGAACGAGAAGTTGCCGAGCATCTCGAAGAAGGTCAGGTGCGAGCCGTCGAGGCCGACCTCGTCGATGTCGGGGGTGCGAAAGCACTTCTGCACCGTCGTCAGGAGCGGCGCGGGCGGCTGCTCGCGGCCGAGGAAGAACGGCATCAACGGCTGCATCCCGGCCGTCGTCAGCAGCGTCGAGCGGTCGTCCGCGCGCGGGATGAGCGACGCCGAGGGCCTGAACGTGTGGCCCTTCGACTCGAAGAAGGCGCGGTAGCCCGCGCGTAGCTCGGCCGAGCTCCTCATGGGGCGTGATGGTACTTCCGGGCCACGAAGACAGTGCTGTGGCGCCGGACGCGCAGCGGCTCGCGGAGGGGCGGCATCCGCACGAGCGGCGCGAGCGCGTCCCAGCTCGCTGCGAAGGCGCGGATCGTCGCGTCGTCCATCAGGACCGAGCCGGTTGCGTCGCGCCGTTCGACGGCTCCGAAATGCCGCCGGAGGACCTCTTCCCCGTTGTCGCTTCGAAAGCTGAACTGGCTGATGCGGGTGGCGCGCTGCGCGCGCTCCCAGAGCTCGTGCAGGTGCTCGACCGAGTTCGTGACCGCGACGAGCACGCCGTCGTCTTTGAGCACTCGTGCCAACTCGGCAACGCCGTGGTCGAGGTCGGGGACGTGGTAGAGCATCCATGCCGCGACGGCGACGTCGAACTCTCCGTCCTCGAACGGCAGCTCCTGGACGTCGCCGACGCGCGCAGAGATTCCCCGCGCGCGTTGCTCCGCGACCATCGCTTCCGACTGGTCGATGCCGACGAGCTCGACGTCGAGCTCCTGGACGATCCGCTCGGCGAGCTCGCCCTCGCCGCCGCCGACCTCGAGCACGCGTCTCGGCTTCGCGGCCGCAACTGCCTCGAGGACGAAGTCGCGAGGATCGTCGCCCTCTGCGTTGACGTACGCCGCCTTCCGGGCGCGGAGGTTGTGGGGCGTCGCGTACTGCTCGCGGACGTACGACGCCTCGTCGGCGCTCAACGCCGAGCGGCCTTCGGCTCCGGTTCCTCCTCGGCCGCGATCTCGTCGCGGATCTTCTCGAGCGAGCGCCGGATCAGACGCGACACGTGCATCTGCGAGATACCGACCTGCTGGGCGATCTGGGACTGCGTCAGCCCTTCGAAGAAGCGGAGGTGGAGGATGCGGCGCTCGCGCTCGTCGAGGACGCGGAAGCCGGGGGCGAGCACCGCACGATCCTCGGAGACGTCGTACTGGTGCTCCTCCGTGCCGATCGACTCGAGCGGATCGAGCTCCTCCCCGTCTTCCTGGCCGCCGCCGGACGAGAGCGACAGCGACGAGTAGGCGCGGCCGGACTCGAGCGCCTCGAGCACCTCTTCCTCCTCCACGCCGGCTGCCTTTGCCAGCTCGGTGATCGTCGGCGAGCGTCCGAGCTGCACGGTCAGCTGCTCCACGAGCCGGGACAGCTGGACGTTCAGCTCCTGCAGCCCGCGCGGCACGCGCACGGACCAGCCCTTGTCGCGGAAGTGCCGCTTGATCTCGCCGATGATGTTCGGCGTCGCGTAGGTGGTCAGCTCGACGCCGCGATCCAGGTCGAAGCGGTCGATCGCCTTGATCAGCCCGATCGCTCCGATCTGAACGAGATCCTCGAGCTGCTCGCCGCGGTACGAGTACCGGCGCGCCAGCGAGCGGACGAGCGACATGTACTGCTCGATCAGCTGCTCGCGAGCCTGCAGGTCGCCCTGCTCGTGGTAGCGACGGAGGAGGATCCTGTCGGACTCGTTCACCCGACCGCGCCCTCCATCTTGTCGACCCGCTTTGTCAGCTCGACCCACTCGGAGCCGTCGCGGTCGGAGATCTCGACGCTGTCGCAGACGGCGTCGAGAATGCGCGAGAGGTTCAGCGCGTCGCCGTCACCGTCCTCCAGCTCGCCGCGGAGGGACACGAAGGGGCCGACGATCGTGTGCAGCTCGCCGTCCTGCACTTGCACGCGCAGGACGATGTCCTCGTCGCGCTTGGCGCGCTCGAGGAGGGCGTCGAGCGCGAGCTCGAGGTCCTCGAGGCTCTCGAACGTCAGGTTCAACCGCACGGCCAACCCGCCCACCACGAGATGGGCGACGCGATGGAACGCCTCGTCCGCAGGCAGCGTCAGCTGAATCTCGTCACCGCTCAACTGTCCCTCCAGTCCGACCCCTACACTGCAACGTTCGAACAGGCAAGCTGGTTGCGCTCCGATGTTAAGTCGCGGTTCGGATCGTGCCGGCGCCGACGACGATCCCGTCACCGTCGTAGAGGACCGCACCCTGTCCGGGTGCGACGCCGTAGGTCGGCTCCTCGAGGTCGAGCCGGAAACCGCCGGCGCCCGGCTCGACGCGCGCGGGGACGGGCTCTGAGCGGTAGCGGAGCTTCGCCGCTGCGCGCTCCACCGGAACGTGCAGCCGCCCGAAGACGTGGATCGTCCGCCGCGCGAGCGACGCGCGCGGGCCGACGACGACGGTGTTGGCACCCGCGTCGGAGCGCAGCGCGTAGAGCGGCTGCCCCGTGGCGATGCCGAGCCCCTTCCGCTGACCCGGCGTGAAGCGCCAGTGTCCGCCGTGGCGGCCGAGCTCGTTGCCCTCCTCGTCGACGACCGCGCCGTCCCGCGCCGCGAGACCGCGGCGCTCGAGAAACGCGCGATAGTCGTCGCCTGCCAGGAAGCACGCCTCCTGGCTGTCGCCGCGGCCGGCGACGGCGAGGCCGGCGCGCTCGGCCTCGGCGCGGGTCTCTGCCTTCGTCTGTCCGCCGAGCGGAAACACAACGCGGGCGAGCTTTCGCGGGTCGAGCGGCGCGAGCATGTACGACTGGTCCTTCTGCGGATCCGCCGCGCGGGCGAGCAGCGTGCGGCCGTCGCGCTCGACGATGCGGGCGTAGTGCCCGGTCGCGAGCACGTCGGCTCCCGCGCGCCGCGCGAATGCCAGCAGCCGGCCGAACCGGAAGGCGCCGTTGCAGCGCAGGCACGGGTTCGGCGTCTCGCCGCGGGCATAGCCGCGGACGAATGGATCGACCACCGCCCGCCGGAAGTCCTCGCGCAGGTCGAGCGTGACGTGCGGCGCGCCGAGGGCATGGCAGGTCTCGCGCGCGGCGATCACGGCCTCGGGCGAGCAGCACGCGCGCTCGGCGTCCGGCCCGTCCGGGTCGAGCCACAGCCTAAGGGTGACGCCGATCGCGTTCGGCAGCGAGCGCAGCAGCGCGACGGCACTGTCGACGCCGCCGCTCATCGCGACGGCGACGCGTCCCGTCGAGTGCGGCGCACGGAAAACCGGCCCGAGCGCGTTCGCGAGCGCGTCGACCGGGAGGGTCTCCCCTCCGACAGCCGCCGCCTCCAGCAGCGTCAAACCCGCGAGCGGCCGCTCGAGCCCCGGCGCGTCGGCGTCGACGATGCGATTGCCCTCGACAGTCAGCCGGACGAGCGCGAACTCAGCACCACGCGATGAGTCGCCGACGAGCTCGACCATTCAGCCAGGCTAGCTGCAATCGCCGCGAGTGCCGGCTTCGCCGGCGCTCGCCGCAACGGCTCGACTCGCCGCCAGAACATCATGGCTCGCGAAGCGAGCCGGTTCTTGCGGCGCAAACGCCCCACCCTGCCGTGACTCACGCCCGCTGTGAACCTGGACAAACCAGGTGGGTGCCTTGCCGGTTTCGGCGAACCGCCTAGCCGGACGCAGGCTCCCTCAGCAGTGGTGTTGGTTCTACGTTGGAAAACGCGAGCCACGCACAGGGTCGAGCTCTCGCAATGTAGCGGTTACCGGGCGAAGCGCCACTGGATCGTCTGGGAGCCGTGCAGGCCGATCCTGTTGGCGAGGGCCTTCGTGATCGCAAAGTCACGGCCGGGCACCGTGGGGCCGCGGTCGATCACTTGCGTCAGGACCTCTCTGCCGTGGAAGCGGATGTAGATGCGGACGCCGCACGGGAGGACGGGATGGGCGACGCCCTGCGTCTTGTCGGTGAACTCCTGACCGCACGCCGTCCGCGCGCCCCCCGAGCTCGGCGAGTACGGCGCCGCGCGCCCGGTGTAGTAGCCGTTCGGCGTCCCCGGCACCGTGACGGCACCCGGGAGGTTCTTCGCGCTGCTGTCGCCGCGGCGCGTCACTGCGACCGCCGCGATGAAGAGGACGAAGCAGATGCCGACGAACCACACGGCGCGCTGGACGAACGGCCCGCTCACGTCGCGACGACGTCGAGCAGGTCGCCGAACGCGTCGCGGACGAGGCCGTCGAAGTCGGCCGGCAGCGTCCCGTCGGATCCCGCGAACTCGCGCAGGTACAGCAGCAGGTAGGCGCGCTCCTCGTTGGTGGCGACATCGTCGGTCGTGTGGGCTCGCGAGACGCGATCGAGCTCCCAGAGGTTCCACTCACGCGGGGCGGCGGGGGCCTCTTCGGGCTCGCGTTTCGGTTCGGGCGTGGTCGCCGGGGACGGGACGACGACCGGTTCATGCGAACTGCTGGGGTCGGGCCCCTGCTGGACCGGACCCCGTCGCCGTGCCTTTCGCGCCCGGACGGCCTCTCTCAGGAAGCGCGGGCCGTGTGCCACCGGCCGATCCTAGGGCTGCTCTTCGTCCTGCGGCTCGGTTTCGGTGCCCGCGACCCCAGGGGGCTCTTCGGCGGGCGGCGGCGTCGGCAACGCCGCGACTGGGCGCTCAGGCGCGGGCGGTGTGGGCGCGGGCGGTGTGCGCGTTGCCTCCACGGACTCTCTCGCGGCCTCGACGATCGACTCCGCGACCCGCTTGATCTCGTCCTGTCCGAGGCCGGCGGCTGCAAGCAGCTGCTCGGTACCGGTCTGAGCGCGGCCCATGATCGCCGCGGCCTGCGCACGTGCCCACTCGAGCGTCTGCTCGACCTCCGCGCGTGTCGCGTTCGTCAGCTCGTTGGCGTTGTGGCGCGCCTGCTCCAGTAGCCGGCTTCCCTTCGCCTCCGCCTCGCGGAGCTCTTGCGTCGCCTCGCGGCTGGCGGCTGCCAGCAGCTCGCGCGCCTCGTTGCGGGTGTTGTTCAAGACCTCCGCGCGCTGGCGCTCGCTCTCCTGGCGGTAGCGCTCGACCTCGGCCTCACGATCCTGCTGCTCGCGCCGGCGGCGCCGAACCTCTTCCTCGGTCTTGGCGAGCTGCGCCTCGGAAGCACGCTGGGCGTCGCTCTCGAGCGTGTCCGCGAACTCGGACGCGGCCCGGATGAGGTGTAGCGCGTCCATGCGGACGGCGTGCCCGGTCGGCTCGACGGCCTGGCCGCTGCGGCTGGCCGCCTGCAGGACGCGCAGCTGCGCCTGCAGTTGCGTCGAGTGGCGCCGGAAAGCCTCGAAGGCGTCGCGGACGGCATCCGCGTCGTAGCCGTCTCCCTGGCGCGGCAGATCCTCCAGCCGCGGGAGGGCGGTCAGCGCGGGTTGTTGTCCAGGTTCCTGTGCGGCCATCGCGTACCAGAGTCTAGGGGTTTCATCGGCCGGTTTCGGCCTCGGGGTTAGCCAATGTGATTCCAAGCTCGGACAGCCGTTCCTGCGTGGTCGGTGCCGGCGCGCTCGTCAAGGGGTCCGATCCGCTCGCCGTCTTCGGGAACGCGATGATCTCGCGGATGTTCGCCTCCTCGGCGAAGAGCGCGACGAAACGCTCGATACCGAGGGCGAACCCGCCGTGAGGCGGCGCGCCCATCCGCAGCGCCTCGAGGAACCAGCCGAACTTCGCCTGCGCCTCGTCGTCCGTCATCCCCATCGCCCGGAAGACGCGCTCCTGGACCTCCTCGCGGTGGATCCTGATCGAGCCGGAGCCGAGCTCCCAGCCGTTCCAGATCAGGTCGTAGTGCTGGCTCAGCGCCGCTCCGGGGTCCGACTCGATCAGCTCCTCGTGACCGTCGAGCGGGCTCGTGAAGGGATGGTGCACGAACGTCCATTGACCGCCGTCCTCGTCCCGAAGGAAGAGGGGGAAGTCGATCACCCACAGCAGGTCGTCCTGCGACTCGTCGATCAGGCCGAGCCGGCCTCCGAGCTCGGCGCGGAGCGCACCGAGCACGCGTTCGACCATCGGCTGCGTGTCGGCGGCGAAGAGGACGGTCGAGCCGGGCGGCGCGGCGAATGCCGCGAGCTCGTCCGCCGACAGGAATTTCGCAATCGGCGAGCGCACCTCGCCCGACTCGTCGACGACGAGGTAGGCGAGACCCTTCGCTCCCCACTCCTTTGCGAATTCCTCGAGCCGCTGCAGCTCGGCACGCGAGAACGCCTCCGGGGCTACGAGGAAGCGCACCCGCTCGGCGTTCTTGAAGACGCCGAACTCCGAGCCGCGCGTGACGTCCGTCGCGTCCTGGATCTCGAGGCCGAAGCGCGTGTCGGGCTTGTCGGAGCCGTACTTGAGCATCGCGTCGGCGTACGACAGGCGTGGGAACGGCCGCTCCGGCGGCGTCTTGCCCACCGCTTCGAACGACGCGACCACGACGCGCTCGAGCACCTCCATCACGTCCTCGCGCGTCGGGAACGCCAGCTCGAGGTCGAGCTGGCGGAACTCGAACTGACGGTCCGCGCGGAGGTCTTCGTCCCGCCAGCACGTCGCGATCTGGTAGTAGCGGTCGAGGCCGCCGATCATGAACGTCTGCTTGAAGAGCTGCGGCGACTGCGCCAGCGCGAAGAACGTCCCCGGCTGCAGGCGGACCGGGACGAGGAAGTCGCGCGCGCCCTCGGGGGTCCCGAGCGTCATCGTCGGCGTCCAGATGTCGATGAAGCCCTGCTCCTCCATCGAGCGGCGGATCGCCGCGACGATCGTGTGCGAGAGCCGCAGGTTGCGCTGCATCCGGTCGCGGCGGAGGTCGAGGTAGCGGTAGCGCAAGCGGAGCGGCTCCTCGACGTTGTCGTCGTCGAGCTGGAACGGCAGCGGCTCGGACCGCGCGACGACCTCCAGCTCGTCGACCTGGATCTCGACCGCGCCGGTGGCGATGTTCGGGTTGACGGCGTCCGCTGCGCGCGCGACCACCTCTCCGACGGCGCGGACGACGAACTCGGAGCGCATCGCGTGGGCGGCCTGCGCAGCGGCCGGCGAGCGCTCGGGATTGACGACGAGCTGGACGATGCCCGTGTGGTCGCGCAGGTCGACGAAGATCAGCCCGCCGTGGTCGCGGCGTCGCGCTGCCCAGCCGGCGACGGTGACGGTGCGGCCGACGTCCTCTGGACGGAGCTCGCCGCAGTAGAGGTCGCGCCACCTGTTCATCCTGAGATCCTGTCGACGAGCTCGTCGAGCTGTGCGCTCCAGTCGTCGCGGCCCGGCTCGCGGACGGTCGCGTGGCCGCCGTCGACGATCACGGTCCACCCCGCGCGCAACCGTGATGCCTGGCCGAGCTGCCCTTTCTGCGACCGGCCTGCGTAGTCCATGTCCGCCCGCAGCCCGCGCCGGCGAAGCTCGGCCAGGAGCGGGACGATGCGCGCGCGGTCGGCGGTCTCAGCCGCGACGAAGAAGACGTCGACCGGTTGCTCGCGCCGCTCGGCGGGCACCGAGAGCAGAAGGCGCTCGACGCCCGCGCCGAAGCCGATACCGGGCGTCGGCGCGCCGCCGATCTCCTCGATCAGCCCGTCGTAGCGGCCGCCGCCGCAGATCGTGTCCTGCGCACCGAGGTCGTCGCTCTTGAACTCGAAGGTGGTCCGCGTGTAGTAGTCGATGCCGCGCACGAGCGTCGGCACGAGCACGTACGGCACGCCGTATGCGTCGAGAAATGCGCGCACGCGGGCGAAGTGCCCGCGGCAGGCATCGCAGAGCGCATCGCCGATCTTCGGCGCTCCGGCGAGTGCCGCCTGTACCCGCTCGCTCTTCACGTCGAAGACGCGAAGCGGCGACGTCGTGCGCTTTCCCCGCGCCTCCTCGTCGAGCTCCGAGTCGTGCTCGTCGAGCCAGCGCGACAGTTCGTCGATGTACGCCGGCCTGCAGTTCGCGTCGCCGATCGAGTTCAGCTCGAGCGTGTACCGCGTGACGCCGAGGCGCCGGAGCAGCTCCGTGTACAGCTGGATCAGCTCCGCATCGACCGCGGGATCGTCGCTCCCGATCGCTTCGACGGACAGCTGCCAGTGTTCGCGGAAGCGTCCCTTCTGCGGCCGGTCGTAGCGCCACATCGGGCCGATCGTGAACAGCTTCTGCGGCTGCGGCTCGCGATGCAGGCCGTGCTGGAGGTAGGCACGGCAGATCGGTGCCGTCGCCTCGGGGCGCAGTGTCAACGAGCGCCCGCCGCGGTCGGCGAACGTGTACGTCTCCTTCTGGACGATGTCCGAGCCGCTGCCGGACGTGCGGATGATCAGGTCAGTGTCCTCGAAGCCGGGCGTGTCGATGCGGCGGTAGCCGTAGACGGCGCACACGTCCTGCATCTGTCCCGTCACCCACTGCCAGAGCGGCTGCTCGGACGGGAGGATGTCGTGTGTGCCGCGCGGCGCCTCGAAGCGCGTCACGCGCGCAGCTCCGCGAGGAACGGGTTGCGCGCGAGCTCGGCGCCGAGCGTCGTCGCCGGGCCGTGGCCCGAGTAGACGACCGTCTCCGGCAGGCAGCGGTCGGCGAGCGCCCGGATCGATTCGACGAGCGTGTCCCAGTCGCCGCCTGGCAGGTCGACGCGGCCGACGGAGCCCGCGAAGAGCACGTCGCCCGAGAAGAGACAGCCGTCCGTGTGATACGCGAGGTGTGCGGGCGAGTGGCCCGGAACGCGAAGCGTCTCGAACGTGATGCCGCCGACCTCCAGCGTCTCGTCGCCCTGCAGCAGGACGTCCGGCGTGTACGGACGCAGGCTCACGCCGGGCGGCGTGAAGCTGTTGACGTCCTCCAGCAGCGGGCGCTCGTCCTCCGCCATGTAGACGGGCGCACCCGTTCCCTCCGCGAGGTCGGCGACACCGCCGAGGTGATCCCAGTGGCCGTGCGTGATCAGGATCGCGGCGCAGCGCGCGCCGAAGCCGGCGAGCTCCAGGCGCAGGCGCGACGCGTCCGCACCGGGATCGACGACGACGGCCTGCGCCGCGCCGCGCTCGGCGCGCACGACGTGACAGTTGGTCCCGATCGGCCCGAGTTGGTACGTGTCGACGACGACGCTCACCGGCGGTCGAGTCTAACGACGGGGTTGTTCACTTAGGATCCGCGCGGTGCAGAGCTGGAACCTCTTGGACGTCGACACGCCGGGGGGCAGCCGCTCGCCGGTGGTGCTGCGCTCCGATCCGGGTGCACGCGCCGTGTTGATCGCGCTCCAGCCGGGTCAGGCACTCGGCGACCATCAGGTCAAGGAAGGGGCGCTCGTCGCCGTCGTCGACGGAAACGTTCGCGTCGAGTCCGGCGGGGAGACGGTCGACGGCGGGGTCGGCTGCTTCTTCTCGTTCGATCCCGACGAGCGGCGCTCGATCTCGACGGAGTCAGGTGCGCGTCTCGTGCTCGTCTTCTCGCCCTGGCCGGGCGAGGGGCACTACCGAGGCGAAGCGAACGCCTAGCGCGCCTTCGGGGTCGCCTCCCGGTCGACCCGCTTCCGGTACATGCGGTACGCGACCGAGTCGGTGAAGTAGCTGATCGGGATAAAGAACGCGACCAGGAACGCGGCCGACGTCACCCACTGCATCGCCGAGACATTCCGGTTGATCAGCATCATCGCGACCACGAGCAGCGGCGCCCAGATGGCGGCGCGCTTCACGGCGCGACGCCACGAGGGCGGTTCGATCACGCGCTGACCGGCCCGTCGCGGTGTTCCTTTCGCCGCCGTCCTGCGTGGCTCGACCTTCCCGTTCTTCTTCTCCGGCCGCAGCTCGGTGGGCTCGACGGGAACCTCGTTGCCTTCGTCGTCGACGTAGACGTACTCGTACTCGTGCCGGCGCGACTTCTGCTGCCGCCGCCGCTGCTTCCTCGTGGGCATCAGCTCAAGGGTAACGCGGCGGGTGCTCCTGCGAGCACGACGTCCGCGACGACCTTCCCACCGAGGTGGTAGGCGAGATACCGCCAGTCGGGCGCATCGAGCAGCACGACGTCAGCGCCGTAGCCGGGGGCGAGACGGCCGATGCGGTCGGCCCGGCCGAGGACATGCGCGGCGTTGACGGTGCACGCGGCCAGCGCTTCCGCCGGCGAGAGCCGGAGCTGTGTCGCCGCCAGCGAGCAGACGAGCGGGAGGCTCTCGCAGAACGCGCTCCCCGGGTTGAAGTCCGTGGCGAGCGCGACCGCCGCGCCTGCGTCGGCCAACGCGCGCGCCGGCGGCATCGGCCGACCGAGGAAGAGCGCGCTCGCCGGCAGCAGCACCGCCGTCACCCGACTCGCCGCGAGCGCACGCACGCCGTCGTCGCCCGTCGCCTCGAGATGGTCGATCGACCGCGCGCCGAGCTCAATCGCGAGCGCGACGGCGCCGCTCTCGGTGAACTGGTCGCCGTGCAGGCGCAGCGTCAGCCCCGCCTCGTGGCAGGCCGCGAGGTAGCGACGCGCTTGCGCCGCGTCGAACGCGCCGCGCTCGAGGAACACGTCGGCGGCCTCGGCGAGCTGCGCAGCGGCTGGAAGGACCTCCGCAAGGGCGAAGTCGAGGTACGCGTCGGCGTCGGGAAACTCGGGCGGAACCGCATGCGCGCCGAGCCACGTCGCGATGCCGCCGCCGTCCGCGATCGCCCGCAACGACGCCAGCTCGGTCTCGCGGTCGAGGCCGTAGCCCGACTTCGCCTCGAATGTGGTCGTGCCGGCGTGCAGCATCCAGCCGCGGTGGGCCCGGACGGCCTCTTCGAGAGCGGCTGGTCCTGCCGCGCGCGTCGCGGTCACGGTCGACATGATCCCGCCGCCCGCGGCATGCAGCTCCTCGTAGCTCGCACCGCCTGCGCGCAGCGCGAACTCCTCGACGCGGTCGCCGGCGAAGCAGGCGTGGGTGTGACAGTCGACGAGGCCCGGCACGGCGCACAGGCCGCGCCCGTCGAGCTCCTCGACCTCGCCGTCGACGGATCGCAGGTCGCGCATGCGCCCGACGTCCTCGATCGTCGCGCCGTGGCAGAGGATGTACGCGTCGTCGATCACCTCGACGTCGCCCAGGGCTGCTCCTCGGAGGGGCGCATCGCTCCCGCGCGAGGTTGCGAGCTGGGCAAGCTCCCGGATCAGCAGGCGGCGCTCGCCGCCCGGCGAGCTCATTCCGGCTCTGAGGGCGGCATCGGCGCGACGAGGCCGTGCTCGTCCGCGGCGGCGGCGGCTTCCGCGTAGCCGGCGTCGAGGTGACGCATGACTCCCGTGCCGGGGTCGGTCGTCAGCACGCGCTCGAGCCGCTCGGCTGCGTCGTCCGTGCCGTCGGCGACGACGACCATGCCCGCGTGGATGGAGTTGCCGATGCCGACGCCGCCGCCGTGGTGCACGCTCACCCACGTCGCGCCCGCCGCGACGTTGAGGAGCGCGTTCAGGATCGGCCAGTCGGCGATCGCGTCGGAGCCGTCGGGCATCGCCTCCGTCTCCCGGTACGGGGACGCGACCGAGCCCGAGTCCAGGTGATCCCGCCCGATCACCACCGGCGCCTTGACAGCTCCGGAGCGGACGAGCTCGTTGATCGCCAACCCCGCCCGTGCGCGGTCGCCGAAGCCGAGCCAGCAGATGCGCGCCGGCAGCCCCTGGAACGCAACCCGCTCCGGTGCGAGCTCGAGCCAGCGCTGAAGCAGTGTGTCGTCCGGGAAGAGGTCGCGCAGCACCGCGTCGATCGCCGCGATGTCCGCCGCCTCTCCCGACAGCGCCGCCCAGCGGAACGGCCCGACACCTCGGCAGAAGAGCGGCCGGATATAGGCCGGGACGAAGCCCGGGTATGAGAAGGCCTCCGCTACGCCACCTTCACGAGCCTCGCCTCTGAGGTTGTTGCCATAATCGAAAACGTAGCTGCCGGCGCGCGCGTATTCGAGAAGCGCCTCGACGTGTTGCACAATCGACACACGTGCGCGCTTGAGGTACTCGTCCGGATCGGACGAGCGGAGAGCTGCGGCCGCGTCCACCGACAGCCCCGTCGGGATGTACCCGGTCAGCGGATCGTGCGCGGCGGTCTGATCCGTCACGAGATCGAAGTGCTCGCCGCGGCGGGCGAGTTCCGGCACGACCTCGGCGGCGTTGCCGAGCAACCCGACCGAGAGCGGGCGCGGCTCCGCCGCGGCGGCCCGGATCCGGCGCAGGGCGTCGTCGAGCGAGTCGGTCGACTCGTCGAGGTAGCGCGTCTCGAGGCGGCGCTCGATCCGAGTCGGATCGACCTCGATGCAGAGGATCGCGGCACCGGCCATCGTCCCGGCGAGCGGCTGCGCGCCGCCCATGCCGCCGAGGCCGGCGGTGAGGACCGTGCGGCCGGAGAGGTCGGGCGTGCCGAAGTGCTTCTCCCCCGCCGCCGCGAAGGTCTGGAACGTGCCCTGAAGGATCCCCTGGGAGCCGATGTAGATCCAGCTCCCCGCGGTCATCTGGCCGTACATCGTCAACCCGAGCGCCTCGAGTCGGCGGAACTCCTCCCACGTCGCCCATCGCGGCACGAGCAGCGCGTTCGCGATCAGCACACGCGGCGCCCCCGCGTGCGTGCGGAAGACGCCGACGGGCTTGCCGCTCTGGACGAGGAGCGTCTCGTGCTCCCCCAGCTCGAGCAGGGAGCGGACGATCGCCCGCAACGCCGCCGGATTCCGAGCCGCCTTCCCCGATCCGCCGTAGACGACGAGGTCCTCGGGCCGTTCTGCGACCTCGGGGTCGAGGTTGTTCAACAGCATCCGCAGCGGCGCCTCCGTCGACCACGCGCGCGCGTGTAACTCGACTCCGCGCGGAGCGCGGATGCGCGAGAGATCGCCGCAAAGCTCCTCGACGACGGAGTCGACAGGCCGCGCGACACTCACGCGAGCTCACCCACCTCGGCCTCGACGGCCGCCACGAGCGAGCCGTCGCGAATCGCCCGCGCGACCGCCTCGATGTCGGCCGCCAGCGAGCGGTCGTCCCCGAGCCGTGGCGAGAGCGAGCGGACGAACGCGTGCGTCGCGCGCACGCCGGCGCCGGGCTGGAGCGGTGCTAGGAACTCGACGCCTTGAGCGCCGGCGAGGAGCTCGATCGCGAGCGCGCGCTCCGAGTTCGCGAGCACTTGCCACGCCTTCAACCCGGCAGCGTTTCCCATCGACACGTGATCCTCCTGCCCCGCGCTCGTCGGAATCGAATCCACGCTCGCGGGATGGCACAGGACCTTGTTCTCGCTCACGAGTGACGCGGCGACGTACTGCGGGATCATGAAGCCCGAGTTGAGCCCGCCGTCGGACGTCAGGAACGCCGGCAGTCCGTCGGAGAGATTCGGGTTCACCAGCCGCTCGATGCGGCGCTCGGAGATGTTCGCGAGCTCGGAGCTCGCCATCGCGAGCGCGTCGAGCGCGAACGCAAGCGGCTGACCGTGGAAGTTCCCGTTCGACACGAGCAGCTCGTCGTCGACGAGCACGAGCGGATTGTCGGTTGCCGCGTTGAGCTCGACGGCGACCGTGCCCTCGACGTAGTCGAGCAAGTCGCGCGCCGCGCCGTGAACCTGCGGCGCGCAGCGCAGCGAGTACGCGTCCTGCACCTTGTCGCACCACCGGTGCGCCTCGTTGATCGCCGATCCCTCGATCAGCCGCAGCACGTTCGCTGCCGACGCCGACTGGCCGCGCAGCGGCCGCAGGGCATGGATCTGCGGCAGGAAGCTGGTGCGCGAGCCTTGCAGCGCCTCGAGCGACAGCGCGCACGCGAGGTCGGCAGCCCGTGCGAGCCCGCGCGCACGCACGAGGCCGAGCGCCCCGTAGGCCGCCATGAACTGCGTGCCGTTGATGAGCGAGAGCCCTTCCTTGGCGGCGAGGCGCGTCGGTTCGAGCCCGGCGGCGGCAAGGGCATCCGCACCGGTGAGCAGCTCACCGTCGTACGACGCCTCACCCTCACCGACAAGAGGCAGCGCGAGATGCGCGAGGGGCGCAAGGTCGCCGCTCGCACCCACGGAACCGCGGCTCGGGACCTGCGGGACGACGCCGCGCGCGAGGCACTCGAGCAACAACTCCACCGTCTCGATCCGCGCCCCGGACGTTCCCTTTGCCAGCGCGTTCGCGCGCAGCAGCATCGCCGCGCGGACGATCTCCGCCGGATAGGAGTCGCCGACGCCGCACGCGTGGCTCCGCAGCAGCCGAAGCTGCAGCTCGGCGGTCTGCTCCTCGGGGATCGACTTCGAGACGAACCGACCGAAACCGGTGTTGATGCCGTAGGTGTGCTCGCGCGTGCCGTGCGCAGCGCGCTCGACGAGCTCGCGCGCGGCGCGCATCTTCGTCCGCGCCTCGTCCGACAGCGCCGCGGCTGCGCCGCTGTAGGCGACCGCCCACACGTCGTCGATCCGGAGGTCGTCTCCGGTCAGGCGGATCGCCGTCGCCTGAGCCATCGGCACCCACTCTAGTCTCCGTCGACTTGGCCGATCCCGTCACCGCGCTGCCGGAAGAGGAGCTCGACGCGACGCTCCCCCAGCGCCGTGCCCTCGATCTGCTCGGGCGCCGCGACTTCCGCCGGACGTACGGCGCGATCGTCGTCAGCGAGCTCGGCGACTCGTTCCACTACGTCGCGCTCATGTGGTTCGCACTGGTCAGTGCCGGGGCCGCTCGGCGTGCTCGCCGTGCGGCTCGCCGACAGCGTGCCGGCTCTCGTCTTCGGGCTTCACGGCGGCCTCGTCGCCGACCGCAGCGACCGCCGCCGCGTGATGGTGCTCGCGGACGTCACGCGCGGCACGGGCCTGCTCTTCATCGGCCCGCTCTTCGCCGCGTTCGCTCCGCGCACCGTCTTCCTGGCAGCTGCGATCAGCCTGCCGCTCGTGGGCGTCGCCGCAATAGCCGCAGCTCGAGCACGTGTTCCGGCGTGAAGCCGTCGATGCGCAGCATCGGCCCGGCCGCGGCGACGGCGGCGCGCGCAGGCATCAGCCCCACGAGCTCCGCGCCTGTCACGTCGACACCGAGCGCGCCGGCTTCACGTTCGACCCGGGCGACGATCTCGTGCAGCGCCGCCGCCTCGTAGTCCTCGACGTTCATGCTCACCTGGGCGTGGCCCGCGCGCGGGAGGTAGAGACCGAGCGCGCGGACCCCGCGAAACCCGCCGCCACGCTCGCGCACGACGCCGGCGATCGCACGTGCGATGTCGACGTCGTCCGTCGCGAGGTTGACGTTGAACGCGATCAACGGGCGGCGGGCGCCGACGATGACGCCGCCCGCGCCCGCGTCCAGCACCGGCGGGCCGAAGTCGGGAACGATCTCGCCTGAGTCGAGGCGCGCCTGCAGGTCCGCGTGCCGGAAGAAGGCAGGGCCGCGGCCGCCCCCCGTCTCGCCGTACAGAAACACCGGCAGCTGGAGCTCCTCGCCGATGCGACGCGCGACGACGAGCGCGCACTCGCGTGCCCGCTCGGCGTCCGCGGGATCGACTGCGACGACCGGCACGACGTCGGCCGCGCCGATGCGGGGGTGCGCGCCTTCGTGCGTGCGCAGGTCGATCCGCTCGCGCGCGCACGCAACGCCCGCGAGCAGTGCCGCCGCCAGCGCGTCCTCGTCGCCGACAAGCGTGAAGACGGAGCGGTTGTGGTCGGGATCGGAGTGGACGTCGAGCAGCTCTGCGGGCCCTGACAGCGCCGCCGCGAGCGCGGCGATCGTCTCGTGGTCGCGCCCCTCGGAGAAGTTCGGCACCGATTCGAGCGGGAAGTCCACGGTTACTACCCTAAGAGCGTGAAGACGTACTACGACCGGCGCGCGAACGAGTACGACGACTGGTGGCTGGGCACGGGCCTGCACGCCGAGCGCGTTCGCCCCGGCTGGGACGAGGAGGTCGACGTGCTCGCCGAGCTGGTCGCGTCGCTACCCCCCGCGCGGACGCTCGACGTCGCGTGCGGCACGGGCTTTCTCACACGCCATCTGCGCGGGGACATCGTCGGCCTCGACCAGAGCGAGCGGATGCTCGCACTCGCACGCGACCGCGTGCCCGACGGCTCGTTCGTGCAGGGCGACGCGCTCGAGCTTCCGTTCGGCGGCGACTCGTTCGACCGCGTGTTCACGAGCTACTTCTACTGCCACCTCGAAGCGCCCGAGCGCGAACAATTCCTCGCGGAGGCCCGCCGGGTCGCGCGCGAGCTGATCGTCGTCGCGTCCGTCCCCGGCGCCGGCGATCCCGTCGAGCGCTACGAGGAACGTGTCCTCAAGGACGGCTCGCGCTGGACGGTGTTCAAGCGAGTCTTCACCGGCGACCAGCTGGCGTCGGAGCTCGGCGGCGGCGCAGTGCTGCACGAAGGCCGCTGGTTCGTCGTCGTCCGCGCGTGACGCGCCGGCGCAGCTCGTACCGCTCGGTCGCATCGTTGCAGCGGGATCTCGCTTCGTGTCGCGCGTGCGCCGAGGCCGGGTATCCGCTCGAATCGCTACCGGTGCGGAACCTGCAGTTCGGGCAGCACGCGTACATGTACGGCCAGGCCCCCGGAATCGAGGAAGGGAAGGAACGGCGACCGTGGCGCGGCCGCGCCGGGCGGACGCTGCGCCGCTGGCTCGAGCTCGAGGAGGACGCGTTCTACGCGACGTTCTACTGCGCGTCGGTCACGCGGTGCTTTCCCGGCCGCGACTCGACGCGCGGCGACCGCAAGCCCACACCGCGCGAACAGGAGCTCTGCGCGTTCTGGCGCGACTGGGAGCTCGAGATCCTGCGGCCGCAGCTGATCGTTCCGGTCGGCGGGCTCGCGATCGAGCGCCTGCTCGGGATGAAGGGGCTCGGCTCGTGCATCGGCTCCGTCTACGAGTGGAAGGGAGCGAAGGTGATCCCCCTGCCGCACCCGTCCGGAGCGAGCGCGTGGACGAGCATGAACCACGACCTCACGGAGCGCGCGACACGGTTGGTGCGTGAAGAGGTGGCTAGATTTCAAGGGTGACGGAGCCGGTTCGACCGCCGTATCGACAGACGTTTGCGCGGCTACTCGCCTTTCTCAAGCCGTACAAAGTCTCGCTCTGGGTCTCGATCTTCCTGGCGGTCGGCTCGCAGCTCGCGGCGATCGCGCTCGTGTGGCTGACCAAGCACGTGATCGACACGGCGCTGCGCCCGCGCGACAAGCACGCGCTGACGATGTTCGTCGTCGCCGTCGTCGTGGTCGGCTTCATCCGGGCGGTGCTGATGGCCGGACGGCGACTCATCTCCGGGCGCCAGGCACTCGCGGTCGAGATGGACATGCGGCAGGGGCTCTACGCGCACCTCGTGCGCCTGTCGTTCGGCTTCTACGACCGGCACCAGACGGGCCAGCTCATGTCGCGCGCGACCGTCGACCTGCAGGGGGTCCGCTTCTTCCTCGGCTACGGCCTCATCTTCTTCTTCCAGAACGTCATCACGGTCGTCTTCGTGACCGTCGTGCTCCTCGTCTTCGACTGGAAGCTCGCGCTGATCTCGCTCGCGATCACGCC